>NZ_RFFG01000048.1 GCF_003696215.1 Actinomadura harenae | reverse complement strand
GGCAGCCGCTGCCCGCCCGCCGTGCCGAGCCCGGTGGACCCGAGCCCGCCGCCCGCCGGGCTCGCCGCGAGCCCGCCCCGTCCGCTCGTCGCCCGCTGGTCGCTCTTCATGGGGGCAGCCACGTGCTCCTTTCGCGCCCGCCGGAGACCTCGGACGTAGAGATCTCCGATTCGTCGGGCGATCCATGCTTGCGGGACGGACGCGCCCCCGTCAACGGATTCGGCCGGACGTACCCGGGACGTGACCAAAGAAGCGCAGGTGACCAGCCGTTTCGCCGACCACTTCGCGGCTTACCCTGGGTCACACCGGGCACTGACACCACCGAATCGGACACCCGATAAGAGCGATATGTTCGTTTTTAGGGAAAGGCGGGGAACGGCGCGTCCGGAACGGCGGCGAACGCCGTCCGCATTCCCGCGACGACCCACCGTTCCCCCGCCGCGTCCCCGCCCCGTTCCCTGCCCCGTTTCCCCGCCCCGTTCCCCCGCCCCGTTCCCCCGCCCCGCGGAAGACCTCCGCGCACGCCGGGACCGTGACGCCCCTTCTCGTTAAAGTGAGGCCCGGCCGGCGCGGCCCGCACCACCGCGCGAGCCACCCTGCCGTCCGAGGACGCGGGTCGTGAGTGACGTGTGCGTGTGACGGACATATGCGTATGCGTGTGATGGCGCAGGACAGAATGGCGCAGGACAGAGGGGCTGGGATGCGGATCTCGTTCACGGCGCTGACCCAGGAGGGACCCCGGGACGTCGTGGCGGACGTGGACGACCGCGCCACCGTCGGCGGGGTCGCGCGGGCGCTCACGGCGGGCGGCGACGGACTCTGGGCGGACGGCCGGATGCTCGACCCGCAGGCCCCCGCGGCCCGCGGGCTGCGGGACGGCGCGGTCGTCGCCGTCGACCGGCGGACGGCCGCCGCGACCGACCTCGCCGAGCCGTCCGGGCTGGTCGAGGTGCGGGTGGTCGGCGGGCCGTCGGCCGGCCCGGTGCACCGGCTCGGGTTCGGGACGATCACGGTCGGGTCCGGCGCGCGCGCCGACCTCACGCTGGACGACCCGACCGTCCCGGAGGTGTCGCTGCGGGTCTCGGTCGGCCGCGAGGGCGCGGAGGTCGAGCCGTCCGCGCACACGATCGGGCACGCCGTCCTGGACGGGACGCCGCTCGAAGGGAAACGGGCGTGGCCGGTCGGGAGCGTCCTGGCCGTCGGGTCGAGCGTCCTGGCGCTGGCCGCCAGCGCGCACCCCGACACGCACCTGGAGCCGCTCGCCGAGGGCGGGCTCGCGTTCAACCGGCCGCCGCGGCTGAGGCCCGCCGTGCGGAAGCGGCGGATCGACGTCCCGAAGCGTCCGGAGCGTGACCCGAAGGAGCGGCTGCGGCTGTTCGGCGCGCTGCTGTTCTCGGCGTTCGGCCTGGTCATGGCGTTCGCGATGGGCCAGTGGTGGTGGGCATTGTTCGCGCTCGCGTGGCCGGTGATGACGCTCGGCGAGTGGATCGGCGACCGGATGTACGGCCGCAAGTCCCACAAGAAGGCGATGCGCGAGTACGAGGCGCAGAGCGCCGCGTTCGGCGAGCACCTGGCCGGGCTGCGCCGCGAGGACGAGCGTGAGCGGCGCGAGGCCGACCCGGACCCGGCCGAGATCCTGCTGACCGCGACCGGCCCGCGCCGCCGCCTCTGGGAGCGGCGCATGACCGACCCGGACGCGCTGCACCTGCGCCTCGGCCTCGCCGACCTGCCCGCGCTCATCGAGATCCGCAGCGACGGGCCGCACCCGGGCCGTCCCTCGTCGAGCCTCAGTGGCGGCCTCGCGACCAGCGCGAACCCGAACGCGAGCGGCGCCGGGCGCGTCCTGGCCCCGGATGCGGGCGGCGCGCTCGGCCCGGACGGGACGCCGGTGCCGGAGGTCCCGATGGCGCGGCTCGTCCCGGTCTCGCTGCCCCTCCCGGACGTCGGGGTGCTCGGCATCACCGGCCCGCGGACGGCGTCACGCGGCCTCGCCCGGTGGCTGGTGGCGCAGGCCGCGGCCCTGCACAGCCCGCGCGACCTGGCGATCGTCGTCCTCACGGCGGACGCCGAGGCGGGCGAGGAGTGGAACTGGGTGCGGTGGATCCCGCACACGCGCCCGCGCGAGGGCGAGGAGTGCACGGCGCTCGTCGGTTCGGATCCGGAATCGCTCGCTCACCGTATTACCGAACTCGCGATCCGGGTCAGCGAGCGGCGCCGCGCCGCGCAGGCCGCGCAGAGCTTCTTCGGGCAGGGCAGACCGCCCGAGGCGATCCCGTACAACATCCTCGTCGTCCTGGACGGCGCTCGGGCGCTGCGCCGCCAGCCGGGCATGCCGATGCTGCTCGCGCGCGGCGCCGAGTACGGCATCCACGCGATCTGCGTGGACGACGAGGAACGGCTGCTCCCCGAGGAGTGCAACGTCGTGGCGGCGTTCGAGGAGGACGGCCCGGCCGTCCGGCTCCGCGGCCACGGGCTCGACGCGGTCGGCCCGGTCCTCGCCGACCGGGTGCCCGTCGCGTGGGCCGAACGCGTCGGACGCGCGATCGCGCCCGTCCGGGACGTGTCCCGGCAGGACTCCGCGGACGCCGTCCCCGCGAGCACGCGCCTGCTCGACCTGCTCGCGATGCCCGAGCCCGACGCCGACGCCGTCCTGCGCTCCTGGCAGCGGACGGGCGGCCGCGCCACCCGCGTCCCGATCGGGGTCGGCGCGGACGGCCCCTTCTCCGTCGACCTGCGCTACGACGGCCCGCACGGGCTCGTCGCCGGGACGACCGGCGCGGGCAAGTCCGAGCTGCTCCAGTCGCTGATCGCGTCCCTCGCCGTCGCGAACCGGCCGGACGAGATGACGTTCGTCCTCATCGACTACAAGGGCGGCGCGGCGTTCGCCGACTGCGCGCGCCTCCCGCACACCGTCGGGATGGTCACCGACCTCGACGGGCACGCGACCGAACGCGCCCTGGAGTCGCTGTCGGCGGAGCTGCGGCGGCGCGAGGAGATCCTGCTCGGCGCGGGCGCGAAGGACATCGACGACTACCAGGCGGACGGCGGCACGGGGCTGCCGCGCCTCGTCCTGGTCATCGACGAGTTCGCGGCGATGGTCGCCGAGCTGCCCGAGTTCGTCGCCGGGCTCGTCGACATCGGACGGCGCGGACGGTCCCTCGGCGTCCACCTGATCCTCGCGACGCAGCGTCCGGCCGGGGTGGTGACGGCGGACATCCGCGCGAACACCAACCTGCGGATCGCGCTGCGCGTCACCGACCCGGACGAGTCCACCGACGTGATCGACGCGCCCGAGGCGGCGCGGATCGGGAAGGCGACGCCGGGCCGCTGCTACGTGCGGTCCGGCGTGGACGAGCCGCGCCTGGTGCAGACCGCGCGGGTCGGCGGGCGGCGGCCCGCGCCGGGCTCCCCGGCCGGACGCGCCGACGTGCACACCGTCGGCTGGCAGGGCCTAGGCCGCCCGCTCCCGGGACCGCGCGAGCCGCTGGACGACGCGTCCGGCGAGACGGTCACCGACCTGGCCGTCCTGGTCCGCGCGGTCGAGGACGCGGCGCGCCGCGCGGGCATCGGGCGGCAGCCGTCGCCGTGGCTGACGCCGCTCCCGGACCGGGTCCGGCTGGAGCCGCGCACGGCCGCCGGGGGCTCGGTCGTGGACGTCCCGGCGATCCCGTTCGGGGTGACCGACCTCCCGTCCGTCCAGTCGCGGGAGCCGCTGGTCGCCGACCTGGTGAAGGGCGGCCACCTGTACCTCGCGGGGACGGCCCGGTCCGGCCGGTCGACGGCGCTGCGCACGTTCGCGGCGTCGCTCGCGGCCGCGTGCTCGCCGTTCGACGCGCACCTGTACGCGATCGACTGCGGTGCCGGGGCGCTGCTGCCGCTGGTGTCGCTGCCGCACTGCGGCGCGGTCGTCACCCGCGACCAGCTCGACCGCTGCGAGCGGCTGCTGACCGCGCTCGGCGCGGAGGTGTCGCGGCGGCAGCAGCTGCTCGCCGAGGCGGGCTTCGCGTCCCTGTCGGAGCAGCGCGCGGCCGTCGCCGCCGCCGACCGGCTGCCCTGGATGGTGCTGCTGCTGGACCGCTGGGAGGGGTTCGTCGGCGCGTTCGACTCCTACGACTACGGCCGTCTCGTCGACATGACGCTGCGACTGCTGCGCGAGGGCGCGGCCGTCGGGCTGCGCGCCGTCTTCACCGGCGACCGGACGGGCCTGACCGGCCAGGTCTCCACGGTGTTCGACCGGCGCCTGGTGCTGCGGATGGCCGACCCGAACGACTACGGCTACGCCGGGCTCCAGGAACGCCAGGTCCCCGCGGCGATGCCGCCGGGACGCGTCCTGGAGGTCGTCGCGCCGGGCGTCCCGCCGCGCGAGTCGCAGATCGGGCTGCTCGCGGACGACCCGTCCGGCACGGCGCAGGTCGCCGCGCTCCAGGACGTCGCGCGCGACGCCGCCGCCCGCTACGGCCGCCTCCCGCGCGGGCGGCGTCCGCTGCACGTGGACGAGCTGCCGGTGCGGACGACCTACCGGGAGGCGATGGAGCTCGACCCGGACCTGCTGCCGCCGTCCCCGCTCTGGTCGCTGGTCGGCGTCGGCGGCGACACCCTCGCCCCGGCCGGCGTCGACCTGCTGAACGAGGGCCCGGCGTTCGTCGTCGCGGGTCCGGCCCGCTCGGGACGCTCCACGACGCTCCGCACGATCGTCGAGTCGCTGCTGAACCCGGCCGTCGCGGGCGGGCTCGTCCCGGTCGTCCTGGTGACGCCGCGCCGGTCCCCGCTGCGGATGCTCGCCGGGCGGCCCGGCGTCCTCGCCCTGCTCACCGCCGACTCGGGTCCCGAGGACCTCGAGGACGCGATCGGCACCGAGCACCGCTACGCCGTGGTCGTGGACGACGCCGAGCTGCTCGACGAGTCCGACCTGGACGACGCCCTCCGGGACGTCCTGCGGACCGCCCGCGACGGCGAGCACGCGCTCGTCCTCGGCGGCACCACCGAGGACCTCGGACGCGGCTACCGGGGCTTCCTCGCCGAGGCGCGGCGGTCGCGTTCCGGCGTCCTGCTGTCGGTCGACTCACCCGACGACGGCGACCTGTTCGGCCTCCGGCTCCCCCGGAACGCGTCCCTGGGCGGGCCCGCCGGGCGCGGTCTGCTCGTCCGCTCGGGCACGACCACCCAGATCCAGGTGGCGCTGCCACCGCCGCTGAACGGCTGACCCCCTCCATCCGGCGGCCTCCCTGAGGGCATGGGTCGCCCATTCCCTTACGAGAGCACTGCTCTTGACTGTGAGCGTCGTTCGCGAGAGCATTGCTCTCATTCGGACGGAAGTCACCCTCTCGGACGCCGGAGGCCCGCGTGCTCGCACTCGCCAAGAACGCCAACCTGGCCGTGATGTTCTTCCTGGAGCTCGGCGTGCTGATCTCCGTCGGCTACTGGGGCTTCACGCTCGACTCGAACTGGGCCGTCCGGATCATCGCCGGGCTCGGCGCGCCGATCGCGATGGCGACGCTCTGGGGCCTGTTCGCGGCGGGCGGCGGCGACAACGCCACCTTCGCCCTGCACGGCGTCGCCCGCGCCGCCTTCGAGATCGCCTGGTTCGGCGTCGCCGCGCTCGCGCTCCACGCGTCCGCCTCGCTGGCCCCGGCCCTGATCCTCGCCGCCGTCTACGCCGTCAACGCGATCCTCCGCCTCACCTGGAAGCAGTGACCCGTCCCGCGGCCGGCTCCCCGATGAGGACGCCGCGGCCATGACCGTCCGGCCGAGCGTCACATGGGCGGGGGCGGGAGGCGGCGCAGGACGACCGCCCAGCCGACCAGGATCGTCCCGGCGGCGACGATCCCGGCCACGACGAACACCGGGCGCGGATCGTCCCCGGACGTCCGGCTCGCCACGCCCGCCAGCAGCGCCCCGAGCGGCGTCACCGCGAGGACCATCGAGCGGATGATCGTCGTGACCCGTCCCATCAGCTCCCGGGGGATCCACGCCTGCCGCGCGCTGCGGTTCACCACGCTCGCCAGCGTCACCGCCCCGCCCTGGACGGCGTTCGCCGCGACGAGCGTCCACGCGTCCGCGACCATCCCCATCACGGCCAGCGACACCCCGACGCCGACGACGCCCGCCGTCACCGCGCCCATCGCGCCGAGCCGCCGCGCGACCGGGCCCGCCGCCACCGCCCCCGCGACGCCGCCCACGCCCTCGGCCGCCACCAGCGCCGCGATCGCGTGCGTCGGCAGGCCGAGCGTCACCCGTCCGAGGTAGACGATCAGGGTGTCCACGGCGAGGCACAGGTTCACGCCCACCTGCACCACCGTCACCGCAAGCAGCGGCCGGCACCCGAGCAGGAACCGCACTCCCTCGCCGACGCCACGCCCGCCTCGACGCCCGCCTCGACGCGCCGCGGGACGCCCCGGACGGAGCCGGGCGACCGACAGAAGCGACACGCACGAGACGACGAAGGTCGCCGCGTCGACCAGCAGCGCCGTCCCCAGGCCCGCCGTCGCCGCGAGGAACGCGACGGTCGCCGGGCCGGCGACGGCCGCGAGCTGCGCGGACGTCTCCATCACCGCGTTCGCGCGCAGCAGCCCCTCGTTCGCGAACAGGTCCTTGAGGGACGCGCCGAGCGCCGCGTCGAAGAACACCGTCGCGACCCCGGCCACGACGGCCAGCCCCAGGACGACGGGCAGCGGCGCCGCGTCCGCCCAGACCATCACCGGCAACGCCACGAACACCCCGGCGCGGGCGACGTCCGCCACGACCAGGACCGTCCAGGTGTTCCACCGGTCGGCGAGCGCGCCCGCCGGAACCCCGACGAGCAGGTACCCGATCCCGCGCGGCGCCGCCGCCAGCCCCGCGAGCAGCGGATCGCGCGTCAGCCGCAGCACCAGCAGCGGAACGGCCAGCACCGCCAGCCCGTCCCCCAGAAGCGACACCGCCTGCCCGCCGAGGAAGACCCGCCGGGCCGCACCACTCATTCCGGGCGGACGGCCAGGATCCGGAAACTCACCCCCAGGCGGTCGCGCGCGACATGCTCGATCCGGAACCCGGCGGCACGCAGTATCGGACGCGGATCGCGCGTCAGATGGTCCGCCGAAAGCCGCAGGACCAGCGGCTCCACCAGCCGCATCAACGTCCGCACGACGAGGTCGGACGACGGCCCATGCTCAGCCAGGACGAACCGTCCACCCGGCCTGAGCAGCCGGAACGCCTCCCGGACGGCGGCGTCCGCATCCGGGATCGAGCACAGCGTGAACGTGGAGACGACCGTGTCGGCACAACCGTCCGGCAGGTCCAGACGCTGCGCGTCGCCCCGCCGCAACTCGACGCGGTCACCGAGCTTCTCGTCCTCGACCCGCTTGCGCGCGACGGCGAGCATCGCCCCCGACAGATCGATCCCGACGACGGAACGGGCCGCCTCCGGGTAGAGCGGCAGGTTGAGCCCCGTCCCGACGGCGATCTCCACGACCCGTCCCTCCGCGCGGCCGGTCACCCACGCACGACTGCCCGGGAACAGCCACCGCTCGCAGGTCGCCATCTGACGGTCGTAACGGTCGGCGACGGCGTCGAACACCGCGAGCACGCGTTCGTTCGTGGTCCGCACCGGTCCCTCACCTCCGTGCCCGGCGGTCGCGGGCTCGCCCCGATCGTCCCCCCGTCACCGCCCCCGCGCACCACCGAACCTCCCGCCGCACCACGTCCCCGCAGACAGCCCACCCCTTGCCGAAACCGGCCACCGAAACACCGGGGCCTCCCCCGAGGACCACAGGAACTCACCGGGTCATGCTGAGCCCCCGACCGGATGGGCCGCCCACTCGAACTCGTCCGCTCCGAACCGGCGGCTCAGCCGTCCAGGTGAGCGCGCAGCGCCGCCACGAACCACGCGAACACCGGCGTCAGATCGGGCTGCGCGGGCCACCCGTTGATCTTCCCCAGCAGCGCCCAGTACCGCGCCGCCCGCGGGTCGTTCGCCGTCTCCACCCGCAGCAGGACGCTCCGCCGGTACTCGGGCGAATCCCGCTCCCCGAACGTCTCCGCGTACAGCCCGAGCAGCTCGTCCACGACGACCCCGGCGTCCGCCGGCGCGACCCCCGCCTCCCGCGCCGCCTCGACCTTCTCCACGACCGCCCGCGTCAACTCGTGATGCAGCTCCGCCTCGGCCCGCTCCGCCTGATGCTCGGCCATCCGCCGCACCGACGCCCGGAAGTCCTCGTCCCGCACCAGGTCGGCCAGCTCGATCCACGCCTCGACCTGCTCGGGCTCCGGATCGTCCGGCAGCTCCGGCATCGCCGCCCGCATCATCTCCACGAACGCCGGATTCGCGTCCAGCCCACCGAACGTCGCGTCGATGAACTCGTGGATGATCGCGTTCCGCTCCTCCGCGGACAACCGCGCCAGATCATGCATGATCTTCAACTCCTCAGGGTCGGATCCGCGCCTGGCCACCGCCCGCAACACCGCCCGCCGCAACCGCAACGTCCGGATCTGCGCGTCCAGCGCCTCGGCGTGCACCGCCGCGATCTCGGGCAACGTGACGCCCCGCTCCAGCAACCGCCGGACGGTCGCCAGATCGACATCGAGATCCCGCAGCGTCCGCACCAGCTCCAGCCGAGCCAGCGCGCGCACGTCGTACAGCCGGTGACCTGCGCCTGTACGTCCGGCGGGCGGCACCAGCCCCTCATCCGAGTAGAACCGCACGGTCTTCACCGACAACCCGGTGCGCCGCGCCAACTCCCCGATGGAAAAGACCAGTCCGTCCGCCATGACCCCAACCCTGCGACCTCCAGCGGCTGGAGATGCAACCCCGATTCTCAGCCGTCCCGCTTCCGCCGTCCGAACAGGAAGTACGCCAACGGCCCCGCGAAGTTCACGAACGCCACCACCCGCCAGACCCGCTTCGACCCCCGAACCTCCTCAGCCGTCCGCCGCCGCAGATCCACCAGCGCCGCGATGGCCAGCCCCCACTGCACCACAGCCGCCCCCACGATCATCCGCCGCTGCCCCACACTCAACTCCCCCCACGACCGCTTCTCCCCCACCACGACCTCCACTCCACCACCCACGCCTCACTCCGGACGCGGCGTACACCCATGAATCTCCCCGAACCGCCTCTCAGCAATCCGCATGAACCCCACCATGTCCCCCAAAGCATCCCGCCCCCCCACCACCGAAACAAAATCAATACGCAGGAAGGGCCGACGCCGACCACACGAGAAGGCAGCAATCACATAGTTGGGACGCTCAGGCGTAAATCTCCCAGGGGACGTCGAGGCAATGCCGTTCCCAAGCTCTCGTGGCAGCCGATGCACCCCCACCCCATTTCGCTGCCTCCACTGATTTTCAATAACCGTATCCCCGTCAGCGAAGGACCAATTCACCCCGAGTGGGAATCTACCATCGACATCACCCAGGCAAATGTGCTTGACCGCCTGCGGTGCACTGACCCATCGGGCATCAATATCCCCCGTGATGCCGACGGCCATCTGGAACGCCAGCTTCGGCACCAGGTCACACAGGTATGGAGCGCTCTCCACCAAGGGCTTGGACGGCAGCCTCACAGACCGCTCACCGCCAGAACCCGAGCAGGATGCGACAAGAGCAACAGAGCAGCAGACGCCGAGAACCCCTCTGAACAAGGATCACCTACTCACACTCGGCGGCAGATTATCACCGGAATCATCACGATAGTGGCCCGAAGTATCTACCCTTCCACGCTCCAGTGCACCAGAAAGATCATCACTCATATTGCCTAGGCTCACCGATTCATTCGCCCAGGAAAGCAGAGAGTTTAGCTCAGTCCCGCTCATCGAATCGATCGCCTTTATCTTGCCAGGATGGGTCGGGTCGGCGAATGGTTGTCCACTCACGTCTGCCGCTGAGTATTTGCCGTGCTCCACGAGGCTGGAGGTGACCATCTGGGTGAAGAGGCGTTCGACGGCCTCGGCATTGTCCTTGGAGGCGAGGACGGTCGGGTCGGGCTTCTCCGCGAGGTGCTGGACGACCTGCGCCTTCATCGCCGCCATGACCTTGCCCGTGAGCCACGTCGCCGCCTGCTCTCCTTTGGGCAGCGTTGCCGCGTACCGGGCGTAGGTTCCCGCGACAGGGATGAGGCCGGTCAATCTGTCCGCTTCGGCGTTCAACCTGGCCAGGTCCTCTGCGAGCCGTGCCTTCTCTCCGCCGACCGCCCGGTTGCGGGCCTCGATCAGATGGCCGAGCATCCGGCCCTCGCCCTTCAGCGCGTTGGGGAGGTCCTGTCCCTCCGCGATCGTCCGGTCGATCTGGATGCGAGCGTGAGCGACCTGGGCCTTGAGCAAGGTGTCGTAGGCGTTGGCGTCACGGCAGATGTCGAGCAGCGCATAGTCGAGATCGCCGTTGCGGAGAGGTGTCGCCCCTTCCTCTCTCGTCGTGCTCTGGAAGAACCGATAGACCTCTTGAACCTTGCCGATGTGCTGGGCAAGGACATCAGCCATGGCAGGACGCATTGCCGCCAGGTCATCGGCGCCGTCCCCGATCGTGATCCTGTTTCCCGACACATCGACGCCGAAGTGAGTGCGAGCGTCATCGGCCAGAACCTTGGCGGCTTGGAGGGTGAGGGTTGTTGAGGCTTCGTCTTGGGAGGTGGTGGCGGTGCGGAGGGCGTTGCCGAGGGACTTGCCGTGGTCGGTTCGGCCCCAGTCGTGACGGAGGTCGTGGATGAGGTAGTAGAGGTCGGAGTCGGGTTTGAGGGTGGGGTCCTTGGGGGCGAAGGGGCCGTGCCAGCCGGTCAGGAGGGTTTGGGCGGCGTCGCGGCCTGAGTGGGCGGCGGTCTCGAGGAGCGGGGAGAGGATTTCGCGCTGGGGGTGGACGTCGTGGCGGTCGAGGAGGCCGCCGGATTCGCGGACGACCTTGGTGGTGCCCGCGTCGAGGGCGTTGCCCAGGTGGAAGTGGCCGCTGAGGTCGGTGACGACGTCGGGGGAGGTCTTTCGGCGGTCCCGGTCGTAGGCGATCATGTCGTGGCCGATGACGCGGAAGAAGGCCGGAGAGAACGCGGTGGTGGCGTCGGCGGCGAGCAGGGTGGAGAGGGACTGGTATCCGTCCACGCCATTCGTGAATCGGGAGCGGCCTGCTTCGCGGAGTCGGATGAGGAATTGGTCGCCCATGGAGCCTTTGCCTTGCGGGTCCGTTGTCAGGGCGAGGCAGCGGGTGAGGATCGACAGGGCGCCGCGGGCTCGTTCGGCGTCGGCGTTGATCTGGGTGTCGCTGACGAGGTGGAGGCTTCCGTCGGCGGGTTCGAGGTTCATGTCGGCGGCGAGTCGTTCGGCGAGGGCGACCGGGACGGCGAGGAGGCCGTCGGCGCCGAGGGACGTCGTCAGGGCCTTCGCGAAGGCGGGGGTGACGTCCTCGGGACGGATGCGGTCCAGTTCCTTCCAGGCGGAGCGGTCTCCTGCGGCGGCGCGCCGGAGGACGTCGGCCAGGCTGATGCCCTCGAAGTGGGAGACCTGGTCGCCGAAGCGGTCCGGGAGGGTGAGGTAGGTGCCGTCCGGGGCGCAGAGTTTCGGGGCGGTGGTGCGGCGGTCCATGTCGTGGGCGAGGAGGTTGCGGCGGCGCAGGTCGGACGCGGCGTCGGTGGCCCAGGCGGCGAGGCGGCGGATCTCCAGGGCGGGGGCGGTGGAGACGCCGGCGGCGTGCAGGGTCTGCCAGAGCTGGTCGGCGAGGGTGGCGAGGGCGGGCGCGGCACGGGTCATCTGGCGGGTCATCGCCTCGAACTCGGCGAGCTTCACGCCGCAGGTGTCGGGGGCGAGCCAGGCGTCGCCCATCAGAGGGCCGGGGTGTTGGACTTGTCGCGGAGCAGTTGGACGGCCTTGGCGAGCTGGGTCTGGAGGCGGCGTTCGGCGTCCTCGAGGCGGGACGCGAAGCCGGTGGCGGACGGGCCGCCGACCCAGGCGTGGTCGTCCATGGCGCGGCGCGGTCCGGTCAGCAGGCGCCAGTGCTCGTCCGAGAGGTTCTGCGCCCGGCCGAGGAGCATCCGGAGCTCCAGCGCGTCAGGTCCGCTCATCGTCACCCTCCGTCGTCACGAGGACGACTGTCGCACGCGCGCCGGTGCGCGCGGCGGCCTGTTCCTGGATCGTGACTCCGTGTCGCGACGGATGTCCCGACATGTCACGAGGAACGGGGTGAGGACCGCGGGTGCGGGTCCCGGCCTCGGGGGGATGGGCCGGGACCCGCGGTCCAGGGGGCCCGCGATCAGCGGGTGCCGTCAGCGGGTGCGGTCAGCGGGTGGCGGCCTCGATGTTCTGCTGCGACCGCTTGATGTCCTGGCCGCCCTCCTCGAGGGCGAGGGCCATCTTGTCGAAGGCGGTCTTGGCCTCCGCCCAGGCGCTGCGGAAGCGGTCGGCGCCGGGGCCCCACCACACCTCGGTGCTGCCGACGGTGCGGCCGTTGAGGTCCTTGATGAGGGCGTCGAGGTTCCGGGAGTGCTTGCTGAACATCCGGGACATGTCTTCGAGTGCCCCGATGCTGGCGCCGCGCTTGTCACCGCTCATGCTCCGACCCTTTCGTCGCTGGTTGCGATCGCTGGACCACGCCGGGCGCTCGCCGCCTC
Organism: Actinomadura harenae; assembly: GCF_003696215.1. Classification (GTDB taxonomy): domain Bacteria; phylum Actinomycetota; class Actinomycetes; order Streptosporangiales; family Streptosporangiaceae; genus Spirillospora; species Spirillospora harenae. Next base: position 52,233 of record NZ_RFFG01000048.1, on the reverse strand, counting down.
GCCGTGGCGCGTTCTCCGGGCCCCGAAGAATATGCCCGCCAGCCTACGCCCCACGGATCACAGGAGGCCAGGCGCGCCACGGTCCTCCCGCGCCGTTTGAGCCCCTTTCAGGTCGGCTCGCGCTGGCCGGATGCGGCCAGGAGATCGCATTCCGGACGGATTCTGACCCGCCTTCTGACGGACGAAAGAGGAATGCGCAACATCCCGGACGGTCAGAACGACGGCGGCGTCAGCGTGATCGGCGGGATGACCGGTACCGGGCCCGGCTCCGGCGTGCGGAGCGTCGGGGACGGGGTCGGCGAGGTCGGCGAGCCGGACGGCGCCGTCGGCGTCGCCGACGGGCTGGACGGCGTCGGGCTCGGCGTGGTCGGCGTCGGCGAGGGGTCGGGCGTCACGGTCTCGGGCGCGGACGGCTTCGGCGGCTCGGGTTCCGGGCTCGGCGTGGACGGGGACGGCTCGTCCACCGGGTCCGGGTCGTTCACGGGGTGCGCGCCCGGGTCGGTGACCCGCTCCCCCACGAGGACGAGCTGCTCGCCCCGCCGGACGAACTCGAACCGGCGCCGGACGGACTGCTCGATGCGCCCGCCGCCGTAGCTGAGGTCGGTGTGCTCGGTGACGTCCAGGGTGATGTGGTCGCCGTGCCGGACGGCGCGTCCCGCGGACAGCCGGGTCTTCGCGGCGACGTAGGCGGGGCCGCCGGGGACGGGCGCGCGGTTGCGGTTGGACAGTTCGCGGACGGCGCGTTCCTGGTCCTCGGCGAGGTCGGGCGCGATCTTGACGCCGAGGACCTCGGTCGGCGGGCGGCGGTCCTGGCGGCGGCGGTCGACGAGCGCCTGGGAGCGGAACTCGAGCAGGGCCCCGGCGGCGACGGTGAGCTGCCGGGTGGTGTCGGCGTCCACCGACGGACGGCTCGGGCGCGCCGACGACGGCACCGCCACGAAACAGGCCAGCGCGGCCAGCAGCACCAGCCGCGATCCGTGCCGAACCATGCGTCTCCCTGCGAATCTCCGCGGATCCCCGCAGAAGATACACCGGTTGATCACCTCTCAGGGAGACCCGTTTCGGATGACTGGAATGAAAACCATTGCCACCCGGTTGTACGGGGCGTCCGCGATGCGGGCGGGGCGAACCGCCTGAACCGTCCCACCGGCAGCGCGGCGACCACCGACCATCCGTCCACCCCGGAGGCGATCATGAAGCAGAGCATCCACCCCGAGTACCAGCCGGTCGTGTTCCGCGACCGCGGCGCCGGGTTCGCGTTCCTCACGCGCTCCACGGTCCGGCCGTCGCAGACGGTGACCTGGGAGGACGGCAACACCTACCCGGTGGTGGACGTCGACGTGTCCGCGGCGAGCCACCCCTTCTACACGGGGCGCAGCCGCCTGGTCGACTCGACCGGAGCCGTCGAGAAGTTCAACCGGCGTTACAGCCGCAAGAGCTGACACAAGAGCACCCCGTCACCCCAGGAGCCCTCGGCGCGACGCCGGGGGCTTCCTCATGTCCGCACGTTCGCGGACGGCACTTCCGCGTACGCCGTGACGCGGTGAACGCCCCCGACGCAGTGTGATCTTGAGCGCTCGCCCGCCCGGCGCCCCCCTTCACCCGGGCGGAGCGGAGCAGGTCCCGAGGAATCGCGGGAGAAGCCGGGCATGGCCGCGTCCGCCCAGCGTGCAGGCCATAAGTGAACGCTCACCTACCCGGTTCGGACGGCCCTTCGCCGCCGCCCCGTGAGCGGGCTCGCCATCCCCGGGGACGGACGCCCGCGACCGGGCGGTTCATAAGGAGGGGCTTACCGTCGGCGACTTCGAGGCTCTTATCTAGACTGCGCGTGCGAGTCGAGGGAGGAGACCCACGTGCGCAAGGTCTTGATCGCCAACCGCGGGGAGATCGCGGTCCGTATTGCCCGCGCTTGCCGCGACGCCGGGTTGACCAGTGTCGCGGTGTACGCCGAGCCGGACTTGGACGCCTTGCACGTTCGGGTGGCGGACGAGGCGTACGCCCTGGGCGGGACGACGGCCGCCGAGTCCTACCTGGACATCGAGAAGCTGCTGAAGATCGCCGCCGACGCCGGCGCGGACGCCGTCCACCCCGGGTACGGGTTCCTGGCCGAGAACGCCGACTTCGCCGCGGCGGTGGAGAACGCCGGGCTGACCTGGATCGGCCCGCCCCCGGCGGCGATCACGGCGCTCGGCGACAAGGTGCAGGCCCGGCACATCGCGCAGCGGGTCGGCGCGCCGCTGGTCGCGGGCACCAAGGACCCGGTGTCCGGCGCGGACGAGGTCGTCGCGTTCGCCGAGGAGCACGGCCTGCCGATCGCGATCAAGGCGGCGTTCGGCGGCGGCGGGCGCGGCCTGAAGGTGGCCCGCGAGCTGGGCGAGGTCGCGGAGCTGTACGAGTCGGCGGTCCGCGAGGCGATCGGCGCGTTCGGACGCGGCGAGTGCTTCGTCGAGCGGTACCTCGACAAGCCCCGGCACGTGGAGACGCAGTGTCTCGCCGACAAGCACGGCAACGTGGTCGTGGTGTCGACGCGCGACTGCTCGCTCCAGCGCCGCCACCAGAAGCTCGTGGAGGAGGCCCCGGCCCCCTACCTGACCGACGCGCAGATGGAGCTGCTGTACAGCTCGTCGAAGGCGATCCTGCGCGAGGCGGGCTACGTGGGCGCGGGCACCTGCGAGTTCCTCGTGGGCCAGGACGGCACGATCTCGTTCCTCGAGGTCAACACGCGTCTCCAGGTGGAGCACCCCGTCACCGAGGAGGTCGCGGGGATCGACCTCGTCCGCGAGATGTTCCGCGTCGCCGACGGCGAGGAGCTCGGTTACGGAGACCCCGTCCTGCGCGGCCACTCCATCGAGTTCCGGATCAACGCCGAGGACGCGGGCCGCGGGTTCCTGCCCGCCGTCGGGACGCTGACCGACTGGCAGCCGCCGTCGGGTCCGGGCGTCCGGCTCGACTCGGGGTACGTGAAGGGGCAGACCGTCCCGCAGCAGTTCGACTCGCTGATCGCCAAGCTGGTCGTGACGGGCGCGACGCGCCGCCAGGCCGTCGAGCGGGCGCGCCGCGCGCTGGACGAGTTCGTCGTGGACGGCATGCCGACCGTCCTGCCGTTCCACCGCCGCGTCCTGGACGACCCGGCGTTCGTCCCGGCGGACGACGCGTCCTCGTTCACCGTCCACACCCGGTGGATCGAGACCGAGTTCGCCAACGACATCGAGCCGTTCGCGACCCCGGCCGCCGGTGAGGACGACGAGGCCGGAGGGGCCCGTGAGACCGTCACCGTCGAGGTGGGCGGCAAGCGGATCGAGGTCACCCTGCCGTCCTCGCTGGGCGTCTCCGCGGCTCCCGCGGCGAAGGCGGGCCCGGCCCGGCGGCGCGGCGGCAGGAAGGGCGGGGCGGCGGCGCAGGCGTCCGGTGACGCCCTGGTCTCCCCCATGCAGGGCACGATCGTCAAGATCGTCGCCGAGGACGGCGCGGCCGTCGCCGCGGGCGACACCATCGTCGTCCTCGAGGCCATGAAGATGGAGCAGCCGCTCACCGCGCACAAGGCCGGGACCGTCACCGGGCTGTCCGCGGGCGTCGGCCAGACGGTCTCCAGCGGCGCCGTCATCTGCGAGATCAAGGACTCCTGACCCCCGCGGGGGCCACATCAGGGTCTCCTCGCGTCCACGAACCCGTGTCCTGCGGCCGCAGGGCGCGGGTTTCGTGCGTGTTCAGGCGTTTCATCCTGGCCGTCTGCTCCGGGTCGGGGATGGTCCGGGCGGGTTGCCGGTGTTGAGGGGAATGCGGGACCTTTCCGGGGTGAAAACCGCGAGAGTGTGACGAAGGTCTCACCAAAAGCCGCGGAGTCGCGGGCGGCGCCGGAACGACCACGGGGCTGAGCTCGTCTTATTCAGCAAGGAGGCACACTGACCATCATGAGATCCGAAAACAGACCACGGCGTACGGCCAGGCGTGGTGTTCTCGCGGCGGGGGTCGCCGTACTGACCGTCCTGCTGGTGAGTCTGTGGGGCACCGGCGCCCGCGCGGACGACTCGGCGAGCCAGATCGCCAAGGGCCTGACGAGTTCGCGCGTCTACGTGGACACCAGTGTCGCCTCTCAGGTCCCGTCGTCCGACGTGGCCGAGATGAACGCGGCTCTCGACAAGAACTCGAAGGCGGACATCAGGGTCGTCGTCACCGACGGGAACAACTCCCAGTCGGGGACCGTGTCGATGCTGAAGGCCGTCGCCACGCGCGTGGACAAGGGACAGGTCTACGTCGCCATCGCGTCCGACGGCAAGCACATGCTCGCCCTCACCAAGAAGGGCTCGTACCTCTCAGCGAAGGACGCCAACAAGCTGGTGTCGCAGGTGTCCGGCGAGCCGCTGAAGCAGCGCGTGATCGACTTCTCCGACAAGGCCGAGCAGAAGGCCGCCGACAAGGAGAAGGCCGGCACGGTCGGCATGTTCGTCGTCCTGGGCCTGCTGGTCCTGGTCGTCGCGGGCGGCGTCGCGGCGTTCCTGGTGGTGCGCAAGCGCCGCCGGACGCGCCAGGAGCGGCAGATGGCCGAGCTCAAGCGCGGCGTCGAGGAGGACGTGACCAAGCTCGGCGAGGACATCGCCGCCCTGGACCTCAACGTCATGGACCCGAGCCTGAACGCCGAGGCCAAGTCCGAGTACGAGCAGGCGATGAACTCCTACGACGCGGCGAAGACGGCCACCGACGGGGCCCGGCGTCCCGAGGACATGCAGGCCGTCACGACCGCGCTGGAGGGCGGCCGCTTCCACATGATCGCCTGCCGCGCCCTGCTGGACGGCCGTCCGGTGCCCGAGCGGCGCGCGCCCTGCTTCTTCAACCCGCAGCACGGGCCGTCCGTCCAGGACGTCATGTGGGCCCCGGCGGGCGGCGCCCCGCGCTCCGTCCCGGCCTGCGCGTCCGACGCCCAGGCGGTGCTGAGCGGCGGGCAGCCCGACGTCCGCATGGTGCCCTACGGCGACGGACGCCGTCCCTACTGGGACGCGGGCCCTGCCTACGCGCCCTACGCGGGCGGTTACTACCAGTCGTACGGCGGCATGGACCTGCTGTCCGGAATGATGATCGGCACCATGCTCGGCTCGATGATGGGCGGCTGGGGCGGTCACCACGACATGGCGAACATCGGTGGCGGCGGCGGAGGGTTCGGCGGCTTCGGCGGCGACTCCGGTGACGCCGGCGGCGGCTGGGACTTCGGTTCCGGCGACTTCGGCGGAGGCGGAGACTTCGGCGGCGGAGGCGACTGGTAACCCTCGCTCCCCGTTCCGAGCGCCCGTTCTGAGCACCTGTTCCGAGCAGCACCGCGCGAACACCACGGACCGGCCCGCGTCCTCCTCACCGGAGGACGCGGGCCGGTCCCGTTCCCGTCCCCGTCCGGCGCCCCGGAGAGAGAACAGGACCGGCCGTCGCGGTCGGGGGGTGCAGGGCCGTCCGAACCGGGCACATAACCCCTGTCGGGACAGATAGGACGATCATGAGGCGTCTTCCGGGTGACCCGGGCCCGCTGCGGCGTGTGCGGTACACGCTGGGGTTCCGGCTGCCCCGGGAGAACCTGGACTGGGTCCGGCACGACCTCACCGACGCGGGCTGGCGGACGCGGCTGGTCGTCCGGCACATCGCGCTGATGATCCCGGTCTCCCTGGCGCTCGCCCTGCTCCCCGGCCCCTGGTGGGTGCGCCTCATGGTCGCGCTGCTGGCGTTCATGGCCAGCACCCTCACCGTCGCCGTCAGCGCCGACGACCTCCGCCGCTCCCGCCTCCACCGCCACGGCCTCGAAGTCCCACCCGGCCAGCGCCGCTGACGTGCGAAAACGCGAAACGGCCCACCCCGGGAGGGACGGGCCGCTCGAGTCGCGACGAGATCAGAAGGCGTGTTCGGACATCAGGCGGCGGGACGCCTCGGTGATCGAGCCCGACAGGGACGGGTAGACCGCGAAGGTGTGCGCGACCTGGTCGACCGTGAGGTGCTGCTGGACGGCCAGGGAGACGCCCAGGATCAGCTCGGACGCGCGCGGGGCCACGATGACGCCACCGAGGACGATCCCCGTGGACGGGCGGCAGAACAGCTTGACGAAGCCGTCCTCGAAGCCCTGCATCTTGGCGCGCGCGTTGGTGAACAGCGGCAGCATGACCGTGCGGGCGTTGACCTCGCCGGAGTCGACCATCTGCTGCGTGACGCCGACGGACGCGACCTCGGGGTCGGTGAAGATGTTGGAGGAGACCCAGCCGAGCTTGAGCGGCTGGACGGCCTCGCCGAGGGCGTGCCACATGGCGATGCGGCCCTGCATGCCGGCGACGGACGCGAGCATGAGCACGCCCGTGCAGTCGCCGGAGGCGTAGATGTGCGGGACGGACGTCCGGGACACCTTGTCGACGACGACGAAGCCGCGGCTGTCGAGGGCGACGCCGACGTCCTCCAGGCCGATCCCGGAGGTGTTGGGGATCATGCCGACGGTCATCAGGCAGTGCGAGCCCTCGACCTTCGTGCCGTCCTCGAGGGTGACGGTCACGCCGTCGCCGGTGCGCTCGGCGCCCGCGGCGCGGGAGCGGGACATGACCTTCATGCCGCGGCGGAGGAAGACCTCCTGGAGGACGGACGCGGCGTCGGCGTCCTCGGACGGCAGGATGCGGTCGCGCGAGGAGACCAGGGTGACCTTGGAGCCGAGCGACAGGTAGGCGCCGGCGAGCTCCGCGCCGGTCACGCCGGACCCGACGACGATCAGGTGCTCGGGGAGTTCGGGCAGGTCGTAGAGCTGCCGCCAGGTGAGGATGCGCTCGCCGTCCGGCTCGGCGCTGGGCAGCACCCGGGGGGTCGCGCCGGTCGCGAGCAGGATGATGTCGGCCCGGATGCGGCGGTCGCCGACGGCGACGACGTGCGGCTCGACCAGCCGCGCCTCGCCCCGGACGATCTTGACCTCCTCGTAGGCGAGCCGCTCGGCGACGTCGAACGACTGCGCGCGGGCGAGGTCCTTGACGCGCTTGTTCACAGTCTCGATGTCGACCTCGAGACCGCCGACGATGCCGTCCGGGCCGCCGTTGAACCGCAGGCCCAGGGCCGACGACTCGCTCATCACCGCCATGCGGGTGGACGTCGCGATCAGCGTCTTGGACGGCACGCAGTCGGTCAGCACGCACGCGCCGCCGGGCCCGTCACGCTCCACCACGGTCACGTCCGCGCCGAGCTGCGCGGCGACGAGGGCGGCTTCGTAGCCGCCTGGGCCTCCTCCGATGATCACAATGCGCGTCACGCCTCCCATTCTTCTGCACGCGGTCCGATGCTCGGACCCCGACCGGGTATGGAGGGGCGTACCCTCGGTGGACGTGGCACTGTACGCGGCGTACGCCTCCAACATGGATCATGAGCAGATGGCCTCCCGGGCCCCGCACTCGCCGATGCGCGGGACGGGCTGGCTGTCCGGCTGGCGGCTGACCTTCGGCGGTCAGGACAAGGGCTGGGAGGGCGCTCTCGCCACCGTCGTCGAGGACCGCTTCGACCAGGTGTTCGTCGTCCTGTACGACGTGCCGTCCTGGGACGAGCAGGAGCTCGACGCCTGGGAGGGCGCGGCGCTCGGCGTCTACCGCAAGATCAGGATCCGGGTGCAGACCCTCGACGGCGACGCGCTGGCGTGGATCTACGTCCTGGACGACTACGAGGGCGGCCTGCCGTCCGCGCGCTACCTGGGCATCCTCGCCGACGCGGCGGAGAGGGCGGGCGCGCCGGACGACTACGTCAAGTCCCTGCGCGAGCGGCCCTGCAAGTCCCTCGGCGACTGACGGCGGCCCGGCCGGCGCCCGGTCAGGGCGCCCGTCCGGCCGGGTGATCTCGGCCGGTAATGTCGGGTCGTGAGCAACGACGCTTTTGAGGTGGCCGAGGCCGCCGCGCGCGAGATCCGCCGGATGAGCGGTTTCGACGCCTTCGACGTGGCCCTGGTGATGGGGTCGGGCTGGGTCCCGGCGGCGGACGAGCTGGGCGAGCCGGTCGCGGAGATCCCCGTGACCGAGCTGCCCGGGTTCTCCGCGCCCGGGGTGGCCGGGCACGCGGGCCGGATCCGGATCGTGGAGGTCGGCGGGCGGCGCTGCCTGGTGTTCCTCGGCCGCACCCACCTGTACGAGGGACGCGGCGTCGAGCCGGTCGTGCACGGCGTCCGGACGGCCCTGGCCGCCGGGGTGAAGACGGTGGTCCTGACGAACGCGGCGGGCGGGCTGCGGCCCGAGACGCAGTCGGTCGGCGACCCGGTGCTGATCTCCGACCACCTCAACCTGACCGGCGCGAACCCGCTGACCGGCGCGACGTTCCTCGACCTGACCGAGGCGTACTCCAAGCGGCTGCGCGCCCTGGCGAAGGCCACCGACCCGACGCTCGCCGAGGGCGTGTACGCGGCGTTCCGCGGCCCGACGTACGAGACCCCGGCCGAGATCCGGATGCTGCGCACGATGGGCGCGGACATGATCGGCATGTCGACCGTCCTGGAGACGGTCGCGGCGCGGCAGGGCGGCGCGGAGGTGCTGGGCATCTCCCTCGTCACCAACATCGCGGCCGGGCTGAGCGACAAGCTCCTGGACCACAAGGAGGTCCTGGAGGCCGGACAGGCCGCCGCGTCCCGGATGGGCCGCCTGCTCGCGGACGTCCTGGCCAAGGCATGACCGCTCCCGACCTGACGGAGCTGCGGGCGCGCGCGGAGCTCTGGCTCGCCCAGGACCCGGATCCGGAGACGCGGGCCGAGCTGTCGGCGCTGCTGGACGCCGCGGCGGAGCCGCTGAACAACACGGCGGAGCCGCTGAGCAACGAAGCAAAGCCGCTGGACGGCGGGGCGGAGCTGCGCGACCGGTTCGGGACGCGGCTGGCGTTCGGGACGGCCGGCCTGCGCGGCGAGCTGGGCGCGGGCCCGAACCGGATGAACCGGGTGACGGTGATGCGCGCCGCGGCCGGGCTCGCCGCCCGGCTGCCCGCCGGGTCCGGCGTGGTGATCGGGTTCGACGCGCGGCACAACTCGCGCCGGTTCGCCGAGGACACCGCGGCGGTCGTGACCGGGGCGGGGCTGCGGGCCTGGCTGATGCCGGAGCCGCTGCCGACGCCGGTGCTGGCGTTCGCCGTCCGGCACCTGGGCGCGGCGGCCGGGGTCATGGTCACCGCCAGCCACAACCCGCCGCGCGACAACGGCTACAAGGTGTACTGGTCGGACGGCGCGCAGATCGTCCCGCCGGTGGACCGGGAGATCTCCGAGGCGATCGACGCGGTCGGACGCGTGGACGGGCTGCCCCTCGGCGAGGGCTGGACGGTCCTCGGCGACGAGATCGTCGAGGCGTACCTGGACGCGCTGGGCGTGCTGCCGGTCGCGGACGCGGACGGGCTGAAGGTCGCCTACACGCCGATGCACGGCGTCGGGCGGGACGTGCTGCTGCGGACGTTCGAGCGGGCCGGGATCCCGGCGCCCGCCGTGGTCGCCGAGCAGGCCGAGCCCGACCCGGACTTCCCGACCGTCGCGTTCCCGAACCCGGAGGAGCCGGGCGCGATGGACCTCGTCCTCGCGCTGGCCGCGCGGACGGGCGCCGACCTGGTGATCGCGAACGACCCGGACGCGGACCGGCTCGCCCTCGCCGTCCCGACGCGGGACGGCGGCTGGCGGGCGCTGACCGGCGACGAGGTCGGCGGGCTGCTCGCCGAGCACGTCCTGCGGCACACCTCGGGCGACGACCGGCTCGTGGTGACGACGATCGTGTCGTCCTCGCTGCTGGGCGCGATCGCGCGCGGGCACGGGGTGCGGTTCGCCGAGACCCTCACCGGCTTCAAGTGGATCATGAAGGCGGAGGGGCGGCTGGTCTTCGGCTACGAGGAGGCGCTCGGCTACAGCGTGGGCGCCGAGGGCGGCGTGATCGTCCACGACAAGGACGGTGTGAGCGCGGCCGTCGCGGCCGCGTCGCTCACCTCCGAGGCGCGGGCGCAGGGGAGGTCCCTGCTCGACCTGCTGGACGACCAGGCCCGCCGGTACGGGCTGCACGCGACCGCGCAGCTGTCGATCCGCGTGGACGACCTGTCGCTGATCACCGACGCGATGGCCCGGCTGCGCGCCGAGCCGCCGAAGGAGGTGGCCGGACGCCCGGTCGACGCGGTCGACGACCTCGCCCAGGGCGTGGACGGCCTGCCGCCGACCGACGGCCTGCGGTTCCGGCTCGACGGCGCGCGCGTGGTCGTGCGGCCGTCCGGGACCGAGCCGAAGCTGAAGTGCTACCTGGAGGTCGTCGCCCCCGCCGGGGACGACGTGGACGCGGCCCGCGCCCGCGCGGCGGCGGACCTCGCGGCGCTCCGCGAGGCGTTCGCCGGGCTCCTCGCCTGAGCGCCCGGAGGACGCCGGCCGGCCGCAACGCCCGGAGGACGCCGGCGAGCCTGAACGCCTAGAGGACGCCGGCGACCGCCAGCAGGACGAGCGGCACGACCAGGGACGCCACGGCCACCGGGGACCACTTCACGGTCCCGGTCGTGGCGTCCTCGTCGGTCTTGGGCCGCTCGCGCTCGGCGATCTCGGTGAGCTGCTCGACGGCGTACAGCGTGGGCGTGCGGCCCTTCAGGGCCTTCTCCGCGCCCTTCGGCAGCTTCGCGGCCTCCCGCTGACTGCGGGCCTCGGCGCGGGCGGCGGCGCGCGGGGAGGTCTGGAGGACCCAGGCGCGCATCGTCCGGTCCGTGCCGTCCGCCTGGGCGAACGTGACGGTGATGGCGTCCTTGGCCTTGATCTCGCGGACCGCCCGCCACGGCGCGCGGACGTCGCGCAGCGGGTTGCGGAAGGTCACCCCGGCCTCGTCGGCGACGATCCCGGGCCGCAGCCCGAGGACGTAGGCGATGCCGCAGCCGACCAGCAGCAGGGCGGCCATGACCGCGCCGGTCGTGTCCCGGACGGGCTTTCCGGTCAGCCCGAGGCCCAGGTCCAGCAGGTTCAGCACGGTGAAGGCCACCCAGGCCCAGGCCGCGACCCGCGCGACGGGCGACCGGACGGTGTAGAGCGGGGTCATGGCTCAGATCATGCCATCGCGACCCGGATGCTCACGCCGTCCGGCGGCCCGGGGCCGGACCGGGCCACACGCGTGACCGGGTCCGGCGGCCAGGCTCAGTTCGTCCGCTCGGCCTTCAGGGCCGCGAATCCGGGCTTGATCACGGTGTTGATCAGCTCCAGCCGCTCCGGGAAGGAGACGAACGCGGACTTCATCGCGTTCACCGTGAGCCACTGGAGGTCGTCCCAGCCGTAGCCGAAGGCGTCCGCGAGCTTGGCGAACTCCTCGGAGACCGAGGTGCCGCTCATCAGCCGGTTGTCGGTGTTGACCGTGACCCGGAAGTGGAGCTTGCGCAGCAGCCCGATCGGGTGCTCGGCGATCGAGGTGGCCGCGCCGGTCTGGATGTTGGACGTCGGGCACAGCTCCAGCGGGATCCGCTTGTCCCGGACGTAGGAGGCGAGCCGTCCGAGCGTCGCCCGCCCGTCGGCGTCCACCTCGATGTCGTCGATGATCCGGACGCCGTGGCCGAGCCGGTCGGCGCCGCACCACTGGATGGCCTGCCAGATCGACGGGAGCCCGAAGCCCTCGCCCGCGTGGATGGTGAAGTGCGCGTTCTCCCGCTGGAGGTACTCGAACGCGTCCAGGTGGCGGGTGGGCGGGTACCCGGCCTCGGCGCCGGCGATGTCGAAGCCGACGACGCCCGCGTCCCGGTACCGGACGGCCAGCTCGGCGATCTCCATCGACCGGGCCTGGTGCCGCATCGCGGTGACCAGTGCGCCGACCCGGATCCCGTGGTCGCGTCCGCCGCGCTCGAAGCCGTCGAGAACCGCCTCGACGATCTCCTCCAGGGCGAGCCCGGTGCGGGTGTGCAGTTCGGGCGCGTAGCGGACCTCGGCGTACACGACGCCGTCCTTGGCCAGGTCCTCGGCGCATTCGTAGGCGACGCGGGCGAGCGCCTCGGTCGACTGCATCACGCCGACGGTGTGCGAGAAGGTCTCCAGGTACCGTTCGAGCGATCCGGAGTTGGACGCCTCGGCGAACCAGGTTCCCAGCTTCGCCGGATCCGTGCTGGGCAGGTCGTCGTAGCCGCCCTCGCGCGCCAGGTCCACGACGGTCTCCGGCCGCACGCCACCGTCGAGGTGGTCGTGCAGCAGCACCTTCGGGGCGCGCCTGATGTCCTCAAGAGTCAGACGTTCGTTCATCTACGCAAGATACCCGCCGCGACCGCCCACACAAGGACGATCGCGGCGGAATCTCCTACCTCAGCCCTGAATGTCGCTGGTCAGCGGCAGGGTGATGGCGCTGGCGCCCAGGTCGACCTGGACCTTGGTGCCCGCCGGGTAGCGGAGCGTGTAGGCGTGGTCGGTGGCGACGAGCATGACGCCGATCCGGTGGCCCGCCTTGAACACGTAGTCCTCGGGGACGAGGTTCCACGAGTAGGTGTAGTCCTTGCCCGCCTTGACGGACTTCTGGTGGCTGATCGAGGTGCGGTTGCGGATGTCCGTCCAGCCGCGCGTGACGATCTTGAACGGCGCGGTCTCGGTCGTGTACTTGCGGATGGCGCGGCAGCCCGGGTCGGTCGGCGTCGAGTCGCCGTAGCACCACTTGTCCTGGGTGGACACGAGCGCCTTCGGCCGGGTGTCGGTGCCGTAGTCGACCAGGATCGCCGACAGGTACGGGGAACGGCCGTCCACCGACGCGCGCACCTTGATGTTCGCGGTGCCGGAGAACTTCGTCGCCTGCTTCAGCGCCGGGGTGACGTAGAGCAGGCGGTTCGGGTCGGCCTGGGACTCGGCGGTGACCAGGTCCTCGGCGGCGCGGGCCGGGGCGTCCACGAAGCCCGCCTCGCCCTTGCCGCGGGCGCCGAGCGCGCCGGACGCGCCGTCCACGCCCTGCGTGAAGCCCAGTGAGACCGGACGCGCCGACGGCGACGGCCATTCACGGTAGGTCTCCCAGGCGCCCGGGCTGCGCTCGATGTCGACCTTCGGCTGACGCATGACGTCGTTCTTCACGCCGTACAGCTCGTGCGCGAACCACAGGTTGAGCGCGTCCAGCCAGGCGCCCTGACGGACGTCCAGCGGGTCGTCGTGCTGGCCCTGGTGCAGCCAGAGCTTGCGGTTCAGGTCGGTCTTCTTGAGCGAGTTCCAGAGCAGCGCCATCTCGGACGGCTTGACGTTCCAGTCGTTCAGGCCGCCGGTCATGAAGACGCTGGCCTTGAAGTTCCCGACCTTCTTCGCGAAGTTCCGGACGTCCCAGGTGGCGTTGTAGTCGCCGGTGACCCGGTCCATCTTCTGCTCGAGGTCGTGGATGACCGGGGCGCAGACCTGCGGGTTCTTCCGGCTCAGGACGGCCTTGGCGTGCAGGTCGAGGTCCTCGCCCTCGTAGCCGTCCGGGGCGACGACGCCGCCGTTGGCGCGGTAGTAGTCGTACCAGCTCGCCACGCCGGACACCGACACGACGGTCTTGAGGCCCTTGACGCCGGTCGCGGCGGTCGCGAGCGGCAGCGTCCCGTCGTAGGACTTGCCGGCCATCGCGACGTCACCGGTCGACCAGTCCGCGCGGATCTCCTTGCCGGACGCGTCGTACGCCTTGGCCTTGCCGGTCAGCCAGAGGACGACCTTCTTCATGCCGTCGACCTCGTTCGGGCCGACGGCGGTGGGGCAGCCGTCGGAGTTCCCGGTGCCGAGCGTGTCGGCGGCCAGGACCGCGTAGCCGCGCGAGACGAAGTAGTTGTCGTAGTACATCCGCGTGTAGCTGGTCGGCGCGGGCGGCTCGGTCGGCGGCGTCCACGGCGACAGGCGCGGGTAGTCGGTGACGTCCGCCGGGTGGTACGGCGGGTCCTGGAGGCCGGCGTAGTAGGGGCTGGCCTCCATGATCGAGGCGACCTTGAGGCCGCCGTCGGTCTCCTTCGGCCGGGTGACGAAGACCGCCACCCGGTCCTTCTTGCCGTCGTTGTCGCTGTCCACGTCGGTCTCGACGTAGACCTGCTGCCGGATCGCGTCCTGGAAGGAGAACGTCGGCTGGGTGCGGCCGTCCTTGACGGTCACGTGCGGGCGCTCCGGCGCGGCGACAGCGGGCAGGGCCCCGGCCACCAGGCCGGACGCACCCAGGACCGCCGCCACGGGGACGAGTCGGGAAAGGCGCAAGCTGAACTCCTCGGGGGGTGTGAAGATCAGAGAAAGCCTGGCGATCGTTCCGGTGCCCGTCAACGGTTAATTTTCACAAATGCGCAGGTTCGGCGGCGTCCTCACCCTCCGTTCCGTTGTCCTCCCCCTCCGTTCCGGCGTCCGGCGTGTCGCCGCGCAGCGTCTCCTGCCGGACGAGCCAGGCGACGGCGAAGGCCAGCAGCGCGACCACGGCGGAGCCGATCACCACGCCGTGCAGGCCGGAGCTGACCGCGTCCCGGACGGTGTCCCGCGCCGCCTCGGGCAGCGCGTTGACCTGTGCCGGGGTGAGGTTCACCGGGCCGTCCAGCCGGGACGCGTAGATCGCGCCCAGCAGCGCGACGCCGAGCGAGCCGCCGAGCGTCCGCATGAGGTTGACCGTCCCGCTGGCCGCGCCCATGTCGCGCGGGTCCGCGCCGTACATCGTGATCAGCATCGTGGACTGGGTGAGCAGGCCGATCCCGACGCCGACCAGTGCGGTCAGCGCGGACGCGACGGGCGTCGGCGTGTGCGTCCCGAGCGGCAGCATCACCAGCGAGCCCGCCGCCGCCAGCGCGCCGCCGAGCACGGGGAACCAGCGGTAGCGGCCGGTCTTCCCGACGATCCGCCCGGTGCCGAGCTGCGCGGTGAGCATCCCGAACATCAGCGGGAGCAGCAGCATCCCGCCGCCCGCCGGGGACGCTCCGCGCACGACCTGCATGTACTGCGGCAGGTACGTCATCAGCCCCAGCATCACCGCGCCCGCCAGGAAGCTCAGCACCTGCGCGAGCGCGAAGTTCCGGGACGCGAACAGCCGCGGCGGGACGATCGGCTCGGCGGCCCGCCGCTCCACCGGGACGAACAGCGCCAGCGCCACTGCCGCGGCCACCGCGAGCCCGATGATCTGCGGCGACGTCCAGCCGTACCGGACGCCGCCCCAGCTGCCGAGCAGCGTCAGCGCGACGATCCCGCCGGTCAGCAGCGCGGCCCCGGTGAGGTCGATCCGCGCCCGGACGCGCCGCGCGGCGAGCCGGACACGCGTCGCGACCACCAGCAGCGCGATCCCCCCGACGGGCAGGTTCACGTAGAACGTCCAGCGCCAGTCCAGGTGGTCGGTGAGGAGCCCGCCGAGCAGCGGCCCGCCCACGAACGCGACCGGCACGATCACGCCGATCATCGACTGGAGCCGGGCGCCCTCGCGGGGCGGCACGAGCTCCCCGATGATCGCCATCGCGCCGACCATCAGCCCGCCCGCGCCGAGCCCCTGCACCGCGCGGAACGCGATCAGCTCGGCCATCGACCCGGACATCCCGGACAGCGCCGAGCCGGCCAGGAACACCCCGATGGACGCCATGAACGCGCCCTTGCGTCCGGCGAGGTCGCCGAGCTTGCCCCACAGCGGCGTCGTGACGGCGGCGGCCAGCAGGTAGGACGTCACCACCCACGACAGTTCCTTCACGCCGCCGAGGTCGCCGACGATCGTCGGGAGCGCCGTGCCGACGATCGTGCCGTCCAGCATGGCGAGGAACATCCCGA
Source organism: Actinomadura harenae (assembly GCF_003696215.1). Taxonomy (GTDB): domain Bacteria; phylum Actinomycetota; class Actinomycetes; order Streptosporangiales; family Streptosporangiaceae; genus Spirillospora; species Spirillospora harenae. The sequence goes on along the minus strand of NZ_RFFG01000048.1, from coordinate 36,563 downwards.
GCAGCAGCCCGAACACCCCGAGCCGGTCGTACGCCGAGCCGTCCTCCGCGGGTGCCGCCTCCTCCGGGGCGCTCATGCCGCGTACGGGCGCGCCGCCCGGGCCTCACGCAGGGTCTCCGCCCACCAGGCGAGCTGGTCGAGCATCTTCGTCGCGGCCGCGTCGGAGGACGGGTCGGTGACCTCGCCGTCCGGACCGAACGCGCCCCACACGCCGTTGAACCCGACGCCGTCCCGGATGGTGACGGCGTGCAGCTCGCCGAAGACCAGCCGCAGCTGCTCGACGGCGCGGGTCCCGCCCGAGAAGCCGCCGTAGGAGACGAATCCGATCGGCTTGGCGTGCCATTCCTGGTTGTGCCAGTCGATCGCGTTCTTCAGGGACGCCGGGAAGCTCCGGTTGTACTCGGGCGTCACGACCACGAACGCGTCGGCGGCCGCGAGCCGGGGCGACACGGCCGCGAGCTGCGACAACGCCTCCGGGTCCGACGGCGGCTTCCCGAATTCGGGCAGGACGGTCGGGAGCGGCGTGGTGGCGAGGTCGACGACGTCCGCCTCCATGTCGTCCCGCTTCGCGAGATGCCGTTCGATCCAGGCGGCGACCGTGCCCCCGAAGCGTCCTTCCCTGGTGCTGCCGACGATGACCGCGACCTTCAACATGGAAACCCCTTGAGTGTGTACGTCGTATCCGGCGAAATACAGCGTACACATCGATGTGTACACCGTCTACTCCGGATACGATGTACACATGCCCGCCGACCTGCCGCCGCTGTGGGAGCGCCTGGAGCGCCCCGCCGCCGCGCCCCGCCAGACGCTCACCCTCGACCGGATCGCCGACACCGCCGTCCGCGTCGCCGACGCCGAGGGCCTCGACGCGATCACCATGCGCTGCCTGGCCAACGAGCTGGGCGTCGCGCCGATGGCGCCCTACCGGCACGTCCAGAACAAGGACGAACTGCTGGAGGTCATGGTCGACCGCGTCTACCGCGAGCTGAAGGTCGTCCAGCACGGCACCTGGCGCGAGACCCTCCGCGAGCACGCCGTGCGCACCCGCGCGCTCCTCCACGCCCACCCGTGGCTGACGGAACTCCCGGCAACGATCTCCCCGCTGTCACCCAACCGCATGGCGGCCGCCGAACAGGCCCTCGCCTCCCTCGACGGCCTCGGCCTAGACGCCGACACGATGATGGCCGTCTACCGCTCCGTCGACTACTACACCTACGGCGCGACGAACTCCGAGCTCTCCTACCAGCACTTCATGAAGCGCCACGACTTCGAGTCCCCCGGCCACCTGCGCGCGGCCCTGGGCCCGCACATGCGCTACCTCATGGACACCGGCCGCTACCCCACCTACCGCCGCTACCTGCACGAAGGCGTCCGCAAGGACGACAACGACTGGCAATTCGAAACAGGCCTCAATGCCGTCCTGGACGGCATCGAGACCCGCTTCAACCTCTGAGAAGCCCTAGTCCGCGAACACCTCGTCAACCGACGACGCGACCGCGGCGCGGAGGCACCACGCGTGCAGCCGCTCCCGATCCGCACAGGCCTCCACGAGCTCACGCCGAGCATCGTCGACCCGGAGCCCGCGCGCGTCCATGAGATCCAGGAGGAGCTGCCGCGATTCCTCCAGCTTGCCCTCGGCCTTGCCTTCGACCCTACCCTCGGCCTTGCCTTCGGCCCTGCCCTCGGCCTTGCCTTCGTCTTTCCAGTCTTTGAAGAGCTGGGTCTTGGGCTCGGTGTCGCGGGTCATCATGAGCTCCTCCAGCATGCTTCGGACGTCGTCGGACTGCAGGGCGGTGACGTTGTCAATATACGTCTTGCGCCGGTCACCGTCCGGGACGAGACGGGCGAGGGCGTCGAGCATCGCCTCGGCGACGTCCCGGCCGTGCGGGCCGGCGGCGTGGACGAGGGTGGACAGGACGGCGTCGAGGGGGTCCTCGACCTCGTCCGGGTCGGTGATGAGGGGGATCTCGCCGGGCCCCACGACGAGCACGTACAGGTAGGAGCCCGGGTTGCCGAGGGGGATGCGCATGCGGCACCTCTCGGCCACCTTCTCGTCGTAGCAGAGCACGACGAGGTAGCCCTCGCACCGGCGGCGGGCGCGGAAGTTGGCGACGTAGGCGGGCCACGACCAGAACTTGTCCGGATCGTGGCGACGCTGGGACTCGACGATCACACCGCATTCGGGGTGGCCGTCGGCGTTCGCGTAGACGCCGACGACACGGTCGGCGCGGTACTCGGTGGGGTCGAACTCGGAGAGGTCCGCCGATTCCAGGCGGAACCTCGCGTTGGGGGAGATGGCGGGGCCGCCCGCCCAGTGCAGGAGGCGGGCGGCCAGGGGTGGGTCTTCCTCGATCAGAGCGAGGGGGAACTCATGCTCTCGAGTCGGCATGCTCGAACACTAAGGGTGTTCGAAGACATGCGTAGTGTGAACTTCGAACATGAGTGCTACTCGGATCAGGACAGGCGGTCGATGATCAAGGGGAGGAGGTCGGGGGTGCCGGGGCCGATGTCGTAGCCGCCTTCGAGGGAATCGAGGGCGCGTTCGAAGAGGGACGCGTTGTCGGCGTGGAGGGTGAGGAGGGGCTGGCCCTCGGTGACCTTGTCGCCCGGCTTGGCGTGGCAGATGATGCCCGCGCCCGCGGACACCGCGTCCTCCTTGCGGGCGCGGCCGGCGCCGAGGCGCCAGGCGGCGACGCCGACGGCGAACGCGTCCAGCCTGGTCAGGACGCCCGAGGACGGCGCGGTGATCGTGTGCGTCTCCGGCGCCACCGGGAGGGCCGCGTCCGGGTCGCCGCCCTGGGCGGAGATCATGCGGCGCCACACGTCCATGGCGGAGCCGTCGCGCAGGGCGTCCGCCGGGTCCTTGCCGGTGATGCCGCCGGCCTCGAGCATCTCGCGGGCCAGCCGGACGGTCAGCTCGACGACGTCCTCGGGGCCGCCGCCCGCCAGGACGTCGACGGACTCGGCGACCTCGACGGCGTTGCCGACGGCGCGGCCGAGCGGACGGTCCATCGCGGTGAGCAGCGCGACCGTCTTCACGCCGTGGTCGGTGCCGATGGCGACCATGGTCTCGGCGAGCTCGCGGGCCTGCTCGACGGTCTTCATGAACGCGCCGGAGCCGACCTTGACGTCCAGGACGAGCGCGCCCGTGCCCTCGGCGATCTTCTTGGACATGATCGAGGACGCGATCAGCGGGATCGACTCGACCGTGCCGGTGACGTCGCGCAGCGCGTAGAGCTTGCGGTCGGCCGGGGCCAGGCCGCTGCCCGCCGCGCAGATGACCGCGCCCGCGCTGTCCAGCACGTCCATCATCTCGGCGTTGGTGATGTTCGCGCGCCAGCCGGGGATGGACTCCAGCTTGTCCAGCGTGCCGCCGGTGTGGCCGAGGCCGCGTCCGGACAGCTGCGGGACGGCCGCGCCGCACGCCGCGACGAGCGGGGCCAGCGGCAGCGTGATCTTGTCTCCGACGCCTCCGGTGGAGTGCTTGTCGGTGGTCGGGCGGCTGAGCGAGGAGAAGTCCATCCGCTCGCCCGAGGCGATCATCGCGGCGGTCCAGCGGCCGATCTCGGCGCGGGTCATGCCGTTCAGCAGGATGGCCATCGCGAGCGACGACATCTGCTCCTCGGCGATCGCGCCCCGGGTGTAGGCGTCGATCACCCAGTCGATCTGCTCGTTCGACAGCGCGTGGCCGTCCCGCTTGGCGCGGATGACGTCGATGGCGTCCACGTCGGGGACCTCTTTCAGGAGCGGGTGATCAGGTCGTCCGGGCCGAAGGCGTCCGGGAGGATCGCCGACAGCGGCCGGATGCCGGAGACGGACTCCAGCAGGGTGTCGGGGGTGCCGTGCTCCCAGAGGAGCTGACGGCAGCGCCCGCAGGGCATGAGGGGCTCGCCGTGGCGGTCCACGACCGAGATCGCGATGAGGCGCGGACGGTCGCCGCTCAGGTCCGCGTCCGGGCCGTACAGGGCGCTGACCACGCTGCACTCCGCGCACAGGCCGAGCCCGTACGAGGCGTTCTCCACGTTGCAGCCGGTGACGACACGGCCGTCGGAGACCAGCGCGGCCGCTCCCACCGGGAACTTCGAATACGGAATGTAGGCCCGCTTCATCGCGTCCCGGGCCGCGCCACGAAGGACATCCCAGTCGATTTCACTCATCGCACAATGATCCCATTCGGTGGTCGTGGATCGGGCCCGGCATCGACGGTGCGATGCCGGGCCCGGGTTCGGAGGGTTACCTCGCCTCGCCGCGGCGATAGATCAGGCCGTCGGCGGCGGGCATTCTCAGCCGCTGGCTGGCCAGGGCCAGGACCAGCAGCGTCGTCACGTACGGGATGGTCGAGACCAGCTCGCCCGGGACGGTCTTGCTCAGCACGAACCAGACGGCCAGCGCCGCCGCGGCGACGATCGCGACCCCGGACGCCACGTAGGCGCCGCGCACCGTGCGCCGCTCCAGGTCGGTCGTGACCAGCGGACGCAGCCGGGAGCCGCGCACCATCTGCCAGCCCGCCACCGCGACGAAGATGACCGCCACGAACAGCAGCAGGGCGTGCGCCGAGTCGCCGCCGCCGCGGACGTTCATCGCGTCGGTGTAGCCGAACAGCAGCGAGCCGGACGCGAGCCCGACCGGACGCCAGTTACCGAAGATCATCGCTGCGAGGCCGATGTACCCGCGGCCGCCGGTCTGGCCGTCCTGGTAGAGGGACGACACGGTGACCATGAACGCGCCCGCCAGGCCCGCGCAGCCGCCCGAGATCAGCACGGCCGCGTACTTCATCCGGTACACGTTGACGCCCAGCGACTCGGCCGCGTACGGGTCCTCGCCGCAGGACCGCACGCGCAGCCCGAACGGCGTCCGCCACAGGACGAAGAACGTCGCCGGGACGAGCAGGACCGCGATCAGCGTCAGCACCGACATGCCCGAGGTGACGCCGCGCACCACGCCCGCGACGTCCGACAGCAGGAACCAGTGGTGCTTCTCCAGCGAGCCCAGCCAGTCCGGGGACTGCCAGGAGCCGATCTTCCCGCCGGACAGGAACGGGACGGTCAGCGTCGGCATCGCGTCCACCGGGGGCGACTGCCGCGGGCCGCCGCCCAGCGCCTTGGCGTGGCCGGTGTTGAACACCAGGCCGGCCAGGAACTGGGTGAGGCCGAGGCCGAGGATGTTGATCGCGACACCGGACACGATGTGGTCGACGCCGAAGGTGACGGTCGCGATCGCGTGCACCAGGCCGCCGAGCATGCCGCCGAGGATCCCGACGAGCGCGCACGCCCACGGACCCCACTGGTAGCCCGCCCAGGCGCCGGTCCAGGTGCCGAGGATCATCATGCCCTCGAGCCCGATGTTGACCACGCCGGACCGCTCGGCCCACAGCCCGCCGAGCCCGGCCAGGAAGATCGGGACGGCGAGCCGCAGCGCGGCCGAGACGGTGCCGGACGAGGTGACGTCGTTCGCGCCGTCCAGGACCCGGACGGCCGACAGGAGCACCAGCAGCGCTCCCGCGATCAGCAGGTAGTGCGGCCAGCGCAGGTTCAGCTTGGCGCGGGCGCCGGAGACCTTCTCCGCGACGGTGGCGGTACTCACTGGGCGGCCTCCCCCGCGACGGTGTGACCGGCGGCGAGCTCGCTGGCCACGCTCTTCTGCTGGAGTCTGATCTCCCAGCGGCGGACCAGTTCGTAGACGATGACGACGGTCAGGACGACCACGCCCTGCATCACGCCGACGATCTCCTTCGGCACGTCGACCTCCTGGAGGATGTCCGAGGACTGGTCGAGGAACGCGAACAGGATCGCCGCGAGCGCGATGCCGACCGGATGGTTGCGGCCGAGCAGCGCGACGGTGATGCCGGTGAAGCCGAGCCCGGCCGGGAAGTTCAGCGAGTAGTTGTAGGACGCGCCGAGCAGCTCGGGCATCCCGATCAGGCCCGCGACCACGCCGGACAGGACCATCGTGATGACGACCATCCGCTTGGCCGAGACGCCGCTGGCCTGCGCCGCCGTCGGGGACATCCCGGAGATCTTCAGGTCGAAGCCGAACCGGGTGCGGTTGATGACCACCCAGAACACGATGCCGATCACGACCGCGACCGGCAGCAGGCCGTACAGCCGGCCCGGCAGGTCGATGCCGATGCTCGACAGGAAGCCGTTCAGCGGGCCGACCCGGCCGGACGACGGGATGTCCGGGGTGGACACGTTGTTGCTGCCCGGGCGGTTCGCCGCGAGCCGGTCGGTGTTCAGCAGGTAGGCGATGATGCCGGTCGCGATCGCGTTCAGCATGATCGTCGAGATGACCTCGCTGACACCGCGGGTGACCTTGAGGATGCCCGCGATGGACGCCCACGCGCCGCCGATCACCATCGCCGCGACGATCACCAGCATCTGCCCGAACGGGGCGGGCAGGGCGATCGCGCCGCCGAGCGAGGCGGCCAGCAGCGCGGCGAGCCGGTACTGGCCGTCCACGCCGATGTTGAACAGCGCCATCCGGAACCCGATGGCGACCGCGATCGCCGACAGGTAGTACCGGGTCGCGCGGTTCAGGATGTCCACGATCGAGTTGGACGTGGTGCCGTAGTCGACCATCGACTGCATCGAGCTGACCGGGTCGGCCCCGGTCAGCCGCAGCACGCCCATGGTGATGAGCAGCGAGATCAGCAACGCCAGGACGGGCGCGCCGACCTTCAGGGCCAGCCCGCGCGGGCCGAGGCCCCGCAGGATCGCCTGCCAGCCGGGCACCTGGTCGGAGCCCTCGGGCTTCGCCACCGCGGGCGTGTCCGGAGCCCCTTCCGGCTTCGCCACCGCGGGCGCGTCCGAGGCCGCCGGGGACTCGGCCGGAACGTCCTCGGGGGACGGTTCGCGCTTGTCGTCGCTCATGACGCGTCCTCGACGGTGGCGCCGGTCATGGCGGAGCCCAGCTCCTCCGGGGTGACGTTCGCCGGATCCACCTCGGCGACCAGCCGCCCCCGCAGGATCACGTGCAGCGTGTCGGACATACCGATGAGTTCCTCAAGGTCGGCGCTGATGAGCAGGACGGCGAGGCCCGCCGCCCGCGCCTGGCGCAGGTGTTCCCAGATCGCGGCCTGCGCGCCGACGTCGATGCCGCGGGTCGGATGCGCCGCGATCAGCACCTTCGGCTCGCCGGACATCTCCCGGCCGACGATCAGCTTCTGCTGGTTGCCGCCGGACAGCGCCCCGATCGGCACCTCGATGCCGGGCGTGCGCACGTCGTACTCGCGGACGATCCGGGTGGTGTCCCGGCGCGCGCCGCGCCGGTCGATCCACGGACCCCGCGAGTTCGGCTTCTCGGTCTGGTGGCCGAGGATCCGGTTCTCCCAGAGCGACCCCTCGAGGACGAGCCCGTGCCGGTGCCGATCCTCGGGGATGTAGGCGATCCCCGCCTCACGGCGGCGGCGGGTCGTCCAGCCGGTGACGTCCTCGCCGGCGAAGCCGATCGTGCCGGAGTCCGCGGTGCGGATCCCCATGATCGTCTCGATCAGCTCGCCCTGGCCGTTGCCCTCGACCCCGGCGAGGCCGACGATCTCGCCGCGCCGGATGTCCAGGGTGACGCCGTCCACGACGGGACGGCCCTCGGGGGTGAGCACCACCAGGTCCTTCACCGAGAGCTCGACGTCCTCGGTGACCGTGGACTCGCGCAGCTCCGGCGTCGGCAGCTCGGACCCGACCATCAGCTCGGCCAGCCGCCGCGAGGTGACCTCGCGCGGGTTCAGCCGGGTCGCGACCGTGGTCCCGCGCCGGATCACCGAGATCGAGTCGGCGACCGACAGCACCTCGTCCAGCTTGTGCGAGATGAACAGCACGGTCAGGCCCTCGGCGCGCAGCTCGCGCAGGTTGCCGAACAGCTCGTCGACCTCCTGCGGGACGAGCACGGCGGTCGGCTCGTCCAGGATGAGCACCTTGGCGCCCCGGTACAGCACCTTGATGATCTCGACGCGCTGCCGGTCGCCGACGCCCAGGTCCTCGACCAGCGTGTCCGGGTCGAGACGCATCCCGTACTGCTCGGACATCGCGCGGATCCGCGTGCGGGCGGCGCCGAAGTCGATCCGGCCCGCCTTCCTCGGCTCCGCCCCGAGGATCACGTTCTCCAGGACGGTCAGGTTGTCGGCGAGCTTGAAGTGCTGGTGGACCATGCCGATGCCGCGCGCGATGGCGTCCGCGGGGGTGCGGAACGACACCTTCTCGCCGTCGATCTCGATGGTGCCCTCGTCGGGACGCTGCATCCCGTAGAGGATCTTCATCAGCGTGGACTTGCCCGCGCCGTTCTCGCCGCAGAGCGCGTGCACCTCGCCGCGCTGGATCTCGAGGTCGATGTCCCGGTTGGCCACCACGCCCGGGAACCGTTTGGTGATGGATGTCAGCCGGACGGCCGGCACCTGGTCAGGCACGAGTGCCCCCCTGTGAAGAAAAGCCAGTGGAAACACGGACCGGCGTCGCGCCGCGATCATGCGCGGGGCGACGCCGGAACCGGTGCGGCGTCAGGCTCCGGGCTTGGTCGGAACCTTGATCTTGCCGCTGACGATGTCGGCCTTGTACTGGTCGAGCTTCGCCTTGATGTCGTCCACGAAGCCGCCGGTGGTCGCGTAGGACACACCGTCGTTCGACAGGTCGTACTTCTTGATGCCGGCCTGGAAGGTGCCCTCGGAGACGCCCTTGACGAAGTCGAACACCGAGGTGTCGACGCGCTTCACCATGGAGGTGAGGATGTGGTCCTTGACCGAGCTGACGGCCGGCTGGTTGTACTGGTCGGAGTCGACGCCGATGGCCCACTTGCCCGCGGCGCCGACGGTCTTGATCACGCCGATGCCCGCGCCGCCCGCCGCGTGGTAGATCACGTCGGCGCCCGCGTCCAGCTGGCCCTTGGCGGCCTCGTTGCCGAGCGCCGGGTTCTTGAACCCGTCGAAGTTCGGCGGCTGGGTCAGGTACTTGGACGGCAGGACCTTGATGCCCGGCTTGGCGGCCTTGGCGCCCGCCACGTAGCCGGCCTCGAACTTCTGGATCAGCGGGGTGTTCACGCCGCCGATGAAGCCGATGGTGCCGGTCTTGGACTTCAGCGCGGCGGCCGCGCCGACCAGGTAGGAGCCCTGCTCCTCGGAGAAGCAGGCGCCCTCGACGTTGGCGCCGGTCACCTGGCACTGGTCGGCGTCGACGACCAGGAACTTGGTGTCCGGGAAGTCCTTGGCGACCTTGATGACCGCGTTGGTGTAGGCGAAGCCGACGCCGACGATGGCCTTGTAGCCCTTACCGGCCAGCAGGCGCAGGCGGGACTCCTTGTCGGCGTCCGGCTCGTCCGGCTTGGCGGAGATCTCCTCCGTGGTGACGTCCAGGTCCTTCTTGACCCGGTCGAGGCCGGCGGCGGCCGAGTCGTTGAACGACTGGTCACCGCGCCCGCCGATGTCGAAGGCCAGACCGACCTTGATGCTCTTCTTGCCGTCGCCACCGCTGCTGCCGGAGTCCGACTTCTTACCGCCACACGCGGCGGCGTTCAGCGCCAGCACGGCGCCCGTCACGGAGACGAGCGTGATCTTGAGTACACGGCGCATTGCCGCGCTCCTTCCGTTCCCCACCCAGAACAACGCGGCCGGACCCGCTCGTGAGCGTGCCCGGCCACACAAACCGATCGGACGCTACCCCGAGGTAGGTGGTGAAACATCCGGTGTGCACCGTTTCGCAACGCGTCCGTTACCAACGCGTAGGAATATCGGCGCAGGTCGGGGCGTGAAACCCGGGGCGGAATCCGGCCCGGGGCCCGCTTCTCGGGGGGAGGAACGGAAGCGACCCTACTCCGGAGACGATCATTTCGGTGACCGGGCGGGCGATCGGCCCGGCGATCAGATCGTGACCGCGGCGCCGACGGGTCCGGCGTCCGGAGCGGTGATCAGAACGCTGATCAGGACGCTGATCAGGACGGGGGTCGGGTCAGCTCAAGGCCGCCCCCTCGGCGGCGCCGCCGACCGGCGCGTCCGGGCCCGCGTCGAGCCGGCCGTCCCAGAGCGCGGTCAGCGCGGTCGCCGCCAGCACCCGGACGCCGACCGCCACGCACCGCTCGTCCACGTCGAAGTCGCCCCGGTGCAGGTCGTACTCGGCGGACGACCCGGGCGCGCGGACGCCGAGCCTGGCCAGCGCCCCCGGGATCGACTCCAGATACCAGCCGAAGTCCTCGCCGCCGAGGCTCTGCGGGGTGGGCACCACGCCCTCCTCACCGAGCACCTGCGTCGCCGCGTCCCGGAACAGGTCCACGCTGACGGCCTCGTTCACCGTCGGCGGGACCCCCCGGACGTACTCCAGCGACGCCTCCACGTCGTAGGCGGACGCGACCGACTGGAGCAGCGCCCTCATCATCTCCGGCGCCCGGCGCCACGCCTCGTCGTCCAGGCAGCGGATGGTGCCCTCGGCGACCCCGTCGTCCGGGATGGCGTTGGCGACCGACCCGGCCGCCACCCGGCCCCACACCAGCGACAGGCTGGACCGCGGGTCGACCCGCCGGGACAGCGCCGCCGGCAGCTCCGTGACGATCTTGGCCAGCGCGTAGACGAGGTCGGCGGTCAGGTGCGGCCGGGCGGTGTGCCCGCCGGGGCCGGTGACCTTCACGTACACCTTGTCGCAGGCCGCGGTGATCGCCCCGGTCCGCAGCCCCAGGCGCCCGACCTCGACGCGCGGGTCGCAGTGCAGCGCGAACGCCCGGTCCACGCCCGCGATGCCGCCCGCCGCGATCACGTCCAGCGCCCCGCCGGGCATCTCCTCGGCGGGCTGGAACAGCAGCCGGACCCGGCCCGGCAGCAGCCCGGCCTCCGCCTGCCGCGCCAGGAACAGGCCCGCGCCCAGCACCATCGCGGTGTGCACGTCGTGCCCGCAGGCGTGCGCGACGCCCGGCACGGTCGACCGGTACGGCGCGTGCGCCTTCTCGTCCTGGAGCGGGAGGGCGTCGATGTCGGCGCGGAGCGCGACCGTGTAGCCGTCCTCCGGGCCGATGTCGCAGTACAGGCCCGTGCCGCGGGGCAGGATCCGCGGTTCGAGCCCGGCCTCCTTCAGCCGCGACGCGATCCGCTCGGTGGTGCGGAACTCGTTGTTCGCGAGCTCCGGGTTCGCGTGCAGGTCGCGGCGGAACGCGATCAGTTCCGGCTCGGCGGCGTCCAGGAACCCGTCGAGCCGCACCCGCAGTGCCGCGTCTCCCACCTGCACGATCTCTCCCGTCCCTTCCGCCTCCCCGGGCGGCCGCGCGGGCATCCGCCTCGCGCTCCCGCCGGAGTGGCCGGCGGCCTTCGCCGCCCCCGGGGCGGTGGCCGGTCCAGGGCCGGGGATCACCCCGGGTCCCGTGTGTGTCATGTGCGCCCCCTGCGCGTGGGCGGGCCCGCCTCGCGGCCTCCCGCCTGTCTCGGTACGCGGAACGGTCGACCTGCCCGGATCCTCAGTTCCCGGCACGGCCGGCCTCCCCGCGGGTGACGAACCGGTCCTCCGCGAGCTCGAGGATCGCGGCGTCGACCACGTCCTCCAGGGTGCCGCCGCCCGCGCGGATGGCGCGCTGGCGCTCGTAGGGGGCCCCGTGCTCCAGGACCTCCCCGGCGACCTTGAGCTCGTCGGCGCAGCCGAGCCGGGCCGCGACCGGTTCCAGCTCCGCGACCAGCTCGTACACCTCGTCGCGGAGGGGTGCGGTGTGCCCGCTGTCATCGGTGATGACGATGGCGTCCAGGCCGTACCGGGTGGCCCGCCACTTGTTGTCGCGCACCACCCAGGCGGCCGGGCGCGGCAGCGTGTAGCCGCGGTCGAGCTGCTGCTCGAAGAGGGTGACCAGGCTCTGGCACAGCGCCGTCGCCATCCCCACCTCGCGGAGTGTGGGTATCCCGTCGAACATCCGGATCTCGACCGTGCCGAACTCCGGGTGCGGACGGACGTCCCACCACACCTCCTTGATGCTGCGGATCGTTCCCGCGCGCAGCAAGGTGTCCATATAGTCCTCGAACGCCGCCCAGTCGTCCAGCAGGTGGGGCGGGCCGGCGGTCGGGAGCTGGCCGAACACCACCGCGCGGGTGGACGCCAGCCCCGTGTCGTCCCCGCTCCAGAACGGGCTGGACGCGGTGAGCGCGAGGAAGTGCGGCAGGTAGCCGGCCAGCGCGTTGACGATCGGGATCGCCTTCGCCGGGTCGGTGACGCCGACGTGGACGTGCACGCCGAACGTCTGGATCCGGCGGGCGGGCCACCGCACCCGCTCGACCAGGTCGGAGTAGCGCTGGAGCGGCGAGAGCTCGGCGTCCCGCCAGTCGGAGATCGGGTGCGTGCCGGTGCAGGCGACCGCCATGCCGCGGGGCGCGGCGACGGCGCGCAGCGCGTCCACCGTGGCGGCGAGGTCGCGCTGGGCCTCGGCGACCGTCTCGCAGATGTCGGTGACGGCCTCGACCGTGGACTCCATGATCTCGTGGCGGAGCTTGGCGTCCTGCCCGGCCGCGCTGAGCGACGGCAGGGCGGCGAGCACCTCGCGCGCGTCCTGCCGCAGGTGCCGGGTCGCGACGTCGACGAGCTGGAGCTCCCACTCCACACCCAGCGTCGCGCCGCGCGACGGGTTGAAGACAATGGCCACGGCCAACCTCCGTCCACAATCCTTGCAGGTCGATGCGTGGCACGTGGGGCGATTCCGCCAGCGGGTCCCTAAGCCTGGACAAACGCCTGCCCAGGTAGGGCGTGTTCTGTACGCGTCCCCCGGCGACCCCCATCATGGCGCGCGGGGGCCCGGCGCCGCCGGGTTCCCCGTCCTTTGCGGAGCATTTGGCCCGGTTGGACGACCGCCCTTCACGCGGCGTCACCGGTTTCGGTCACGACGTACCGGGCGGACATGCCCCAATGTGACTAGTACTTGGCCAGACCGGGAAACCCATTCGTCCGCCACGGGTATCGGACTCCGCGACCGGTCGCCTAATCTTCCGGAAGACAAGAGGGACATGCGTCATCGGTTCGAGATGGCCGGAGCGAGGAACGGCAGGAGCTTGCGAGCACAGCGACCCGGTACGGCACTGCGTTGTCCAACCCGCCTGCTAGCCGCCGCCGCGGCGATCGCGTCCGGGACGGTCCTGGCCCTCCCCGGCGCGGCCTGCGCGGACGGCGGCCCGGTCGGCGGAGCCCAGCTCGCCGGCCGCGGCGTGATCGTGAACCCGGCGGCCGGGGTGCCCGCGCCACCGAACATCCACGCCGCGTCCTGGGTCATCGCCGACGCCGACACCGGCGAGATCCTCGCCGCCAGGGACCCGCACGGCCGGTACCTCCCCGCGAGCACACTGAAGACGCTGACCGCGCTCACCCTCGTCCCGAAGCTGGACGCGGCGCGCAAGGTCAAGCCGTCCCAGTCGGCGTGCGACGTCGAGGGCACCAAGGTCGGCATGACGCCGAAGATGTCCTACTCGGTCGACGAGCTCTTCCACGCGCTGATGATGATGTCGGCGAACGACGCGGCCGTCACGCTGTCGGAGGCCAACGGCGGCCTGAAGAAGACGGTCGCCGACATGAACGAGCAGGCCCGCACCCTGCACGCCGACGACACGCTCGCCGGGTCCCCGAACGGCCTGGACGTCGACCTCGGGCTGACCGTCAAGACGCAGCACACCTCGGCCTACGACCTGGCGCTGATCCTGCGCCAGGGCATGAAGGACCCGGCCTACCGCAAGTACGTGCAGGCCCTGAACTTCTGGTTCCCGGCCCCGCCGGACAAGCAGCAGAAGAAGAAGCACAAGCCGGGCGGCTACCCGATCTACACGCACAACCGGATGCTGCCGGGCCAGCCGTACGCCTACAACGGGATGCTCGGCGGCAAGAACGGCTACACGGTCACCGCCGAGCAGACCTTCGTGGCGGAGGCGAAGCGCGGCGGGCACACGATCCTGGTCTCGCTGATGAAGGCGGACATCCCGCCGTCCCCGTACGCGGCCAAGCTGCTCGACTGGGGGTTCGCGGCGCGCGGGAAGGTCAAGCCGGTCGGGACGCTCGTCTCGCCCGGCGCGGAGGGCCTGAAGGCCGACGCCACCGGCGGCAAGGACGGCGGGCAGTCGGCGATCGAGAAGGCCAGCTCGTCCCGCACCTGGATGGTCGTGGGCGGCGGCGCGGTCGGCGCGCTGATCGCGATCGGGGTGCTGTTCCTCGTGCTGCACCGCCGCCACCGGCGCGGTGACCTGCGGCTTCCGAAGCCGGACGCCCCGGTCGCCGGGGGGCCGGGCGCGCCGTCCGGGAACGTCCGCCTCGCGTCGCCGCCCCAGCGGCAGCCCGCGGACGCGCCCGACCTCCACGACGAGGACGGTCCGGCCGAGAGGGTGGCGCCGTTCGACCCGCGCCCCGTGGACGAGCACCCGCAGTAGGTCACGCCCTCACGCGGTGCGACGGGCCTCCGCCCGGTGCTCGCGCCTGGGGCGGTTCTCGACGGAGCGGTTCTCGACGGGACGGTGCTTGGCGGGACCGTGCTTGGCGGGGCGGGCCTCGTCGGCCGGGTCGTCGGGCTGGTCGTCCGCCTTGAGGACGACGCGGCGGGTCGCCGTCCACGCGGCCGCGAACAGGACGAACCGGGACACGATGTTGATCCACACCATCAGCCCGACGAGGACCGCGAACGAGGCGTAGACGGGGTTGCGCGTGGTGTGCGCGACCAGCAGCGTCCCGACCTGCTTGAGCGCCTCGAAGCCGATCGCGCCGAACAGGGCGCCGCGCAGGATCCGCAGCCACGGCGCGCGCGTCCCGGACAGGCGGCTGAACAGCACCAGGAAGATCAGGGTGTTGAAGGCGACCGCGACCAGCAGCGACAGCAGCCGCAGCATCGTCCGGGCGCCGGCGACGTCGGCGAGGCCGAACACGTCCAGCACGCTCTGCGTGGCCGCGGACGCCACCGACGACACCGCCACGCTCACCACCAGGGTCGTCCCGAGGAAGATCAGGACGGCGACGTCCCGCAGCTTGAGGACGAACCAGTTGCCCTCCGGGGCGGGTTCGTAGCCCCAGACACCGCGCAGCGACTCGCGCAGGACCCGGACCCAGCCGAGCCCCGTGAACACCAGAGCGACCAGGCCGAACACCCCGATGGTGGCGCGGGACTCGGCGATCCGCTGGACCTCCAGCGGGCCGGACAGGCCCGGCAGCAGCTCCTCGATCGCCTTGATCAGGTAGTCGCGGGCCTTCTCGCTGAGCCCGACCAGGTAGCCGAGCAGCGCGTAGGCGAGCGCGAGCAGCGGGAAGAACGACAGGAACCCGTAGCTGGTCATGGCGGCGGCGAGCCGGTCGCCGCCGCGGTCCTGGTACCGCTCGTAGGCGCGGCCGAGGTGGTCGAACCAGGCCCAGCGGGCGCGGAGCGCCGCGATCACGGCCTTCACGGCGTCCATCAGCGCGCCGGCCCCGCGCCGGAGCGATGCGATCACGGGCATGCACGCAACGTACCCGGCGGATCGGTGATCAGTCCGAATACGCCCGTCCGGAGACCGGCCCGCCGGGACGGCCGCTGACCTGGGGCTCCGGCAGGCGTCCGGCGGACGTCAGGGACGGCCGCGGAAGGCGAAGTGGCGGTGCGGGCGCCAGATGCCGTCCTCGCCGTGCACGTAGAGCGAGAACCCGGACGCCTCGAAGTCGGCCCGGTAGCCGGCGAGGTCCTTGAACGCCCGGTCGAGGACCTCCTCCGGCAGGTGGTGGGCGACGGTGACGTGCGGGTGGTACGGGAAGGACAGCTCCCGGGCGAGCGGCCCGGTGAGCACCCGGGACTGGACGGCCTCGCAGCCGCCGATGCCCTCGGCGAGGGCGACGAACACGACCGGCGACACCGGGCGGAACGTCCCGGTGCCGCGCAGCCTGATCCAGAACGGCGTGAACTCCCCCGCCACCGACGTCAGGTGGGTCTCGATCGCGGGCAGCGCCGCGACGTCCACCCTCGTCGGCGGGAGCAGGGTGATGTGCGTCGGGATCTTCCCGGCCAGCGGATCGCCGAACGACTCGCGCCTCCCCTGGAGGAACGCGCCGAACGGATCCGGGATCGGGACGGACACGCCGATGGTCCCGGCGTGGTCGGGATCGGTCGCGAGCGAGCGGTGCTCAGCGCCCACGCCCGACGAATCCCACCCGGTCGCGCACGACGTCCATGGTCCGCGCCGCGACCTCGCCCGCCCGTGTCGCGCCGTGCGCGAGGATCTTGTCCAGGGCGTCCTCGTCGTCCAGCAGCTTGTGGGTGCGCTCGCGGATCGGGGTGAAGGTCCCGGTGAGCAGCTCGGCGAGGTCCTTCTTGAACCGGCCGTAGCCCGAGCCCTCATAGCGGGCCTCCAGCTCGGCGATCGTCTCGCCGGACAGGGCGGCGTGGATGCGCAGCAGGTTGCTGACGCCCGCCTTCTCCGCCTCGTCGAACCGCACCTCCGAGCCGGTGTCGGTGACCGCGCGCATGATCTTCTTGCGCATCGGGCCGGGCTCCTCGAGAACGTCGACGATGCCCTGCGGGGAGGACGCCGACTTGCTCATCTTGCTCGTCGGGTCCTGAAGGTCGGTGATCTTGGCGGCGCCCTGGGGGATGTAGGCGTCCGGCTCGATGAACGTGGGGCCGAACCGGTGGTTGAACCGCCCGGCGAGGTCGCGGGTGAGCTCGACGTGCTGCCGCTGGTCCTCGCCGACCGGGACGCGGAACAGCCGCTCGCCGACGCCCGGCTCGGGCGTGTAGAGCAGGATGTCGGCGGCCTGGAGGATCGGGTAGGTGAACAGGCCCACGCTGGCGCCGGAGGTGCCCTGCTTGGCGGCCTTGTCCTTGAACTGGGTCATCCGGCTGGCCTCGCCGAACCCGGTCAGGCAGCTCAGGACCCAGGCCAGCTCGGCGTGCTCGGGGACCTGGCTCTGGACGAACAAGGTCGAGCGGTCCGGGTCCACGCCCATCGCGAGCAGCTGCGCGGCCGACACCCGGGTGCGGCGCCTCAGCGCGGCCGGGTCGTGCTCCACGGTGATCGCGTGCAGGTCCACCACGCAGTAGAACGCGTCGTGCGTCTCCTGGAGCGCGACCCACTGCCGGAGCGCGCCGAGGTAGTTGCCGAGGTGGAAGGAGTCGGCGGTCGGCTGGATCCCGGACAGGACGCGGGGCGCCGCGGCGGGGCCGGACCCCGGCGTGGCGGCGGAGTCCGCGGAGTCCGCGGGCTGCGTCGTGGATGCGGACGAGGGCCCGGACGTGGGCTCGGACATGGGCACGGACCGATTCTCTCAGGCCCCTTCCGGGGCGGCGGCTGCCGACCCGTCCGTCTCGGGGCGCGGCCGCCGGACGGCGCGGACGGCCGCCTCCCACGCCGCGACCCGGGAGTCGGGGTCGTCGGGCCGATCACCGCCGCGGGCCGCGGGGACCGGCGTCTCGAAGTGCGCCCGCGCTAATCGTCCACATCCTATGCGCGCCCGCCGCCCGGTCCGAGTCGCCGGGACGGGCCGGGAGCCCTGGCCCGGCCGATACCCTGGGCCCGACCGGGGGCGCACGCCTCCGCCACGCGTCGTCTACGAAAGGTCGGACCTTGAAGCTGCTCGTGACGGGAGGCGCCGGGTACATCGGCAGCGTCGTCTCCGCGCAGTTGGTGGAGGCGGGACACGAGGTGGTCGTCCTGGACGACCTGTCCACCGGGCACGACGACGCGGTCCCGGCGGGCGCGCGCTTCGTCCGGGGGACGCTGCGCAAGACCGCCTTCGAGGTGCTGGACGGCGCGGGCTTCGACGCGGTGCTGCACTTCGCGGCCAAGTCCCTGGTGGGCGAGTCGGTGGCGAACCCGGCCAAGTACTGGGACGGCAACGTCGGCGAGTCCCTGGCGCTGTTCGACGCGATGCGGCGGGCCGGGGTCGGCCGGATCGTGTTCTCGTCCACGGCCGCGACCTACGGCGAGCCGGAGTCGACGCCGATCCTGGAGACCGACCCGACGCGTCCGACCAACCCGTACGGGGCGTCGAAGCTGGCGATCGACACGATCCTGACCGAGTACGCGCGGCTGTACGGCTTCGGCGCGGTCTCCCTGCGCTACTTCAACGTGGCGGGCGCGCTCGGCGCCCAGGGCGAGCGGCACACGGTCGAGACGCACCTGATCCCGAACGTCCTGAAGGTCGCGCTCGGTGAGAAGGACGCGGTCAGCGTCTTCGGCACCGACTACCCGACGGCCGACGGCACCTGCGTCCGCGACTACGTCCACGTCGTCGACCTGGGCCGCGCGCACCTGCTCGCGCTGGAGGACACCGAGTCCGGCGCGCACAAGATCTACAACCTGGGCAGCGGCAGCGGCTACTCGGTCAGCGAGGTCGTCGAGGTCTGCCGCGCGGTCACCGGGCACCCGATCCCGGCCGAGTACGGGGAGCGCCGTCCGGGCGACCCGGCCGTGCTGGTCGCCTCGTCCGAGAGGATCAACGCGGCGCTCGGCTGGAAGCCCGAGCGGGACCTGAACCAGATGGTCGCCGACGCCTGGGCCTTCGCCCGCCGCTGAGCGGCGGGCGGCCGCCAGGCCTTCCTCAGCCGGCACGCTGTAGTCGGCACGTTTTTCGTAGGAGTAAGCCTTGTCCACCCCCACCGCGCCCACCCCCTCCGGGCTCGCCGCCGCCTTCGCCGACGCGTTCGGGCACGCCCCCGAGGGCGTCTGGCGGGCGCCCGGCCGCGTCAACCTGATCGGCGAGCACACCGACTACAACGACGGGCTGGTGCTGCCGTTCGCGCTACCGCTCGGCGTCTCGGTCGCCGCGTCCCGGCGGGACGACGACCTGGTCGAGGTGCGGTCGCTCCAGGCGGACGGCACGGTCACCGCCCCGCTCTCCGGCACGCCCGGCGACGTCCGGGGGTGGGCGGCGTACCCGGTCGGCATGGCCCGGGTGCTGCGCGAGCACGGCGTGGGCGGGGCCACCCTGCTGATCGACTCGGACCTGCCGCAGGGCGCGGGCCTGTCGTCGTCCGCGGCGCTGGAGTGCGCGACGGCGATCGCGCTCTGCGACCTGCACGGCGTGGAGATCGCGCCCGCCGCGCTGGCCCGGCTGGCCCAGCGCGCCGAGAACGAGCACGTCGGCGTGCCCAGCGGGATCATGGACCAGTCGGCCTCGATGCTGTCGACCGCGGGCAGCGCGCTGCTGCTCGACTGCCGGACGGGCCTGACCTCGAACGTCCCGTTCGCTCCGGGCGACGCCGGGCTCACCCTCCTGGTGATCGACACCCGGGCCTCGCACGAGCTGACCGGCGGCGAGTACGCGCAGCGCCGCGCCGAGTGCGAGAAGGCCGCCGGGATCCTCGGCGTGGACGCGCTCCGCGACGTCACGGACCTGCCCGCCGCGCTCGGACGGCTCTCCGACCCGGTGCTGCGGCGGCGCGTCCAGCACGTGGTGACCGAGAACCACCGCGTGGAGGCGACCGTGGGCCTGCTGCGCGCGGGCGCGGTCGCCGAGATCGGCGGGCTGCTCCTCGCGTCCCACATGTCCCTGCGCGACCAGTACGAGGTCTCCTGGGACGAGGCGAACGTCACGGTCGACGCGGCCGTCCGCGCGGGCGCGCGAGGCGGGCGCATGGTCGGCGGCGGCTTCGGCGGATCGGTCATCGTGCTCACCCACACCGACCGCGCCGACCGCGTCCGGGACGGCATCAACGCGGCCTACGAGTCCCGCTCCTGGACTCCCCCGGTCTTCCTCGCCGACACCGCCCCCTCCGCGGGAGCGCACCGGCTCGCCTAGCGGATCGGCCCGTTCAGCGGATCGGCTCGCCTAGCGGATCGTGGCCACGGCCACGTTGTCGGACGGGTCGCTGTCGCTCAGGTCGAGCCCGGCGGACGCGGCGAGCGTCCCGGTGCCGGACCCGTGCCTGAGGTAGGCGACGACCGTCCGGCCGCGTCCGGGACGCAGGCGTCCGAGGAAGCAGCTCAGGAACCGTCCCAGCTTGTTCTTCCGCACGTGGGCGCACCGGGCGCCGGCCACTTTGACCAGGTCGGCGCCGTGGACGCCGAGGTCCAGGTTCACCCGGCCCGCCGCGCGCGGGCCCCGGTTCGCCACGGTCGCCCGAACCGGGACGACTCCTCTACTCCCCTCCCGCGAGGCCCTGTGCCCCGCGCTGGGGGTGGCGAGACGGACGGCGAGGTTCGTGCTCGGCACGATCGGGGTGTCGGCCTCGGCGGTGTCGTCCCGCGCGACCCGGTCGGCGGGGCCGAGCAGGCGGGCCCTCGCGCGGAGCGTCCCGGACGCGCCGGGCCGGACGATCCCCAGGATGTGGACGGACCGCGCGTGCCCCGGCGCGATCCTGGGGAACGCGCAGCGGACCGTCCGGCCGGAGTCGACGCAGCCGCTCTCGCGCAGGCCGACGACGTCGACGGCGTCCGGGAGCCGCAACCCGGCCGCGCGCGTCCCCGCGCCGGGGCCCGCGTCCCACACGGTCAGCGTGTATCCGACCAGGTCACCGGCCCGCACCTGACGCGGCGACGCCGACAGCGTCACCCCGAGATCGGTCTTCCGTCCGGAGGCCTGCACCGCGGGCACCGGCCCCGCCCCGGCCCCGAGCACCCCGACGGTCACCCCCGCGCCGACCACCGTCCGCGCCATCACCCCGAAGAACACCCTCCGCAGCATAGGCGCGACGCTCCGCGACGGCCGCCTGACACGCACATCCGCCCCTGTCGCGCGCGCTGCGCGGGACAGGGGCGGGGCGGGGCGGATGCGCGGTCAGTCCTCCGCTTGGAGGTCGTCGGCGATGTGGGCGCGGAGGGCCCGGACGGTGTCGGCGGCGTCGGTCTCGTCGAGGGCGAGGAAGCCCTCGACGGCGGCGTCGGCCAGTTCCAGGGCCTCGGACAGGCGGCCCAGGCGGGCGAGCAGGCGGGCCTCGTCGTAGTCGACCCGGGCGGTGTGCCAGGTGATCGCGGCGGGGGCCTCCGCGGGCAGCCCGGCCAGGGCCGCGCGGGCCTCGGCCATCTTCTCCAGGGCCTCGTCGACCTGCTGGGCCCACAGGTGGCACAGCGCGGCGCGGCGGCGGCACTCGATCGCCCGGAACGGCTCCCCGGCCCGCGTGAACGCGGCGGCGGCCGCCAGGAAGCGCTCGGCGGCCTGCGCGTCGCTGTCGCGGTCGGTGAGGACGTTCGCGGACTCCTCCAGGAAGTGGCCGACCGCGGCGGGCTCGGTCTCGGCGTCCGCGATCTCGGCGAAGGTGTCGGCGGCCTCGGCCTCGCCGAGGTCCCGCTGGGCGCTCGCGAGGATCACCCGGGCGCGCGGCCACTCCTCGGCGTCCGGGGTCAGGCCCGCGAGGGCCTCCTCGATCGTCTCGGCGGCCTCCAGTGGACGGCTCGCGCCCAGGTAGGCGGCGGCGAGGTCGACGCGCGCCCGGTCGGCGTCGCCGCCCTGGCCGTGGCCGGTGAACGCGGCGACGGCCTCCACCAGGTCGGGCACCGCGAGGTCGGCGCGCTCGTCGGCGAGCAGGAAGCGGCCCCGCTCCCAGTGCGCGAACGGACGCAGGAGGGGCGCCTCGGCGGCGGCGGGCGCGTGGGCGACGGCCTCGTCGAGCGCCGCGTGGACCTCCAGCTCGTTGGCCGCAGGGCCGTGCCCGACGACCTGCGCGTACATCATGGCCGCCTGGGCGAGCCGGTCGCCGCGCCCGGCCTCGCGGAAGGCGTCGCGGGCGGCGCGCAGCACGGCCTCGGTCTCCTCGGGGTGGCCGAGCATGGCGTGGGCCTGGCCGCGCATGAAGTCGGCCTCGCCGAGGTTGAAGTCGGATTCGGCGTCCGGGCCCCGGACGGTCTCGAGGACGGCGAGGGCGGTCCTCGGGTCGTCGCCCATCAGGTGGAACTGGGCGAGCCGCAGGCGGGCCCCCAGGACGCGCTCGGGGGGCGCGTCCAGCCCGGGGAGGCGCTCGGCGGCCTCGGTGAGCATGACGAGCGCCTCGTCACGGCGTCCGAGCCTGGCGAGGATCGCGCCGAGGCGGCTGGTGACCGACAGGGCGCGGGCCGGTTCGCCCGCCTCCTCGAACCAGGCGCGGGACCTCTCCCAGACGTCGTGGGCCTCCTGGAGGGCGCCGGATTCGATGGGGCCGACGCCGTGGCCGTCCAGGCGGCGGGCGGCGCGCAGCCACTCGGCGGGCGTGGCGCCGTCGGCGGGCGGGGTGCCCGGCTCGGTGCCGGTGATCGCGTCGAAGCGCGCGTAGGCGGCGAGCGCGGCCTCGGTGTCCTGCTCGTTCCAGCGGCGTTCGGCGAGGTCGAGCAGCTCGTCCGGGTCGTCCAGGACGGCGGGGTCGGGCCGCTCGGGCGGCAGCGGGACGACCGCCGGCGGACGCGGCGGAGCGGCGGCGGCGCGGGCGTGCTCGGTCAGCGGCAGGCGCTCGACCAGCGGCTCGGCGTCGATCACCGCGCGGATCTCGCCGCTCTGGTGGGACGTCCCGTTGCGGGCGTCGAAGCGCGCGGCGAGGTCGACCGCGCGGCGTTCCAGCTCGGCGCGCAGGACGGGCAGGGCGACGTCGGCGGCGGGACGGTCGCCCGCCTCCGGACGGTGCACGGTCAGGTCGTCCGCGCCGATCTCCGCGAGGCGGCGCAGCAGCAGCGCGCCCGCGGCGGCGAACCGCATCTCCGCGTACGGGCTGGGCGCGCGGTCGAGCCAGCCGAGGTGCCGTTGGAGGATCTCCAGGCCGCGCGGCTCGTTCCCGGTCACCGCGCAGAACCACACGTGGTCGGCGACGTGGGTCATGTCGCCGAGGTTCGGCCGGAACAGCCGGTAGGCGCGGCGGTGCGCGTCGCGCGCCTCGGCCAGCCGACCGGTGTGCAGGTAGACGGGCAGCAGCGTGGTGAGCATGTCCTGCGGCTGCTCGGTGCAGTTCAGCTCGGCGGACAGGACGGGCGCGGCGACGGCGAGCGCGTCCTCGTACCGGCCGCGGTCGGCCAGGTGGTCGGCCAGCGCGGACGGGTCGCAGCCCTCGCAGTCCGACAGCGCGTCGCGCTCGGCCGCGCGCCACTTGGCGAACAGGTCGTCGGCCGCCTCGACGTCGCCGATGTGCTGGGCCACGACGTGCCGGTAGTGGTGGACGGCCTGGAGGCTGTGGCCGCCGAGGCGGTACCGCCGCTCCATGTCGTCGAGGACTGCGCGGGTGCGGTCGAGCGGGATCTCCGGGAACAGCGTGAGCGAGTTGACGATCCACTTCATCTGCCACAGCAGCCGGTGCTCGGCGTCGTGCCGTCCGGGATCGCGGTCGTACTCGGCCAGGCAGCGGCTGAACGTGGTGAACGCCTTGGCGGGCTCGCCGCCGTACTGGTAGGCGGTGGTCAGCCCCATCCGGACGCGGAAGGCGAGCTCGGCGTCGGCGGCGGCCTCGGCGCGGCGCAGCGCGTCCTCCACCAGGAGGGTGCGGGCCTCGCCGTAGGGCAGTTCCTCGGCCCGGGTCATCAGCTCGTAGACGTCGGCGGTCACTGGTCGGCCTCCGGGACGGGGGTGTGCACGGCCCAGTCGAGCAGGCCGAGGAACGAGCGGTTCAGCACGGCGCTGTCGGCCGGGCGCAGCGGATGGTGGCCGAGCAGCAGCGCCTGCCCGTACAGGGCCTGCACCGCGACCTCGACCAGGGCCGGGTCGGCCAGCGAGGCGATCCGCCGGGTCAGCGGGTTGCGGTGGTTCAGCACGAGCTGCGGGCGGTCGGCCGCGGACATGCCGCCGAGCGCGCCGAGCACGTCCGACCACAGGTCGTCGGCCAGCTCGCGGGCCTCCTCCAGCTCGGCGCGGTGCTGCGCGGCGCGGCTGGTCAGGTACAGCGCGGGCAGCGACGCCGGGTCGAAGTCGCGGACGACGACCTCGCAGCCGAGCCGCTCCACGGCGCGCTGCGCGGCGGCCAGGAACGGCCGCAGCCGCAGCTCGGTGTCGGGGTCGACGACGCCGAAGTGGGTGGTCAGCTCGGCCGGTTCGAGGCGGCGGAGCCGGGCGTCCGGGTCGATCGCGGGCAGCCGCCCGATGATCTCGCTGTCGTGGACGTAGCCGCCGTTGACCAGGCCGACGCCCTGCGCGCCCGCCACGGCCGCGAGGCGGCGGAACTCGTCGACGCCGGTGACGAACCGGGCGTCGGAGTGCCTCCGCCGGAACTCGTTCAGCGTCATGGGCCCGGCGGAGGTCTCGAACTCCAGCCAGCGGTCGACGATGCGGAGCATGTCGTCGTCGTGCAGGGCCATGGCCTTCACGCCGAGCTGGTGCAGCCGCAGGAACGCGCGCATGCGGGACGGGTCGGTCTCGGCGAGCCCGACCAGCCACTGCCGGACGCGTTCGCCGAGGGCCTGCCGGGTGGAGTCGAGCAGCTCGTCCTCGAACAGGGCCTCGCGGCTGGCGGTCGGGCGCAGTTCGCCCGCGTCCACGACACAGCGCACGAAGAACGACCATTCGGGCAGCAGGCCCTCGACGTTCTCGGCGAGCAGCATGCGGCGCAGGTACACGCGGTGCGCGCCGCGCGCGGTCGGCGGGACGGCCTGCGGCAGCACGAACGCGACGCCGCTGAGGCCCGCCTCCGGGACGTCGAGGTCGATCACGTCGAACGGGTCGAAGCCGAACACCTCGCGGCAGTAGGCGTCGAGCGCGCGGCGGCGGCGCGCCGGGTCCGGGTGGGAGGCGCGCCAGGGCGGGCCCTCGCCGGTGATCTCCGTGCCGTCGACGGTCAGGTCGATGGGCAGCAGGCCGCCGTAGGTCCGCGCGAGGTCGGCGACCGTCGCGGGCGCCATCAGGTCGGACGCGCCGGGACGCGGGCGTAGCGTGACCGTCGTGCCTGGTTCGTCGCGTTCGGCGGGCTCGACCCGGTAGTGGCCGGACGCGTTGCCGATCCACCGGACGGCCGCGTGCCCGCCCCGCTCACCGTCACCGTCACCGCCTCCGTCGGCGGCGCCGCCCGGACGCGCCGACCGGGTCACGACCTCGATCTCGTCCGCGACGAGGAACGCCGACAGCAGCCCGATGCCGAACTGGCCGAGGAAGTCCGACCGGGCGAAGCCGAGTTCGTCCCGCTTGGACGAGCGGCCGATCGTGGCCAGCAGCCGGTGCACCTCGTCCTCGGTCAGGCCGATGCCGTCGTCATGGACGCGCAGCGCCCCGCCGCCGGTCTCGATCCGCACCCGCCCGCCGCCCGTCCGGCCACCCGCGCCGCCGAAGGCGGAGGGGTCGTCCAGCGACGCCCGCGCGGTGCCCGCGTCGACCGCGTTCTGCAACAATTCCCGCAGGTAGACGCGGGGACTCGAGTACAGGTGCCTGCTCAGCAGGTCGACCACTCCCCGCAGATCGACCTGGAACGCCTGTTCCACCCGAAATGCCTCCCAATTCGCCCGTTTTGGCACGTCCACGCACCCTAGCGCCAAGCATGCCGCGTCCGACCGACAATTTCGGGGGCCGTTTTTCGCGGAAACGAGAAAACCCCGGACCCGAAGGTCCGGGGTCGTTCCGTCGCGTTGTCGGATCACGGGCGGATCAGGCGATCCGCTGCGATCGGCGCGATCGAGGCGTTCGGGCTCAGATGAGGCCGAGCTTGCCGACGGCGTCGCGCTCCTCGGCGAGCTCGTTCACCGAGGCGTCGATGCGGCCGCGCGAGAACTCGTCGATCTCGAGGCCCTTGACGATCTCCCACTCGCCGTCCCTGGTGGTGACCGGGAAGGACGAGATGAGGCCCTCGGGGACGCCGTAGGAGCCGTCCGACACGACGGCCATGGACGTCCAGTCGCCCTCGGCGGTGCCGTTGACCCAGGTGTTGACGTGGTCGAGCGCGGCGGACGCGGCGGACGCGGCCGAGGACGCGCCGCGCGCCTCGATGATCGCCGCGCCGCGCTTGGCGACGGTCGGGATGAAGGTGTTCTCCAGCCAGTCCTGGTCGCCGACGACCTCGGCCGCGGTCCTGCCGCCGATCTCGGCGTGGAACAGGTCCGGGTACTGGGTGGCGGAGTGGTTGCCCCAGATGGTCATCTTCTTGATGTCGGAGACCGTGACGCCGGCCTTCTTCGACAGCTGCGCGAGCGCGCGGTTGTGGTCGAGGCGGGTCATCGCGGTGAAGCGCTCGGCCGGGACGTCCGGGGCGTTCCGCTGCGCGATGAGCGCGTTGGTGTTCGCCGGGTTGCCGACGACGAGGACCTTGATGTCGTCCGCCGCGCCCGCGTTGATGGCCTTGCCCTGCGGGCCGAAGATGCCGCCGTTGGCCTCGAGCAGGTCGCCGCGCTCCATGCCCTTGGTGCGGGGGCGGGCGCCGACGAGCAGGGCGACGTTGGCACCCTCGAACGCCTTGGTGGCGTCGTCGAAGATGTCGATGCCGGACAGCAGCGGGAACGCGCAGTCGTCGAGCTCCATGGCGGTGCCCTCGGCGGCCTTCACGGCCTGCGGGATCTCCAGCAGCCGCAGCTTGACCGGTACGTCCGCGCCGAGCAGGTGCCCGGACGCGATGCGGAACAGCAGCGCGTAGCCGATCTGGCCCGCGGCTCCGGTGACGGTGACGGAAACTGGCGTGCGCGTCATAGCCTTCTTCATCTCCTGCTGGACGGGGCTCAGGCGGCCTTCCCGAGGATCTCTCGCCATCGAGATATCCACCGGCCAGGCTATACCTCGCCCCGGCCCGCGCCGTCCGTCAGGGCCGCGCCTGCGATGACTGACGGCTCACACCTGCGGAAAGGCCCGGAAAGGGCGAGGGCCGCCCCCACCGGGTGTCCCGGCGGGGGCGGCCCTCTCACGGCCGGAGGAGATCGTTCCTACACCGAACCATCTCGCTTCCGTGCCGCGCGTGCGCGGTGACTCTCAGGCGAACCTCTCAGGCGGACCTCAGGCGAGGGTCTCCAGGGCGCGGTTGAACGTGGCGGACGGGCGCATCACGGCCGCGGCCTTGGCCGGGTCCGGACGGAAGTAGCCGCCGAGCTCGACCGGGGCGCCCTGGACGGCGAGCAACTCGTCCACGATGGTCTGCTCCTGCTCGCCCAGGGTCGCGGCGAGCGGCGCGAACGCGGTCGCGAGCTCGGCGTCCTCGGTCTGGCCGGCGAGCTCACGGGCCCAGTACATGGCCAGGTAGAAGTGGCTGCCGCGGTTGTCGATGCCGCCGAGGCGGCGCGTCGGCGACTTGTTCTCGTTGAGGAACTCGGCGGTGGCGCGGTCGAGCGTGTCGGCGAGGATCCGCGCCCGCGCGTTGCCGGCCGTCCGGGCCAGGTGCTCGAAGCTCGCGGCCAGCGCGAAGAACTCGCCCAGGCTGTCCCAGCGCAGGTAGTTCTCCTTGACCAGCTGCTGGACGTGCTTGGGGGCCGAGCCGCCCGCGCCCGTCTCGAACAGGCCGCCGCCCGCCATCAGCGGGACGATCGACAGCATCTTGGCGCTGGTGCCCAGCTCCAGGATCGGGAACAGGTCGGTCAGGTAGTCGCGCAGGACGTTGCCCGTGACCGAGATGGTGTTCTCGCCGCGGCGGATGCGCTCCAGGGAGAACACGGTGGCCTCGACCGGCGCCATGATCTCGATGGTGAGCCCGTCGGTGTCGTGCTCGGCGAGGTACTTGCCGACCTTCTCGATCAGGACGGCGTCGTGCGCGCGGTCGGCGTCGAGCCAGAACACGGCCGGGTCGCCGGACAGGCGGGCGCGGGTGACGGCCAGCTTGACCCAGTCGCGGACCGGCAGGTCCTTGGTCTGGCACATGCGGAAGACGTCGCCGGCGCCGACGGCCTGCTCCAGGACGACCGAGCCCTGCTCGTCCACGACGCGGACGGTGCCGTCCGCCGGGATCTCGAAGGTCTTGTCGTGGCTGCCGTACTCCTCGGCCTTCTGCGCCATCAGGCCGACGTTCGGGACCGAGCCCATGGTGGACGGGTCGAACGCGCCGTGCGCCCGGCAGTCGTCCAGGACGGCCTGGTAGACGCCCGAGTAGCTGGAGTCGGGGAGGACGGCGAGGGTGTCGTGCTCCTGGCCGTCCGGGCCCCACATGTGGCCGGAGGTGCGGATCATCGCGGGCATGGAGGCGTCCACGATGACGTCGCTCGGGACGTGCAGGTTGGTGATGCCGCGGTCGGAGTCGACCATGGCGAGCTCGGGGCCCTCGGCCATCTCGGCCTCGAAGGACGCCTTGATCGCCGCGCCCTCGGGCAGCGCGTCCAGGCCGGACAGGATGGCGCCGAGGCCGTCGTTCGGGGACAGCCCGGCGGCGGCCAGGGCCGCGCCGTGGGTCTCGAACGTGCGGGGGAAGAACGCCTTGACGACGTGGCCGAAGATGATCGGGTCGGAGACCTTCATCATCGTGGCCTTCAGGTGGACCGAGAACAGGACGCCCTCGGCCTTCGCGCGCGCGATCTGCGCGTCCAGGAACGTGCGCAGCGCGGATACTCGCATCACCGAAGCGTCGACGACCTCGCCCGCCAGCACCGGCACCGACTCGCGCAGGACGGTCGTGGAGCCGTCCGCCGCGGCCAGCTCGATCCGCAGCCTCCCGTCGGCCGGGACGACCGCGGACGTCTCGGTGGTGCGGAAGTCGTCGGCGTCCATGGTCGCCACGTTGGTCTTGGAGTCGGCCGTCCAGGCGCCCATGCGGTGCGGGTGCGTCCGGGCGTACTGCTTGACGGCGGCGGGGGCGCGGCGGTCGGAGTTGCCCTGGCGGAGCACCGGGTTCACGGCGCTGCCCTTGACCTTGTCGTAACGGGCGCGGACGTCGCGCTCCTCGTCGGTCTTCGGGTCGTCGGGGTAGTCCGGAAGCGCGAAGCCCTGCTCGCGCAGCTCGGCGACGGCCGCCTTCAGCTGCGGGATGGACGCCGAGATGTTCGGCAGCTTGATGATGTTGGCCCCGGGGGTCTCGGCGAGGTCGCCGAGCTCGGCGAGCGCGTCACCGACGCGCTGGCCCTCCTCGAGGTACTCCGGGAACACCGCGATGATCCGGCCCGCGAGGGAGATGTCGCGGGTCTCGACCCCCACCCCGGCGGTCGAGGCGTACGCCTCGATGATGGGCAGGAACGAATAGGTCGCCAGGAGCGGAGCCTCGTCGGTATGCGTGTAGATGATCGTCGAGTCTGTCACCCGGACACTCCCTCATTACATGGCGGCATCATTGCTCGATATCAAGATATCCGGTGTTGAAGCCCCCTCCGGACGGGCTCTGGTGTAGACCAGCGAGCACACTCCAAGCCCTCTGCCTGCACATGCTCTGACCTGGGAAAACGCCGCGAAACTCAACGGTGACCCCACGCACTGGGGCGGTCACCCGGGGTCATCGCGGAACCCCGTCGCAAAGCCGCCGCGAACCCCACCGAGGCCCCGTACGGGCTCACGCGGCGAGATCGGGCGAAGGCCTCAGCGCGGGACGACCAGGGCGGTGACGGCGATGGCCACCGCGAACCCGGCCATGATCGTGACGTCCACCCAGCGCTTGCGGGTCTCCAGCATGCCGACCTGGCTCGGCGGCAGCACCAGCCGGGCGAGCGCGCCCAGCAGGACGGCGGCGGCGAGCAGCCCGGAGCCCTTGCGGAAGTAGTGGAGGGCGCACAGCACGAGACCGCCCCCGACCCCGGACAGGACGATCAGGTACGGGAGCTGGCCGAGCCAGTTCGGGCCCACATCGCCGCCGCGCGGCGTGCGCCGTCGCCGGTGCAGTTGCGTGCTCATGCCGAATGGCCCCTCGTCCTACGGTCCGGTGGTCCGGCTCACGGGACGGCGCGCCGCCGTGCGGCACGCCGGAGTGAACCGTTCTCCGCCTCCACGGTAGCGCCGAACCGTCATGGACACGACGGGCGGCGGTCCGGGCCGAGGTCACGGCGCTATCGAACACGTGTCGAGGAGGCGTCCCGACCTCCGGATAACGCCCGTCGGACTCGATTTCCGACGAAAACCGGAGAACACGGAAACCCCTGCGTCATCGGCCCTACTGACCGGTAGGTGGGTGTGACGATCATCGGCACGGGTAACCCGGCAGACAGGGGTCGCTAACTAGCTGGGAGGACTGCCGTGGAGGGGCCGTTCATGCGGATCGAGGACAGCGGACTGGTCATGCCGCTGCGCCCCGACGTAACGACGGTCGGCCGAGGGCGAGGAGTCGACATCCGCCTCGACGACCCGAGTGTGTCCCGTTTGCACGCAGAGATCATTCGACGCGGCCCGTACGTGTACGTCGTCGACATGGGGCTGTCCCGCAACGGGACCCGTGTCAACGGCCGCCCGATCGCGCGCCGTGTCCTGGAGGACGGTGACGTCGTGAGCTTCGGCACGGCGCGCTGCCGTATGGGGGGCATCCCCCGCGAGGAGGTCGATCCCGACGTCGAGCTGCGGCGCGCCGTGGCACCGGAACTCACCCGCCGCGAGGTCGACGTGCTGACCTCGCTGTGCCGTCCCGCCCTGTCGGACGAGGCGTTCGTCGCACCGGCCACGGCCCGCGAGATCGCCGCCGACCTGGTGGTGACGGAGGCCGCCGTCAAGCAGCACCTGCTGCGCCTCTACCAGAAGTTCCGCATCCCGGAGGGCGCCAACCGGCGCACCCGGCTGGCCAACGAGGTGATCGCGATGGGACTGGTCCGGCCGCTGCCGCCGGTGCACGTCCCGCAGCAGGGCAGGCCACCCGCGGACGCCAGGGCCACCGGCGAGATCCGCCGGCCCGTCCCGCCCCAGGGCGCGACCCACGGCCACCCCCTGAACGGCGGCCCCGGCCGCCACAGCGCGGCGGCACGCAGGGCGAGCTGACCTAGGGCCTGTTCCAGGCGGCACGATCACGCGGTCGCTCCCGAACCCGGCAGCGCAAGGAGCGACCGTGCTTTCCCCCGCCGGGGCCGCCACCCGGCCCCGGCGGGATCACACGTAGACCAGAACCCTCGGAAACCCAGAACCTTCAGAAACCCAGGGCCCTCGGAAGACCAGGAGCCCTCGGAAACCCAGGGCCCTCGGAGGCTCAGGGCCGCAGGAGATCAGGGCCCTCGGCGGATCGGGGTCCTCAGGAGCGGGCGGTCGACTCGGCGAGCTCCACCACGTTGGCGAGGAGCATGGCGCGGGTCATGGGGCCGACGCCGCCGGGGTTCGGGGCCACCCACCCGGCCACCTCGCGGACGCTCTCGGCGACGTCGCCGGCCAGCTTGCCGTCCACGCGGGAGACACCGACGTCCAGGACGGCCGCGCCGGGCTTGACCATGTCGCCGGTGATCAGGCCGGGGACACCGGCCGCCGCGACGATGATGTCGGCCTTGCGGGTGTGCTCGGCCAGGTCGCGGGTGCCGGTGTGGCAGAGGGTGACCGTCGCGTTCTCGGTGCGGCGGGTCAGCAGCAGGCCGAGCGACCGGCCGACGGTGATGCCGCGTCCGACGACCACGACCTCGGCGCCCGCGATCGGCACCTCGAAGCGGCGCAGCAGCTCGACGATGCCCTTGGGCGTGCAGGGCAGCGAGCCGGGCTGCATGAGGGTGAGGCGGCCGAGGCTGATCGGCGCGAGCCCGTCGGCGTCCTTGGCCGGGTCGATCATCTCCAGCACGCGGAACTCGTCCAGGCCCTTGGGGAGCGGCAGCTGGACGATGTAGCCGGTGCAGGCCGGGTCCTCGTTGAGCTCGCGGACGGCCTGCTCCACCTCGTCCTGCGTGGCGGTCGCGGGCAGGTCGCGGCGGATCGACTCGATGCCGACCTCGGCGCAGTCGCGGTGCTTCATGTTCACGTAGGCGTGGCTGCCCGGGTCGTCGCCGACCAGGATCGTGCCGAGCCCGACGTTCACGCCGCACTCCTTGAGGGCGGCGACGCGCACCGTCAGGTCGGCGCGGATCTCCGCCGCCGTGGCCTTGCCGTCCAGGATGTTCGCGGTCATCGGTACCTCCGGATCTCGCCGGGGCCGCGCACGCGCGCGCCTCGGTCTGCAGACTCCGTCCACCCAGGCGCGCGGTGGCCGGACCGTCGTCGCTCCCCGGTGGTCGAATCCACCTTGCCTGCGCCAGTCGCGTCCCGCACATGCTACCCGTCGGTTCGGAGGCCGGGCCCTCGCCGTTCGGCCGGGACGGGCCGGGACCGGCTGGGACCGGCTGGAGTGGTCTCCGGGAATCGGGCCGAAGTGGCCGTTCCGGCTGTCCGAAATCGTTTCTAAGGTCGGTGGCATGAACGACGCGTGGTACGACCGACCCGTCCTGACCGGCCGTCATGTGCGGCTGGAGCCGCTCTCGCCGGAGCACGCCGAGGGGATGTTCGAGGCGGGCAAGGACCCCGAGGTGTGGCGGTGGCTCAGCACCCCGCCGCCCGCGGACCCGGCCGAGATGAAGAGGATCGTCGCGGACTCGCTGGCCGCCTGCGAGCGCCGCGAGCGGCTGCCCTGGGTGCAGATCGACGCGGCCACCGGGGAGATCGCGGGGACGACGTCCTACTACGAGATCGATCCGGCGAACCGGAACCTGTACATCGGCTACACCTGGATCGGCCCGCGCTGGCAGCGGACGGGGCTGAACACCGAGTCCAAGCTGCTGCTCCTGGAACGCGCGTTCGACGGGCTCGGGGCGCTGCGGGTCGGCTGGCACACCGACCGGAGGAACGAGCGGTCACGCGCGGCGATCGGACGCCTCGGGGCGTCCTTCGAGGGCTTCCACCGCAAGAACAAGATCCGCCCGGACGGCACCTTCCGCGACACCGCGGTCTTCTCGATGATCGACACCGAGTGGCCGGAGGCCGGAGCGGCCCTGCGCGCCAAGCTCCGCTGATCCGCCGCCGCCCGCAGGCGGTGCGTCGTGGGCGGTGGGCAGGCGGTGGGCAGGCGGTGGGCGGGGTCAGTCCTGGTCGGCGCGGCCGCGGCGGGCGATGAGCCGGTCGGTGCCGAGCCAGCCGAGACGGGCGGCGAGGACGGCCACCGCGGCGGCGGCGAGCAGCCCGACGACCTGCCGGGACTCCGAGATCAGCACCGGGGCCTGGAGGACGGAGCCCAGCACGAGGCCGATGAGGTTTTCCATGCGCGGTTCTCCCAAGCGACGGCCGCGCGATGGGCAGGGTGACGCAAAGTGACGCGGCCTCGACCGAGGCTAAACGACCGGAAGAGTAAAACCCGCCAAGATCGCGAAGACCCCGGTGGCCGCAGGGCCACCGGGGTCTCTCCGCCCACCGGGCGGACCCGGTCAGGGGAACCGGATCAGTGGAAGAAGTGCCGGACGCCCGTGAAGTACATGGTGATCCCGGCCTTCTCGGCCGTCTCGATCGCCTGCTCGTCCCGGATCGAGCCGCCCGGCTGGACGACCGCCGTGACACCGGCCTCGATGAGGATCTCCAGGCCGTCCGGGAACGGGAAGAACGCGTCGGACGCGGCGACCGCGCCCCGCGACCGCTCCTCGCCCGCGCGCGCGATGGCCAGGCGGGCCGAGTCGACCCGGTTGACCTGCCCCATCCCGACGCCGACGGTCGCGCCGTCCTTGGCAAGCAGGATCGCGTTGGACTTGACCGGACGGCACGCCTTCCACGCGAACGCCAGGTCGCGCAGGGTCGCCTCGTCGGCGGGCGTGCCCGTCTTCAGCTCCCAGTTCGCCGGGTCGTCGCCGTCCGCGTCCACCCGGTCGACGGTCTGGATCAGCAGGCCGCCGTCGATCCGGCGCGACTCGGTCGGGTTCGCAGGGCCGTCCGGGCAGACCAGCAGCCGGACGTTCTTGAACCGCTCGGTGAGGATCGTCACGGCCTCGTCGTCGAAGGACGGCGCGACCACGACCTCGGCGAAGCTGCCCGTGATCTGCTGGGCCATCGCCGCGCTGACCGGCCGGTTCGCCGCGATCACGCCGCCGTACGCCGACGCCGGGTCGCACTCCAGGGCCTTGCGGTGCGCGCCCGCGATGTCCGGGCCGACCGCGATGCCGCACGGGTTGGCGTGCTTGATGATCGCGACGCACGGCTCGGTGAAGTCGTAGGCGGCGCGGTGCGCGGCGTCGGTGTCGACGTAGTTGTTGTACGACATCTCCTTGCCGTACAGCTGCTCCGCGTTCGCCAGGCCGCCCTCGCCGCCCGGGTCGGTGTACAGCGCGGCCCGCTGGTGCGGGTTCTCGCCGTACCGCAGCGGGTTCTTGCGCTCCCAGGTCGCGCCCGCGAAGTCGGGCCAGCCGGTCTCGGCGGCCTCGGCGTCCGGCGCGTAGGACGAGGCGAACCAGGACGCCACGGCCACGTCGTAGGACGCGGTGTGGGAGAACGCCCGCGCGGCCAGGCGGCGGCGCTCCTCGAGCGTGAACCCGCCCGCCTTCACGGCCTCCAGGACCTCGCCGTAGGCGTCCGGCGAGACGACGACGGCGACGCTGGCGTGGTTCTTGGCGGCGGCGCGGACCATGGTCGGGCCGCCGATGTCGATCTGCTCGACGCACTCGTCCGGCTTCGCCCCGGACGCCACGGTGTCGGAGAACGGGTAGAGGTTCACCACCGCGAGGTCGAACGGCTCGACGTGCAGGTCGTCGAGCTGCTGGAGGTGGTCGTCCTTGCGCCGGTCGGCGAGCAGGCCCGCGTGCACCTTCGGGTGCAGCGTCTTGACCCGCCCGTCCAGGCACTCGGGGAATCCGGTGAGCTTCTCCACCTTCATCACCGGGACGCCCGCGGCGGCGATCCGCCCGGCCGTGGAGCCGGTCGAGACGATCTCCACCCCCGCCTCGTGCAGCCCCTTGGCGAGCTGCTCCAGCCCCGTCTTGTCGTACACGCTGATCAGCGCGCGCCTGATAGCCACCCGACTCACCGGCCGAGCTCCCCTCAATCGTCAGCGGACGTTTCTCACGTACTGCTTTTCATCGAGCACTGCGCTTCATCGGGCACTGCTCTTCACGGAGATCCGCCTGCCCTCGGTGGTCCAGCCGTCCCGGGCGAGCCGACCGACGACGTCCACCAGGAGGCGGCGCTCCACCTGCTTGATGCGCTCATGCAGGGAGTCCTCGTCGTCACGCCGGAGCACCTGGACGGCCTCCTGGGCGATGACGGGTCCGGTGTCCACGCCTTCGTCGACGAAGTGCACGGTACAGCCCGTCACCTTCACGCCGTAGGCCAGGGCGTCCCGGACGGCGTGGGCGCCGGGGAAGGAGGGCAGCAGGGCGGGGTGGGTGTTGACCGTCCGGCCGCCGAACCGGGCCAGGAACGCCGGGCCGAGGATCTTCATGAACCCGGCGGAGACCACCAGATCGGGCTCGTGCGCGGCGACGGCGTCGGCCAGCGCGGCGTCCCAGCCTCCGCGGTCGGCGAAGTCGGGGATCCGGAGGGTGAAGGAGGGGAGACCCGCCTCGTGCGCGCGCGTGAGACCGGCGATGCCGTCACGGTCGGCGCCCACAGCAACGACGGACGCCCCGTAGGCTGGATCTGCGCACGCGTCGAGGAGCGCCTGTAGGTTGGTCCCCGCGCCGGAGACGAGGACGACGAGCCGGGCGGACACCATGACTCCTCAGCGGTGACGTCGGGGCGGATCGGGCGACCAAAGCCTATCGGCCCTGCTCGGCGCGCATCACCCGGCGCCGCGATGAGGCCACCGGCCCGCCCGCGGCCTCTCCGGCCCGTGGTGCCGTGCGCCCGAACCGACCGACCAGCACGCCAGCGGGGGGACGAGAAGTGAACGACCAGCCGGGGACGTCCGGCCAGCCGACCGGGCAGCCCACCGGCCAGGACCCGTGGGGCCGGCCCGGGCCGCAGGGCCCCCAGCAGGGCCCGCAGCAGGGCGGCGCGCTCCCGCCGGGCCCGGCCGAGCAGACCGCCCGGCGCGCGCTGTGGCTGGGTGTCGGCTCCCTGGTGATCACCCTGTTCTTCTGGCCGCTCGGCCTGGCGCTCGGGATCGCCGCGATCGTCGTCGGCACCAAGGCGCGCCGCCTGGCGTCCGGCCGCACGGGGACCCTGCCCGGCCTCGCGGGCGGCATGGTCACCGGGGCGATCTCGGTGGTGCTGGGCGTGCTGATGCTCGGCTTCGCCGTCTACCTGTGGCCCGAGGTCAGCGGCTTGGAGGACTGCAAGGCCACGGCCAACACGCAGACCGACCGGCAGGCGTGCGAGGACAAGTGGCTCCCCGAGATCGCGCACAAGCTGCACGTCCGCGTCTCGGACCTCGACCCGCTGAAGGGCATGCTGTGACCCGCTGAGCGCGCGGAGACGCGCTGAGCCGCGGAGCAGCGCGGATGGGCCGGAATCGCTGGTGCGGTTCCGGCCCGTTCTGTTCCAACAGGGGTTCAAGCGTCGTCGCGGGGGTCGTCCCTGAGGACGTAGATCGCGCCGCCGCGGGTCTCGGTGCGCTCGGGCTCCTCGGGACGCCGGCGTGGGACGTCCGTCTCGCCCGGCTCGGGATCCGGCCCGGACGTGACCTCCGGCTCAGGTGTGATCTCCGGCTCGGACGCGTGTTCGACGACCCGTGGGGCCGGGACGGGCGCCTTGGGCGCGGGCGGCTCGGGGGGCGGTGTGCGCCCGTCGATCAGGCCGGGGAGATCGTCCTCGAAACGGGCCCTCGACCTGGGCGGACGGCGCGGGGCGAGGACGGGCTCGGCCTCCTCGAACTCCAGCGCGGCGGGCGCGTGGGGCTCCGGCTCGGGCGACGGCGGCGGGGCTGGAGCGGGGGTGGGCGTGGACGGCTCGTCCTCAAGGCGTGGGCCCGGCGCGGACGGCGTCGACGACGCCGACGGCGCGGGGAGCGCGGCGGTGGCGGCCACCGGCGCCTCGCGGCGGCGGCGCTCCCGGCGGTTCTCCTTCAGGACGGGCCCGGCC
>NZ_RFFG01000047.1 GCF_003696215.1 Actinomadura harenae | reverse complement strand
GCGGCATCGCCCTCATGCGCAACCTGGCCATGACCGACTGAACCAACAACCGGCACGACACCCCACCAACAGGCCCGCCGCAACATCCCCGACCTGCATGCCCTGATCATTACGGGACAACCTTTAGCGTGGCCGCCATGTCACACCTAACTCGTGCGGTCGAGGCCATGGCCGCGGTCGCCCGTGCGATCACCGACGACCAGCTCGCCAACAAGACTCCGTGCACGGAGTACGACGTGCGGGCATTGGTCAACCACCTCCTGTTCTGGGGTCCGTCGCTCGCTGGTGCCGGCCACAAGGAGTCCGTTCCACAGCCGGCGGCCGCCGAGGCCGATGTGGACCTGACGGCCGACGACTGGCGCCGCCACCTGCTCGCCCTCCTGGACGACATCACGTCGTCATGGGCGCCGCCGAGCGCCTGGAAGGGCGAGACGAGCATGGGCACGCCGCAGACGCTGCCCGCGTCCGTCATGGGCGACATGATCGTCGGTGAGCTGGCCGTACACGCCTGGGACCTGGCGGTCGCGACCGGGCAGAAGCTGGAACTGCCCGCCGACCTGCTGGCTCATCTGCACGACACGATGTTCGCCGCCGTGGAGCAGGGGCGGGGGATGGGCCTGTACGGACCGCTGGTCGCGGTGCCGGCCGACGCACCCACCATGGACCGCATCCTCGGCCTGACCGGCCGTGACCCCGCCTGGGCGTAGCCACTGCCTGACGACGTCGGTCCCATCGAACGGCCCAAGGCAGAAGCAGGCGCTCCAACCATCGCCGTTCCTGGACCCATGGGGCCCGGCCCGTCCATGCGGTCGTACACCGTGACAGAGAGTCTCGAACTTGCATCAGCGCCTACCTGCCACTTTCGGCGTAATTGCAGGCCAAGAGAGCGCTGATGCAAGTTCGAATGACCGCCGCTTTGCCGGGCTATGAGTTCGCGGCGGCGGAGAGAAGGGCAGCCTGCAGGTGAGTTGGGCTTGATCGAGAAACCCGAGTAGGGGCGATCGGCGCCGGGGGAAACAGGCATTGTGTTTGCCGATCCTCCGCCGCCTGGGCGGTCCCGGGAAGCGATTATGCCCAATCGTGCGACATAGCAGACAGGCCAGAAAGGAACTGCCATCGTGAACATTACTCTGCGCCGGGGCGTACTCGGTACCAGCGTGTTTGCAGTGAGCGCCGCTCTGCTGCTCACGGCACTGCCCGCTGAGGCTCGTACCACCGCAGCTCGTGACTGCAGGCTTGCCTACAGCTCGATGTATCCCGGACCCAACGGAGAGACCGAAGGGGAGGGGAAGTTCTCCGAAGGAGCCCAAGACCCCACCGGACGTACCTGTCGCAATGGCTGGTGGGAGGAGTCCCCCGAGCAGATCCAGGCCATGCAGGACGCAATGAACCCCTTCCAATCCGTACAGCTGGGGAACTGAGGCGAATCACACCCGTATGAGGAAGCTGGTCGGATTTGCGGGTGGAGCGTGACCCTGGTCGGGCCGATCTCCTGAGGTGACGGTCCGCGCCCTGTCCGGCAAGGTGTGCCGCGCCTGAGCGCTCGGCGTGAGGTTCGCCCAGTTCGCACCGGGTCGTGGGAACCCGCGACCCGGTGCGCCGAACCCCGGCAAACCGTGTGACCTTGAAAAGTACTTCGGTGAAAGAAACCCCTCCACCAGCACGAAGCCGTTCACGGATTGGCCGCTTCGTGGCCGGTCGGTCGGTGTATCGTCTCGACCGCACCCCATAAACGAAGCGACCCCCAGCGGTGCTACCAACACCGGCTGAGGGTCTGGCCAGCCAGACTTACAAGGAGTCCAGGTGGTTGAACGCGATGCTATCGCGCCGACTGAAGCGCCGTCATCCCCGGCCAGGGCGTGCCGCCCGCCGCGCGGGATGCGCCGGGTCCGCACCCGGCACACCAGCCGCTTCACGGTCGTCCCCAACGACCTCGCCCAGCACACCCACCTGAGCCTACGCGCCCGTGGCCTGGGCCTCCTGCTGCTGTCACTCCCGGACGGCGCGGACGTCTCCATCCGCGGCCTCGCCACACGACTCAACGAAGGCGAGATCGCCATCGGCCGCGCCCTCCGCGAACTCGAGACGGCCGGATACCTGACCCGCCGCGTCATCCGCCTCACCGACGGCCGCGTCATCACACGCACCACCGTCCGCGACATCCCCACCACCGAAAACGAACAGCCCACCGACCAGGATGTTCCGGACGCAACACACGAACCCCCCACCGCAGCACCCGAACCCGCACCCGAACCCGCCCCCGACGCGGCGAACCCCTCCACACCGCCAGCCGAACCGACCCCGCCCACACCACAAACCACCCGACCCGCGGCGCAGCCGCTCGCGCCCGCCGCACTCACCGCCGGAACACGCCTGCTCATCAACCTCGCCGCACGTGAACCACGGCTGACCATCACCGCAGCCGCGCTACCCGAACTCGCCGCCCTCTGCGAACAGGCGCTCGCCGCCGACATCACGCCCGACCAGATCCACCGCACCCTGACCAGCAACCTGCCCACCGAAATCCGGTCAGCCGCCGCACTCATCCGGCACCGGCTGACCCAACACCTGCCCGTCTGGAAGGCCGCCGCCGCCATCCGCGACCGTCAGAAGGCCAGCCCGGCCACCACCCAGCACGGGCTTCACATCGCACCGTCACCCGCTGCCGCCCGCTGGACCGAATGCGCCGACTGCGCGCGCCCACTCCGCGCCGCAACACCGGACGGCCTGTGCGGCAATTGCCGCGACGACCTCGCAGCCTGACCCGGCCCTGCGCGCGGCTCGTCGACCTCGCCTCCCACGTCAACGACGGCGGCTTCTGGATCGTCTCCCGCTCCTTCAACCTCACCGTCCGAGACACCCTCAAGACCAGGACGGTCCTGGAGACGATCCTCTCGGCAGTCGGCTTCGCCATGGCCGCCACCCTGAGCACCCTTATCTGAGCGGCACCCCCATCGCCGGGTCGTCGCCAAGGCAGAGCCGGGTCTCCTGGTCGGTGACGAGGAGACGGAACCGGTCCGGTCCGGGGGAGCCCTGCCCGGACCACCAGGCGAATGCCCGCTCGACCTCGTCCCACAGGCGGCGCTCGCCGTACTGGGTGACGGTGTGCTCCCCGGTCGGGCCCGGCTCGCAGGACGCCCATGACCCCCGCGGATCGCTCGCCTCGGCCGCCAGGTAGGACGTCGTGCCGTCCGCGTTGGGGGAGTACAGGAGGAACAGGTCGGGGACGTGCATGACCAGCGCAAGTTCTGCGCCTTCCCCTGCGTCCGCGATCCGCGCAGGGTCCTGGTGCGTGGTGGTCACCCGCGCGTCGTCCCGGTGGTGAGCGGCCCAGATCGGGGACGAGCGCTGGGACCGCAGCATCATGTACCCGGCGCGACCGTGGAAGGTGCCGACGCCGTGCCCTTCGGGGGTGACGGTCAGCCTGAGCCGGTACCCGCCGATGCCCTCGGGCATCCAGGGCATCACCACGCGTCCGCCGGGACGGAGTTGCTTCAGCCAGGCAGGGGGGATGTCGCGTACACCGGCGGTCACGTGGATGGCGTCGTAGGGGGCTCCCTGCGGCCACCCCTCGCTCCCGTCCCCGACCACGAGCGTCGGAGAGTACCCCGCTGCCTGGAGGTTCGCGGCGGCACGCGCGGCCACCTCGGGGTCGATCTCCACACTGACGACGTTCCCCGCGCCGACCCGCTCGGCCAGAAGCGCGGCCGTCCACCCGGTCCCGGTGCCGACGTCGAGGACGCGTTCCCCCTCACGCAGCGCGAGAAGCTCCAGGAAAGGGAGGACGACCCCGGGAGCCGAATTCGAGGACGAAGGGTCCCCCTGCGCGGATGCCGGGTCGGACGCACCGTCGTCCCGCTGGGTGATGACCGCCATGTTCGAGTAGACGGCGTCCCACCAGCCGTCGGGGTCGCCGACCCGGTCGATCGGACGAGCGGGCGGCCCGTCAGCCACGCGACACGGCAACGCGTACCCACGATCGGGGACGAACAGATGACGAGGCACAGCCCGCATCGTCCGCCGCCACGATCGGTCGGTCAGCTCCCCGCCGGCCTCCAGCACATCGGCCAGCCGCTCAACGCCATCGTCCACCCTGCTCATGCCCCTCCCTCAAGGAGTTCCGCGAACGTCCCCGGCGATCGGGGCCCCGGTCCGTTCCTCCAGCCACGACCACTGGCCGTTCGGGTTGCACTCGAAGAACACAGGCTCGTCCCGCTCGGTGAGCCCGAAGTCGAAGCACCCGAACTCCAGGCCGAAAACCTTGAGGTAGCGGACCATGGACCGAGCCGGTTCGGGCGGCGTTTCGCACCAGGTGTAGCGGCTGTCCTGTTGACGTCCGGATGGTTCACGTTCAGGCAATTCGGATCCAGACTGATACTGACAGTGACCAAATTTCGATTCGTCAAGGGCAGTGCCCCGGACCCGGACGGCGCGGCGGTGCTCTCACCGCCGCCGTCAGGAATCGTCCGTGCTCATGACGAGGTGACCTTCCTGCGGGTGAGGAGGTTGGGAAGTTCGGAGACGTGGCGGATGAGGTCGACGCCTTCGGGGAGGTGTTCGTTGCTCCGCAGTCCGTTGGGGCGGACCAGGGCTCCGCGGATGCCGTGCCGGATCGGTTCGGTGACGTCGTGGCGCAGGTTGTCGCCCACGAACAGCAGCTCTCCGGGGTCGCAGTCGGCGGCGGTGAGGGTGAGCTTGTAGAACAGCGGATCGGGTTTGGCGACTCCCAGGGAGTCCGACAGCAGCGCGGCGGTGAACAGGTGCTCGACTCCCGCCATCTGCAGGGCGGGCCAGCGGGTCTCGATGTGGATGGTGTTGCTGGCCAGGATCAGCCGGATCCCCATCGTGTGGAGTCGGTGGAGGGGTTCGACCGCGGTGAGGTCGAGGGGCTTTTGCCCGATGATCCGGTTGATCTCGGGGGCGGAGATGGTGCCGCCATAGTCGAACGCCACGGCTTTGATCGCCGGTGCGGGCATCATGCCTCCGAGAAGAGTCGTTGGGCGACGCGCAGGGGGTCACCGCTGGGCTCGAACAGTTCCTTTCTGCGGCCGTCCGGCAGGTAGGCGTCCCACCAGCCGGTACAGGTGCGTGAAGGCTTGAACCCGCCCCACTCCCGGTTCCACTCGTCGATGCCGACGTAGTCCCCGTGCACGGTGCGGTAGACGTTGATCTTCACCAGACCTCGTCCCCCTCAACGATCAGAAACCGGCGGACGCCCTCCAGCAGCCGACGACACCGCCCCGGCCGCCCACCAGTGATCCGATCGACACACCACGGCTGGAAGAAAGACGACTCACCGGGGCGGCGGGCCGAGCCCAGGGCGTGACAGCGCGGCGGGTATCCCGCCGCGCTGGCCTGGGTCCGCTGCGAAGCGGGCGTGGCCGGGGCGAAGAGCGCAGTGTGGGTCCCGTGGGGTCTGCCCGGGGCGGCGGGTGCGAGCGCCACGCGGACCTTGACGAGCAGGTCGTCGAGCGTCTGCGCCTCATACCCGGCGGTGCCGATCAGCGCCCACCATTCCCATGTGGCCCGGCCCCACCAGAACACGACCCCGGGGTACTGCCGTTCGAGCAGCGCGATCCGCTCCTCGAGGCTGACCGGCGCGGGGGTGGAGCCGTACCGGGGGCGGTAGGCGGGGGCGGTGATGGTGGCATTCACTGGAACACCTCCAGCACGGTGGTGATCAGGCTGTGGTCCGACAGGTTCGGGTTCGGCGTGCTCACCTGGTAGCCGACCGGCCGGAACCACTCCAGCGCCGGAGGCGACAGGTACAGGCGGTCGCAGCGCCGGGCCGCGTTGTCGTGCCCCGCGGTCGGGCGCCGGTCGGCGGGATCGGGGAACACCTCGGCGGCGACATCGGTGAAGCCGGCCTCCGCGAGCACCCCCGCGGCCGACGCCTCACCCGGAAGGTCCCGGCGCAACCGCTGCACCGGCGACAGCACCGACACGTCCGCCGCCCAGTCCCCGAACCCCTCGTCGTTGAAGTCCCCACCCATGACCGCTGGCCGCCGGGCGAAGTCGGTGAGCGCGCGAGCCTCGGAGACCCGGTTCGCCGGGTCGAACGGCGACAGATGGCAGCCGACCAGGCAGATCGGCTCGTCAATGCCGTCGGCGGTGGCCTCGACCACGCCCAAGGCATGCCACCACGGATGCATCGTCTGGTGACGCTCACGCCGAATCTGGACGGTGTCGGGGCGAGTCCAGACCACCACGTTGCAGTCATGCCGCGGCGCAACCGCGACCGACGGGAACATGCCCAGCCGCCGCCCCAGAGCCCACAACCCCTCACGCCCGTTGTCCAGCCACCGCTTGCCCTCGGTCGAGAACAAGACGTCCAGCTCCAGGGGCGCGAGCATCTCCGCCTGGTCGATCAGCCGACCCCAGCCGCCCAGGTCGCTGCCGCCGTTCTCGTGGTTGAACGCACCGACACGCAGAGAGGTCACGACGCGCTCCCGTCCCGCGCGGAACGCGCCCGGACGACCCGCCCGTAGTCGTCGGCGATGTCGGCCAAGGCGAGGTCGCGGGTCCGGTAGGTCCCTGCGGCGCTCACCCGCGGCTCGTGCTTCAGCGGCATCCCCGTCGCACGGAACGCCCGCCACTCCTCACTGCGGGAGTCGTGCTCGACGTACCCGAGCATCACCGTTCCGTGCCGCAGCCACGTCCGCCCAGACGGCGTCCGCTCCGCCGCGTACCCGGTCCCGAGTTCGGGGACCGATTCGAGCTGCCCCGCCCTCACAGGGACGGCAGGATTCATACCATCGTGCATAGAACGGACCTCCATCCGTTCAGGCCCCGGGTACCCGCTGTCGGGCAGCGGACCGGGGCCGCTTCACGGGCCCGGTAGACGCGGGAGTTCCATCTGGATGCCACGTCCACCCGTCGCTGCCCGTGATGGGCTTGCGCTCTTCGACTTTGACGCCTTCAACCGCGCGGGGTCGAGGATGTTGCGCCAAGTTGCGCGCGGGTTGCGCGATGCCTAGTGATCCCGGTGGGCGGCCCTGATGAGAGCCTGCGCCGATTCACCGAAGACGCAAAACTCTGACAGTTCGTCAAACGCGCGCTCGTACAACCCGATCTCGCCCGGAGCCGTCACGGCAACGCGGGCAGTCAGCAGCTCAAGACGTGCTTCGGAGTCGTCGTAGATCGTGAAGCTCTCAATCGGCCACATCGGGCGATCTGCCGTCTCGGGTATCACACCTATGCTGACTGACGGCATCGCCATCATTTCGAGTAGATGCGCAAGTTGATCGCGCATGGTGTCCGTGTCCCCGATCCGGTGCTTCAACACGCACTCCTCCAAAAGGAATGCGAACGTGTGCCTTCCTTCGGTGAGGAATTTCCGGCGAGCGAGGCGTGCGTCAACAGCTTGCACGACGTCGTCGGGGAGTTGCCGGAACCGCGTGATCGACGACAGGAGAGCGCGAACGTACATCGGCCGCTGGAGCAACCCGGGAACGACTTGAGCCTGGTAGACGCGCATCCAGCGCGTCCGCTCGTACAGAGGGATGGACGACTCCTGAAGTCTGCGCAGCCCCGTGGTCTCCAAGCGACGCCACTCGACGTAGGCGCTGTCGATGTTCCGCAGAGCGGCGATCAAGTCAGGGGCCCGCTCGTCTGCGTTGCAGGCGGTACACCACATTTGGATGTCGGCCTGGGTGACCGGCTGCACCGCATTCTCGATCCGGCTGATCTTCGACTTGTGGCAGCCGAGAGCGCCGGCCAGATCCACTGCTTTCAGGCCGGAGCCCTCGCGTATCTCCTTGAGATGATCCGCGAGGGCCTGCCGGGCGGCTTGAACCGAGGAGGACGGAGACGGTGACGATGGCAAGGAACCTGTCTCCGATGTCTGAGTCTGCCTGAGTCAGGCAGGGTGATAGTCCGAGTGGTCGACTGCGCGTCCCCAGACGGCCTCGAAAGAGGCCCGGCACGGGGTGACGATGTCGCGCTCGTCGGTCAGTTCGCCCCGCACGTGC
The DNA here is from genome assembly GCF_003696215.1 of Actinomadura harenae. GTDB lineage: Bacteria > Actinomycetota > Actinomycetes > Streptosporangiales > Streptosporangiaceae > Spirillospora > Spirillospora harenae. The sequence goes on along the minus strand of NZ_RFFG01000047.1, from coordinate 57,249 downwards.
TTGCCGTCGCTGGCGAAATGGTGGAAGCGAACCAACCTGTCGTCGAAGGACCAGTAGTCGTTCCCGGGCAGGAGCAGGTCGGCGGCCTGACCGCCGGGGAAGCCAGCGGACCTCCTCCCCGGCGGTCAGGTTCATGGACTCGGTCACCGCGTACTCGAAGCGGATGTAGTCGGTGACAGGCTCGGAGATGACCCGAGCCCGCCGTACCCGGACTCCGCGGGACACGACCCCTCCGATCAGCTCGTGCCATCGGGACTCACGATCGGTGCGATCGAACGGCGGCCCGCCCGTGAAGGTGACGAATGAGGGATCTGACGGAACGTAGGTGTCCCGCATCTCCAAGTGGAGTGCCGACTCGGAGCATCCGTTGATCAACTCAGCGAAGCTCGGCAACTCCAGCGTCCGCATCGCCTTCCTCCATCAGCGCTCGCATGATGACGTTCCGCATCCTGGCGGGCAGCCTCACTACGGTCTCCCGGGGACCCGTGGGGCTGAGTCCGTTCACGTCCGCGCGCAGCTTGGGTCGGCCACTTCCTCGCCCTGGACGACAAGGTCACCCGTGTCGGTGTCGAGGATGAGAGCAGGACAGTGGTCGCCGTCCGTGCCAGGGGCCAACGCGATCAACACTAGGGCCATGGAGAGCCTCCGTGCACTGCGTTGCGCGTTATTGCGCTTCCGTCCCGACCATCGCTCGACGACGTCCGCCCGTCGACGGGTAGACGGGATACGGTCACTCGTGTGCTACAGGATGCAGTCACTTGGGAACGTCGCTGGCGAAAGTCTTCCTACACCCAGGAACAGGACTGTGTAGAGGTCAGCGTGCTACCGGATGGCCGTCTTGCCTTCCGGGACAGCAAAGACCCCGCTGGGCCTCAACTCCTCGCGGACCAACGCGGCGCCGCGGAGCTGCTCGATCGGCTCAAGGCTGTGGAGCCTGCCATCACCTGACGAGCAGGGCGCAAGTTGGCGTCCGACGGGGCGCCTGCACGTTCTTGGCTCGCGGTTCCACGCGGCTGCGCGTGGATCACTGCCCACACATCGACGCGGGTGAAGTCCCGGGAGCGGATCGGTGCAGGCGCCGGTGACCTCCGTGCGGGTCTATCGCTACATCCGCGACGTCGTTGGCGCTTTGGGTCCCTACGACGGCGATCCGATAGTCGGCGAGTTCATGAGCCATGCGGAAGAGCGCCTGCCCGCGCTGCGAGTGCGTGGAGAACGGCCATGACCGTCGCCGCCCCGAGGATCTTCCCAGCCCGAATCAGCTCTTGCGCCTCGGCGAGCGGAACCCAGCGGACCACTTCCGCTTCATCGACATGAGGTTCCCCAACGAGGTCGGCCCCGCGCGCCACGTACAGATCTTGCGGTGCGTTGGCCGACCCGATCATCGGCTGGTAGGACAGCAGGAACTCCATGCTGCGCGGACGCCATCCGGTCTCCTCAACGACCTCACGGGCAGCAGCCTCCGCCGGGTCCTCGCCAGGGTCGGCGTAGCCACCCGGAACCTCCCAGCCCCATTGGTCCACGATGAAGCGATGTCGCCAGATCAGAAGGATGCGCTCTCCTTCCTCATCCAGGACGGCGGTCATCACGCACCGGGGGATGCGGACGACGTACTGGTCGAAAGCGAGCCCGTTGGGCAGTTCAACACTCGCGATCGACAGCTTGATGTGCCGGTTCTCATCGACGACACGCTCGCCATGGATCGTCCACTTGGTTCGCTCAGAAGGGACGCCGTGCCTCACCCACCCGACGCTACCTCGTGACGCTGTCGTCAAGCTGCTCCCGATTCCGTTCTTGGGGCGGTCGAGCAGCTTTTCGGGGGCACAGGCCGCATCCTCGACGGGGGAGAGCTCGCCCCAGAGGCGCTACCGAACCGCAGAAGTGTTCTACGGTCTCCGTATGGCGGACGAGACCGAACGTTTGACGGGCTTCCTCTATGAGATCGGGCTTCTCAAGCGCTACAAGCGGACGGGCTGGCTGGTCGCCGGGGTCAACAACCCGGAGAGCATCGCGGACCACTCGCTGCGCGCCGCTGTCATCGCGAGCGTGCTCGCCGCCCTCGAAGGGGCCGACCCCGCTCGCGCCGCGCTCCTCAGCCTCTTTCACGACACCCAGGAGACGCGCCTCACCGACATCCCCTACCTCGCCAAGCCCTACGTGACCAAGGCGTCCAACGAGCAGGTGACCAACCGCCAGACGCATGGACTGCCACGTCCGGTCGCCGACATGATCACTGACGTCGTGGGCGAGTACGAGGGGAAGTGCAGCGCTGAGGCTGCATGCGCACGCGCCTTGGAACGGCGCACGGTCCCCTGGACGGACGGAAACCCCCTGGGCCCCAGGGGCGGGGCGATGATTGCAGGAGCCTACTTTCGCCCTGTGGCCTAGTGATCGTCGTCGTTCAGTGCCCGCCCAGGCCGAACGCGGCCAGCTTGCAGCGGGCGATCGGCTCCATGTTTCCGTCAGCAGCGACTGGATGACGGGTTTGCGCGTGAGTGCTGCGGGCCGGGGGCTGCGTGGACCACACATTGACGTCCACCGGTCGCACGGATTCTGAAGTCCCCGGGTCTCCGCCCGTCCGAGCGGTCGCGCACGGGCGGAGGACGGACGGGGCCCAAGTCGGACGGTCTACGCCCGGCGGTAGCCTGGCTTTGGCCGGTGAGCGGGGAAGCTCGACCGGCACGCGGACGCTCCGCCTCCTTCGGGAGGCGGGGCGTTCTTGCGTTTCGCGTGGGCTCGTCACAGCAGCCTCATGTGTCACTGGCGTGATGCGCCTGTCGCCATCACAGTCAGTGACGTTACGGTCGCGAGCCTGTTGTCTGAGGGGGCCGTCTTTCCGGGCGGCTTCTCCAGCTCCAGGAGGTTTCGTGGCCACTCGCCGCACTACCCGCGCCCTGCTCACCGGCGCCACGCTCACCGCAGCATTGGTGTCCCCGCTGACCACAACGTCTGCGTCGGCGGTCACTGCTCCGCCGGTGCGCTCAGGGCTTCACCCTGCGGAACAGGGGCCCATCGACCCCGCGCCGTGCGCGGAGCACCTCACCCCCTCGCACACCTACCACGCAGACGGCGCGACCTACCGGACCGACGCTCAGGGCCGCCCCGAGCGAGCCGAGGCCAACGACCTGACCCACAGCGAGGCCGTGCGCGGCTCGTGCCAGGGCAAGGCGGGCCACATGGCCGGCGTCAAGGGCTACGACGGCGGTCACTTGATCGCCGCAACCCTCCACGGGGTGGACCGCAGATATGACCTGGTCCCGCAGTGGGCCAGCGTCAATCGGGGGGCGTACATGAAGTTCGAATCGGGCGCCAAGCGCTGCCTCAAGCAACCCGGCGGCCGGATCCACCACTACCGGATCAAGGTCACGTATCCCGAGGCGACGACGCTGGTTCCGGACGCTTTCCACACGGACGTGGAGGTCAGCACGACCGGACATGACCCGCAGGAGCTCAAGCTCGACTTCCCTAACCGCGAGCTCTCCCGCAGTGAATATGGTCGGCTGCGCGGAGCCTACGAGCGGCTGTACAAGGCCGCCGGATGCGGCGAGCCAGAGGCCGATGCTACCCACTGAGGTAGCTCATCAAATCGTGCGCCCCGTCCTCGTACTTCGGCCCGAGGACGGGGCGTTTGCGCTTTCCACAGAACGCCGCTCGGCTGCCTGCGGTCACACGATGTTTCTACGGTCGGGCTCCTGAACACCATCAGCGTGATTACCAGCATTGCCCAGTGCGTCACCGCGGTTGCCTCGGCCTTCCGCGCCGCGGATACCACTCGGCGCGGGGGACGGGCGCCTCACCAGTTCACGACCTCATGTTCCGACCAGCGCCTTTCGACGGGACAGGGGGCGTTTCGGCCGGACGGCTGACATGCTGGTGGCGTGGCTGATACCCGACGCCCCGAGTGGACGGCCGACTGCTGTGTGATCTGCCCCGCGCAGAAGCTCGGCGTGGGCGAGTTCGACGTCGCCGACCGGCCCGGGGCTCGCTACACCTTCGACCGCGAGCGCGGCTACCGTGTCGACACCGTCACCGGCCACCCGGTGTGCGTGCACCCGTTCCGTGTCGGCCTGGAGCCCGGACCGTACGCGTCTGCGGCAGACGGCTGGCCCGACCCGGCCGAGTTGCCGCCGGACCCGCTGGACCCCGCTCATGCGCGCCGTCCGGCTGGCGCGCCGCGCGGGGTGTTCGTCCCCGCGCCGGAGCAGCTTGAGCTGCCGGAGTCTGTGGACGACCTGGAGGGTTGGCTGGTGGCGATGCTGCGGACGGCCCCGGACGACGCGATGGCCTCCGCCCTGGATCAGGCGGAGACCATCGCCGGCGAGCGGTTCAGCGGCGAGCAGATCGTCACCGCGTTGCGGCGCGTGCTCGCCACCGAACTACGCCGGTAGGGCCTCCTCGAAGTCGATGTCGTGGCGGTGCCCCAGGTCGCGGATCCCGGCGCGGGCGAGGCGCTCACCGATCACCTTGACGCGGCGGTCGTGCTCGTCGTGGTCGAGCCAGTACCGCGACGGCGGCTCGGTGCCGTACGCCTTGGCGTAGCACATCGTGGTGTAGTCGCCGGCCTCATACGGCGGCTCGGCGCGCTCGGTGTCGGTCATGTGCACGACCTGGAAGCCGCACCGGGCCGCCATCCGCTCGGTCGCGGTCCGCTGCGCGAGGACCGCGTGCATTACCTCGTCGACCGGCTTGGCGACGGGGATCTCGGCCAGGACCTCGTCGCCGGTGAGCTGGTGCACGGCTGCCTTGATGGCGAGGGCCTTCAGCGCCTCGCCCAGCAGCGGCACGGCATCCCGGTCGGTGTCCCACGAGGACACCGTGAGCGTCCCCGTCATGCAGGTCCAGTCGTTGTTGTACTGGCCGCAACCCTCGATGAGACGGGGGTACTCGGGGTCATCGACGAGCGCGTTGTGAATGCGAGCGGCCACCGGGGCCACCTCGCGCGGATCGGGTCGAATGGACATGGGCATGGTGTCCTGCCTCCGGCGCGCCTCAGGATGTTGCCGTCTCCCCGCGGCGCGCGCCGCTGACCGCGGGGACGGGGCCTATTTCCCGCTGACCGTGTCGGCGCGGGCGAAGAGGTCGGGGAGTTCGTAGACGTGGTGGATGAGGTGGGCGCCCTCGGGGAGTTCCTCACCGCCCCGCAGCCCGTTGGGGCGGACCAGGGCCCCGCTCAGGCCGTGCCAGATGGGTTCAGTGACGTCATGGCGGAGGTTGTCGCCGACGAACAGCAGCTCGTCGGGGTCGCAGTCGGCGGCGGCGAGGGTGAGCTTGTAGAACATGGGGTCGGGCTTGGCGACGCCGAGGGGGTCGGACAGGAGCGCGGCGGTGAACAGGTCGTCGACTCCGGCCATCTGGAGTGCGGGCCAGCGGGTTTCGTGGGCGAGGGTGTTGCTCGCCAGGACCAGCCGGATCCCCATCGTGTGGAGCCGGTGCAGGGGCTCGACCGCGGCGGGGTCGAGCCGCTTCTGTCCGATGACCCGGTCGATCGTCGGCGCGGAGATGGTGCCGCCGTAGTCGAACGCGACGGCCTTGATCTGTGTGGGCATCAGGCTCCCCAGAGTCGTGCGGCGACACGCAGCGGGTCGCCGGAGGGTTCGAAGAACTCCTTGTGCTGGCCGTTGGGCAGGTAGCCGTCCCACCAGCCGGTGAACATGGACGGCTTGAACCCGCCCCACTCCCGGCCCTGCTCGTCGATGCCGTAGTAGGCGCCGTCCTTGGTGCGGTAGACGTTGATCCTCACCAGACCTCGACCTCCCCTTCGGCGATCAGGAACCGGCGGACGCCCTCGAGGAGCCGGCGACACCGGCCCGGCCGCCGACCGGTGATCCGGTCGACGTACCTCGGCGGGAAGACGGACGACGTCTCTCGGCGGTGGCCGAGCCCAAGGGGTGGTGGCGCGGCGCGTGTCCCGCTGCGCTGGACTGGGTCCACTGCAAAGCGGAGGCGGAGGCGGACGCGGCCGGGGCGAAGGGCGTGGTGTGGGCCCGGTGGAGTCCGCCCGCAGCGGCCGACGCGCGGACCTTGACGAGAAGCTCGTCGAGCGTCTGGGCCTCGTACCCGGTGGTGCCGATCAGCGCCCACCATTCCCGTGTGGCCCGTCCCCACCAGAACACGCCCCCCGGGTACAGCTGCTCGAGCAGCACGATCCGCTCCTCGAGGCTGACCGGCACGGGGGTGGAGCCGTACCGGGGGCGGTAGGCGGGGGCGGTGATGGTGGCGTTCACTGGAGCACCTCCAGCACGGTGGTGATCAGGCTGTGGTCCGACAGGTTCGGGATTGGCTTGGTGACCTGGTAGCCGACCGGCCGGAATCGCTCCATCGCCGGAGGCGACAGGTACAGGCGGTCGCAGCGCCGGGCCGCGTTGTCGTGCCCCGCGGTCGGACGGCGGTCGGCGGGATCGGGGAACACCTCGCTGGCGACATCGGTGAAGCCGGCGTCCGCGAGCACCTCCCCGGCCGACACCTCGCCCGGAAGGTCCCGGTGCAACCGCTGCACCGGCGACAGCACCGACAGGTCCGCCGCCCAGTCCCCGAACCCCTCGTCGTTGAAGTCCCCACCCATGACCGCTGGTCGCCGGGCGAAGTCGGTGAGCGCGCGGGCCTCGGAGACCCGGTTCGCCGGGTCGAACGGCGACAGATGACACCCGACGAGGGACACCGGCTCTTCCACACCCGCGACGTCCGCCTCGACGCAGGCCAGGGCGTGCCACCACGGGTGGACCTCCTGATGGCGTTCGCGCCGGATGCGCACCGTCTCGGGATTGGTCCAGATGACCAGGTTGCAGTCATGCCGGGGCGCACGCGCCACCGACGGATGCATGCCCAGATGGCGCGCGGCCAGCCACAACGCCTCACGCCCGTTGTCGAGCCATCCCTTGCCCTCCGTCGAGAACAGGACGTTCAGCTCCAGGGGGGCGAGCATCTCCGCCTGGTCGATCAGCCGGCCCCAGTCGCCGATGTCGCTGCCGCCGTTCTCGTGGTTGAACGCGCCGATCTTCAGCTGGGTCATGGCCTGCTCCGGTCCCGTGCGGCGGCGGCCCGCGCCCTGAGGCGGGCCTCGTCGTCAGTGGCGACATCAGCCAAGGCGAGCTCACGGGTTCCGTAGCCGCCCGTGGCGTCCGCGCGGGACGTGTGCTCGAGAGGCAGACCCGTCGCGCGGAACGCCCGCCACGATCGGGTGCGCGCGTCCTGCTCGACATACCCGAGCATCACCGTTCCGCGCCGCAGCCACGTCCGCCCGGACGGCGTCCGCTCCGCCCCATACCCGGTCCCCAGCCCTGGGACCGGTTCGGGCCGACCAACCCCCGTAGGAGCGGCAGGTTTCATAGAACGGACCTCCATCCGTTCAGGCCCCGGGTGCCCGCTGTTGTGCAGCGGGCCGGGGCCGCTTTTTGTGAGGTGCCTCCCACAGTGGCCGTGCGCTCGCGCGTGTGGCTAGGAACTTGCTTCAGCTTGCTCGCAGTGTCCGGATTGCGCTGCTGATCAGCTCCCGCGCCGCTGTCCCGTAGACGGCCGAGGAAGCAAGCCAGTCGAACTCCTGGACGTACACCGCGATCTCGCGGGGCTGCGTGATCGCCAGCTCGGCCGCTGCGGTATCTACCAGGACCAGACGCTCGTCGAGCAGCCAGAACCCTGTGTGTGGTGCGCGCCGGTGGCGGGCCCGGGTGGGGATGATGCCGAGGCTGAGCCGCGGCAGGATCGACAGGGTCAGGAGCCGTTCGAGCTGCGCGATCATGACGTCGTCGGCGGCGAGGCCTATCGTCAGCGCGACCTCGCACATGACCATGTGGAAACGACGGTCACGGTCACCGCGGCGCAGGACGTCCTGCCGGTCCATGCGGGCCTGGACAGCGGTGTCGACGTCACCGCCGGTGCCGTGGAACGCGATGTTGTCCCGGAACCGCTGTGCGGCGTACTCGCGGGTCTGGAGCAGGCCCGGGATCACCATCGGCTCGAAGATCCGGAACAGCGTGGTCTCGGCCTCCTGCGTCGCGATCGTCTGCTGACGGCGATGGGCGCCGGCGCGCCACTCGCGACGCCACTCACGGTACGAGCTGGAGATGCCCCGGGCGGTCGCGATCAGGTCCGGGACATGGTCGTCGGCACCGACCAGGCGGCACCAGGTGCGCAGGTCGTCCTCGCTCGGTGTCTGCCTGCCGTGCTCAATCTTCGAGACCTTGCTCTCGTGCCACCCGGCCATCTCGGCGAGGCGCCGCTGCGCGAGCTGCGCGTCTTGCCGCAGCTCGCGCAGCCGTACGCCGAGCGCTTCGCGTGCCTGCTGGTGGGACGTGGACATGGTCGGCGGTCACAGGCTCCGCAGGAACTCGTCCCGGCTGACGGACGCCTTCCATGCGATGTCGCGCCAGATCTGGTGCTGCTCGACCGTGGCCGGGTCATCGAGCAGCTCGGCGCCAAGCAGCTGATCGTCATCATCGAAATGGAGGAGGGCGACTCGGTTGTCATCGAGGAGCCAGGCGTCATGCGGCGGCCGGACGGGTAGTCCGAGCGCGGCGGCTTGGTCCCGGTCTAGATATCGAATCTCCTCGTCCGCTGCGTGGTTACCCTGCGCGGACCACAGGGCGTAGCGCGAGTAGTTGCCGAGCGGCACCGTCACCACCCGGACGCGCTGGAAGGGGCGCCCGTCGGCCGCTGCGGCGCGGGTCATCGTTCCCCAGTCGTGCGCGGCGAGGAGGTAGTCCGTGTCCGGGTTGCCTGCCAGAAATCGACGCACGCGCTCGTGCTCGGCTGGCACGTTGTAGCGGTCTCTGGGTTCCAGCCGGAACGCTGAGCGGTTGACGGTGGTGAAGATCGCGCCGAAGTCGTCGCCAGTCAGCAACTCGGCCACGGTCACCCCTTCGCGTGGTGGTTGGTGTAGTGCTCGATCAGGTGCCGGACGAGCGCGGGCTCGATTTCTACGATCGTCTCGTCGTCGGCGAGGTCACGGACGTCGCCGAGTGCCGTCGCGTCCGCGACGATCTTGCCCTGAACGACGTACGTGCCGCGGTCGGTCGCGTACATCGCGGGGCAACCGCCCTGGTCGGAGTCCGTCCCGAGGAACCGTAGTCGCATGGTTGTGACCTCTCCTAGCGGCTTGCTTCGACTTGCTCGCTTTGTGAAGCCTTCAAGACGCTACTGGGAGCGTCAACTGCACTGGGCGCTACATGCTGACTACCTTGGCCGGGCAATCCTCAAATGGTCGGTGGCCACGAGGGGCCAACGTCTCTGCATGTCGGCCATCAGTTGGGTTGCTGTGCGTCGTAATCCGTACCGGCTCGTATCCGGTGACCTACCGTAACCTTCATGTGCTGAGGGACAGGGACGCGATCGGCGCGCTGACCCGCAGATCTGGGGGCGTGGGACTACAAGCAGGCCGCCAGCTGGCGTCCGACGGGCTGCTGCGTGTTGACGCCGCCCTTGGGGATCAGCGTTCCTGTTTCCAGGGCCCCAGGGGCCCGTCCGTCCGAGGGGTCATGCACCGTTCTGATGAGTCTTGAGCCGTTCGCCGTCTACCTGCTAAGTTCGGCGTAATCGCAGGTCAGCGTCGGTGATGGATGCGGGTTCGAATCCCACCGTCACCGCAGCGACGAACCGCTTCTGGCCTGCGGCCGGCCAGGCCGGAGGCGGCGCCGGAGATGGGCTCGTCCTGACAGTCAGAGTCGTGGCCCGTCGAGTGCCGTCGCTCGTACGGCTGGGAGACGGCGGCACGCCACTCACCTTTGGGGTAGCTCGCTCCCAGCGAGGGCTTGGGTGGTCGGTTTCGTCGTTCGTCGTGCCAGGGTGCTGTTGCTGCGTCGGCTGGCGGCGACATCTTTGGGGCGGATGAGTGCTCGGGCGGGCGGCGGAGCCTGGCAGCTTGCCCCTTCAGGACTCCAGCCAGCGGAGTTCTGTGGTCGGGTGGCTGACCACAGCTCCGTCTTCGATGTGCCAGGTCTCGGTGTGGCCCAGTTCGTCGGTGACAAGGAAGAAGCCTCGAGGTGTCATCTCGTCACCTTCCTCGCGCGGCATGATCTGGGCGAGTCGCTCGACCTGTTCCCGGATCTCGGGAACGGAAGCCACCCGAACGTCGCCGCCGTAGAAGAGGTAGAGCGTCCAGTTGAACGGCTTGTTCGGCCATCCCCAGCCGCCGGAGTAGAAGCCGTCGTCGTGGGTTTGGATGATCTGTTCAGCCCGCTGGCGTTGGCTGACATCCAGTTCGATCCAGCCTCGAATGGAGGCGTAGGTCCCCATATGCCGCATCCTCGCACGGACCATCCCACCTGCCCCTCCCGTCGCCGTCGTCTCACCCTCCGAGATGCCGGCCAGGGCCGGGTGGCCGGGCCGCGAGCGGCCTGTGTGATCAATCCGAGAGGCCCTGCCTCCCTTGGATATGAGGCCTGGCCTGCTGGACACGGTCCAGGCGCCATCGCCAGTAGGCGTCCATTCCCCGTTGGAGGCCACGACACGCAGTTTCAGGATCGCTTCGGCTCCGGCCGTCCCCACCTCGCGCCGGTCTCGAGCTACACCCTCGCCTCTGCTGGAGGTCTCGACACGGAGTCGCTTGCTGTCCGTTGGCGGGCCGCCGTCCAGGTCAGCGTCCTCAACGACTGGCTGACCGCCCGTCGGCGCGTCCAACGCACTTGCCTCTGCCTCTGCCTCTAAGCGTGCGACGGCACGGTGCCGGTGACGGAGCTGAGATTTGAGAGCGCATCGAGGTGGCCTGTGGCCAGGAGGATGTCAGCGCCTACGGCGACCGGCGTCTGGCCGAAGGCCTGGGTGAACGCGGTCGCGCCGCCAGGTTCGAGACGCAGGGGCACGCTGGTGCCGGACACTTCGGCGGCCGTGGTGACGAAGTACGTGGGACCGGCTGTGTACGCCGCCAGGTCGATGCCGGTCGGCGGCCCGCCGTTGACCGCCGCCTTTATGGTGATCTTGCTCCTGGGGAGGTCGGCGGACAGGCCGGTCAGGTCGAGCCGGGCCCCGTCACGGGAACGGGTGAAGCTGAGACCGCCATCGAGAGACGCCCCGCCGGCGCTGAGGTCGAGTGCAACGCTTCCGTGCGCGTTCGGGAATTTCACGCACGGGGTTGAGCCGGATGTATCGAGCGTCGCCGGCGCGATCGCGGACGGCGTCACGCCGTCCGCCGTCAGAGAAGCCGTCGCCGCGGCGGTCAGGCAGAGCGTCGCGGCGCCCTTCACCGGAATCACCGGGCCGACAACACCCGCGGTCGCGGTGCCGTGGGCGAGCGCGGCACAGGCGACCAGACTTGTGGACGCGGTGGCGAGCAATCTATGCATGTTCACGAGGAGCACCTTCCGGAGCGAAGACTGGATCGACTGGCGAATGTTGCACACAGTCATCGCTTCGATACCCACAGTCACATTATTGGGAACCGTTGGTGGGTGTCAGCGTCGGGACCGTCTTCGACCAGCGTGAACCCTGTGCCCCAGGCAGCCCGCCGCACGCCCTGCGGGCCGGAGACGATGACGCCCCGTTGAACCCGACCCTCGTGCGCGGACGGGCAAGTCTGCGCGCTCGGCTAAGCGAGTCCGCCGTTGCTCTGGAGGAGTTGGCCGTTGATCCAGCCGCCCTCTGAAGAGCAGAGGAAGGTGACGAGGTTCGCGCAGTCCTGCGGCATGCCGAGGCGTCCCAGGGGCGTGGAGCCGGCCAGGTCGGTCTTCTGCGCCTCGGTCATCCACCCGGTGTCGGTCGGTCCGGGATTGATGGCGTTGGAGGTCACTCCCAGATGGGCGAGCTCGCGGGCGGCGGCCAGCGTGATCCGGTCCATCGCGTCCTGCTCGCGCCGTAGGGGAGGTTGCCGGAGGTGTGGTCGCTGGTCAGGCTGACGATCCGTCCGCTGCCGTGCCGTCCGCGGAACCTCAGTCCGTACTCCCGGATCAGCAGCCAGGTCGCCCGCGTGGGTTCTCACCCCAAGGAACGCCAGCTGCTCCCGCAGTCTTTCGGGAGCGCCGGGCTCTGTGCCCCACTGCATACGCGCGTCATACGGAGTTCAGTACGTGAACGCCACGTCCCACTCGGCTCGGGCCAGATTCAGCGTCGCGGACGCCGCGATCCCCGCCGAGCGCCCCGCCCCCGTGACCAACGCAAGCGGACGTTCCGCGTCCTGCCGGTCCTCCATGCCCGTCCCGCCACTCATGATCAGCATCCTGGCGGGCCGCCCTGCGCGCGGCAATCGTTTTTTCCCCGGACGGCTCCAGCCGCACCGCGAGGCGCGGGATGCCGAGCAGAAAGGTATTACGGGCGGGCCGATACCGGTCGGTGGATCTTGTAACGTGCGTCGCGTGCGCATCGTTGCAGATGAGGCCCCACTGGGGCGACGTGGCGGACTTTCCGCGGCCGACGCTTTGGGGGACAGGGTCGGCTGGTTCACCGAGATGGTGTCCCGCGCGTTGATGCCGTCGGAGTTCAGCCCCCTGAACTCCGACCGGTTCCACGCCGAGGGGACCCTGCTGAGCCTGGGGGCCGTACAGGTGGCCAGGTTCGCCTACTCCCCACTTCGCTCGCGCAGGACGACGCAGCTGATCCGCGAGGGGGACCCAGAGCAGTACCAATTGGGTCTGCTCCTCAAAGGCACCGCGTGGTTCGCGCAGAACGGGTGCGAGGCGGGCCTTCGGCCTCGGGAGATGGCGCTCTGGGACACCTCGCGTCCCTATGAGTCCGGTTCAGGGCTGGACGGCCGCAACGTCGAGGTCCTCATCCTGCAGATACCCAAGGCCGTGATGCCGCTGCCGTCCCAGCAGGTCGACCGGCTCCTCGCCCGGCGCATCACCGGCACCAGGGGAATGGAAGCGGTGCTGTCGGACTTCCTGCTCTCGCTCACCGCCAACGCTCCTGACACCCGTCCGGCCTGCCTGGACGCGTTGGGGCACATGGCGGTGGAACTGGTCGCGGGGAGCCTCGCCCAGCAGCTCGGGGTCCAGCGGGAGACGCCCGCCGAGGTCCGCGCCCATGGGTTGCTCCGCCGGATCAACGGGTTCATCGACCAGAACCTGGGCGAGCCCGACCTGACCCCCCGCCTGATCGCCCGTCGGCATCACATCTCGCTGCGGACGCTTTACACGCTGTTCGAAGGCCAGCCCGAGGGCGTCGCCGAGTCCATCCGGCGCCGCAGACTCGAGCAGTGCTGCGCGGACCTCTCCTCGTCGAAACTGCGCGACAGGCCGGTCCGTGCCATCGCCGCCAGCTGGGGATTCACCAACGCCGCGGCGTTCAGCCGGATGTTCCGCGTCGCCTACGGCACCAGCCCCAGCGACTACCGTCACCACGCCCTCCGCTCCCAGAAGGAACGGCGCCCCGGTGCTGTGCGGCGCGGTGAGGTACCAGCGGTGTTCCCAGGCTCGCAGGCGTAGCTGCCCGATGATGTCGGCCGTTTCACAAGCGCCGGGATGTGGAGGTAGAGGGTGGCGCGGCCCCAGCGGTTCTGGGGAGCCGGTTCACATCGCATGACAGGCCCTGAGTGATCGAAACCGGGCGCTCTGAGCGGCAGGAGTCAGTACCACAGGACGGGACCGGTGAGCATCGTGATGACGTATGCGGTGATCAGGAGCTGGTAGGTCAGGCGGTCCGCAGCGGTGTTCCGCAGGAGCAGGGCCCTCAAGGCGGGCGTCCAGCAGGCGATGGCGAGGGCCATGTCGCAGAAGAGGATTCGGGGTCCGGGGGCGCGGGTGGGGAGGTACAGCGCGTAGTGCAGGGCGAAGGGGATGCACGCGAGCAGGCCGGCAAACCAGATCCGAAGGGGCCACTCGCCCAGGACCAGTACCGGCGTGCGGCGGCCGACGGCGCGGTCTCCGGCCATGTCCCTGACGTCCTCGAAGGGCAGGGCGAGGCAGAACAGGACGGGGATGATCAGGATCCACCACCCGGCGGTGGAGTCGATGGGCGCGACGGACTGCCATGCGGCGGCGAGTTGGGCGACGGTACTGAGGATCATGCAGGGCGTCTTGCACCACAGGTAGGCGCGTGGTGGGCAGAGCAAGTTGAGGAACGTGGTGACCGCCTGAAAGAGCAGTACCCATTCCAGGACGCCCAGCTCCCAGCCTGCCAGGGTGTACACGGGCATGACACACCAGAAGCGTCGGCGGGCGCCGCCAGGCGTGATCAATCCTGACGGGACGGGACGGTGTGGCTTGTTGATGCGGTCCTCGTCCGCGCCTCGGGACTGGTTGGAGGCGTCGAAGACATATCCGTACAGCGTCTGCAGGAGGATGATCCTTCCCCCATGCACGGCGGTCTGCAGGGCACCCAGATGGAGGTGGAAGCATGCGCCGAGGACGAACATCAGGGGCGAGGGGATGTTCGCGAGGAGGTTGTCAGCGGTCATCCGCCAGGTGACGTGGACCTCGCGCCGGACCCATCGCCCAGGGCCGAGGCGTGAGCCGGGTGCCGAGGCGAGCGCCTCGTTGACCAGCCCTCTGACGTTTGCCGGCGGCTTCGTGAGCTGCGGCTCCGCTGCCCCCTCACGCGGCCGGGCGGTCGCACCCGGGGTCCCGTCAGCGGCGTCAGGAAGCATCTCGGCGATTCCCTCCGGGCGTTAGCCGCAGCAGGCAGAGGGCCTGTCGTCACTCTCCGTGGATAGATATTGCCTTGGCTGTGCCGTTCATGCCTTCCGGCGGTGGCTGAACCTGCGGCGTCGGCAGCACGGCATAGTCCTCCACACGCCGCATGGCGATGCTCTGAAACAGCACCCGCCGACGGACGCGGTTGTCGCGCGTGCCCACCAGGTCGCTCTACTGCCCGGCATTGCCGCGATGCCCAGGCGCCTGCTCCCCGCGCGGGGAGCACCCCGATATGGGCGAGGACGGCTTTGAGGGGTGGTGGGCCCGGTCGTGGGACAGGTCCGATCATGTTCCTGATCGGTGAGCACGTGGTTGGGACTCGGTCAGTGGCGCGTTCGCGGTGGGGGAGGGGCGCTCGGCCGTGGTGTACCAGAGCAGGGACGCGCACAGGAATGCCGCCGCTGCGAAGACCAGCGACTCCGTGAGGGAGTCGTCCCGTGCGCCGGCGGCGAGCGCGCCGATCGCGGACAGGGCCAGGGCGACGGTCGGCAGCGCACGAGGCGTCCGCGGGGCGTTCGATGCGGCGGCGGCCGGCAGAAGCCGGACCGCGAGGCTGTAGCAGGCGCAGGCCAGCAGCGTGGCGCCCAGCACGTCGCTGGGCCGGTGGTGGTAGAGGGCCTGGACGGCGCCCGCGGTGGCGGCGAGCCACATCATGCCGACCATGGTCACGTAGGGGCGGACGCGAGGGGAAGCGATCAGGACGGCGCCGAGGGCCAGCCCGGCGGGGATGGCCACGTGCCCGCTGGGGAAGCTGGCCTCGGTGAGCATGTCGGGCGCGCCGATGAGATCCGGACGGGGCAGGACCTTCTTACTGAGCACCTCGGTGCCCCCGAACGTCCCCGCGACGACTCCGGCCGCCGCGAAGCCCCGCCACCAGCACCGACGGGCCACGGTGACGGCCGCGATGACGGCCATGCCGAGGAGCAGGGTGGGCAGGGCGGTGTCGTCCAGCGGCGGCGCGGCGGACGTGCCATAGTCCGACCCCGACCAGTCGTAGATCCATGCCGACTCGGCGCCGACCCCCTTGAGCAGGGCGTTCTCCGCCCGCTGCCCGAACGGAGTGCAGACGGCGACCAGGTAGAGGGCGAGGAGCCCCAGGAGGTGCAGCGGGGCTGAGATCCGCGGACGTGCCGTCCGCGGACGGCCGGGGTCGGCCGCACTTTCCGGGGCCATGGGCAGGGTCGAGTGGTCGTGCGGGGTCATCGCTTTCTCAGTTCTTCTTGGAGGGGCGGCTCGGCCAACGCGTGGGGATCTGTCCCTAGTCGAGGAGCGTCCGGCTCCGCCGGAGCTGGGCGGTGATCCCGAGGACCGGCAGCGGCGTGATCAGGAGGAGGATCACGACCAGGCTCGGCAGGGAGTTCATGTACCAGTCCGGTTGGGCGACGATCGCCTGCGTGCGGACGAGCGCGACGACCGTGACGGGGATCAGCCACCGGTGGTCGCCGGTCGAGGCCGTCGCCACCCATGCGACGATCAGCGCGGCGACCTCGACGGCGAACAGGCCGCGTTGGAAGACCGGACCGATCGCCACGATGTGCAGGCCGCCGGCCACGGCCATCGCGAGCGCGACGGGGCCCAGCCAGAGGTATGAGTGGCGTCGCAGCCGACCGGGACGACACACCGCCAGCACCATGCACGCGGCGAACAGCGTCCCCGAGAACACCAGGTCATGGGACGTGATCGGGGCGGCCAGCCCGTAGTAGCCCAGGCCCTGCTGGCCCTCGTCGCCGAAGATCGCCGTGGAGCCGCCGATCGTGGCACCGGCGTAGATCATCGCCGCCGCGGAGGGCACTGCCATCCACGGCTTACCACGTAGCAGGGCGACCAGGCAGATCAGGGGAAGCAGCCCGTAGGGCAGCAGCCGTGTCTGCGTCCCGGGGCCCTGCGCCCACGGGTACCAGCCGGCGAAGCGGAAGACGATGGCGTGCTGACCGGGATCGATGCGCAGTGCCCAGTGCCACACGTCCTGGAGGTACGGCGCCAGCGCGAGGACGGCGAGGGCGAGCGCGGCCAGATGGACTCCGTCCAGCCACCATGGCCGGGACGCGTCGTCAACGACGGCGCGGGCACGGGCCCGCACCCCGGCGCGCACCAGGGCGGCGATCTCGCGCGGCGGGGGGCAGGACCGGCCGGGATACGCCTCGTCCAGGCAGGTCAGCAGTTCCGCTCCCTGGCGAGCGCGGAAGGACTTGGGGTAGGCCGCAAGCAGGAGACGGTTCATGCCGGGGCGACCCCGACGTCTTGAGAGCGGCCGATGACGACGGCCGCCGCCTGCTGCATCCGCTGCGCCTCCCGGGCGAGCACCTCGGTGCCGTCCTGGGTGAGCTGGTAGTAGCGCCGGGCCCGTCCGTCCACGATCTCCTCATGGTCGGCGGCCACCAGCCCGGCCCGCTCCATCCGCTCCAGCGCGCCGTAGAGCGTGCCGACAGCGATCCGGAGCCGCCCGCCGGTGGCCTGCTCGGCGGCCTTGAGGATGCCGTAGCCGTGCAAGGGCCCGTCCATGAGCGCGGCAAGGATGAAGTACTGCGGTTCCGTCAGGGAGGGATTCTGTCGCGTCACGAACGCGAGCATATATCGACCAACGAGGTATATCCGCTTCAGACCCGGAGCGGGAGGATTTGGTCGGTGGCGAGGTCGTAGGTGATCAATGGGTGGGCGGCTCCGTTCTCGGGGGTGAGGACCATCGGTTTGCCCAGCCGTCGGCTGACCACTCGGAGGAACGCGCATACGGCGTTGAGCTGCTCCTGGCCCCGGAGTTCTCGGGGGTCGAGATCCACCTCGATCTCGCCCTCGGTGAAGAAGTGGACGTTGACCAGAACCTCGGAGGCCGGCCTGACCTGCAGCAGCACCCCCATCTCACTGCGTCGGGCCAGTACCTCCTCGACGCGTTCGGGCAGGCGCGCCGCATGGCCGTCCTCAGAGTAGGAGAACCACCAGCCCGCAGACCGGACGAGATCAACGAAGTTCTGCCAGTCGGCGACGGTCGTGTCGAAGACGTAGGCGTCCAGCAACGAGCCGTCCGGCTCGAACAGGTGGCGAACGTTTTCCCATAGCGGGTCAGGCACCCGATCATGGTCTCTGATCGCTCTCCGTTGAGCGCACCTGTTTCCATGACGGGCGGGCGGAGCGTAGGCCATGCAGCGGTCTTCGCCGCCCATGCCGACGGGGCGGGCACCCTGCTGATCAGGGCCGATGTCGCTGGTGCGATGATCTCGGCATGCGTTTCGTTGACTCCACAACCTTTACGGCTGATCGCGCCTGGGGTGCGCTGGACATCGCTGAGATCGACAACGCCACGGTCCGGCTGCACTGGACCGACAAGCCCTACATCTGGCATGTCAACGACGGGCCCGAGGTCTTCGTCGTCCTGGACGGCGCTGTGGACATGCACTATCGCCGCGACGGCCAGGAGATGGTCGAGCACCTCGCGCCCGGCCGTATCTGCTACGCCGACGAAGGGGACGAGCACGTCGCCCACCCCAAGCCGCAGGCGCGCATCCTCGTCGTCGAGCGCAAGGGCAGGATGTAGCCCCGGCGTCTCATCATCCGAAGATGCGGGGGGCGGCAACGTCCTGAAACGATCACGATCAGAGGATGCCGATCAACGAGCATCTGATGGCGGCCTTCTTCGTGACGACGCTGGTCGCGATGGTCACGCCTGGTCCGGACATGTGGTGCCCGACGCGGACGAGGCCGTCGCCGGCACAGGAGTGTCCGCGCGCCGCGCGTACCTGAACGGACTGGTGACCAACCGGCTCAACCCGAAGATGGCCACCTGCACCATCGCGTTCCTGCCCCAGTTCGTGGACCCGACGCTGGGGCACGTCGGAGCGCAGTTCGCGCCGCACGGTCATTCGCCGCGAGGCGCAACCGGTGGGCGGCCGGGGTGGATGATGTGGCCACAGGGAGGCTGTGCGAGCAAATCACCACGGGCCGTTCCGATCCACTCCATGGGACGGCTGCCCTTTCACTCGGGTCTTGAGCTCCGCCTCTGCTCACCCCTCGCGGAATGCACCTACACGGCGCAGTTGGCTGACCCGACGGCCCGCCGGATGTGGCGCATCACCCCCTCTTGCGTTACGGAACGTTCACCTAACGTGAGGATCTGCGGAAGCCCGAGAAGTCCGCTCCTCGAACGGCGGCGCTCTCCTCACAGGCAGGAGTACAGATGGCCAACTTCCAGCTCGGCGAGATCCCCGAAGGCTTCGCGTACAACGAGAACGGCGGAATCATCCACTACAGGTACGCCCTCCTGCTGGCCATCCCCCAGCCCAACCAGACCGGAGTGTGGGGCGACGCCTACCTCAGCTTCGGTTCCAGCTGGGTGGACGTGCGCCTGAAGGTGACCATGCACAACGGCACGACCTGGCTCCCCGCCACGGACTGGGACATCAACCAGGCCGACGGCCGCCACGCCAAGAAGCTCCCCAAGGGCATCCAGAAGATCGCCGTCGGGCGCGTGAAGAAGAACGGCGCCGACGTGGCTGACAACAACCCGGTCGGCTGGCTCCTCGAGTACATCTAGCACCGCCAGAGCACACCCATGCCCCGGCCCGGCCTCCGCACCGGCCCGGGGTATGTCCTTTCCCCGAAGTCAGCCGATCAGAGGGCGGCCGTGCGGGATTCGACCTGCTACGCCACCGCATCCTGCTGCGCTGAGGACCATCCAGCGTCACCACCGATATCAAGGCAGGGCCATCACACGGGGATGGGGGTGTCAGGCTTGGGAGTAGCGGGTGGCCAGGTGGTGGAGGTAGGCGCGTAGTTCTGGGGGGTCCAGGACGGTGAAGGGGACGTCGAGGCTGCCCAGGAACGCCGACAGGTTGAGGAGGGAGTCGCCGCCCGTTTCCAGGACGCCGTCGTCGTGCAGGACGCCGACGGACGGGGGCAGGTGGTCCGGGGCTTCGTGCAGCCGGACTCGTGCCTGGTAGCGCCAGGCGGTTGAGCCGATGCCGCGTTGGACGCGTGCCCCGGCGTCCTCTGGTGGCTCGCGCGGGGTGAAGCGGGGGCCGTTCGGGGTGCGGAGGCTGATCCGGTCGGCGCGGAACGTCCGCCAGTCTTCGCGGGCGTTGTCCCAGGCCAGCAGGTACCAGCGGCGGCCGGTGTAGACGAGGCGGTGCGGTTCGGCCGTGCGGGACGCGGACGTGCCGTCGTGGGTCTCGTAGTCGAACCTGAGTTGCTCGTGGTCGCGGACGGCCGCGGCGATGGCGGTGAGGGTGTCGGCGTCCACGGTCGGGCCGCGTCCGGCGATCGAGACCGTGGCCGCCTGCACGGCCTCGACGCGGTGCCGCAAGCGGGACGGCAGGAACCGGCGGAGTTTGGCGAGCGCCCGCAGCGACGCCTCCTCGATCCCGCCGACCGTCCCGCTCGCGGCCGCGTGCAGGCTGACCGCGACCGCGACGGTCTCCTCGTCGTCCAGGACCAGCGGCGGCAGCGCCGCGCCCGCGCCCAGCCGGTAGCCGCCCGCCGGGCCGCTGGCCGAGTCGATCTCGTACCCGAGGGTGCGCAGCTTCTCGATGTCGTTCCGGACGGTCCGGGTGGTGACGTCGAGCCGTTCGGCGAGGTCGGGGCCGCTCCACTCGGGGCGAGCCTGGAGCAGCGACAGCAGGCGCAGCAGCCGCACGGAGGTTTCGAGCATCCGCCTATCTCAGTGAGGTGGCCGGTGTTCCGCAAGCGGCGGGTTCAGGGGCCGCTGCCGGGCGGCGGTTGGCCGCCCAGACCACGAGGGCGCAGACGGCGAAGGCCGCGCCGAGGACGCTGGAGCCGGTCCATCCGGCGCCGGCGAACACGGTGGTCGTGGCGGTGGCGCCGAGGGCGGAGCCGAGCGAGTAGAAGATCATGTAGCCGCCGACGACGCCGCTGGTGCGGTCCGTGTAGGTCATGGTGAGCAGGTGCTGGTTGCTCACGTGCACGGCTTGCACGGCGAAGTCGAGCACCACCACGCCGAGGACGACGAGCCACAGCGACCACGACGCCTGCGCGATGGCCAGCCACGAGGCGGCGAGGAGCGCGAGCGCGCCGCCGGTGACCGCGCTGGCGAACCCGGCGTCGGCCCAGCGTCCCGCGCGTCCGGCGCCGAGCGCGCCGACCAGGCCGGCCAGTCCGAACAGGCCGATCTGGGCCGAGCTCAGGTGCCACGGCGCGGCCGCGAGCGGGAGCGCGAGGCCGCTCCACAGCGTGCCGAACGAGGCGAACAGGAAGAACGCGATCAGTCCGCGCGAGACGAACAGGCGCTCGCGGAACAGGCCGCCCAGCGACGTCATCACCTGCCGGTACGTCGGGCGTTCGGCGCGCGGGTCCGGTGGAAGGACTCGCAGGACGAGACCCGCGAGTGCCACGAGCAGCACCGCGAGCACGACGTACACGCTGCGCCAGCCCCAGGCCGTGGCCAGCGCGCCGCTCGCGATCCGCGCCCCGAGGATGCCGATGACGACGCCCGAGGTGACGGTGCCGAGCGTCCGGCCGCGTTCCTCGGGGGTGGACAAGGCCGCGGCGTAGGCGACCGTCGTCTGCACGACGACCGCGAACAGGCCCGCGACGGCCAGCCCGGCGAGCAGCACCCAGGTTCGCGAGGCGGTCGCGGCCAGCAGCGCGCCCACGGCGGTGAGCAGCAGGTGTCCCGCCATGAGCCTGCGGCGGTCGATCATGTCGCCCAAGGGGACGAGGACGGCCAGGCCGGCGAGGTAGCCGAGCTGCCCGGCCGCGACGATCCAGCCGAGGCGCGCGTCCGGCACGTCCAGGTCGTCGCGGATCTGGGCGAGCGCGGGTTGTGCGGCGTAGAGGCTCGCGACCGCGACCGCGCACACGGCGGCGAACAACATCCTTCGGGCAGGGGTCGACCCCATCCGCCCTCCTTCAAAGAGTAGCAAATTGCAACTGTTTCGACCGTACGGCAGAATGGTTTCAATCAGCAACTCTTCTGGAGGCGTGATGGCCGGGACCGGGATCCACACCGGGGACGTGACCTGGACCGATCCGTCCTGCCCGGTGGCGCGGACCCTCGATCTGGTCGGCGACCGCTGGAGCCTGCTCATCGTCCGGGACGCCATGGACGGGGCGCGCGCGTTCACCGACTTCCAGCAGTGCACCGGCATCGCGCGCAACATCCTCACCGACCGGCTCCGGCGGCTGGTCGAGCGCGGCGTCCTCGAGCGGGACACCGCCCCCTCGGGGAAGCGGCAGCTCTACAGGCTCACCCCGGCCGGACGCGACCTGTTCACCGTCGTCGTCGCCCTGCGGCAGTGGGGCGAACGCCATGCCTTCGCCGCGGACGAGGCCCACTCCGTCCTCGTCGACGAGCGCGGCCTGCCGCTTCCGGAACTCACGCCGACCGACTCGGACGGCGTCCCGGCCGACGTCGGCACGACCTCGGTGCGCAAGGGCGACTGAAGCGGCACGAGGCTTTCGGTGCTCACGAACGCTACGTTGCCTTTCCGGGTTCTGAATTGCTTTCGTTGCCTCGACGCATCATTTGCACAGGTGGGCGGCATTGTTCGTTGCGATGAATTCAAGGTGAATGCAACGCGCGGATGGCGATCGTTGCATGTGAGCGCTATCGTGGAGGCGTAGGAGCGCGTCGAGGAACAGCACAGGAGAACGCATGCCCGGAGGCAGGCTCACCCAGCAGGAACGCCAGCAGATCGCGCTGGGGCTGGCCGACGGGCTCGCCTACGCCGAGATCGCCCGCCGCCTCGACCGTCCGACCTCGACCGTCACGCGTGAGGTGATGCGGAACGGCGGCCCCACCGCCTACCGCGCCGACCTGGCCCATCACGCCACCCAGCAGCGCACCCACCGGCGGCGGCCCGCCGCCTCGCGGGGAGCGGACCCGGCGCCCATGCCGCACGGACGGAACGCCGAGGCCGTCCGCGAGTACGAGGAGACCCTCGGCACCGTCCTCATGGAGTCGGGCCTGCCCAAGATGATGGCCCGGGTGATGGCCGCCCTCTACATCACCGACACCGGCAGCCTCACCGCGGGCGAGCTCGCCCAGCGGCTCCAGGTCAGCCCGGCGTCCGTCTCCAAGGCGATCACGTTCCTCGACGGCCTGGACCTCGTGCGCCGGGAACGCGACGAGCGCCGCCGCGAGCGCTACGTCGTCGACAACGACCTCTGGTACCAGTCGATGCTCCGCAGCGCCCGTTCCAACGACCGGTTCGTCGAGGTCGCGCGGCAGGGCGTCGGCGTCCTCGGCCAGGAGACCCCGGCCGCCGCGCGCCTCGAGAACGCGGCCCGCTTCCTCGACTTCATCAACGAGAGCCTCATGCGCGCCGCCGAGCAGTCCCGCGAGATCCTCTACACGCGGGCCACGGCGACGCCGGACGACGACGTCCCGACCTCGGACGACGCCTAGAAAGCGGCCTTGATCGGCTTCGAGGCCGCCGCCGTACACTGACCGGCATGGCATGCCGCATCACCGAACTGGCCCTGGACTGCGTCGACGTGGAGCGGCTCGCGGTGTTCTGGAGCGAGGTCCTCGGCTACGTCGAGATCGAGCGCGAGGACAACGGGGGCATCCTGATCGGGCCGCCCGACATCGGGGTCGGCGGCCCGCAGCCGACGCTCTACCTGAGCCCCACCGGCGACCCGCGGCCGGCGAAGCTCCGGCTGCACATCGACGTCAGCGCCACCGACCACGACCAGGACGCCGAGCTGGAGCGGCTGCTCGCCCTCGGCGCCACGCGCGCCGACGTGGGCCAGAGCGGCGACGAGAGCTGGCATGTCCTGGCCGACCCGGAAGGCAACGAGTTCTGCCTCCTGCGCTCCCGCGTCCAGCCCGTCTGACTGTCGAGTTCTCTCAGCATCCCCGGGACATTGAGGAACCTGATGTTCCGCAATGCCTGCGAAGGTTTGAGCACACCGAAGAACAACGGACGGAGTGCACGATGCTGCGAGGACCCGCCACCATCAACATCTGGTCGGACGACCTGGACTCGGCGAAGAAGTGGTACGCCGACCTGCTGGGCGTCGAGGCCTACTTCGAGCGTCCGGGCTACGCGGAGTTCCGGATCGGTGACTTCCAGACCGAACTCGGCATCATCGACCGCCGGTTCGCTCCGAAGGACGCGCCGACCGCGCCGGGCGGGCTGGTGCTGCACTGGGCGGTGGACGACGTGAAGGCCACGCTCGCCCGCCTCATCGAGCTGGGCGCCGAGCCGTACATGCCGCTGACCGAGCGCGGCCCGGGGTTCGTCACGGCGGCGGTCGTCGACCCCTTCGGCAACGTCCTGGCCGTCATGGAGAACCGGCACTACCTCGAAGTCCTGGAGGGGACGACGGCCTGAACCGGCTCGCAAAAGCCCGAAAACGGTGGGACGCGGCGCCACACGTCTGCCAGTCTGACGAGCCGATCGCGAGGGAGGCCCCATGTCGGACGGCGACGAAACGTCGCGTCTCGGTGAGTTCAGCGAACGGCTGCACAGTGACGACATCGAGGTCGTGTGCGACGCACTGAGTGACTACCAGCAGGCCCAGGCGGACACCCGGTGGGGCGTCGAGAACCGGTACGCGCCGCTGGACGGCGAGGTGCTCGCCGTCTCCCGCGACCTGCTGGACCGCGCGGCCGAGCTGGACGAGGAGCACCGCGAGCGGGCGCTCTCGTGGGCGCTCACCATGGTGTGGCACCTCGGTGGGGACGAGGACGTCGATCGGGTCGCCGACGTGCTCGACGGCGACCCGTCCCCGGGGTTGCGGGAGGAGGCGCTGCTCGCGGCGTCCACCGCGTTCGAGAGCGACGCGTTCAAGGGCGGCGCGGTACCGAACGCGCGGCTGCTCGCGGCCGTCCGCGCCGTCGCCCTCGACGAGAGCCTGGACGCGCGGGATCGCGGCTCAGCGATCCACGCTCTGGGGGAGCTCGACCTCCCCGAGGTGGAGGAGCTCTTCATCCGGCTGACCGCGTCCGACGACCTCGGGGTCCAGGTCAGTGCGGCCGGGCAGCTGGCGAGGCCCGCGAAGATCCGCGCGCACCGGGACCTGCTCCAACGACTCGTCGACTCCTGGCCCGAGGACGCGGGGCCCTTCTCCGGAGACGTCCGCGACGCCGTCGAAGGCTTCCACAGCACCTACTGGAAGGGCACTCCGCTTGACGATCCCGCGCTCCGGCAGGCCCACTTCGACCTGCGGTTCCCGCTCGGCGACGAGGCGTGCCTGGAGGCGTTCTCCACGCTGCTGCGCAGCGACGACCCGGCCGCCGTGGGCATCGCGCTCGACCACTACGCGAGCTGGGAGGGGCTCCGGAGCGCCCTGAGCGACGGGGACCTCGCGGACGCCCGCCTGCCCGAGGTCCTCGAACGCGCCCGCGAGGTGCTGCGCCGTCCGATCTCGCCCGCCGAGGTGAGCGCGCTGAACGTGATCGGGGCCGAACACGCGACGCCGGACGACGCTGGCCTCGTGGTCGACGTCCTCTCCAGGACCGACTCCGGCGCCGTCCGGCGCGAGGCCCTCTGGGTGGCGGGCGGGGTCCTCGGCCGGAGCGACACCCCGGACCCGCGTCTCGTGGAGGCGGCGACGAGCCTGGTCTTCGACGGGGCGTCCCAGTCCGGCGGCACCAGGGAGACGGCGATCCGGATCCTGGCCGAAGGGCTCGGCGCGCGGGCCGACGACGTCCTGCTGCGCGCGCTCCGCGAAGGCGATCCGGACACGCGGGCGCGCGCGGCCAGATACCTGGTCAAGACGGGCGCGCTGGACCGGCACCGCGCGGTCATGGAGGAGGCGGCCGAACGCTGGGAGGAGAACCCACCTGCCCGCTTCCTGGGCCGGAGCCCCGCCGACCTGATCCTCGGAACGCCGCACAGCGTCCACTGGGAGGGCCACCGGCTGCCGGACCCGGACCTCCACCGCGCCCATCGAAGGCTGCGCCTCCCCACGGCGGACGCGTCGTACCACGAGGCCATGCGCACGATGCTCCACAGCGACGACCCCGCGGCCGTCGGCATCGCCCTCGACCACTGGTGGGACGCGGACGGCGCCGTCGCGCGGGGCGGTGAGGAGGCACGCGGTCCGGCGCGGGCGCTCGTCGCCGCGCTGATCCCCGGGATCCTGCGGCGTCCGCTGGTCTCGCCCGAACCCGGCCGCGCTCACCTGTCGGCGTTGTCGGCGCTGAGCGTCGCCGCGCAGGACGACCTGCCCCTGCTCGCCGAGGTCCTCGATCAGGCCGGACCGGTTCGCGGCCGGGTTCTCGAGATCGCGCGGGACGTGCTCTGGTCCTTGGGGGAATCCCACCCCCGGCTCGTCCAGGCCCTCGGGGACGTCGCGTCCAACGAGACCGTCCCGGCGGACGAACGCTCCCTGGCCGCGCGTCTGCTGGAGGAGTTCCGGTGCGACAACACCGACGACGTCCTCGCCCAGGTCAGAGGCGTCAGCGAAAGCCTCGAAACCCCCGACGAGGAGTAGGCGGGATCGGCGCCCGCGACGGCGAGGTCCGCTGGACCCACAGGGACGACTGGGAACCCGGGGAGGAGCCGATGCGCCTCATCCCCGGCGACCGGTCCCTGCTGGTTCAGACGACGAAGACGTTCGGCTCCTGCGCTGACACGCCATTCACCGCCGGGAAAAGGTCCCAGGCCCCTTCTATGGTCGTGGGCATGGCAATTCAGCGCATGGATCACGTGAGTGTCGTCGTCGACGACCTCGAGGCGGCCATCGGGTTCTTCGTCGAACTCGGCATGGAGGTCGAGGGCAGGGAGCCGGTCGAAGGGCCCTGGGTGGACGACGTCTGCGGGCTCGACGGCACCCGGGTCGAGATCGCGATGATGCGGACCCCGGACGGCCACGGCAAGCTCGAGCTGACGTCGTTCCGCTCGCCGGTGGCGATCAGCCCCGCGCCGGACAACGCCGTCCCCAACACGCTGGGACTTCGCAGCGTCATGTTCGCCGTCGACGACGTCCACGACACCGTCGCCCGCCTGGGCGCGCACGGCGGGGAGCTGGTCGGCAAGGTGGTCGAGTACGCGGACGTCTACCGGCTCTGCTACGTCCGCGGCCCCGCGGGCGTCATCGTTTCGCTGGCCGAAGAGCTGCGCTGACCGCGTCCGGCAGGCGTTCCGGAGAACGAGAAAGGAGGGGCCGACTTCTCCCCTCCAGTTTCAATCTATAGCGCACCCCGGGGCTTGCGGCAAGACCGGGGGCATGCCGCAGAATCTCCGTCTGAAGCCGAGACCTGCGAAAACGGGATCAGCGGTGGGCGCGCCTTTCCGGCGAAAGCACCACTGATCCCGCGATGACGCACGGCTGAAAGCGACTCGACGATCGGGGGATTCATGGTCGACGTGACCATTGTCGGCGGCGGGCCGACCGGGCTGATGCTGGCCGCCGAGCTGCGGCTGCACGGCGTGGGCGTGCTCGTGGTGGAGCGGGAGGCCGAACCGGTCCTGTTCGTCCGCGCGCTCGGCCTGCACGTGCGCAGCATCGAGGTGATGGACCAGCGCGGCCTGCTGGGGCGCTTCCTGGAGAACGGGAAGAAGTACCCGCTCGGTGGGTTCTTCGCCGGTATCAGCAAGCCCGCGCCCGAGCGGATCGACACCGCGCATCCCTACGTCCTCGGCATCCAGCAGCCCGTCACCGAGCGGCTGCTCGCCGAGCGCGCGGCCGAGCTCGGCGCCGAGGTCCGGCGCGGCAGCGGGCTCATCGGGCTGACCCAGGACGACGACGGCGTCACGGCCGAGCTCGCCGACGGGACGCGGGTGCGCTCGCGCTACCTCGTCGGCTGCGACGGCGGCCGGAGCACGGTGCGCAGACTGCTCGGCGTCGGCTTCCCCGGCGAGCCCGCCACGTCCGAGACACTGCTCGGCGAGATGCGGGTGACCGAGGACCCGGCGGCGATCCTGGCCATCGTCACCGAGGTCCGCAAGACCGAGCGGTTCTTCGGCACGATGCCGCTCGAGGACGGACTGCACCGCGTCATGGTGCCCGCCGAGGGCGTGACCGAAGACCGCGCTGCGCCGCCGACGCTCGAGGAGTTCAAGCGGCGGCTGCGCGCGTACGCGGGCACCGACTTCGGTATCCACTCGCCGCGCCGCCTGTCCCGGTTCACCGACGCCACGCGGCAGGCCGAGCGGTACCGGGTCGGGCGCGTGCTGCTGGCCGGCGACGCGGCGCACGTCCACCCGCCGATGGGCGGGCAGGGGCTCAACCTCGGTGTCCAGGACGCGTTCAACCTCGGCTGGAAGCTGGCGGCCGAGATCAAGGGCTGGGCGCCGGAGGGGCTGCTGGACACCTACGAGGACGAGCGCCGTCCCGTCGGCGCCGCGGTGCTGGACAACACCCGCGCCCAGGCGGTCCTGATGGGGAGCGGGCCGGGTGCGCGGTCCCTGCGGCGGCTGGTGGCCGAGCTGATGGACTTCGACGAGGTGAACCGCCACCTGACCGGGAAGATCATCGCGATCGACGTCCGCTACGACCTCGGCGAGGGGCACGACCTGCTCGGGCGGCGCCTGCGGGACGTCGAGCTCAAGCGGGGACGCCTCTACGACCTGACGCACGGCGGCCGGGGCCTGCTCCTCGACCAGACGGGCGGGCTGTCGGCCGACGGATGGGCGGACCGGGTCGACCACGTCGTCGACACGAGCGAGGAGCTGGACGTCCCCGCCGTCCTGCTGCGCCCGGACGGCCACGTCGCCTGGGTCGGCGACGACCAGCGGGAACTGGAAGCCCGCCTCACGCAGTGGTTCGGAACCGCGACCGACTGAACGCTCCCTGCCCAGTGAGCACGCACGTCGCTCACCGGGCACGTTCCGTCCCGCCGGGAGTCGGTTGACCGCTTCGTCGGTCCCGTCCGACATTGGGGGCTGCGGTTCGGTGCGTAGGAAGATCGGGGAGGTCGGTTCATGAAGATCGCGTTCTTCGGTGATGTCCACGGGTGCGTTCTGCACGCGCTGGGCGGGGCGGTCCTGCTCGCCCGCCACCGGGAGGTCGAGCTCGACGCCATCGTCCAGGTCGGGGATCTGGGCGCGTTCCCTGGGCCCGAGCGGTGGGACGACGCGAGCCGACGGTTCGGCGCCGACCATCCGGCCCAGGGGGACTTCTTCCGCCTTCTGGATCCAACGCCGCAGATGGCCGGCGACGTCCGTCGCGCTCTGGAACGGATCCCGCCGTTCGTGTTCCTCAGCGGGAACCACGAGGACCACGATTGGCTCGCCCGCCTGCACGAAGCTGGCGGCACCTTGACGGCGGTCGACCCGCTCGGCGCGTTCCGGCATGTCCCGTGCGGGCACATCGCCGACATCGCGGGGCAGCGAACGGCGTTCCTCGGGAAGATCGAGAAGCCGGGGCCGACAGACTTCGACCCCGGCGCCTACGCCCGCCTGATGGACGTCGAGCCCGGCAGCGTGGACGTCCTGGTCACCCATGACGGCCCCTACGGCCTGTCGACGTGGCGGGGAGTCACCCAGGGGTCCAGGAAGGTGACCGCGCTCATCGAGCATCTGCGACCGCGGCTGCACGTCGGCGGCCACTACCACCATGAACACGGTCCGCGCCGGTACGGTCCGACGACGTCCTACACGCTCGCCCAGCTCGTCGGGCCCAAGGCGAACAAGAGGGACGCGCGGCCGATCAACCCCCGGCAGCAGATCGCACCGGGCAGCATCGCCCTGCTCGACACCCGGACCTACGCCTTCGAGTACGTCCACGACGCGTGGCTCGCCGACGTCCACGGCGACGAACTCGACCTGGCCGCGCTGGTCGGCGACGGCGCTCGCCGGGAAGCGTGACCCGTCAGGCGTGACCCGTCAGGCGAGGAGGGCCTCGGCGATCTCGGTTCGGGCGTAGAGGACGTAGCGGCCCGCGCGGTGCGCCGAGACGAGCCCGGCGTCACGCAGCGCGGTGAGGTGCTGGGACGTTCCGCCGGCCGAGAGTCCCGCGCGGAACGCCAGGTCGCCGGTGGCGGCCGGTTCGTCCAGGAGGGCGAGCAGGCGGGCGCGGGAACCGCCGAGGATCTTCGCGAGCGCGGCCGGCGCGTCCCGCTCGCGGTGCTCCCAGAGCGTCCCGACGCCGCGCGCCGGGTAGCGCAGCAGCGGCTGCCAGCCGGGTTCGGTGAGGGAGAACAGCTTGGGCCAGGCGAAGGCGGACGGCACGAGCAGCAACCCGCGTCCGTCCAGCGGAACGGTGCCGGGACGGGTGCGGGGCACGTTCAGCTGGTCGCCCATCCACGAGACGCCCGGGCTGAGGTCGGCGAACAGGCGGTGCGCGCCGCCGGAGGCGAGCAGGCGCGCGCGGTAGAGGATGTCGCCGTCCAGCAGCGCCCGGATACGGGGCCAGTAGGGCGCGAGGGCGACGTCCCAGAACTCGGCGACGGTGTCGGCGAGCCGGTCGAGTCCGGCCTGCGGGTCGGGGGCGGGCGGCAGGCCGAGCAGTGCGCGGTCGGTGACGAACCGGTCGTGCGGCTGGAGGCGCAGGGCGGCGAGTTCGAGGTCCAGGTCGGGCGCGGGCGAGGTCGGCGGCGGGCACGCGGACGCGGCGATCAGGCGGGGCGCGACCAGCTCCGACAGCGGTTCCAGGCGGGTTCCGGCGGCGGCGAGCCGCGGCCGGACGGTCTCGGCCCACCGCCGGTGCAGCGGGTGCTCGGCCGGGTACTTGAGCACCCGGACGGCCGCCACCGTCTCCCACAGCGGTGAGATCGCGAACCGGGTGTAGGCCAGATCGTCGGCCGAGAAGGTCAGTTCGAGCACGCGATTCCCTCCTGGATTCGGTCCAGCCTAAATCCATCGAGGCGGAGCCGGGACTCGGCGAGGGTTCCGGGCATGACGACCCTCACTCGCGACGTCCCGCGGCCCGTGCTGGCCGACCGGGACTTCCGCCTGCTGTTCACCGCGGCGACGGTGTCCAAGATCAGCGCACAGCTCGGCACGCTCGCCCTCCCGCTGCTCGCGCAGACCGTCCTGCACGCCAATCCCGGCCAGGTCGGCCTGCTGACCGCGTTGAGCACGGCCGCGTTTCTGCTGGTGGGCCTCCCGGCCGGGCCGTGGGTCGACCGCATGCGCAAGCGGCGCGTGCTGGTGGTCTCCGACCTGGTCCGCGCGGTCCTGGTCGGGTCGGTCCCGGCGGCCTGGGCACTGGACGTGCTGACGCTTCCGCAGCTCTACGTGGTCACGCTGCTCACCGGCGTCGGGACCGTGTTCTTCGACGTCGCGCACCTCAGCGTGCTGCCCGCCCTGGTCGGACGCGACCGGCTGGTGGCCGCGAACTCGGCGCTGGCCAGCCTCAACACCGTCGCGGACGTGTCGGGGCGCGGCGTCGGAGGCTTCGTCGTCCAGCTCCTCGGCGCGCCCTTCGCCGTCCTGGCGGACGCGGTGGGCTACCTGTGGTCGGCGTGCTTCCTGCGGAAGCTGCGCCCGGCCGAGTCCGCGCTTCCGGCCCGGCGGGGCGGCATGGGGGACGGGCTGCGGTTCGTCCTCGGGCATCCGGCCCTGCGCCCGGCGGTGCTGGAGGGCGCGCTCGCCAACTTCAGCATCCAGATCTGCCAGGTCGCGTTCCTGGTGCTGTTCACCAGTGAGCTGCATCTGCCGGCCGGGGTACTGGGTCTGTTCCTCGCGGCGGGCGGGCTCGGCGCGTTCCTCGGCTCGACGGCCGCGCCCGCCCTCGCGCGGCGGCTCGGTTTCGGCCGCGCCCTGTGGCTCGTCGGGATCGGTGTCGCGCCGTTCGCCCTGCTCACCGCCCTGGTCGAGCGCGGGCCGCTGCTGTGGCTGGCGGGCCTCGGCTGGATGGTCAGCCTGTTCAAGATCGGCGTCGACAACGTCCTGCTGGTCAGCTTCCGCCAGCAGATCACCCCGGACGGCATGCTCGGCAGGATGAACGCCACGACCCGCTTCCTGCTCACGGGCGCCCTCGCGATCGGCGGCCTCGTCGCCGGAGCCATCGCCGAGTACACGAGCGTCCGCACGGCCCTCTGGGTCGGCGTCACCGGCCTGGCCCTGCGCTGGCTGATCGGCTTCTTCTCCCCGGTCCGCCGGATGTCCACCATGACCGACACCACGTGGCGGGCGCCCGCCCCTTCCGAGGAGACGACCGCCGAGCAGGGTTCCTAGGCGGTCAGCGTGTGTCGCCGTCCGGTGGGGCGTCGCTCAGGACGCGTGCCAAGAGATCGCGCAGGTGCTCCTGGTCGGGGCCGGGGAGCGCGAAGAACGTCTTGGTCAGCGCGTGACTGCGGGAGCGCAGCTGGTCACGGCGCTCCTCACCCGCCTCGGTGAGCACGACGTGCTTGACGCGCCGGTCGCCGGGAGCGGGCCGGCGGGTCACCAGTCCGCGCCGTTCCAGGCCGTCGACGATGCCGGTGACGTTGGACGGCTCGCAGGACAGCCAGTCGGCCAGCCGGCGCATGGGGGCGGGGCCGGACAGGTTGACCAGGACGAGCGCCTGGGCCGGGGGGAGGCCGAGTTCCGCCGCGGCGGCGTTGAACCGGGCGCGCAGCCGCGCGGTGGCCTCGAAGACCAGGCCGCTCAGCTCGGCGACGACCAGGTCGGTTCCGCAGTCGGCTTCGTCGCTCATGCCCGCAGCTTAGCCGTTGATTAAGGAGGTTGACTATTTAGTTTCTGAAGTAGTGGCTATGCTGCCTCGACAGAAGCTTAAGCAACTGAACTATCAAGTTCCTCAAGGAGTGCCGTGACGACGCAACCGGGCGACGAGGTCTTCGACAGCCCCACTCAGTGGGTCGCCGACCACATCCGCACCTACCTCGACACTGGCGGCACGCAGGGGCACCTCTACCAGGGGTGGCCGACGCTGCTGCTCACCACACGCGGCCGCAGATCCGGCAAACTGCGCCGCACCGCGCTGATCTACGGCCGTGACCAGGACCGCTACCTGCTGGTGGCGTCCAACGGCGGAGCCGCCCAGCATCCCGCCTGGTACCTCAACCTCACCGAGCACCCGCAGGTGACCGTCCAGATCGAGAGCGACGTCTTCACCGCGCTGGCCCGCACCGCCACCGATCAGGAGAAGCCGCCGCTCTGGAGCCAGATGGCCTCGGTGTTCCCCCTCTATGACACCTACCAAGGTCAGGCCGCCCGCGACATCCCGCTGGTGATCCTGGACAAGAACACCCCCTGACACCGGCCCCGCCCGGCAGGCGCCCATCCCTTCCGATGGGGCGCCCGCCGAACGGGGTTCCCGGGCGGTCAGGGACGGGGGATGGCGACAGCGTCGTAGCGCGTCGTGGGGGTGGGCGGCGTGTCGAAGCGGGCGTTGGTCAGGTAGAGGCGCGACCCGAACGCGGCCATGGTCGCCGGGCAGTCGAACAGGCGCGGGGCGGTGACCCGCTGGACGACCCGGCCGTCCGTCCCGGCCCTGTTCAGGTGCAGGACGGCCACCGTGTTGTACCTGTTCTGCACCGCGTAGAGGGTGCGGCCTCGCAGGAGGAGGCCGTCGCCCTCCTTCAGCGAGTCGCCGTGCAGGTTCACGCGGCGGGTCACGCCGTCGTGGCCGACGCGGAACAGGTCGCCGGTGTTGGACTGGACGACGAGCAGGGCCGTCCCGTCCGGGGTGGGCGTGATGCCGTTGGCGTTGAAGCCGCTCTCGTAGGCGATGTCGCCGGTGAGCGGGATCCGCTCGACCTTGGCGGGCAGGCTCTCGCCGCGCAGCGGCAGCTTGTAGAGGACCGGGTTGGTGGAGTCGGTGATCCAGGCCGCTCCTTCGGTGAGCGTGATGTCGTTGACGAACGCCGGCCCGCCGGTCAGCCGGTAGGTGGCCAGGACGCGCCCGGTGCGGGTGTCGACGACCCGGGCGTCGCCGCCCGTGCCGCCCGCGACGAACAGGTGCCCGTAGGCGTCGAGTTTCAGGCCGAGGGACTGCGTGCCGGGCCCCTTGCTGAAGACGGCGCCGCGGCCGGTGCGCAGGTCGGCGCGGTAGATGGAGCCGTCGGCCATCGAGCCGACGTAGGCGACCGGGCCGGGCCCGGTGGCGATGCCCTCGGGCTGGAAGCCGTCCGGGAGGCGGATGTCGGTGGGGAACGGCGCCGTCGCCTGGGCCGGTGCGGTCGTCGCGCCGAGCAGTCCGAGGGCGAGGAGGGCCGAGATGGTCGTGCGTCGCATGATGTGGCTCCTTGTCAGTGGCAGAAGGCGGGGGCGTGGTCGCGGACGAAGTCGGCGACGTCGCGCGGGGGACGGCCCAGCAGGTCGGCGACGGTGCCGGTGGTGAAGTCGCCCCAGCCGGAGGTGTAGGCCCGCGCGTACTCCTCGAGCATGTCGACGATCCAGGACGGGACGCCGTTGCCGAGCAGGGCCTCGCGCTTGGCGTCGTCGCTGACCGGCCGGTACCCGACGGGACGGTCGAGCGCGGCGGTGAACCGCTCGGCGACCTCGCCGAACGTCAGCGAGCTCGGGCCGGTGAGGGTGTAGGTGCGGCCGTGGTGCACGCCGGGGTCGTCCAGCAGGACCCGGGCGGCGCACTCGGCGATGTCCCGGGCGTCGATCATTCCGAGCCGGGCCCCGGCCATGTTCAGCGAGAACGCGTCGCCTCCGGCCACGTCGCCCGCCTCGTTCAGCAGGTTCTGCATGAACCAGTGCGGGCGCAGGATCGTCCAGCTCATGCCGCACTGCTCGACCTCGCGGTCCGACAGCGCGTGCAGCCGGGCGCTGCGGGACGGCGCGTCGTGCGCCGCGCCGACGACCGACAGCCGGACGACGCGTTCCACGCCCGCCTCGCGCGCGGCCCACATGGCGTTCATGTTGTGCTCCGGCGTGCGCGGACCGTTCGGGACGAGCAGCCAGAGGTCCTGAACGCCCTCGAACGCCGCCGGGAGCGACCGGGGGTCGTCGAGGTCGCCGGCGGCGACCTCGACGCCGCGTTCGCGGAGGCCGTCGGCCTTGGCCGGGTCGCGGACGAGCGCGCGGAGGCGCACGTCGGCGTCCTGCAGGGCGTCCATCAGCGCCGTGGACACGGTGCCGGTGGCGCCGGTGATGAGGATGGTGCGTGACATGCCGTTTTCTCCTTGTCAGTGGGTCGAGGCGGCGGGCGTCCGCTCCGGGACCGGGTCGACCGGGACGGCCGTCCGCCGGTGCGTGAGGCGTTCGAGGATCCAGAGCAGGACGGTTCCCGCCGAGAGGACGGCGCCCAGCGCGGACACGGCGTTCCAGCCGCCGTGCGCCCAGGCGAACGAGGTCAGTGCGGAGCCCGCCGCGCCGCCGAGGAACAGCGACGTGGTGAAGGCGGAGTTGATGCGGTTGCGGGCCTCGGGCCGCAGCCCGTACAGGACGTTCTGGGTGCTGTTCAGCACCGCCTGATGGGCCAGGTCGAGGACGACCACGCCGGTGAGCAGCCAGAACAGCGAGTGGCCCCCGGCGGCGGACGCCGCCCACGACAGCACCAGCAGGACCGTCCCGGCGCCGGTCACCGCCTGCACGAGTCCCCGGTCGGCGAGCCGCCCCGCGAACGTGGCGGTGAGCGCACCCACCACGCCGAGCAGCCCCACCGACCCGATGGACGACTCGGACCAGCCGTACGGCGGGCCCGACAGCAGGAACGTCACGGCCGTCCACAGGACGCTGAACGAGGCCAGGCTGAGGGCGCCGATGCCCGCGCGCCACCGCAGCAGCGGCTCGTACCGGAACATCGCCGCGGTGGATCGCAGCAGGCCGGGGTAGGTGAGGCTCCGGTCGCGCCCGCCGAGGCGGGGCAGGAAGACGCGGAGCAGGACGGCCATGACGGCCATCAGCACCGCGTCGACCCAGTAGACCGTCCGCCAGCCGCCGAGGTCGGCGAGCGTGCCGGACGCGGTGCGCGCCACGAGCAGGCCGAGCATCAGCCCGGTCATCACCGTCCCGACGACCTTGCCGCGTTCGTGCGGGGCGGCGAGCGCCGCCGCGAACGGGACGACCACCTGCGCTCCGACCGAGGCCAGCGCGGTCAGGGCCGTCCCGGCGAGCAGGACGGTGCCGTTCGGCGCGGTCGCCGACACCAGCAGGAACACCGCCGTCGCCGCGTACAGGGCCACCGCGAGCCGCCGCCGTTCCATCAGGTCGCCCAGCGGGACCAGCAGCGTCAGGCCGAGCGCGTACCCGGCCTGCGCGGCGGTGACCAGCAGCGTCGCCTGCGCGGAACCGAGGTCCAGTTCGCGGCCGATCAGGTCGAGGAGCGGCTGGGCGAAGTAGTTGCCCGCGGCGGCCAGCCCGGTCGCCGCCGCCATGAGCGCCAGCTGTCCGCGCGGCAGCCCGCCGCCCTCGGGATGAGAGCTCGTCGTCATGCGTTCAGCGTGGGCCAGCCTTGATCAATGAGTCCAACACATGTTTGTCATGGACATCGATCGTGATCCACGATGGCTTCGTGGAGCTCCAGCAGATGCGTTACGTCGTCGCCGTCGCCGAGACGGGCACCTTCACCCGCGCCGCCGAGCGGTGCATGGTCGTGCAGTCCGCGCTCAGCCACCAGATCGCGCGGCTGGAGCGGGAGCTCGGCGCGAGGCTGTTCGACCGGACGAGCCGCCGCGTCCGGCTGACCCCGGCGGGCGAGGCGTTCCTGCCCGCGGCGCGGCTGTCGCTGGACGCGGCGGAACGCGCGAAGGCCGAGGTGGCGGCGGTGTCCGGGGAGGTCCGCGGGCAGATCGCGATCGGCGCGATCCCGACCGTCACGGCGGTGGACCTGCCCGGCGTCCTGGAGCGCTTCCACGCGCGCCACCCGCTGGTGCGGATCGGCCTGCGGTCGGGCGCGAGCGAGGAACTGGTCGAACGCGTGCGGCTCGGCACCCTGGACGTCGCGTTCCTCGGGATCCCGGTCGGCGCGCACCCGAAGGACGTCCGCGGGCGGGAGCTGGCGCGCGGCGAGCTCGTCGCGGTCGTCGCACCGGGCCACGCCCTCGCCGGGCAGGACCACGTGAACCTGCGCGACCTCGCGGACGAGCCGTTCGTCGACTTCCCCCCGGGGTCGGCGGCGCGGGCGCAGTCGGACGAGGCGTTCACGGCCGCGGGCGTCCGGCGGGAGGTCGGCTTCGAGATCTCGACGGTGGACTTCATGGCCCGGCTCATCCAGCGGGGCCTCGGCATCGGGCTGATGCCCGCGTCGTTCGTGTCCGAGCTGTCCGGCCTGGCCGTCCTGCAGATCCGCGACGCTCCGACGCGGATGGAGCACCTGGTGTGGAGCCGGTTCCCGCCGTCCCCGGCCCTGGCGGCCTTCCTCGCCGAACTCGGCGTCTCGCCCACCGGCGGCGAGTAGCGCCACCTCGCGACGGCGAGCGGCGCTATCTCGCGGCGGCGAACCGTTGGGCGATCCCCTGGAGGACGCACTCCAGCCCGACGGTGAAGTCGTCGTCGCGGACGGCGCGGACGTCCTGGTCACCCCGCGCCGCGTAGATGCGGTGGAGGCGCGGGTAGGCGCGGGTGGCCTCCTCGGCGGCGGGCAGCAGGCCCGCGGCCCATTCCTCCTGCGTCCGGCCGCTGCGCGCGAGCGTCCTCAGCGTGGCGGACTCGCTGGTGGCGACGCCGACGACGTAGGCGATCACGGTGTGGACGGCCTGCTCGGCCGCCGCGGGCTCGAGGCCGCCGTCCTCGAGGACGGCGAGGAGGCCCTCCATCAGGCGCAGCACGTTCGGCCCGAGGTAGGCCAGGCCGGTCTCGCCCAGGACCGACACGGCCCAGGGGTGGCGCAGGAACGCGGCGCGCACGCCGTGCATGCACCGGGACACCGCGGCCTGCCAGTCGGCCGGGTCGCCCGGGGCGGGGAGCTCGATCTCGCCGTAGACCTCGTCGACGACGAGTTCGAGCAGCTCGTCCTTGTTGGCGACGTGCGTGTACATCGAGGTGGCGCCCGCGTTCAGCCGGGTGCCGAGCTTGCGCATGCTCAGCGCGTCGATGCCCTCGGCGTCCAGGAGCTCCAGCGCGGCGGCGACGATCTGCTCGCGGCCGAGGGAGGGCTGCTCGCGGCGTCGCGGCCGCGGCCGGGTCCACACCGAGGGGATCGGCTGACTTCCGGTCGCCATGCGGCCTCCTCATCGTGTCCCCGGACGGTTGCCGGACAGTGTACGGGTTGCGCACAGTGTGCGGCGAACGTACGGTGTGCGGAGCGCCGAACAGTGTGCGGCAACGAGTGATCCGAAGGGGACATCCATGGCGTTCGACATCGGCCGATGGCAGGGCAGGCTCGACGAACTGCGCGTGAAGCACCACGTGCCGGGGGCGTCGCTGGCCGTCCTGACCGGCGGCTCCGTCCACGAACTGGCGAGCGGGCTGGCGCACCGGGGGACGGGCGTGGAGGTGAGGCCGGGCACGGTGTTCCTGGCCGGGTCGCTCGCCAAGACCTACACCGCGACTCTCGTGATGCAGCTCGTCGACTCCAGCGTCCTCGACCTGGACGCTCCGGTCGCGAGCGTCCTCCCGGAGTTCGCGACGCCCGACCTGGACGCCACGGGACGGATCACCGTCCGGCGCCTGCTGTCCCACACCGGCGGGATGACCAACGATTTTACCCACGACACCGGCCGCGGCGACGACTGCGTGGCCCGGTACGTCGAGGCCCTCCGGAACGTGCCGCTCGACTGCCCGCCCGGGACGACCCTCTCCTACGGCAGCTCGGGGTACGTCGTCCTCGGCCGGATCGTCGAGACCCTCACCGGGCTGACCTGGGACCAGGCGCTCAAGGAGCGGGTGCTCGCGCCGCTCGGACTGGAGCACTCGATGACGCTGCCCGAGGAGGCGCTGCGCTTCCGCGCCGCCATGGGACACCTCGGCGACCCCGGGACCGAGCCCGTCCCGGCGCCCGTCTGGGACCTGATGCCGCGCTCGGCCGGTCCGTACGGCCGGGTCATCGTCTCGGCGGGCGACGTGGCCCGGTTCGCCCGGATGCACCTGGCCGGGGGAGTCGGCCCGGACGGCACGCGGATCCTGTCGGCCGGGGCCGCCGCGGCGATGCACCGCCGCGAGGTCGACAGCCCCGACAGGTGGTCGATGTCGGCGGACGGATGGGGCCTCGGCTGGGCGCTGTACGACTGGGACGGCGTCCTCGGCTACGGGCACGACGGCAGCGCCGCGACGACGCAGTCGTACCTGCGGGTCGTCCCGGACGCCGGGGTCGCGCTCGTCCTGCTCACCAACGGCGGCGACTTCGCCCGCCTCTACGGGGACCTGTTCGCCGAGCTGCTGGACGAGCTGGCGGGCGTGCGCATGCCACCGCCCTTCGCGCCGCCGGCGGACCCGCCCGAGGTCGACATGACGCCGTGGCTCGGCGTCTACGCGCGCGAGGGCGTCGTCACGACCATCACCCGGGACTCCGGCGGCCGCGCGCGCATCAGGTACGAGTTCGTCGGCGGGATGAAGGAGATCGTCGAGTCCATGGGCGGTTTCTCGCCCAGCGTCGAGGGCGATCTGACGCCGCTGTCGCCGACGGTGTTCGCGGCGGGCGGCCTGTTCGGGCACGACTACATGCCGGTGGTGTTCTCCACGCTGCCCGACGGGACGCCCTGCGTGCACGTCAGCATGCGCGCCGCCCCCAGGACCGGCTGAGACGGGGCGCGAGCCACCGGGTCACTCTCACCGGAATGCCGTTCCGGTAAAGAACTCCTAGGGAGTGCGGCGCAGGCCCGCGACGAGGAGTGCCACCAGGCGGCGCGCGTCATAGTGGGGATCGGCCTCCGCGCCGATACAGAGGTTGCCGATGCCGCGCATGAGCTCGTAGGCGCTGACGTCGGAGCGGATCTCGCCCGCGTCGGCGGCGGCCCGGAGCAGGTCGGCGCACACGGGAAGGAGGCTGTCGACGAAGCAGGAGTGCAGGGACTGGAAGGCGGGGTCGTCCGACTGCAGGGCGGCGGCCAGGCCGTGCTTGGTGACGACGAAGTCGACGAACTGGTCGGCCCATCGTCCCAGCGCCTCGGCGGGGGAGGCGTCGCCGGCCAGCAGCGTCCGCCCGGCCTCGGCGCAGGACTCGACCTGGTGCCGGTAGACGGCGGTGATCAGGTCCGCGCGCGTCGGGAAGTGGCGGTAGATGGTCGCGACGCCCACTCCCGCGCGGGACGCGATGTCGCGCACGGGCGCCTCGACGCCCGAGGTCACGAACACCGCGGCCGCGGCGTCCAGCAGTGCCCGCTCGTTGCGCCGGGCGTCGGCCCGCTTGCGCGGGGCGGCCTTCCCGGCGGCAGTCTCCTCGGTCATCACGCTCTCCCGTTGCCAAGCGGAACCATGTTCCGTATATTAATCGGAACATGGTTCCGCTTGTTCCCATGATGCCAGATCGGGAACGGGCGATCCAACGTCATGCCCGTTCGACGAAGGAGCACGGTATGCGGTACCGCACCCTGGGACGCACCGGAGTCCAGGTGAGCACGCTGGTGCTCGGCGCGATGAACTTCGGCAGGATCGGCGCCACCGGCCAGGACGAGGCGGACGCCATCATCGGCGCCGCGCTCGACGCCGGGATCAACCTCATCGACACGGCCGACATCTACCCCGGCTCCGAGGAGATCGTCGGCAAGGCCATCGCGGGCCGCCGGGACGACATCGTCCTGGCGACCAAGGCGGGGCTGCCGGTGGACGACGACCGCGCCCACCGGGGCTCCTCGCGCCGCTGGCTGGTCACCGAGCTCGACAACAGCCTGCGCCGCCTCGGCGTCGACCACGTCGACCTCTACCAGATCCACCGCTGGGGCCCTGCGACCTCCGACGAGGAGACCCTGTCGGCGCTGACCGACCTGCGGACGGCCGGGAAGATCCGCCACTTCGGCTCCTCGACCTTCCCCGCCCACCGCATCGTCCAGGCCCAGTGGGCCGCGCGCGAGGGCCGCCTCGGACGGTACGTCACCGAGCAGCCGAGCTACTCCGTCCTCCAGCGCGGGATCGAGGCCGACGTCCTGCCGGTCACCGAGGAGTACGGGATGGGCGTGCTGGTGTGGAGCCCGCTCGCGTCGGGCTGGCTGTCCGGCGCGGTCCGCGCGGGGCAGGAGATCACCACGCACCGCGCGACGCTCCTGCCCGACCGCTTCGACGTGTCGGTGCCGTCCAACCGGGCCCGGATGGACGCGGTCGAGCGCCTGGTGAAGGTCGCCGACGAGGCGGGCCTCACGCTGATCCAGCTCGCGCTCGGGTTCGTCACCGCGCACCCGGCCGTGACCAGCGCGATCATCGGCCCGCGGACGCTCGACCACCTGCGCTCGCAGCTCGCCGCCGCCGACACCGTCCTGTCCGCGGACGTCCTGGACGCGATCGACAAGATCGTCGCGCCGGGCGTCGACCTGGCCGCGCACGAGAAGCGCGACACACCGCCGTCCCTGCTCGACGCGTCGCTGCGCCGCCGCTGACCACCCCCGCTGACCGCACCCTGGTGGGAGGGCCGCCTGGTGGGAGGGCCGCCCCACCAGGCGGTGCCGGGTCAGACCTCCCGGAGGAACACGACGGCGTCGACCAGGTCGAGCGTGGACGGGTCGAGCGAGGCATAGGTGTGGTCGGCCGGGATCCGGTGCTCCGGCTTCCGGTCGAGGACCTCGGCGAGACGCTTCGGGTCGACGACGCTCCGGGCGTCGGGCAGCCCGGACAGGATCCCTTCGAGGCTGCCCGGCGCGGGGACGTCGGAGCCCCGGGTGCCGAAGTTGGCCGCCACGACGGCGTACCGGTCGCCGAGGCGCTCGGCGGTGATGGCTCCGGCGCTCCACCACTCGACCCGCCGCCCGTCCCAGCTCATGCTGCTGCGGCTGCGCTGCAGGTGGCTGTTGTGCGAGAAGACGAGCGTGGGCCCCCGCCGCTCCTCACGGCGGACGATCGCGTCGAGGTTGTCGGCCATCATCGTGTCGCGCAGCGCCATCAGCGTTCCGACGCGGGCGGGCGAGGGGTCGGCCATGGCGGCGTGGTGGCGCAGGAGCCCGGCCGCGGCGCGCCCGTGCAGGTCGGCGCGCCACCAGTCGTCCGGGGAGGTCGCGGCGATCAGGTGCGGGGAGTGCGCGGTGAGGAGCGCACGCAGGTCGTCGGCGACCAGCCGCAGCTCGCGGGCCTCAGGCGTCCGGCCCACGGACGCCGACGGGTCCATCATGACGGCCGGGTTCGTCCAGGGCTCGTCCGCGCCGAGGAGCCCGTCCAGGTCGGCGCGGCTCACCGGCAGGTCGAGGTG
Source organism: Actinomadura harenae (assembly GCF_003696215.1). Lineage (GTDB taxonomy): Bacteria > Actinomycetota > Actinomycetes > Streptosporangiales > Streptosporangiaceae > Spirillospora > Spirillospora harenae. Next base: position 15,688 of record NZ_RFFG01000047.1, on the reverse strand, counting down.
GGGGGCGAGGTGGTCGTACAGGAAGGTCAGGGCCTCGCGCGGGCTTGCGGCACCGGCGGTCTCCAGCGGGCCGTCCATGCCGTAGAAGTGGAGCCGCTCGCCCGGCGGGCGCTCCTGGTTGTGGGCGCGCATCCAGGCGACCAGTTCGCGGTTGGCGGGGTAGGCGCCCCAGCCGTGGCTGAAGCCGCGCTCCATCGTCTCGTCGAGGACGCCGGTGCCGGCGGTGACGTGGGCGTCGACGGCGAGGGCCATGAGGCAGTCGCTCTCGAGGACGACCGAGCGGTACCCCTCGTGCTCGACGAGGTGGCGGAAGAGCTCGTTGCGCAGCTCCGGGAACGCCTCGACGCCGTGCGTGGGTTCGCCGAGGCCGAGGACGCGGGTGGTCGCGGGCAGGAGGGCGGTGAGGGAGTCGCCGTGGAAGGGACGCGCGGCGTCCCGGATCGGGTCCGTCATGAGGTTCAATCGTATCGTTGAACCTTCGATGTAAGCTTTGACGCTCTCTCCGCTTCGTTCTGTGGGTGAAGTCTCAAATGGGGTTGCGTCCTGTCGACCTGGCTCGGGAGCACGGCCTGTCCACGCAGGCGGTGCGCAACTACGAGGAGGCGGGCGTCCTGCCGCCCGCCGAGCGCACGCCGAGCGGCTACCGCGTCTACGCCCCGCGGCACGCGGCGGCGCTGCGGGCGTTCCTGGCGCTCGTCCCGGCGCACGGCCACGCGACGGCGTCCGCGATCATGCGGGCGGCGAACGGCGGCACGGTCGAGGAGGCGTTCCGGCTGATCGACGAGAGCCACGCCGAGCTGGCGGGCGACCGGCGCACGCTGGAGGCCGTCGAACGGGCCCTGCACGACCTGACGCTCCCGGACGCCGGGGAGATCACGCGCGGGCGGACGTTCATCGGGCCGCTGGCGCGCCGGCTCGGCATCCGCCCGGCGACCCTGCGGAAGTGGGAACACGCCGGTCTGGTCGTCCCCGGCCGGGATCCTCGGACCGGCTACCGCGTCTACGGCCCCGACGACGTCCGGGACGTGCTGATGGCGCACCAGTTGCGGCGCGGTTGCTACGGGCTCGACCAGATCGGGCAGGTGCTGGAGCAGATGCGGACGGCGGGCGGCCCCGAAGCGCTCCAGCCGACCCTGCGCGAATGGCACCAGCGACTCACGGCGCGCGGACGGGCCATGCTCACCGGCGCCGCCGCGCTCAACGCCTACCTGAACGACTGACCCGCCCGGAAGGATCTAGGCTTCGGCCGTGACGGAGACGCGGGCGGACCTCGAGACAGGCACCGGAGCGGGACTCCCGGCCGAACGCGGAACGGCCCTGGACGTCCCGCCGCCACCCGAACGGGCGCTGCGCGGCACCCCGCCCGCCCGCGCGGCCGGAGAACTCGCCAGCCTCATGCGCGCCGCCGGAATGGACGAGCCGGCACTGCGCGCCACGGGCATCTGGCTGGTGTCCGGACGCCGCTCGTCCGCGCACACCCAGGCCGCCTACCTGCGGGACGTCGGCTGGTGGGTGTGGTGGTGCACGGCCCGCGCGGCCCAGGCGCAGGCGCCCCTCCCACGGGACGCCGACCTGTACGTCGCCGACCTGGTCGCCTCGGGCCTGGCCCGCGCCACCGTGAACCGGCGGGTCGCGGCGGTGTCGTCGTGGTACCGGTACCTCGTCCGCGAGGGATGTGTGGCGGCCAACCCGTTCGAGGGCGCGGAACGCCCGCGCATGGACACCCGGCACTCGCGGACGCGCGGCCTGTCCAAACAGCAGGTCTCCGACGTCCTCACCTACGCCGCCGAGCACGAGACCGCCCGGACCTACGCGCTGCTGTGGCTGATGTTCGCCACCGCCGGACGCATCGGATCTCTGCTCACCGCACGCGTCGAGGACCTCAGCGAGGACAGCGGGCACCGCGTGCTGGACGTGGTGACCAAGGGAGGCCAGAGCAAGAGGTTCGCGCTGCCGCCGCCCGCGGTCGCGGCGCTCGAACGCTACCTCGCCGAACGCGGACGCCCGGCGTCCGGGCCCATCTTCGTCAGCCGGACGGGCCGGACGCTCGTCCAGTCCTACGTGTGGAAACTCGTGAACCGGATCGCGGGGGAGTGCGGCGTCGGCTTCGTCATCAGCCCGCACTCCTTCCGGCACTCGGCGATCACGATCGCGCTGGGCGAGGGCCGTCCGCTGCACGTGGTGCAGGACTTCGCCGGTCACGCCGACCCGCGCACCACCCGCCGCTACGACCGCGACCGCGACGCCCTCGACCGTTCCCCGGCCTACCAGCTCGCCGCCCTCGTCGCCCCGTCGACGCGTCCCGGGCGCTGAGCCGCCCGGGGACGGTATCGCGGGCGTATCGAAAACCGCATACGCCGCCACAACACTCTCCCGTCTTCACTGCAGGCACAGCGACCACGGAGGTCGGTGATCGGGAAAGGACCGTGACCTTGGGCTCGGATTCTGTGCGTGGCACCAACCGGCGGCGGCTGCTCGGATGGGGCGGGCTGGCGGCCGCCGCCGGAGCGGTGGCGGTCGGCGCGCCACTGCTGGGAAGCCGATCCGGGCAGGCCGTGGCCGCGGGACAGCGCGGTCCGGCCCCGTCCGGCCCCGACATCCCGCCGGACACCCGTCCCGGCGGGGCCTACGACCGGTACGTGGCGAAGCTGGCCGCCGAGGGCAGGTTCTCCGGCGTCGTGCTGTTGTCGCACAAGCGCCGGACGGTGCTGTCCCGCAGCTACGGCATGGCCGACAAGGAGAAGGGGCTCCGCAATCACGAAGGCATCGCGTTCAGCCTCAGCTCGGCGGGCAAGCCGTTCGGCGCGGTGGCCATCCTGCAACTGGCGCAGCAGGGCAAGCTGAGCCTGTCGGACACGATGGGCACCCACCTGAAGGGCTACCCCAAGGACATCGCCGAGAAGGTGACCATCCATCACCTGCTCTCCGGCGCGTCCGGGCTGAGCACCCCGGACGAGGACGTGCGACACATCTTCCGGAGCCGGAAGGAGGTGCACAAGTACTACGACCAGTGGGCCCGGCGGTCGAAGGTGGTGGCCCCGCCCGGGACTCCCACCGGCCACGCCGGCTCCGACATCACCATCCCCGCGCTGATCGTGGAGGCCGTCACCGGCCAAACGTACTGGGACTACGTCCAGGAGCACATCTTCCGGCGCTGCGGCATGACCGGCACGGCGTTCTGCACCAGGCCGCAGTGGCTCACCGACGAGCACATCGCGCACCCGTACATGACGCTGGCCGACGGCAGCCGCGTGGACGCGCTCCACCATCTGGACAAGGACAGCCCCCGCCCGGACGTGCCGGGCAAGAACCCGGGCCGCGCCTTCATCGACGCCCCCGGGGACGGCGGCTTCGCCACCGCGCCGGACCTGGTCCGGTTCGCGCACGCGCTGAGCGACGGCACGGTGCTGGCCCGGCCCTACGCCGAACTGCTCACCGGCGCCAAGATCCCCCACAGCGGTTCGTCGTTCGGGGCCTACGACATGCCGGTCCGCATCCTCAACGGCCAGTGGGTGTTCGGGCGCGGCGGCGGCAACCCCGGTGTCAGCGCCAACTGGAACGTCTACCCGTACACCGACTGGGTCGGCGTCGTCCTCGGCAACTGCGACGGCCTGCCGCTACAGGAGATCACCCAGCGGGAGATGCAGGCCATCACCGGAGCTTCCCCCGGCGGTGGCGGGGGCGGTGGGGGCGGCTGAAACACCCCGGGGACCACCCAGGCTTGTACTTGTTCACGATGTCGATCCATCGCACCGGGCCCCGGTTCCTGCTGACGCATGCCCGGCTCCGTCCGCCTGCCAGTCCAAGGCTTGATAACATCGCCAAATGGCGATGACATCTGATTTGGCGCTTGAACGGGTGGAGTTGGCGCCGGCGGCGGCGCTGTTTCGCTCGCTCGGGGATCCGGCGCGGTTGGCGATCGTGCGGCGCTTGGCGGTCGGCGAGGCCCGTGTGGTGGACCTGGTCGAGCACCTGGGGTTGGCCCAGTCGACGGTCTCCAAGCACCTGGCGTGCCTGCGCGATTGTGGCCTGGTGGACTCGCGTCCGGTCGGCCGGGCCTCGGTGTTCACCCTGGCCCAGCCGCCGCTGATCGATCTGCTGGCGGCGGCCGAGGGCGTGCTGGCGGCGACCGGCGACGCTGTCGCACTGTGCCCGACCTACGGATCCAGCGCGGCGCAAGCCGCCTCCACCGGCACCGGGGACGACCGGTGAGCGACGCCTGCGGTTGCGGCGGCGACGAGAAGGCCGCCGGCGGCCAGGAAGAGCGCGCGCCGGAGAAGCCGTGGGAGGTGGACGAGCTGCGGGCCGCCGCGGTCGCCGGGGTCCTGCTGCTGGCCGGGCTGGCCGCAGGGTGGGCCGGTGCCTCGGGGACGGTGGTGATGGTCGTCAACGTCCTCGCGCTGGTGGTGGGCGCCTGGACGTTCGTTCCCTCCACGCTGCGCCGTCTGGCCCGGGGCAGGGTCGGTGTCGGGACGCTGATGACGATCGCCGCCGTCGGCGCGGTCGTCCTCGGCGAGGTCGGCGAGGCCGCGATGCTGGCCTTCCTGTACTCGGTCAGCGAGGGCCTGGAGGAGTACTCCCTGGCCCGCACCCGCCACGGCCTGCGCGCCCTGCTGAACCTGGTACCCGAGCAGGCGACCGTGCTGCGCGACGGCGCCGAGCAGATCATCGCCCCGGACCAGTTGCGCGTCGGCGACACCATGGTCGTCAAGCCGGGCGAGCGGATCGCCACCGACGGCGTCATCCGCTCCGGCCGCACCGCCCTGGACGTCTCGGCGATCACCGGTGAGTCGGTGCCGGTCGAGGCGGAGGCCGGCAGCCAGGTGTACGCGGGAGCGATCAACGGCACCGGCGCGCTGGAGGTCGAGGTCACCACGACCGCCGAAGACAACTCCCTGGCCCGGATCGTGAAGATCGTGGAGGCCGAGCAGGCCCGCAAGGGCTCCAGCCAGCGCCTGGCCGACAAGATCGCCAAACCCTTGGTGCCCGGCATCATGGTCGCTGCGACCCTCATCGCCGTCATCGGATCGGTGCTCGGCGACCCGGCCACCTGGATCGAGCGGGCCCTGGTCGTGCTGGTCGCCGCGTCCCCGTGCGCGCTGGCGATCTCCGTGCCGGTCACGGTGGTCGCCGCGGTCGGCGCGGCCAGCAAGCTCGGCGTCCTGGTCAAGGGCGGCGCCGCGCTGGAGGCTCTGGGCGCGGTGCGTACCGTCGCCCTGGACAAGACCGGCACGCTGACCCGCAACCGGCCCGCCGTGGTCCAGGTCGCCACTGCGGGCGGGCACGGCCGGGAGGAGGTCCTGGCCGTCGCCGCCGCGCTGGAGGCCCGCAGCGAGCACCCGCTCGCGCGGGCGGTCCTGGCCGCCGCCCCCGACGTGCCCGCCGCGACCGACGTCGAAGCGGTCACCGGCGCGGGTCTCACCGGACGCCTTCGCGGCCGTCCCGTCCGGCTGGGCCGCCCCGGCTGGATCGATGCCGGGCCGCTGGCCGGGGACGTCACCGCGATGCAGAACTCCGGCGCGACCGCCGTCCTCATCGAGGACGACGGCCGGCTGATCGGCGCGATCGCCGTCCGCGACGAGCTGCGCCCCGAGGCCCGCGAGGTCATCGACCGCCTCCACGCCGGCGGCCTGACCGTGGCGATGCTCACCGGCGACAACCGGCGCACCGCCGACGCCCTGGCCGCCGAGGCGGGCATCGGCACGGTCCACGCCGACCTGCGCCCCGAGGACAAGGCCCGCATCATCGCCGACCTGCGCACCCGGCACTCCACGGCGATGGTCGGCGACGGCGTCAACGACGCTCCCGCCCTGGCCACCGCCGACCTGGGCATCGCCATGGGCGCCATGGGCACCGACGTCGCCATCGAGACCGCCGACGTCGCCCTCATGGGCGAGGACCTGCGCCACCTGCCCCACGCCCTGGACCACGCCCGCCGCGCGCGGCGGATCATGCTCCAGAACCTCGGCCTGTCGCTGGCGGTCATCGTCGGCCTGATGCCACTCGCGCTCCTCGGCGTTCTGGGCCTGGCCGCCGTCGTCGCCGTCCACGAACTCGCCGAGATCGTCATCATCGGCAACGGCGTCCGCGCCGGACGCACCAAACCGCTGCCCCCGGCCCCCGCCGCCGTCCTTACCGACCAGAGCGCGACGGCCCCGGCCGCGGCCGTCGCGTGAGGGCGACCCGAAGGCGGACTCCTCACCTCCACTCCCGAACCCGGACGGCCGGGGAAGCCCGCCGGCAAGGCCACCGCGGTGCAGACGGAGCGATGGCAGACCGTGGCTCCCCGGGTGGTGTCAGTGGTGACCGAAGGGGGTCTCGCGGGCCTCGCGGAGCGCGTAGCAGACCAGGACGTAGCCGGCGAGCGGGTCGGCCCACCACCAGCCGAGCGCCGCGTTGCCGACCAGGCCGAGGAGTACGGCGGTAGCGAGGATCCCGTCGATGAGGGTGACGCGGCCTTCGGCGTTGAGGACGGGATCGTCCAGCGCGCGGCCGGTGCGGGCTTTCCCTGCGGCCAGGGCGAACATGACCAGCGCGGTGATCGCGGTCCAGACGATTCCCGGCATCGAGTGGCGGGGGTGGTAGCCGACGGCCAGTACCCAGGTCGACTGGATCGACAGGTAGAGGGCCAGGGCGGTGAACGCTGCTCCGATCAGGTGCAGCGCCCGCCGTTGCCGGTCCTCTCCTGTGCCCGAGAGCTCCCAGATCACCACGGTGGACGCGCCGATCTCGATCAGGGAGTCCAAGCCGAATCCGGCCAGCGCGACCGAACGTGCCGACACCGCGGCGATCGCCAGGACCACGATGCCGACCACGTTCCACGCCAGGGTGGCGTACTCCAGCGTGAATCCCCGCCGCAGCAGGGTCGTCCGTGTCATCTCATCCAAGCCGGTCACCCGGATTCCTCCAGCAAGCAGGCCCGTCTTCGTTTCCGGCAGGGGGAGCTGACCGGGGATCCCGTCGCCATATCACGGGCCTTCTCGACCAACTCCGGCCGAGCCATCGCCCTCCTTGCCCGGCCGCCGGCCACCAGGAAGCACGGCCGCCCACCATCAGACCACTGGCCGTCTCCCCCCCCGGACCTCAACCGCTACCACGGCGGGCGCGTCAAACTCGGGCCGTCGCCTTTGCCCGAGTTCGGGGACGTCCTTGTAGAGGGTGGCGCGGGAGACGCCCAGCAGGCGGGCGATGGTGGCGTCGGCGCGGGCGGGCATCGCGCGGGCGGTTACTCCGGGGGGACGGCGTTCTCGGTCAGGTGGGCGAGGTCGGCGAGGATCTCCGAGGCGGCCACCGGGTCGAGAGCGCCGATGGAGAGCCGGGCGCCGGGGTAGCGGCCGGTGAACAGCCCCACCCGGGTGATCTCCTGGTCGGGGTAGTCGTAGGGCGAGATGACGCGGATGCCGGGGTCGATCTGCACCTCCAGATACCGCTCGTCCGGCGTCACGAGACCGATCTGGCGGCGGAAGCCGCCGGTCTCCTTCTCACCGAGCTCCCAGCCGCGTCCGGTCATGCCGATGACACGGCCGAAGTGCACGGTCAGCCTGTCGAAGCGGGTGAGGTTCCCCGTCTCGCGCTCCTCGTCCGTCAGCGCGTGGACGGCCCGTTCGAGCTGCGGAAACGGCTGAAGGATCTCGTGGTCGGCGAACAGCCGCCTCCAGGCGTCCGCCTCCTCGCCGTCCAGGCGCAGGACATGCGGCAGCGCCACCCGCGCCGACTCCGGAAGCGTGAACCCGGCGCCGCGGACGTCGACGAACGCGCGGTCCTCGGCGATCCGGAACGTGGTGACGGACCCGTCCGCCTCGGCGCTCCACACGAGGCGGCCGACGATGTGCCGCAGCAGCGGGTGCCCGGCGAACAGGGAACGGAACTCCCCGGCCGTCCAGTCGCGGCCCGACACCATCGCCTGCTCCAGCCGCTTGACCTGCTCGGCGGCGGTGGTCCTGACCTCCTTCTTCAGGTCACCGAAGCGCTTGTAGGCGGCGGGCGCGGACGTCGGGTCGTCCTTGACCCCGGGCTTGGGCAGCGTCTTGCGGCGCTTGCCGTCCTCGTCCGTCACGTACGGCGTGAGCTGCTCGTCGAACCCGACGACGAAACGGCGGTGGCCGTAGTCGAGGGTCATGGTGCCCTCGGTGTCCAGGCCGAGGTCGGGAACGAGCCGGTCGGCGAGTTGCTCGGGCGTCATCCCGCGGTCTCTGGCGATGCGTTTGAGAGCTCCCGCCGCCCAGGGCCGCATCCGTTTAGCGTCCTCTGCCTTCAGTGCGAGCCGGTGCAGGTGGCGCAGAGCCGAGTCCGTGCCGAGCCTGCTGAACACCTCCAGGGCCGAGGTTCCGCCGCGGTCCCAGACATACGCCTTCGACCAGCGGGCGACGCTGGGCGCGAGAAGGTCGGCGACCTCGTCATCGGCCAGATTGATCAGTGCCCACTGGACGCCGGGGGACGCCCACTTGGCGGAGTCGTCCGCCTGGTACAGCGCCCAGGCGAACGCGGCGAGCGAGGCCGGGTCGCACGCCTCGATGAGCTGCGCGAGGGCCGGGTAGGGCTCCGACGGTGTCGAGATGGACACCATCGTGATGACGTGCCGGGTCACGTCCGCGGGCAGGGCGAACTCTCGTCCGCGCAGCAGGATCCGGGGCAGCCGCTCGGGAGCGAAGCCCGGGGGAACAGGGGGGAGCGGGTCCGGGTACAGGTCCAGCGGGTCGGTCTTCAACGCGGCGATCGCCGCCACGGCCTCCTCGCCGTAGTGGCGGGCGGCCTCGACGACCGCGTCGTGCCCGTGCCGCTCGGCGACCAGACGCAGGGCCTCCTCGGCCCTGGTCCGTTTCGGGCCGGGCTTGCGCAGGGCGTCCGGCACGGTCAGCCGCGCCGCGGCCGGCCCGTGCGTCTCGAACCAGGACGTCGCCTGGTCGTCGTTCGGGTAGACGCCCCAATGCTTGATCATGACCTGGGCGACGTCGGCGTCCAGGAACGGTTCCAGCGCGGCGAAGACACGTACGTTCTTCGCCTCGTACAGCGCCATCGGGTACGCCGCCATCTCGTGGCGCGCCACGGCGGCCCGCACTCCGTAGGACATCGGGTATCCCGTGAGGACGTCCCAGTAGCGCTCGTCGGCCAGCAGTGTCGCACCGAGTTCCAAGGGCGCCTGCGTGAACAGGTTGGTGGCCAGGGTGTGGAGCCGGCGCAACGGCTCCGCCCGCACCCGCTCGGTGGCGAAGTCGTCCGCCACCTGCTCCCAGTCGGTGTCGTCTGGCAGGCGCTCCCAGCCGCGCTTCTCGTACGGCGCGGTCAGCCACTCCTCCCGCTGGCCCGGTGCCCACGTGACGACGGTCGGTTCCTTGGGCGCCTTCAGGCCCTTGAGGACGATCGGCTCCTTGCTCTTGGGCTCCCGCTGCCACGGCGGATTCACCAGCAGGTCGGGCAGGGCGCTGGCGGGGGCATCCTTCAGTTCCGGCATTGCTCCAGGTTTCTGACGAGGTCGGGGGAGGACCTTCGGCGCACGCGCTGTGCTCACCGAAGGCCGGTTCAGCGTCGTTGACTCGCGCGCTGGGATCAGGGGCCGACGTAGTCGGCGAGGTGGTGGGCGGTCAGGGTGGAGCGGGCGGCGACCAGGTCGGCGGGGGTGCCTTCGAACACGACGCGTCCGCCGTCGTGGCCGGCTCCGGGGCCGAGGTCGATGATCCAGTCGGCGTGCGCCATGACGGCCTGGTGGTGCTCGATGACGGTGACCGACTTGCCGGAGTCGACGAGCCGGTCGAGCAGGCCGAGGAGCTGCTCGACGTCGGCGAGGTGCAGGCCGGTGGTGGGTTCGTCGAGGATGTAGACGCCGCCCTTGTCGGCCATGTGCGTCGCGAGCTTGAGCCGTTGCCGTTCGCCGCCGGACAGCGTGGTGAGCGGCTGGCCGATGGTGAGGTAGCCGAGCCCGACGTCGGCGAGCCGCACGAGGATCGCGTGCGCGGCGGGCGTGCGGGCGTCGCCCGAGCCGAAGAACTCCTCCGCCTCGGTCACCGGCATCGCCAGGACCTCGCTGATGTCGCGTCCGCCGAGGCGGTACTCCAGGACCGACGCCTGGAAGCGCCTGCCCTCGCACTCCTCGCAGACCGTCGCGACGCCCGCCATCATCGCCAGGTCGGTGTAGATGACGCCCGCGCCGTTGCAGGTGGGGCAGGCGCCCTCGGAGTTCGCCGAGAACAGGGCGGGCTTCACGCCGTTGGCCTTGGCGAACGCCTTGCGGATCGGGTCGAGCAGGCCGGTGTAGGTGGCCGGGTTGGAGCGCCGTGAGCCGCGGATCGGGGTCTGGTCGACCGACACCACGCCCGCGTCCGCCGGGATCGACCCGTGCACCAGCGAGCTCTTGCCGGAGCCCGCGACGCCGGTGATGACGGTCAGCACCCCGAGCGGGACGTCGACGTCGACGTCCCGCAGGTTGTGGGCGTTCGCGCCGCGGATCTCCAGCGCCCCGGTGGGCTCGCGGACGGTGTCCTTGAGCGCGGCGCGGTCGTCCAGGTGGCGTCCGGTGACGGTGCCGCTGGCGCGCAGGCCCGGGACGGTGCCCTCGAAGCAGACCGTGCCGCCCGCCGAGCCCGCGCCGGGGCCGAGGTCGACGACGTGGTCGGCGATCGCGATCGTTTCGGGCTTGTGCTCGACGACCAGGACGGTGTTGCCCTTGTCGCGCAGCCGCAGCAGCAGCTCGTTCATCCGCTGGATGTCGTGCGGGTGCAGGCCGACGGTCGGCTCGTCGAAGACGTAGGTGACGTCGGTGAGCGAGGAGCCGAGGTGGCGGATCATCTTGACGCGCTGCGCCTCGCCGCCCGACAGGGTGCCCGCGGGGCGGTCGAGCGACAGGTAGCCGAGGCCGATCTCCACGAGTGAGTCGAGCGTCTGGCGGAGCGACCCGAGCAGCGGCCCGACCGACGGCTCGTCCAGGTCGCGGACCCAGGCGGCCAGGTCGTTGATCTGCATCGCGCAGGCGTCGGCGATGCCGATCCCGGCGATCTTGGACGAGCGGGCGGGCGCGGCGAGCCGGGTGCCGTCGCACTCGGGGCAGGTGGTGAAGGTGACGGCCCGGTCCACGAACTCGCGGATGTGGGACTGCATGCCCTCCTTGTCCTTGGCGAGCATCGACTTCTGGATGCGTGGCACCAGACCCTCGTAGGTCATGTTGATGCCTTCGATCTTCATCCGCGTCGGCTCGCGGTGGAGGAAGTCGTGCAGCTCGGTGTCGGTGAACTCGCGGACGGGCTTGTCCGGGTCGAAGAAGCCGGACGAGGCGTACAGCCGGTGGTTCCAGCCGCCGGCCTTGTACCCGGGGACGGTCATCGCGCCCTCGGACAGCGACTTGGAGTCGTCGAACAGCTGGGTGAGGTCGAGGTCGGTGACGGAGCCGCGGCCCTCGCAGCGCGGGCACATGCCGCCGGTCACGCTGAAGCTGCGCTTCTCCTTCACGGTCTTCCCGCCGCGCTCGACGGTGACCGCGCCCGCGCCGCTGATCGACGGGACGTTGAACGAGAACGCCTGGGGCGAGCCGATGTGCGGCGTCCCGAGGCGGCTGAACAGGATGCGCAGCATCGCGTTCGCGTCGGTGGCGGTGCCGACGGTGGAGCGCGGGTCGGCGCCCATCCGCTGCTGGTCGACGATGATCGCGGTGGTGAGGCCCTCCAGGACGTCCACCTCGGGCCGGGCGAGCGACGGCATGAAGCCCTGCACGAACGCGCTGTAGGTCTCGTTGATCAGGCGCTGCGACTCGGCCGCGATCGTGCTGAAGACCAGGGAGCTCTTGCCCGATCCGGACACGCCGGTGAAGACCGTGAGCCGCCGCTTGGGCAGCTCGACCGTGACGTCCTTGAGGTTGTTCTCGCGTGCCCCGACCACGCGGATCAGCTCGTGGCCGTCGGCGGCGTGGGGCTCGGTGGCCTTGCTCATCGTCTCTCCGTCGTATCGGGCTCGGACTGGGCCGTCACGCTACCGGGCGCCACCGACGGATCCACCCGCCGAGCCGTCGGAGATCGTCCAGGACGCCGTGGCGGGAAGGCCGCGGTAGGACAGCGGCTCGCTGTAGACCAGGTTGGTGGTGGTCGAGCCGAGTTCGAGCAGCTCGTCCACGACCTGCTCCAGGTGCCCCATGGAGGACGCCGCGATCTTCAGGACGTAGCAGTCCTCGCCGGTGGTGCGCAGGCACTCCAGGATCTCCCCGCGCTCCCGGAGGAGGTCGTGCAGGGGGCCGTGCCGGTTGCCGGGGTACTTCAGGCGGACGACGGCGAGCACCGGAAGTCCGGCCTTGGCCAGGTCGACGCGGGCGTGGTAGCCGGAGATCACGCCCGCTTCCTCCAGCCTCCGGACCCGCTCGGTGGTGGCGGACGCGCTGAGGCTGACCCGCCGGCCCAGCTCGGTGAGCGGGACGCGGCCGTCCCGCTGGAGCTCGGCGAGGATCGCCCGGTCGGTCGCGTCGAGATTCTCGGTCACCGCGCCAAAGTACCGGCAGATCCACGGCGCAGCCCGCCCCATGGCGGGAGAAGTCCCTTCAAGCGGGCCGGATCGGCTGGATAGCGTTGGCCGCATGATTCTGGGAGTCAACGTTCCGCTCAGCGGCGGACGACCCGTCCTCGGCGTCGGCCCGGGCTGGGCACCCCGCGCCGTCCTGCGACTGAGCGCCGAACCGCTCACCGGAGAGCGCCGCGCGGGCGAGGGGACCCTCGACCAGGTCCTCGGCGACCTGGACCGGCTGCGCGCGATGGGCGCCGGGAGCGTCGTGCTCGACCCGCTCCTCGACCACCCGGACGAGACCCTGCGCCCCGAACGCGCCTGGCAGGACCTGGCCACCGTGGCCGCCCACAGAGTGGCCGCCCACAGAAAGGAACTCGCGTGACCCCCGACGAGGAACGCCTGCTGCGCCGGGCCGTCGAGATCGCCGTCCAGGCCCGCGCGGACGGATACGCCCCCTACGGCTCGCTGCTCGCGGGCCCGGACGGCGCCGTCCTGATCGAGGCGCACAACACCGTCCGCGCCGACCGGGACATCAGCGCCCACCCCGAGCTGAAGCTGGCCCGGTGGGCGGCCCGCGAACTCGACCCGGCCACCGCCGCCGCGACGACGATGTTCACCAGCTGCCAGCCGTGCGGCATGTGCACCGGCGCAATCGACCGGTCGGGCCTCGGACGGGTCGTGTACGCGCTGTCGAGTGAGCAGCACGACGCGCTCACCCCCGGCGGCGGATGGCCCTCCGTCCGGCAGGACGGCCCGGCCCTCCACGAGGAGGCCCGCGCCGCGATCGACGGCTACTACGCCTGACGCTTCACAGGCCGTGTCTGCGGTCGCCCAGGACCGCCTCGGCGATCATCGCCTCGACGGCCCCGCCGAACTCCGTCGCGCGCCGCCCGGTGACGCGGTCGTGGCGGACGGCCCGCTGGACGTCCCCTTCGACGAGGTCGGCGTTCAGCGCCATGGCGGCCGCCGAGCCCTCCGCCGCGGCCATGATCACCTGGGCGTGGGGGTTCACGACGTTGCCCGCCGCCGACACGCCGGGGACGGCGGTGCGGCCCTTGCCGTCGGTCCGCACCAGGCCGTCCTCGCGAGCGCAGCCGAGCCCGGTGAGCAGCCCGTCGTTGGGGATCATGGTGCTCTGAACGAACAGGGCGCCGCGGTCCACCACGCGCCCGTCGGCCAGCTCGACGCCGCGGAGCCCGTCGTCGTCGGCGACGACCCGCTTGACCTGCCCTTCCCTGATGGTGACGCCGCGTGCGGCGAGGCGCTCGCGGTCCTCCGGGGAGATCTCCCGCCCTTGGCCGAACAGGACGACGTCCGAGGACCACTGCCGGACGAGCAGCGTCTGGTGGACGGCCATCGGGCCCGTGGCCAGCACCCCGATCGGCCGGTCACGGACCTCGTAGCCGTGGCAGTACGGGCAGTGCAGGACGTCCTTGCCCCAGCGTTCCCGCAGGCCGGGGAGGTCGGGCAGCTCGTCCCGCAGGCCGGTCGCGACCAGGATCCGCCGGGCCCGCAGGGACGCGCCGCCGGTCAGCCGGACGGTGAAGGCGGGCTCGGGGCCGTCCTCGCGGGCGACCTCGTCCACGCGGGCGGTGATCGGCTCGACGCCGTACCCGGCGAGTTCGGCGCGGCCCGCCTCGAGGAGCGCGGCCGGGGGCATGCCGTCCCGGGACAGGAAGCCGTGCATGTGGGCGGCGGGCGCGTTGCGCGGGGCGCCGCCGTCCAGGATCGTGATCCGGCGGCGGGCGCGCGCCAGGACCAGTCCGGCGCTGAGCCCGGCCGCGCCGCCGCCGATGACCACCACGTCGTGCATGTTCTCGTTCATAGGGCCAGCGTGCGTTCGGTGGCTTCGAAACGGCAACTCCTGTTGCCGTTTCCGGGACACGTCGGGTGAAATGGGGTCATGGAACATCGACACGACGAGGCCCGGCACGCGGAGACCTCGGGCGACCCGTCGTCCGCGATCGACCGGGCCCTCACCGAGGTCGGGCCGCGGCTGCGGAGACTGCGCGCCGACCACGGCATCACCCTGGGCGCGCTCGCGGAGGCGACCGGGATCTCCAAGAGCACCCTGTCCCGGCTGGAGTCGGGGCAGCGCAGGCCGAGTCTGGAGCTGCTGCTGCCGCTCGCGCAGGTCTACCAGGTGCCCCTGGACGAGATGGTCGGCGCGCCCGAGGTCGGCGACCCGCGCGTCCGGCTGACGCCGCGCGACGGCGGCGACCGCACGGTGATCCCGCTGACCAAGCATCCCGGGCCGCTGCAGGCGTGGAAGACGATCCTGCCGGGCAACGCCCGCCGCGAACCGAACCCGGTGACGCACGAGGGCTACGAATGGCTGTACGTGCTGTCCGGCCGGCTCCGGCTGATCGTCGGCGACCACGACCTGGAGCTGGCGCCCGGCGAGGCCGCCGAGTTCGACACGCGCCTGCCGCACTGGTTCGGCCCGGCGAACGCCGAGCCGGTCGAGCTGCTCAGCCTGTTCGGACGCCAGGGCGAGCGCGTCCACCTGCGCGCCGCGCCCAGATCGCGCCGCCCCGGCGCCGGGGCTGAATGATCAGACGCTCCACTCCGGCCGGTAGGCCGGGTGGTCGGAGTAGGTGGACGCCAGGGCGCGCAGCGTCGTGAGCCGGACGGCCTGCGCGGCCTCGGCCGCCTCGCCGCGATGGCCGCTGGACAGCAGCCACTCGGCCTTCACGTACTCGTCGAGGACGAGGCGCTTGGCGGCGACGTCGCGCAGCGCGCGGGCGGGGTCGTGGCGGGCGATGTGCTCGGCGTAGCTCTCGTTCTCCGCCTGGGCGACGAACCCCGGGCGCCCCGGGGCGGCTCCCGCGCCGTCCGCCGCGCGATCGGCGGCGGAGGCACCGGCGGGGCCGTCGAGGCTGATCGAGCCGGGCGGCGACGGCCGCCACGCGGCGCCCGATCCGGCGCGCGCGATCTGCTCGTCCTTGGCGATCCGGGCCCGCAGGAACTCCACCAGCTCGTCCACCCGGCCATTCTGCAGCCCCGGGCGGACGGATCGCACCCGGTTTGTCAGCCGAATCTGAGCGCGGACGTCAAAGTGCGCAACTCGGTCACTCCGAGGAGCCGCGCGACCAGCGCGTACAGGACGCCCCCGGCGGCGGACGCGGCGGCGACGACCACGGCCGCGCTGCCCGGCCCGGCGCCGAGGGAGCCGTCGACCGCGTGGGCGACGGCGGCGGCCGCCAGCCCC
>NZ_RFFG01000046.1 GCF_003696215.1 Actinomadura harenae | reverse complement strand
GGCTCGACCTGCTCGCCGCCGTCGCGGACGGCCCCGCCGCGCACGACGTCCTCACCGGGTTCTGGCGGAGCATGGCCGTCATGCTGGACTCGGGCCCGTTCCTGGACGCCTTCCTGGCGATGGCCGCGCCCGCCCCGCCGTCCGCGCCGACGCCCGGCCAGGTCGTCGCGTACGCCGAGCTGGTCGACCTCGCGCAGGACCGGTCGCTGCGGGCGCTGCTGACCGCGCGGCGGCTGGCCAACGCCGAGAAGGTCAAGGACGAGCCGGCCCTGCTGACCGGGGTCACCGAGGCGTGCGAGCGGACGGCCCCGCTCGCCCTGGCGGGCGCCGAGCCGCGGCCCGGCCCCGAGCTGGACCTGTTCGTCGCCGCCCACGCCGCCGCGCGGGCGGAGCGCGACAGCCCGGGGTTCCGTGTCCGGCTCGCCCGGGACCTGCGCGACGATCATGAGCCGCGGATGGTCCGGTACTGGGCGCTCACCGAGGTGGTCACGGGCGGCCCGCATGTGATCAGCCGGGCGCACTGGTGGCTGTTCACCGCCCTTGAGCAGGGGAAACGCCGCTGAGGGCGCGGTAGGGGCCGGTCGTGGAATAAGCCGGGGGGTGACTCCGCTAAGGTAGTTGAACCTTCTACTAAATGGAGTGGTGATGATGCAGTTCGGTATCTTCTCGGTCGGACAGGTCTCGACCGACCCCGCGACCGGGCGGGTGCAGAGCGAGCACGACAAGATCCGGATGATGGTCCGGCTCGCGCGCCGCGCCGAGGAGGTCGGGCTCGACGTCTTCGCCACGGGCGAGCACCACAACCCGCCGTTCGTGCCGTCCTCGCCGACCACCCTGCTCGGCTACGTCGCGGCGCAGACCGAGCGGCTGGTGCTGTCCACGGCGACCACGCTGATCACCACCAACGACCCGGTGAAGATCGCCGAGGACTACGCGACGCTGCAGCACCTGTCCGACGGCCGGACGGACCTGATGATGGGACGCGGCAACACCGCCCCCGTCTACCCCTGGTTCGGCAAGGACATCCGGGACGGCATCGACCTGGCGATCGAGAACTACCACCTGCTGCACCGCCTCTGGCGCGAGGACGTCGTGGACTGGAAGGGCCAGCACCGCACGGCGCTCCAGGGCTTCACCGCCACGCCGCGCCCGCTCGACGGCGTCCCGCCGTTCGTCTGGCACGGGTCCATCCGCAGCCCGGAGATCGCGGAGCAGGCCGCCTACTACGGTGACGGCTTCTTCCACAACAACATCTTCTGGCCCATGGAGCACGTCCAGCGCATGATCGCGCTGTACCGCCGCCGCTACGAGCACTACGGCCACGGCTCGGCGGACCAGGCGATCGTCGGACTCGGCGGCCAGGTCTACATGCGGCCCAAGGCCGCTGACGCGATCCGCGAGTTCCGGCCCTACTTCGACACGTCCTACGTGTACGCGAACGGGCCCTCCCTCGAGGAGACCATGAAGACGACCCCGCTGACCGTCGGCACCCCCGAGCAGGTCGTCGAGCGGACCCTCGCCTTCCGGGACGCGGTCGGCGACTACCAGCGGCAGCTGTTCACCCTCGACCTCGGCCTGCCCGAGGAGGCCGTCATGGAGCAGATCGACATCCTCGGCGAGGAGGTCGTCCCGGTGCTGCGCAAGGAGTTCGCGATCGGACGCCCCGCGCACGTCCCGGACGCCCCGACCCACGCCTCCCTGCTCACCGCGAAGAACGCCAAGAGCGACGACGACAAGGAAGGGGCCACGCGATGACCACGCCGACGACCACCCGCAGCCTGGCGGTCGTGTCGGCCGGCCTGCGCGAGCCGTCCTCCACCCGGATGCTCGCCGACCGGCTGGCCCAGGCGACCGCCGAGGCCCTGCGCGAGCGGGGCGAGGAGGCGGTCGTCGAGGTGGTCGAGCTGCGCACCCTCGGCCACGACCTGGTCAACAACCTGGTCAGCGGGTTCCCCGCCGGGGAGCTCAAGGGCGCCGTCGAGGCCGTGACCGGCGCGGACGCCCTGATCGCCGTCACACCGGTGTTCCAGGCGTCCTACAGCGGCCTGTTCAAGACGTTCTTCGACGTGCTCGACAAGGACGCGCTGGAGAACACGCCCACGCTGCTCGGCGCGACCGGCGGCACGCCCCGGCACTCGCTCGCGATCGACTTCGCGATGCGTCCGCTGTTCGCCTACCTGCGCGCCTCCGTCCAGCGGACCGCCGTGTACGCGGCGACCGAGGACTGGGGGAGCGGCGAGCTGGCCGAGCGGGTCACCCGGGCCGGGCGGGAGCTCGCCGACACGATCATCGGACGGGCCCCCGCCGCCAAGCCCGACCCCTTCGAGGAGCCGGTGCCGTTCGAGCGGCTGCTGTTCAAGGAGTAGCCGCGCGGGACGGTCCGGTCAGTTCGCCTGGCCGATCGGGCGGACGACCAGGGTGTTCACGTCCACGCCGTACGGCTGCGCCACCGCCCAGACGATGGCGCGGCCGATGTCCTCCGACGTCAGCATGTGCGGGTAGTCCGGCTTCCCGACGTGCTCCCAGAAGTCGGACTCGGTCGCGCCCGGCGCGATCAGCGTGACGCCGACGCCGTCGGAGGACACCAGACGGCGGGTGTTCTCCGCCAGGCCGGTCATCGCCCACTTCGTCGCGCCGTACAGGTTGCCGGGGGTGTTCACGAACCCGGCGACGCTGCCGACGATCACGATCCGGCCCTTGGACGCCGTCAGCTCGGGCAGCGCCGCCTTGATCAGGTAGGCCGGTCCGAGCACGTTGGTCAGGACCATCTCGCGCATGTCGTCCGGGTCGGAGTCGGCCACCGAGCGCCCCTTGGCGCCGCCCGCGTTCGCGACGACGGCGTCGAGGCGCCCGAACCGCTCGACCGTGGCCCGGACGGCGGCCTCGACGTCCCCGTAGTCGGAGGCGTCGCCCGCGATGGTCAGCAGGGCGTCCGGCTCGCCCAGTTCCTTGGCCACCTGGTCGAGGCGGTCCTGCCGTCGGCCGGTGATCGCGACCTTGCGTCCGGCGGCGATCAGCTCGCGGGCGGTGGCCGCGCCGATGCCGGTGCCGCCGCCGGTGATGAGGGTGACGTGGGATTCGGTCATGGCACCGATCCCAGCATCTGGAGCGCGCTCCATGTCAACCGCGCCGCCACGCCGGTCAGGCGCCGGCGGCGCGCCGCCCGGTGATCGGCATGTCCGGGCGGTCGGGCAGCGGGACGGGCGAGGCGAGCAGCAGGTCGCCCGCCAGCAGGACCGGCCAGAGGTCGTCCCGCTCGCGCGGGCGGTCCGGCGGGACGAAGACGGCGCCGTCCAGCGCGACGATCAGATGCGGGACGAGCAGCGAGCGCCGCAGCGCGTCGTCCGGGTCGAGCGAGTGCGGCCAGTCGGTGACGTTCAGGACCTCGATGCTCAGCCGCGTCAACCCCTGTGCCCGGCGTCCGGCGCGGGCGAACGCCTCCGCGCGCGTGCGCACGAGGACGTGGATGGGCCAGCGACTGCGGACGACGCGTCCGCACACGAGGGGCTCGACCGTCCGGCGCGCCGGGACGACCCGGACCAGCGTGTGCTCGGCGGCGAGCAGGTCCGCGAGCCGGTACTCGGGCGCGATCTCCTCCGCGACGGCCTCGTCCCCGGGGTGCAGGGCGATGCCGTGGCAGTCCGCGACGCCGTCCGGCTCGACCCGGCGGGCCTGGAAGTGCAGGAAGCGCAGTCGCATCCGGACGAGCGCGTCCGGTTCGGCGCGCAGCGCGCAGTCGGCGCGGACGCGGGACGCGGCGCCGGGCCCGGGCGGGGCCAGGGCGCGGCGCGGGCGGCCCGCCGCGAGCAGCAGGGAGTCGGCCAGATCACGGGCCAGTTCGACGTCGGACACCGGGTGCGCCTCCTTCGCCGCACTCCTACCCGGAACGTGACGGATGCCACCCTTTGGCGTATGTTAGTTAGCATAAGAAACGATTGAACAGCACCCGCCGTCGCCCCCTCCGGAGGTCCGCGTGGGCACCGCCCGCAACTCGACCCGCTACTCCTGGATCGCGCTGAGCAACACCACGCTCGGCATGCTGCTGGCCACGGTCAACTCCTCCATCGTGATCATCTCGCTGCCCGCGATCTTCCGCGGGATCCACCTGGACCCGCTCCAGCCCGGCAACGTCAGCTACCTGCTGTGGATCCTGATGGGCTACATGCTCGTGTCGGCCGTCCTGGTGGTGACCCTCGGACGGCTGGGCGACCTGTTCGGGCGCGTCCGCATGTACAACGCGGGCTTCGCGGTGTTCACGGTCGGGACGCTCGTGCTGGCGCTCGACCCGCTGCACGGCTCCGCGGGCGCGATCTGGCTGATCGCCTGGCGGATCTTCCAGGGCATCGGCGGCGCCATGCTGATGGCCAACTCCGCGGCCATCCTCACCGACGCGTTCCCCGCCGACCGGCGCGGCATGGCCATGGGCGTCAACCAGGTCGCGGGCATCGCGGGCAGCTTCCTCGGGCTGGTCGCGGGCGGCCTGCTGAGCGAGGTCAGCTGGCGGCTGGTGTTCTTCGCGTCCGCGCCGATCGGCATCATCGGGACGATCTGGGCCTACCGCAGCCTCGTCGAGACCGCGCGGCGCGCCACGCGGATCCGCATCGACTGGGCCGGGAACCTCACCTTCGCCGTCGGGCTGACCGCGCTGCTCGCCGCGATCACCTACGGCATCCAGCCCTACGGCGGCCACGTCATGGGCTGGACGAACCCGTGGGTGCTCACCGGGATCATCGGCGGGATCGCCCTGCTGGCGGCGTTCTGCCTCATCGAGACGCGGGTCCCGGAGCCCATGTTCCGGCTCGGCCTGTTCCGGATCCGGGCGTTCGCCGCGGGCAACGCCGCCGGGCTGCTCGCGGCGATCGCCCGCGGCGGCATGCAGTTCATGCTGATCATCTGGCTGCAGGGCATCTGGCTGCCGCTGCACGGCTACGACTTCGCCGACACCCCGCTGTGGGCCGGGATCTACCTGCTGCCGCTGACCGTCGGGTTCCTGGTCGCCGGGCCGCTCTCGGGCCACCTGTCGGACCGGCACGGCGCGCGGGCGTTCGCGTCCGGCGGGTTGCTGGTGTCCGCGGCGGCCTTCGCGGGACTGCTGCTGATCCCGACCGACTTCCCGTACTGGCTGTTCGCCCTGCTGATCTTCGTGAACGGGCTGGGCTCGGGGCTGTTCGCCGCGCCCAACACCACCGCGATCATGAACGCGGTCCCGGCCGACCAGCGGGGCGTGGCGTCCGGGATGCGGGCCACCTTCATGAACGCCGGGATGGTCCTGTCGATCGGCGTGTTCTTCTCGCTGATGATCGCGGGCCTCGCGGACCGGCTGCCGGGCACGCTGTCGAGCGGCCTGACCTCCCACGGCGTCCCGGCGTCGGCGGCGGATCATGTCGCGAGCCTGCCGCCGGTCGGCACGCTGTTCGCCGCGTTCCTCGGCTACAACCCGATCGGCAGCCTGCTCGGCCAGGGCGGCGTCCTCGCCTCCCTGCCGCCCGGCGACGCCGCCGCGCTGACCGGACGGTCCTACTTCCCGCACCTGATCTCCGGGCCGTTCCACCACGGTCTGGTCATCGTGTTCTCGCTGGCCATAGTCATGTCACTGGTCGCGGCCGTCGCCTCGCTGCTGCGCGGCAAGCGGTTCGTCCACGAGGAGCACGCGGAGGACACGGCCCGGACGGCCAGCCGGGTCCACTGAACCGGCCGCGGGTCGGACGGCGCCGGGCTCGGCTCGATGGCCTCTGAGCAGGGAGAACGTGGCCTCGTGGGCGTATGACCACGAGGTCACGGTGCTGTGCCTCCGGAGCGGGCGCCCGTCCTGCTGTCAGGCCGCTGACCTGCGCTTATAGGGCTCGCCTCGGGGCCACCTGTCGGCTCGGTGAGCTCAGGCTTCCTTGAGGCCCCTCCTGACCCGTGCTGCACTCCTTCAACAGCCCGCGCAGTACGCGAAGGAGGGAACCATGAAGACCTGGCAGACGGCGGCCCTGGCCGTCCCCCTGATCACGTTCTCGATGCTGGCCCCCGCCCAGGCCGAGGCGAGCCAGACGGCCCGGCCGAGGCCGGTGCACACCTGCCGCTGGAACGTGATCCGTGTCCACGACCATCACGTCCTGAGGGTCCGGACGGGTCCCGGCCGGAGATTCCGGGTGGTGGGCCATCTGAGGCACGACGCCAGGCGGGTGCCCGGTGACTGCCGCAAGTCCCGGCACGGCTGGGTCTACCTCCACCGGCCCAAGGGCTGGGCGGACGGCCACTTCCTGCGGAAGGTCCGGTAGCCGAATCGGGTTCTGGGGCTCTGAGCTGCCCGAACGGTGGATCGCCCGCCTGTGACCACGGGGTCACTGTGGGCTGGCTCCGGCGCGGGAGATCGTCCCGTCTCACCCCCTCTGACCTGCGACGACAGGGCTCTCCAGGGCGCTATGTGGCGCTCTGGTGAGTTCAGCCTTTCTTGAGGCTTCTTTCAGCTCGTGTTGCACTTCTTCGACAGTTCGCACGAGCACGTGAAGGGGGTTACTCATGAAGCTCTGGAAGACGGCAGCTCTGGCCGTCCCGCTGGCCGCGGCCTCGCTGCTGGCGCCCGCGCAGGCGGATGCGAGCACGATCGCGAGCCCGGCGTCCGCGCCGGTCTGCTACTACGACGTGGTGCACATTCTGCCCGGCCACACCCTGAACGTCAGGTCCGGCCCGGGCCTGCGGTACCGGGTCGTCGCCCGCCTGCGTTACGACGCCAAGCGGGTCCCCGGTGACTGCAGGACGCACCGTGCCGACAACCGCACCTGGGTTCATCTCACCCGCCCGATGGGCTGGGCCGACGGTCACTACCTGAAGAGGGTCCGCTAGCTCCATGGAGCGTCCGGCCGGCCTGGCGGTGGGGCTCGGCCGGCCGGACACGAGGGGTCCGCCTGGAGTGGGTGTCCAGGCGACCGGCACCCCTCTGGCCCCGGGGGACGGATCGCCCCGTCCTCCGGGGTCGTGCCCTGTCCCAGGTCGGCCGGCGCGGTGCGTTTCTCGGGGGCCTGACGTGGGCGAACGGCGGTCGGCACGCGAAGCGCGAGGCGGCCTCCGCGCCGAGCGCGAGGGAGACGTTCATGAAGATCCGGATACGGGTCCACTAGCCCCCGGACCGTCCGGCCGGGCGGCGGTGGGGCCGGCCGACCGGGCACCGGTGGGCGCCTGGAGCGTTCCAGGTCGGGGTGCCGCCGCGCGACCGCCCCGGTTCGGACGGGGATCTGGGGTGCCCTGTCCGGGCCGCGCGGCGCGGCGCCCCCGACCTGGAACGCGAGTCCGGGCAGGGAAGACCCCGGCCCCGGGGGACGGATCGGGTGGTCCTCCGGGACCGGGGCCGCCTGGCGACCCCCCTTCGTGCAGGACGTCCGTGCGCGGCGCGCGCAGGACGTCCGTGCATGCGCCGGGCGGCGGGCCGTCCGGGCCCGGTCACGAGGGGCCCGGACGGCCACCTGTCCGGGTGGGACCGGTGCGGACGCCGGGGGTCAGGGCCGGCGTCCGGCGTCTCCCGCCCGACCGGGCCATCGTATTTATTCGTTGCGCAAATGTGCAAATATTTGGGTGCGTCATCGTCGACCCGGCTGAGAGGCATCCCCCTTGAGCGCACCCGACAGCGTCCCGCCCTACCGGTTCCCCGGGCCGCGCCGCGCGGCGTCCCTCGCGCTGACCGCGTTCGCGCTCGTCGTGACCGTCTCCGCGTTCGCCCAGGTCGGCCTCGTCCGGGACGGGAGGCTGCCCGCCTCGCTGTTCGGCTACGGCGCCGCGATCGTCGTGCTGTCGGCCGTGGCGTACGGGGTGGTGTGGCGCTGGGCGCCGCACGCCGACCCGCTGCTGGTGCCCTGCGCGCTGCTGCTGAACGGCGTCGGGCTGGCGATCATCTACCGGATCGACCAGACCACGGCGGGCGACTACCTGCAGAGCAAGCTCCAGTTCGAGCACGACCATCCCGGTAAGCACTATGTCCCGTTCGGGGCGGGCGCGGACGTCGCGGGGCAGTTGATGTGGACGGCCCTGTCACTCGGCCTGTTCGCCGTGTTCGTCCTGGTCCTGCGGGACCCGCGCACGCTGCGCCGCTACCACTACACGCTCGGCCTCGCCGGGCTGCTGTTCCTGGTGCTGCCGATCGTCCCGGGCATCGGCGCGAACATCAACGGCGCCCGGGTGTGGATCCGGCTCGGCCCGTTCTCGGTGCAGCCCGCCGAGTTCTCCAAGCTCGCGCTGATCACCCTGTTCGCGGGCTATCTGGCCAAGAACGGCCAGGCGATGGCCGTCACCGGGCGCAAGGTCGGCCCCGTGGCGCTGCCGCGCGCCCGGCATCTGATGCCGATCGTGGTGATCTGGCTGGTCAGCATCGGGGTCCTGCTGATCCAGAACGACTTCGGCTTCCAGCTGCTGTTCTTCGGCCTGCTGGTCTGCATGCTCTACCTCGGCACCGGACGCGGCGGATACGTCGTCATCGGCGTCCTGCTGTTCGCGGTCGGATCGCTGTCGATCTACTACCTCGGCGTCGCCGTCCACGGGCCGCTGGAGCACCTGGTGCAGCGCGTCGAGATCTGGAAGGACCCGAGTCCGTACTTCAACGGCGGCTGCCAGCTCAAGAGCGGCCAGATCCTGAAGGAGTTCGGCGTCACGCACCCGCATCCCATCGCCGACTGCACGGCGATGGGCGGCCAGTACTCCGACAGTTCGCAGCTCGAGCAGGGACTGTTCGCGATGGGGCAGGGCGGGGTGCTCGGCACGGGCCTCGGGCAGGGGCGCCCGTACATGACCCCGCTGGCGTTCAGCGACGAGATCTTCACCTCGTTCGGCGAGGAGCTCGGCCTGACCGGCGCGATGGCGATCCTGACCGTCTACCTGCTGCTGGTGCAGCGCGGCTTCCGGATCGCGGTCGCGTCCAAGGACGCCTTCAACCGGCTGCTCGCGGGCGGCGTCGCGTTCGTGTTCGCGCTCCAGCTGTTCGTCATCGTCGGCGGCGTCACCGGGCTCATCCCGTTCGCGGGCATCACCACTCCGTTCATGACGCAGGGCGGTTCGTCGCTGATGGCGAACTGGATCCTCATCGCCGTCCTGGTGCGGCTGAGCGACAGTGTCCGGCGTCCGCCGCCACAGGCCATCCAGGACGAGGGGATGACCCAGATCGTCAGCCTGCGCCGTCCCGACGGCAGGTGAACCGGCCACCGGCGGCGGGTGCTCCGCCGCCGGTGGTGCGGGTCAGTTCGCGGGCCGCCGGCCGGGGGCGCGGGACCGGCTCCCGTCGATGAGCTCCATGGCGATCTCCAGGGCGGCCTCGTGCCGCTGGTCGTCGGAGATGTCCATGTCGTTGGTGAGGAACACGCTCATGTGCAGGGACATGATGGACAGGCGCGCGCGGAGCTGGTCGACCACGGGGTCGCGGTCGTCCGCCAGGACTCGGGCGAGGCTGCGGAAGCGGGCGCGCGCGTCCTCGCCCGGCTTCAGGTCGCGGACCTCCTGCTGGTTCTGCGACATGAAGCGCATGAGGTCGCCCGCGGGGCCGCGCATCATCTCGGCGTAGCGTTCGAGGACCTCTATCCGGTGCTCGCGGGTCATCGGCTGGGACTTCGCCCACGTGACCAGCTCGTCCATCCTCTCGCCGACCTCCTCGAAGAGGCTGGCGATGATGTCCTCCTTGGTCTTGAAGTGGTAGTACAGGGCGGCCTTGGTCACCCCGAGACGCTCGGCGATCTCGCGCAGCGAGGTCTTCTCGTAGCCCTGCTCGGCGAACAGCTCGAGCGCGACCCTGCGGATCTGCTCCCGGGTGTCGCCCCGTCGTCCGCCCATCATCACTCCCATGCCCCTGAAACTTACTTGACGACCGGCTAGTTCAGAGCTTACCGTACGACAGGTAAGCAAACTAGCCGGACGGCAAGTAAGTTGGAAACCGTCCTCCAGGGGAGACTAGCGATGTCGCAGGCAGGAAACGGGCAGGCCGCGCCGCCCGCCGCGGACGGGCCGGGCGCGGCCCCGGCGGCGGAGGGCGAGGCCAACAGCCAGCGTCAGATCTACATCGGCATCTTCGGGCTGATGCTCGGCATGTTCCTGGCCATGCTCGACAACCTGATCGTCGGCACCGCGCTGCCGACCATCGTCGGTGACCTGGGCGGACTCGCCCACCTGTCGTGGGTCGTCACCGCCTACGCCCTCGCGGCCGCGGCCGCGACCCCGATCTGGGGCAAGCTCGGCGACCTGTACGGCCGCAAGGGCATGTTCATGTCCTCGATCGTGATCTTCCTCGTCGGGTCGATGCTGTCCGGCCTGGCGCAGAACATGAACGAGCTGATCGGCTTCCGCGCCCTCCAGGGCCTCGGCGCCGGCGGCCTGATGGTCGGCGCCATGGCGATCATCGGCGACCTGGTCCCGCCCCGCGAGCGCGGCAAGTTCCAGGCGATGATCGGCGGCATGATGCCCGTCGCGTTCGTCGGCGGCCCGCTGCTCGGCGGCTTCCTCACCGACCACCTGAGCTGGCGCTGGGCGTTCTACGTGAACGTCCCGATCGGCGTGGTCGCGCTGCTGGTCACCGGGTTCGGCATGCACCTGCACTCGCGCCGCCTCAAGGCGAAGATCGACGTCATCGGCGCGGCCCTGCTGACCGTCGGCGTCGTCTGCGTCACCCTGGTCGCCAGCTGGGGCGGCAGCCAGTACCCCTGGGCCTCGGCGCAGATCATCGGCCTCGCGGTCGCGGGTGTCGTCTCCCTGGTCGCGTTCGTGTTCGCCGAGACCCGCGTCCCCGAGCCGATCCTGCCGATGCGCCTGTTCCGCAGCCGCAACTTCGTCGCCGCGCAGATCCTCAGCTTCCTGGTCGGCGGCGCGATGTTCGGCGCGGTCAACTTCCTGCCGCAGTACATGCAGAACGTCCAGGGCGCGTCCCCGACCAACAGCGGCCTGCTGCTGCTCCCGCTGATGTTCGGCATGCTCGTCGTGATGCTGACCACCGGCCAGCTCATCACCCGCAACGGCCGCTACCGGGCCTACCCGATCATCGGCGGCGCGGTCCTCACCGGCGGCATGCTCGTCCTGCTGATGCTGACCGTCGACACCTCGACGGCCATGAGCTCCTTCATGACCCTCGGCGTCGGCCTGGGCATGGGATTCATCATGCAGATCAGCATGCTGGTCACGCAGAACAGCGTCGAGCTGCGCGACATGGGCGCGGCTAGCGGCGCCGTCACCCTGTTCCGCACCATCGGCGGCTCCCTCGGTGTCGCGCTGCTCGGCTCGATCTACACCAACCGGCTCGAGGGCGTGCTCACCGACCACCTCGGCGCCGCGAAGGCCCACCAGATCGTCTCCGGTGGCGGGCACTTCACCCCGGCCGTGCTGAAGACGCTCCCCGACGAGATCCGCAAGGCGTTCGAGGCGGGTGTCACCAGCGGCGTGCACGGCGTCGCGATCGGCGGCGCGATCCTCGCCGCCCTGGCCTTCGTCGCCGCCTGGTTCATCAAGGAGGTCCCGCTCCGCGGATCCGGGCCCGCCGCGAAGTCCACGTCCGCCGAGGAGACCGCGGTCGACACCGTTCCCGCGCACTGACCCTCCGCCCGGCGCCGCGAGCCCGTTCCGGTCCTCCGGGACGGGCCCGCGGCGTTGTTGACAGGCCGTCCGGTAGTTGACAGGCCGTCGTGCCCGGGTAAATGTGCGAGGGATGACGCACGCCGACGGCCCTCCCCACGAGCGTCCCGTGAACGAGTTCAGCGGGGACGTCGCGGGGCCCGTCATCCAGGTCGGCGAGCTCAGCGGCACCGTCAACATGCGCGCGCCCGCGCGGGAGCCCGTCCGGCCGCGGCAGCTCCCCGCCACCCGGACGCTCGTGAACCGGACGAGGACGCTCGAGGAGCTCGACCGCTTTCGGCCGGATCCGGACGGCCCGGATGGTCCCGGTGGCGCCGTCGTGCTGAGCGGCCCGCCGGGCATCGGCAAGACCACCGTCGCACTGAACTGGGCGCACTCACGGCAGCACGACTTCCCGGACGGCCAGCTCTACGCCGATCTCCGCGGTCACGCCCCGGTCGGGCCCGCCCTGCCCGCCGACGTCCTCGGCGGGTTCCTGCGCGCGCTCGGCGTCCCACCCGCCCGGATCCCGGTGGAGCTGGGGGAACGGGCCGCGCTGTACCGGTCGATGTCGGCGGACCGGCGCGTCCTGGTCGTGCTGGACGACGCGTTCTCGGCCGCGCAGGTGACGCCGCTGCTGCCCGCCTCGTCCGGCAGTCTCGCGCTGGTCACCAGCCGGTGGCGGCTGGCCGGGCTGCTGGTGCGGGGCGCGCGGGGCGTCCGGGTCGAGCCGTTCGAGGACGCGGCGGCGATGGAGCTGCTCGCCCTGATGGTCGGCGCGGACCGGGTCGACCGCGAGCACACCCACGCCGTCCGGCTGGCGGAGCTGTGCGCGGGGCTGCCGCTGGCGCTCACGGTCGCCGCCGCGCGCCTGGCCAGCCGCCCGGCCTGGACGGTCGAGGGGATCGTCGAGGCCCTGGAGGAGGAGCGGCGGCGGCTGGCCGTCCTCGCCGCGCAGGACCTCCAGGACGGCGTCACCGTGGAGGCCGCTTTGGAACTGTCCCGGCAGGCCCTGCCCGAGCCCGCGCAGTACCTCTACGCGCTGCTCGGCCTCTACCCCGGCGGCGCGTTCGACGCGCATGTCGCGGCCGCGCTGGCCGCCGTCCCGGTGGACGACGCGGCGCTCGCCCTGGAGACCCTCGCCGACGCCAACCTGCTCGACGAGGTTCCGTCCGGGCGGTACCGGTTCCATGAGCTGACGCGGCTGCACGCACGCCAGACGGCACTGGAGTCCATCGCGCCGGAGGAGCGTGCGGCGGCCATGGAACGCGCCACGGCCTGGTGCCTGCGGACGGCGCTCGCGGCGAGCGGCGCGATCGCTCCCTACCGGCGGCTTCGCGAGCCGGGCGAGGCCGCCGGGGTGCCGGGCGCGCTGGAGTTCGCGACGTCCGCCGAGGCCCTGGACTGGCTGGACGCCGAGTTCACCGGCCTGCACGCCGTCGCG
Source organism: Actinomadura harenae (assembly GCF_003696215.1). Classification (GTDB taxonomy): domain Bacteria; phylum Actinomycetota; class Actinomycetes; order Streptosporangiales; family Streptosporangiaceae; genus Spirillospora; species Spirillospora harenae. Next base: position 52,969 of record NZ_RFFG01000046.1, on the reverse strand, counting down.
TCCATGGCCGCGGAAGCCGGGCTGTACGAAGCGTGCTGGCTCCTGGTGGACGCCCTGTGGCCCCTCTTCGTCCATCGAGGCCACCGGACGGACCGGCTCGGCTTCGAGGAACTCGGGCTGGCGGCGGCCCGAAGCGCGGGCGACGCCGAGGCCGAGGCCAAGATGCTCAGCCGCACGGGCCTCACCCGCCGCGTCCTGGGCGACCTGGACGGAGCGGAACGCGACTTCCTCGCCGCGCGCGCCCTCTGGGAGGAGCTGGGAAACCGGCAGCGCGTGGGCGGGATCAGCCGCAGGCTCGGCATCCTCGACGCGGACCGGCGCCGCTGGGACCCGGCCGTCCGCCGCTACGGGGACGCCATCGCCGTCTACCGCGAACTCGGAGAGACCCGGCGGGCCGCGCGCACCCTGGCCGACCTCGGGGGAGTCCTCGTGGACGCGCGACGCGCGCACGAGGCCGTCAGGGTCCTCACCGAGGCGCGGGACGCCCTCAGCGGTGTCCGCGACCCCAACAGCATGGCCCGCACGATCCTCTTCCTCGCGCGCGCGAAGGCCGGAATCGGCGCGCGCGACGAGGCCGCGCCGCTGTTCGCCGAGGCGCTCGCCCGGATGCGGGAGATCGGATCCGGCGCCGGAACGGCCTCCGTCCTGCGGGCCTACGCCGAGTTCGAGGTGGACGGCGGCGCCCCTGTCACCGCCGTCCGGCTCCTCGACGAGGCCAGGACGATCCTGACCGGCCTCGGCCTGCCGGCCGGTGCCGTCGAGCGGAGGCTGGCCGACCTGGCGGACGGCCCGCCCCGCTGACCCGGTCGGTCCTGCTGCCCCGGCCCGCCCCGCTGACCCGAGCTGCCCCGATGAGCGGGGTCAGTCCCAGCGTCCGACCACGACCCGCGGCGGATCGGCCTCGCACAGCGCCGCCAGCTCGCCGGGACGCAGCGTCGCGGCCGACGGACGGCGGAAGCCGATCTTCCAGCCCGCGTGGACGACCCCCGACCGCAGCGCCGCGACCGGGTCACCGGTGCGCAGCCACACGGCCAGGAAGGTCGAGAACAGCGCGTCGCCCGCGCCCGAGGTGTTGACGACGCGGCCGGGCACCACGGCGTCCACCCTGATCAGGCGCCCGTCCCGCAGCGCCACCGCCGCGCCGCGCTCGGCCATGCCGACGCCGACGACGCCGCAGCGCGGGAAGCGGCGGAACACCTCACCCGCCCAGACCCCGGGCTCGGGCAGCCGCTCGTGACTGGCGAACACGACGCTCGCGTGCTCCAGCCACGGCCGGTTGTACTCGTTGTCCGGGCCGTCGATCTGGTGCAGGTCGACCGCGATCGGGACGCCCAGGCGCGCGGCCCGCCCGACCAGCGGTCGGATCGGCCGGATGTTCGTCAGCACCAGCAGGTCGGCCCCGGACGCCTGCGCCTCCAGGACGTCCCACGGGTAGACCTCGTGGTCGATGGGGGAGAGGTAGGGCAGTCCCATGCGCCGTCCCTGCTCGTTCACCAGGACGACGCCGGTCGTCGACACCGGTGTCCGCAGGACGCCGGGACCGAGCAGCCCCAGCCGCGCCAGGTCGTCGCGGACGGCCGTCCCGGCGCTGTCGTCGCCGACCAGCGTGCACAGCCGCACCCGGTGCCCGAACGCCGCCTGCACGCGCGAGACGCTCAGCGCGACGCCGGAGCATCCGAACTCCACCCAGGACGGCTTGGACCGCGACGCGTACGCGACCGGGAAGTCCCGGACGCCGACCGTGGCGTACAGGCTCACGGCCCCCGCCACCAGCACGATCGGGCTCATGACGCCAGCCTCCGAACCGCCACGCCGTCCTCGACGGACGTGATGAGGACCCGGCCCGACGCCTCCAGGTGCGGGCGGTCACCGAACGTGCCGAGGCGTCCGACGATCAGGACGCAGTGGGACAGGTCGCCGAGCGGGAGCCCGGCGGTCGTCCAGCAGTAGAGGAAGGAGCCGTGGACGTCCGGCCACAGGTCCGCGCCGGACCGGGACCGGCGCGGGGTGCTGAGGCTGCGGACGGTCGCGCCGCCGCGCAGCACCGCCACCTCCTGGTCCCCGGACGGGCCGACCGCGACCGAGCAGCCCGGGTAGCGGCGCAGCACGGCCGACAGCCGCTCGAAGGCGCTGCGGGACGGGCGTCTCACCCGTCCGGTCAGCACGTCGGCGAACTCGCGGCGGGGCAGGTCCTGGGCGTCGTCGTAGCGGGCCACGACGTGCGCGTCCAGCGCGGTGAGCGCGCCGGGCGGGCACAGCTCGGCGGCGTTGTCGTCGTCCCGGCCGGTGAACAGCGCCAGCCGGGGCGCGCGGAGCCCGCCGCCCCGGGGGATGACGAGCACGGCGGTCGTGCCGCGCGCCGCCGGCGGGTACGGGACGCGGCAGACCCGCAGCGGACGGTCCGGCTCGTACGTCCGGACCAGCATCACGAGATCGGACACGACGCCTCCGTTCACCGGGTCAGGAAGGGCGGGGCGGCGGCGGGCGGCGTCCCGGGGACCGTCGGCGGTTGCGGCAGCCGCATCCGCCGGTAGATCAGGCGCCGCATCAGCCGCCCGAACCGGCCGGGCCGGGACGTGATCCGCGCGACGACCGCGCGGTGCCGGTCCGCGGAGAAGCCCTCGGCGGCCTGCGCGAGCTGCCGCGGCAGCGCGCCCCGCCCGACGCGGGGCGCGACCTGCGCGAGCCGGGCGGCGGCCGAGTCCGGCGCCACCTCCTCGGGCGGGAAGCTGGCGAGCAGCACCGGCACCCCGGCCGCCGCTCCGTAGACGGTCGCCGAGCCGTGGTCGCCGACGATCCAGTCCGCGGCGGCGAGCACCGCGAGCCAGTCGGCCGACGGCGGGACCAGGCTCAGCCCGCGTCTCAGCCGGTCGGCCAGCCAACTTCGCAGCTGGTACTCGCCGTGGGCGGCCCAGACGTGCGGGTGGAGCAGCGTCACCACCTGGTACTCGTCCTCGGGGAGCTCGTCGAGCAGCCGTGACCACAGCTCGGGACGCCGCCCGAGCAGCGACTTCGGCCCCCAGGTCGAGCACACCACCACCAGCTTGCGGCCATCGCCCGCGCCCAGCGCCACCTGGTACGACGCGCGCCGCGACAGGCTGGCCTCCAGCACGTCGAAGCTCGGGTCGCCCAGCACGTGCGCCGCGGGCACCGCCTCCGGGCAGCTCCGGCCGAGCGCGGCGAGGTCGTCCTCGTGCGGCAGCACCACCGCGGACGGCACGAGCGTCCCGTCCCGGACGAGCCGCTGCGCGTCGAGCCCGTACGCCACGCGTTCGCCCACCGCGCGGCCCTCACGCCGCGCGAGGAGCTTGGTGTGGCCGATCCCGTGCGGCATGACGACGACCGGGGCGTGGAGATCGGCCAGCCCGCCGTAGCCGGCGGCGAGCGCGAGGTCGAACTCCGTCCGCACCGCCTGCCGCCACGGGACGGCCGCCGCGCCGATCCCGTCGAGGAACTCCTTGACTCCGGCGCCGAAGGCGTCCGGCCCCTGGGTGAAGACGACCTGCACGCGCAGGTCGTTCTCCACCAGCCGTGCGGCGGACAGCAGCCGCTGCCCGCCGGTCACGGTGTGCACCACGACCAGCAGCGTCTTGCATCCGCCGCGCGTCACCCATCGGCCGGCGTCCATCCCGACCGGGAACGGGCGCCAATCGCTGTCGGACATCTGCGTTCATGCCCCCTTCAGGGCGGCATCCACGCCGCCCGTTTCGTAGCGACCCCACGCCGATAGTCCGAAATGCACCTTGCGGCGTACCTTGCGGGGACCCTTGCGGCCGGGGTGGAGGAACCGGCCCGAAGTGGCCAGGGGACAGTCGCCTTCCTTCTGGTCCGGCCCGCTTGACAGTGAAAGGATCCGACTGTCAAAAGGCTGCCCGTCGGAAATCTTCCCGAAGGGAGCACGAGTGGAATTCCGAATTCTCGGCCTGGTGGAGATCCAGGCGGACGGCGGAACGCCCTCGTCGCCCTGGGCGAAGGAACGGATCATCCTCGCCTCCCTGCTGCTGGCGGGCGACCGCCCGGTCCCGACCGAGACCCTCATCGACCGGATCTGGGAGGGCGAGCCGCCCGCCAAGGCGCGCAACTTCCTCTACAGCCACATCGCGCGGCTGCGCACCCAGCTCACCCGGACCGACCCCCGCGAGCGCCTGACCCGCGCGACCGGCGCGTACGTGCTGGACGCGAGCGCCGACGACGTCGACTACCGGCGCTTCCACGAACTGCGGAAGCGCGCCGCCGACCTCGCCGCGCGGGGCCGCCGCGAACACGCCGTGGAGGTCTATGGCGACGCCGAGCGGCTGGCCGGCGGCATTCCCCTGCAGAACGTGTCGGGCGACTGGGCCGCGCGCGTCCGCCAAAGGATCGCCGGTGAACTGCTCGGCTGCACCCTCGAACGAGTCGAACTCATTCTCGAACTCGGCCGCCATGAAGAACTCGTCGGGGAACTCCCGGACGTCGTCGCGGCGAACCCCGAGAATGACCGCGCCGTCGCGCTGCTGATGCTGGCCCTGCACCGTTCGGGCCGTTCCGGAGATGCTCTCGACGAATACGAGTCGGCCCGCCGGCGCATGGACGAACGCCTGGGCGCCACCCCCGGAACGGCGCTGCGCGAACTGCACCGGCAGATCCTCGTGGGAGACGCCGCGCTCGACCCGCCGACGTCGTCCCGGGGGACGCGCCGTCCACCGCCGACCAACGACCTGCTCCGCGACCTCGGCACCTTCACCGGACGCGACCGGGAGATGCGCGCCCTGCGGGCCCTCGCGGACGACGGCGGCGTCTCCGTCATCGCGATCGACGGCATGCCGGGAGTCGGCAAGACCGTCCTGGCCGTCCACCTCGCGCACCGGCTCGCCGACCGCTACCCGGACGGTTGCCTCTTCCTCTCGCTGCACGGGCACAGCGCCGAACGCAGCCCCATCCACCCCGCCGAGGCGCTCGGCACGCTGCTCCGCAAGATCGGCGTCGAACCCGGCAGCGCCCCGGTCGACACCGACCGCCGCTCGGCGCTGTGGCGCTCCCACCTCGCGCACCGCCGCGTCCTGGTCGTCCTGGACGACGCGCTCGGCGTCACCCAGGTGAACCCGCTGCTCCCGGGCGGCGCGGGCAGCCTCGTCATCACCACCAGCAGGCGCACCCTCGCGGGCTTGGACGACGCCCGGCCGCTCACGCTCGACGTCCTCCCGCCGGACGAGTCCGCCGACCTGTTCGTCCGGGTCAGCGGGACCGGCGCCGACGCGTCCGGCGCCGACGTCGCCGAGGTCGCGCGGCTCTGCGGACACCTGCCCCTAGCCCTCCAGCTCACCGGCAACCGCCTGCGCCACCGCGCCCACTGGGACGTCGCCGACCTGGTCCGCCGCCTGCGCGTCCGCCCCGGCCGCCTGGCCGAGATCCGCGCCGAGAACCGCCACCTGCTCGCGGCGTTCGCGTTGTCCTACGAAGGGCTGCCACCGCTCCCGCGGGAGGCGTTCCGCCTGCTCTCCCTGCATCCCGGCCCCGTCATCACCACCGAGGCCGCGGGTGTCCTGCTGGACATGCCGCCCACGCGCGCCGAACCCGTCCTCGAAGAACTCGCCGACCACCACCTCCTGGCCGAGATCGACCGGGGCCACTACCGCTTCCACGACCTGCTCCACGAGTACGCCCACGGCCTGGCCGCACCGCCCCCGCCCCCCGCGGTACCGCCCCCGGTGCGCCGCCTCCTGGGCCACTACCTCGCACTCGCGGAGGGAACCGACCGCGTCCGCCTCGACGAGGAGGCCGACAACCTGGTCCCGATGGTCGACTACAGCGCCGCCCACGACCTCGGCGAGTACACCGGCCGCTTCAGCGACGCGCTCGCCGCCCACCTCCAGGAGTCCGGACGCTGGCACGACGCCGTGCGCGTCCACCAGGCCGCCGTCCAGGCCCGCCGAACCCAGCGGGACGAAGCCGGAACGGCCCGCGCCCTCGCCCACCTCGGCAGGACGTTCTGGCGGACGGGCGATCACCCCTCCGCCCTCGAGTCGGCCACCGAGTCCCTCCGCATCCACGAACACCTGGGCGACCGGGCGGGCGCCGCCGCCGCACTCGACCAGATCGGCCTCATCCACTGGACCCGATCCGAATACGACGTCGCATCCGGCTATTACGACCAGGCGCTCACCCTCTGGCGTTCCCTCGGCGACCACGCCGGTGAAGCCTCGACCCTGGACCACGCCGGAATCGTCAAATGGCATCAGGGCCGCTACAACGAAGCGATCTCCTATCTCCAGGCCGCGCTGAAGCTCTACGAGACCGCGGGAGACGCGCGAGACGGCTGGATGACGCTCAACAACCTCGGCGAACTCGAATTGATCTTCGACCGCACGCACGAGGCGCTCGTCTATTTCCGGCGCGTCGAGAACGTGATGGAACCGAGCAAGCAACACCAGGCCAACCTGCTGAACAACTTCGGCGTGGTCTACGACAAGCAAGGGCGTTTCGATGAGGCCCTCGCTCATTACCGCGACGCCCTCGCCATCTACTCCGAGATCGGCGACCGCCGCGGCGAGACCGACTGCCTGATCCACCTCGGCGCCCATTACGTGAACGGCCCGAGCCGCGAAGGCGAGGGCCTCCTCCACCTCAAAAAGGCCCTTCGACAAGCCCGAGAACTCCGCGAGCCTTTCCTTGAAGTCGAGGCCCTTCTGGGCGTGGCCGACGCACACCGCCGTGCGTCCCGCCCGTCCGCTGCCTACACGGCCTACGACGAGGCCCTCGGCCTGGCCCGCTCCACAGGCGACGCCAACCAGGAGGCCAGGGCCCTGTGGGGCATTGGCACCGTCAAGTCCGTCATGCACGGAAAAGTGGCCGCGCGCCCGTTCCTCGAACGGGCGCTCCAGCTCTTCACCGCCCTCGGCGTCCCCGCCGCCGACGCCGTCCGCGCCCAACTCCAAGACGACACCGACGCCACCTCCCACGCCTGAACGCGAAGACCTCTCACAATCAGAGTTCCCGCACCCGGCGGAAATCTGTAATGCCCAGCTGGTCATATCGAGTCGAGAAGAGGTTCGATAGAGGCCGTCGTGACTGGAGTGTGCGCAGCTGGACCGCGCGAGGTGGGGTGAGATGGGCCCCATTCGGTGAACAACTTGTCCAATAAGGAACTTTCCGAAATGGCGCCAGAAGTCCACACTGGCCCGGTAGTCTTCAGGCGTCATCCTGCGAGGGCGGAACGATTAGAAAGAGAGCGCATGTCAGCGTTCTTTGTTTGGTGGTCCATCTTCATGACATGACAGGTCGCGAAGATGGCGGGCCCGCAACCGTGAGGTTGCGGGCCCTTCGTGCTGCATTTGGGGGCTGGTGGAGGGGGCGGATGCCGTGTCAGGTCACAGTGCAGGACATGCTCGAGCGGCGTGGAGGAAGCCTGCCCACTCGTCCAAGGAGAGCTCCAGGACGGGGCTTGTCTCGGCCGCCTTGCTGTCGCGGACGCCTACCGTCCCGGAGGGGAATCGGGCGGCCTCGACACACTCGCCATCCGGTGCACTGTGGGTGGATTTCCGCCAGACTGCGTACTGGGGGGCCATGGTTACGATCCTGCCAGCTCGGTCAAGCGGGTGGCTCCCTCTTCCATGAGGGTGAGACTCCTGACGGGGGAGAGCGACGCCTTCCGGAGCCGTGCGTACATCACGTCGTACCGTCCTACGTCCGCGGGATCGGTGTGCACCAGGTCCGCGTTGACCGTGTCGGCGACCGCCATGGCCGGGTCGCGGGGGTCCGGGAAGGTGTAGATCGTGAACGAGGAGCGAGCGAGGAATCCGCCCTCGATCCGAGCGTCGACCGGGAGGATGCGGACGCTCAGGCGAGGCTCCGCCGACACCACGCCCACCAGGTGATGGAGTTGGGCGCTCATCACCTCGGCGGGGACCGCGAGCCGGCGGATCACGAACTCGTCCAAGACGATCTCCAGTGCCGGTCCGCCTTGGCGGAGTGCGACCTCCTGCCGCTTCAGCCGGGCCTGGATCATGCGTGCGGGCTGGTAGCCGAGCGGTCCGTCCGCGTGATCGAGGCGGATGAGCGCCCGCATGAACTCCGGTGTCTGCAGCAGGCCGGGGAAACCGAACTGGTTGTAGCCACGGATGGTCGTGGCGCCGGACTCGATGTCGGCGTAGAGGCGCTGGCGTGACCCCATGGCGTCACCGAAGGAGTCCCACCAGCCGCGTTCGGCGGCGTCGCGGGCGATGGTGACGATCTCGTGCCAGCGCTCGCCCGTCACGCCGAGCAGGTCGAGGATCTTCATGATCTCGGCCAGGTTGGGCCGGGAGTGGGCGTTCTCGAGCTTCGAGAGCATCGTGCGGGACTTGTGCAGCCGTCCGGCGAGCTCTTCGGCCGTGACGCCGTGCTCCTCTCGCAGCGCGCGCAGTTCGGTGGCGAGGCGGCGTCGGCGGACGAACGGACTGGTCACCGGGGGCCTCCAGGGGAGGGCCGAGCGGGAGGGGAGCTCGGCAGATCAGGTCATCCACTCCGTGTTAGCACGCGGTGACGGAGAATGCCGGTCGTTTGCGTCCGTGTTGGCCGAGCGGGCGGGCGATTTCCGTGCAGTGGACGAACGTTCGCGACGCGCACGTGTGCTCGTCGAACGTTCCGATGTCCCACATTCTCGATCGGTGTGTGCGACCTGCGGTTTCGGTCGGGAGGGGGCTGGAATCCGGGACCGTGGTGGTGGCCGGTGGTGACGATGGGGGAGTTCGGGTCGCCGTGCCAGGCGACGTCGCCGTCCTTGTGAGGTGATCGATGTTGCTCACCACTCCCATGTCCGCCACTCCGGCAGCGCCGATGTTCTGGCGGCGTGTCTTCCCCGGAGATCCCGTTCAGGCGAAGGCGGTTCGGGTCTTCGCCGCGCAGCTTCTGTACGGTTCTCCCCTGCTGGACGACATTCTTCTGGTGCTGGACGAGCTGGCCGTGAACGCCGTTCGCCATACCCGCTCGGGCGATGCGGGTGGCACCTTCACCGTTGAGGTGCGCCATGAGGAGGGTCGGGTCGTCGTCGGTGTCGTCGACCAGGGTGGGGCCTCCGAACCGCATGCCCGCTCTCTGCCCTGCCTGGACGACCTGGACCGCATCGAGGAGTGCGGTCGCGGCCTGCTCACCGTGGGGGCGCTGGCTGCGCACTGGTGCTGGAACGGCGATGGGCGCGGACGGACCGTCCAGGCCGTGTTCGCGTGGCCGGGGAGCTGAGTCGGCATGGCGGTCAGGGGATCCAGGACGGGACGACTCGGGCGAGGTGGGGTGGGTCGGTGAGGGCGCGGATGGTGGTGATGGTCCCGTGCTCGACGGTGAAGGCCATGACCGTGACCGGGCGTCCGGCGATGGTGATGAGGACGCCGGGGACGCCGTCCACGAGGGACTGGTGGGCCGTCGCGTCCGGGTTCGCGAACCTCGTCGCCTGGGAGGCGACCTCGGTCGCGCCGCGGACCGTCACGAGACCCGCCGGGCCCTGCGCGTGCAGTTCGACCTCCGGGGCCAGGATGGTCAGCAGTTCGGCCAGGTCGCCCCGGCCCGCCGCCGCGAGGAACGCGTCGATGACGTCCCGGGCGGCGGCGTCGGAGCCGGACGCGGGGGTGCCTGAGCGCAGCCGTCCGCGAGCCCGGCTGGCGAGCATCTTGGTGGCCGCGGTGCTCCGGCCGAGGATTTCCGCGATGCCGCTGAACGGGACGTCGAACACGTCGTGCAGGACGAACGAGACCCGTTCCGCCGGGGTGAGGGCGTCCATGACGACGTACAGCGCGAGGCCGACCGAGTCGGCGAGCATGACGTCATGCTCGGGATCGGCGGGGTCCTGGGGGAGTGCGCCGATATGGAGTTCGAGTGGCTGCTCGCCTCGGACGCCGCGTCGCCGGAGCAGGTCCAGGCAGATGCGCCCGGTCACCGTGGTGAGCCATCCGCGCAGGTCGTCGATGCCGTCGCGGCCGGTCCGCGCGAGCCGCAGCCACGCCTCCTGGACGGCGTCGTCGGCATCGGCGTGCGAGCCGAGCACGCGGAACGCGATCGCGTGGAGGTAGGCGCGCCGCGCCTCGAACTCCGCGGCGAGGTCGTCCTGATCGGTCACGGTTCTCCTCGGGGTGCGGCGGGTGTCACCACAAGGACGCGCCGGACGCCGGTGAGGTAACTCCGAGGGCCGCGTTACCTCTCCTTCCGGGCGGACGTCGTAGTGGCGTTCACCGATCGACGACACCCTCTCAGGAGCAGAGATGACCGCACGCATCCGGGACACCGCGCCCCAACCAGGCATCACCCAGGGCGTTCAGCACATCTTCAAGGAGGTGTACTCCGGTGGCGTCCCGCGCGAGACGCTCGAGCTGGTGCATCTGCGCGCGAGCCAGATCAACGGGTGCAGCGCCTGCGTCGACGCCGGCGCCAAGTCCGCGGGCAAGGCGGGGATCGGCGACGACAAGCTGCTCGCGCTGGCCGCCTGGTACGAGAACCCGCTGTTCGACGACGCCGAGCGGGCCGCGCTGGCTCTCGCCGAGGCCGCGACCCGCCTGGCGGACCGTCCCGGCGCGGTCTCCGACGAGATCTGGGCCGAGGCGGAGCAGCACTACGACGAGCGGCAGCTCGGATCGCTGGTGCTGATGGTGGCGATCACCAACTTCTTCAACCGCATCAACACCACCTTGCGGATCCCCGCCGGGACGACCTGGGAGTGACGGCCCCTCACCGGACGGCGCGCTCGGCGACGGCCGGGCGCACCGTCCGGCCCGTCCCCGCGCGGTTCACCGCGAGGCGGACGACCGGTCCCACCGCGAGCCCGCCGACCAGGAACACCGCGCCCAGGGCCACCCAGCCCGGGGTTCCCCACCCGAGCAGCAGCGTGGTCAGGACCGTCGGGCCCGCCATCCGCGCGAGCTGCGGGGCCATGCCGAAGAAGCCCTGGTACTGGCCCTGACGTCCGTCCGGTGCGAGTCCGAAGCCGAGTTCGGCGGCGCTCGCGCTGTGCAGCATCTCGGCGAACGCCTGGACCAGCGCCCCGGCCAGCAGGATCGCGACGGCGGCGGCCGCCCCCACGGAGGCCGCTGACGACGCGAAGACCGCGCAGGCGACGATCATCAGCGCCCCGGCCCGCCGCGAGGCCCGGGCGGCGGCGCGCGGCCCGTCCACCCGCTCGGCCACCCTGACCTGGAACACCACGACGGTGACCATGTTGAGCACGAGGATCACGGCGGCCGTCGAGCCCGGCGCGTCGGTGCGCCCGACGATCCACAGCGGCAGCCCGAGGCTGAGAAGCGGCATGTTCAGGTACATGACGGCGCTCAGCACCATGAGCATCGCGTACGGACGGTCACGCAGCACCGCCACCCGCGGCCCACCGGCCCGCCGCCCGTCCGTCTCCTCCACCTCACCCTTGACGACCTCGGGGAGCCGCCGGAGGACGAGCGCCGCGACGGCGAAGCTCACCGCGTCCATGGCGAGGACGGCCAGGTAGGACGCGGTGTCGTCGAACGTCAGGGCCAGTCCGCCCAGCCCGGCGCCCAGGGCCAGTCCCGCGTTGAGCGTCGACTGGAGGTGGGCGCGCACCACCGTCCGCCGTTCCGGTTCCACCAGGCCGGCGAGCAGCGCCTGCCGGGCGGAGTTCAGGCCGCCCTGGCAGCACGCGTACACGCACACGACCAGCAGGAACAGCGGGAAGGACCGCACGGCGAGCAGCGCGCCGAGGGACGCCGAGGTCGCGAGCGCCAGCGTCACCGTCGTCCGGCGCGGGCCCCACCGGTCGGCGACCTGGCCGAGGGGGACCCCGGCCAGTATCCCGCACGTCCAGCCGATGGTCAGGGCGAGCCCCACCCGGGACGGCGAGAGGCCGACGACCCGGGTGAAGAACAGCGCCGAGGTGGCGTAGAACGCGCCGTCGCCGATCGAGTTCGCCAGCTGGCCGAGCGCCAGGACGCGCGCGGGCCCGGCCGGCGGAAGGACCCGGCTCAATCGACGCGGGGGGATTCGGTGCGTCCGCGCTTCAGCTCGTAGAAGCCGGGCGCGCCGGTGACGAGCAGGACGCCGTCCCAGAGGCGTCCGGCGTCCTCGCCGCGCGGGACGGGCGTGACGACCGGTCCGAAGAACGCGTTGACCTTGCCGTCCGGGCCAGGAACATGGATCGCGGGGGTTCCGAGGTTCTCACCCACCGGGTCGAGGCCCGTGTGGTGGCTCAGCCGGAGGGCCTCGTCGAACTCGTCGGTGTCGGCGGCGTCGGCGAGGCGGCGGTCCAGGCCCACCTCGTACAGGGCGCTCTCGTACAGGTCCCGCCCGATCGGCATCTTCTCGTGGTGGATGCGGTTGCCGAGTGCGGTGTAGAGGTCGGTGAGGGTGGGCGTTCCGTACTTCTGCTCGACGGCGATCGCCACGCGGACGGGCCCGAGCGTGTCGGACAGCCACCGCGCGTACCACTCCTCCAGGTCCTCGCGGCCGTCGTTCAGCAGCCACAGGCTCATCACGTGGAAGCGCACGTCGACATCGCGGACCTTCTCCACCTCCAGCAGCCAGCGGGAGGTGTTCCAGGCCCAGGGGCACTTCGGGTCGAACCACATGTCGACGGGGGTCACGGGGGTACTCCTAGGTCGTTCTCGATTTCGTTCGATACCAGTCAACGGCCTCCGATTGGCGACCTGAAGTGCCAATATCCGCATAACACGATGGGCCAATCGCGATCGACCTCCACCTCGGCCTGGACGGGCCCGGCGACCTCGCCACCCGCATCCACCGGCAGCTCCTGGACGCGATCCTGGACGGACGCCTGCGTCCCGGCGAGCGCCTGCCCCCGACACGCGAGCTCGCCCGCCGCCTGGACGTCTCCCGCAACACCGTCTCCGTCGCCTACGAACGGCTGACCGCCGAGGGCCTGCTGGTCGCCCGCGTCGGATCCGGCACGTTCGTCGGCGCCGCCCCCGTCGGGAGTCCCCGCGCCGTCCGCGACGGCGACGCGGCGCGTCCGCGTCCGCTCTGGGACGTCCCGCCCGGACCCCGGACGGTCGAACCGGAAACGCCCCTCTACGACTTCGGCGTGGGCACACCGGACCCGGAGCTGTTCCCGCTCCCCGTCTGGAGGCGGCTCCTCACCGCGGAGTGGCGCGCCGCGACCATCAGGACCGCCGGATACCGCGACGCCGCCGGACACCACGGCCTCCGCGAGGCCGTCGCCCGCTCCATCGGACGCTCACGGTCGGTGCGCGCCACCGCCGCCGACGTCCTGGTCACCCACGGCGCGCAGCAGGCCCTCGACCTCGTCGGACGCGTCCTCATCGACCCCGGCGACGTCGTGGCCGTCGAGGACCCCGGCTACCCGCCGGCCCGGCACCTGTTCCACTCCCTCGGCGCCCGCGTCGTGTCGGTCCCCGTCGACCGCGAGGGCCTCGACGTGAACGCTCTCCCGGGCGGCGCGCGCCTGGTCTACGTGACGCCCTCGCACCAGTTCCCGCTGGGCACGCCCATGTCCCTGGCCCGCCGCGCCGCCTTGCTCGACTGGGCCGGACGCCACGACGCCGTGATCGTCGAGGACGACTACGACAGCGAGTTCCGCTTCTCCGACCGTCCCCTGGACCCGCTCCACAGCCTCGACCGCGCCGGACGCGTCGTCTACGTCGGCACCTTCTCCAAGACCCTGCTGCCGCTGCTGCGCGTCGGCTTCCTCATCGCGCCCGCCTCACTGCGGCCGGCGCTGCACGCGGTCAAGCGGCTCACCGACTGGCACGGCGACCCTGTCACGCAGGCCGCGCTCGCCCGCTTCATCGACTCGGGCGAGCTGCCACGCCACGTCCGCAAGGCCACCCGGACCTACGCCGCGCGCCACGAGCTGATCACCGAGGCCCTCGCCGGCGACCTGGCCGAGTGGCTCGACCCGGTCCCGTCGACGGCGGGGCTGCACGTGTGCGCCGTCCTCAGACCGGACGCGCCCGCCGACATCCCGGCGGTCGTGACCGAGGCCCGCCGCCTCGGCGTCGCCGTCGAGGACCTGGCGTCCTACTGCCACGAGACGCCGCGGCCCGGGATCGTCCTCGGCTACGGCGCGATCCCCACCGACCGCGTCCCCGCGGGACTCGCCCGCCTCACCAGGTCGTTCCGAGCCGTCACGAAGCGCTGACCGCCGCCCTCCCAACGCGCGGCGGCGGCGACACCCGCGTAGGAATCGCGGGCGCCGCCGCCGTCGAGAAGTCCCTGGTGTCAGTCGGTCTGCGCCACGGGCGCGTCCTCGGCGGTGAGGTCGTACTTGGGGTCCGCGAAGCGGAACATGTGGCCACCGGGCGGGAGGTGCCCGATCTCCCACCAGTTGCGGTCGAGGTCCTGCACGTAGAACGCGTACGTCCCGTGCTGGTCGACGGGACGCGTCAGCTTCCGGATGCCGTACTCCTCGCGGACGGCCGAGAGTTTCGCGTGCGCGTCGTCGACGTCCTCGCGGCTGCCCACGTCGAGGCCGTTGTGCCCGAGCAGCGGCATGTCGTGCTGCTCCGCCTTCGGCGTCTCGACGCACACGTACACGTGGTCGCTGCCGAGCCGCACGAGGAGCCCGATCGGCGCGTGCTGGATCACCTCCAGCCCGAGCACCTCCTCGTAGAAGCGCCGCGACTTCTGGAGGTCGATCACCTCCAGCGTTCCGTGTGAGAGGAACGTCGTCTTCAGCAGCGGCTCCTTCTCGGAGCGCCGCGTGATCTGCGCCATGGATCTCCTCCACCCAAAGTCATCGCCCCCGACGAACCCGTCCCCCGCCCGCAGTGTGTCACCCGGCGGACTCGGCGCGCACACCCTTCCGACCAGTAGGTACGCCCGAATCCGGATCGTCCGGCACCATGATCACCAGCCGCCGCGACCCCCTCACGCAGCGCTCCTCCGAACGCTCCTCCGAACGCCGTTCCGGACGACTCTGGACGCACGGCGCGGGCCGACGTACGCTGCCATTGAAGGCACCTTCAATGACGAAGGTGACTTCAAAGCCTTGGAGGGAAGAGGTGACCGGCATGCGGCAGGCGCAGACATGGTTCATCACAGGCTCCTCACGCGGTCTCGGGCGTGCCCTCGTCCAGGCCGCCCTCGACGCGGGCGACCGCGTCGTCGCCACGGCGCGCCGTCCGGAGCGGCTCGCGGGCCTCGTCGAGTCCCACGGCGACCGGCTGCTCGCGCTCGACCTGGACGTGACGGACCCCGGCGCCGTCCAGGCCGCGGTGAAGGACGCCGCCGCGCGCTTCGGCAGGCTCGACGTCGTCGTCAACAACGCCGGATACACCAACGTCGCCCCGATCGAAACAGGCGACGACCAGGACTTCCGCACCCAGTTCGAGACCAACTTCTGGGGCGTCTACAACGTCTCCAGAACGGTGATCCCGCTCCTGCGCGCCCAGGGCGGCGGCCTGATCGTGCAGATCTCCTCGGCGCGCGGACGCGTCGGCGGAGTCCCGGGCGTCGCGAGCTACCAGGCGGCCAAGTTCGCCGTCGACGGGTTCAGCCGGGCGCTCGCGGCGGAGACCGCGCCGTTCGGCGTCGGCGTCCTCACGGTCGAGCCGAGCTACTTCGCGACCGACGCCAACGGCTCCTCGATGACGGTCCACGACATCCCCGCGGACTACGACCCCACGATCGGCGCCATGCTCAAGCGCGGCGGCGGCCCCGGTCCCGCGGGCGACCCGGCGCGGGCGGCGGAGATCGTCGTCCGGGTCGTCAAGCGCGGCGACCCGCCCACGCACCTGCTCCTCGGCGCGAACGCCGTCGACATGTCCCTCGACTACTCGCGGCGGCAGATCGCCGAGGCGACCGCCTGGGAGGACGTCAGCCGCTCCGCCGTCATCGGCGCGCCCTACCCGCCCGCGTTGCCGGCGGACGAGGCCTGAGAACGCGGACAGAAAGGAGAACGAGGCCATGGCAGACGAGATCGTGGAGATGCCCCTCTCAGAGCACGCGCGAGAGCAGACCAAGCGGATCCTGGAATCGGGGACCACGGAAGGCCTGCAGATCGGCGGGTCGCCGATCGTGCTCATGACACTGCGCGGCGCGAAGAGCGGAAGGCTCCGGTACACGCCGGTGATGCGCGTGGAGCACGACGGCCGGTACGCCGTCATCGCGTCCAAGCGCGGCGCTCCCGGGCATCCGACCTGGTACTACAACATCAAGGCCCACCCCGAGTTCCTGCTCCAGGACGGGACCGTGACGAAGGTCTTCGTCGCGCGCGAGGTCGAGGGCGCGGAGCGGGCCGAGTGGTGGGAGCGGGCTGAGAAGGCGTTCCCGTCCTACGCCGAGTACCGGGAGAAGACCGACCGGCACATCCCGCTGCTGGTGCTCGACCCGAAATCAAGCGCCCTGCCCACGGAGGCCCGGGACTAGGGTCCATGCCACCGGTCCCGAAGTAGCTCTGTGTGACGTTCTGCTGCGGCACGTACCGCTCACAAATGGGTGCCCCGGTGCGGGGATGCGCCCAAGGCCGCGGTGGAGTCTGTGGCCGGGCAGGCGGGTGTGCGCTGCTCGAGACGAGCAGATCTTCTGGTCGGCGGGCGAGCGGTGCCCGGTGGTTCCCACCTGACCCCGCCGCCTCCCGGCTCGCATGTCCCGGTGCGACGATCCGAGCCGAGGGGAGTTCAGCGGCCGTCGGCTGGGTGCGGGTCGGGCCGTGGGCCGGCGCCGTCGGTCGTGCGGGCCCAGGCGGTCCGGCGGCGGGACTCGTCCTCCTGGGCGAGGCGTCGCAGGACCGCCAGAACCGGTTCGAGGAGCAGGACGACGATCGCGGCGTGCTCGGCGAGCCGGAGGCGGTCTTCGATGTTCTCGAGCCGGTCGAGGTCGAGCCTGGCGGCGGCGGCGGCCAGTTCGGCGTAAGGCAGCAGGTCCTCGGTGCCGTACTCCATGCCGAGGCGGCTGAGGTCCATCAGGCTCGCGGCGAGCGCGCGCCGGTGCGGCGACTCCGGGGAAACCTCCCATCCCATCGCGGCCAGAAGCTCATCGACCCGCAGCGACTGCTCGTCCACGGCGTCCGCCTCGGCGGCGTCCACGGGGGTGGGCAGCGCGTAGTGGACGACGCCGAGCGTGGCGAGAGGATCGAGCGGCTGGTCGATCGCCGCGAGCACGTCGCGGGTGGCGGCGATGGACAGGCCACCGCGGGAGGTCAGGGCGCGGATCAGCCGCAGGCGCTGGACGTGCTCCTCGCCGTACAGGGTCAGGGTGGCCCCGAGGGGCCGTCCGGGTGGCAGCAGGCCCTCCCGCAGGTAGTACTTGATCGTCCCGACCGGTGTCCCGGACAGGCGGCTCAGGTCGGAAATCCTCATGTGCTCGCTCGCTTCCTGTGTGTGACCATTCTCCCATATGTCCAGGTGGGGGCCAATATCCGATAGTTCGACTATCGTAGTGGAAAGTAAAGCTTTCCAGAAGACTGTCGACCAGCCGGAACACTGGAAACACCACCCTCCGCACCTCAGCACCGCTGCGGGCGCGACACCGCAACTGGAGCACCCATGACCGAGCCGACCCACACCTTCAGGACGAGCGAGCGCAGGCTGCTGCGCCGCCGGAGCCTGTGGCTGTCCTCGGCGCTGATCCTCGGCCTGCTGTCGTTCGTCCTGTCGCTGCTCTACCTGGGCGCCAACAACGACCCGGTCGGCTCGATGAAGGACCTGCCGATCGCCCTGGTCAACGCCGACCGGGGCACCCAGGTCGCCGGCAGGCAGATCAACCTCGGCGCGCAGATCGCCTCGCAGACCACCAACGCCCCCGATCTGAAGGGCAAGATCGCCTGGAAGCAGGTCGACCGCCGCACCGCCGACGACCTCCTGGGCAAGGACAAGGCCTTCGGGGCGCTCGTCATCCCGGAGAACTTCTCCGCCTCCGTGGCGGCCCTCGCCAGCCCGGCCCAGCAGCAGCCCCACCCGCCGACCATGACGGTGCTGACCAACCCCGCCGCCGGAAGCTTCGGCTCCTCCATGGCCACCGAGATCAACCGCAAGGTCGTCCAGACCACCTCCGCCCAGGTGGGGCAGCAACTCACCCAGCAGCTGACCCGGCAAACCGCACAGCAGACGCCGTCCGGCACCGCCGGACGGCCCACCACGCAGAGCGCGGCGGCGCAGCTGATGATCGCCGACCCGGTCAAGTCCGTGGTCAAGGACGGGCACCCGCTCGGCCACCACAGCGGCCTCGGGTTGAGCGCGTTCTTCTACACCCTCGTCCTCGTCCTCGGCGGCATGCTCGGCGCCAACGTGATCCACTCCCGCCTGGACGCGACCCTCGGCTGGATCGCGAACGACAGGGGCCCGTTCCGCTCCCTCAAGCCCGCCCAGCACATCAGCCGGGTCCGTCACTTCGCGGTCGGCTCGGTACTCATGGTCGTCCTGTCGATGCTGACCTCGGCACTGGCCATGGCGGCGGCCGTGGGCGTCATCGGTATCGACGCCTCCCACCTGCCACTGCTGTGGTTCTTCGGATCGTGCGCCACGGCCGCGATGGGCATCACCGCCCTGGGCCTGCTCGCCGCCTTCGGCACGCCGGGCCCCATCGTCTCCATGCTCGTGCTGATCGGGCTGGCCATCCCGTCCGCCGGCGGCACCATCCCACTGGAGGCACTGCCCTCCTTCTACCGGTTCCTGGCCGACTTCGAGCCCTTCCGCCAGGTGGTCGACGGCGTCCGGTCCATCCTCTACTTCGGCGCCCAGGCCGATGCCGGGCTCGGCCGCGCCTGGACCATGACGGGGATCGGCTTCGCCCTCTCACTGGCCCTCGGTCTCGCCGTCACCCGCCTCTACGACCGCAAGGGCCTGCACCGGTCCGCACCCCGCACGCCGGAACCACAGCCCGCTGCCATCGGCTGAACTCCCCACGAACGGTCCGACGCCGGCCCCGCGCCGGCGTCGGACCGTACCGCACCCCACCCGGCGCACCCGAGCTCGGACCATGGAAGGCGCCTGATAGCTTCTGGCCGTGGCCATGAACAGTGACCCCGCCCCGGACAGGTCCCCGGTGGTCGAATTCGGCCTGACGCTCAAGCGCGCGCAGCACGTGCTGGCGCAGCGCCTCGACGAGGCCCTGCGCCCGTTCGACCTCAACCTGGGCCTGTGGGCCGTGCTGCGGGAGGTGGAGCGGCAGCCGGGCGCCTCGGCGTCCGAACTGGCCAGGGCCACGTTCCACACCCCGCAGACGCTCGGGGGACTGCTCCAGCGTCTCCAGGACCGGGGCCTCGTCGAGCGCAGCGCGGGACGCGGCCGCATCGTGGACAACCACCTGACCGCCACAGGACGCGACACGCTCGCGACGGTCACGCCGAAGGCCGAAGCCGTCATCGCCGACGCCCTGACGGCCCTGCCCCCGGCGGACCGCGAGCGTTTCCAGGGGCTGCTGGCCGACTTCACCGACGCGCTCACGCGCCCCCGGGACTAGGTTCTCCGGAGGCCGGACGTGATCATTACGTCGGCCCTCACGATGATCGAATCGCGTCGGAGAAAGCCAAAGGCCCCGTTCCCGTGAGGGAACAGGGCCTGAGATTCATGCCTGCTGGTGGGCGATACTGGGATTGAACCAGTGACCTCTACCGTGTCAAGGTAGCGCTCTCCCACTGAGCTAATCGCCCGGAACGTCCACCCTGGGAGGGTGATCCGGAGAGCGGAAGACGGGATTTGAACCCGCGACCCTCACCTTGGCAAGGTGATGCTCTACCCCTGAGCCACTTCCGCGTGTGCTGCTCGGTGCCTTCCCTTTCGGGCCGGTCCCTCGCGGCGACAAGGAAAACTTTAGCGTGGATTCCGAGTGCTCGTGACATCGGAGCCGAGCTGATCAGCGGCTCGACCCCCGGAGAGGCCCGTTCCGCCAGGTGGTCGGCGGCCCTCAGCGGTGCCGGGCGGCGAAGCCGTGGCGGGTGGCGTAGGCGGCCAGATCGTGCCAGTCGTCGCCGGTGTGGGCGTGGGGCTCGATACAGCCGAGCGTGGTCGGCTGGGGGACCGAGTAGCGCGGGGCGTGCAGGTTCGGCTTGGCGTGGAAGTCGAGGACCTCGGCGATGTTGCGGGCGGCGGCGTCCCGGACGGACAGGGGCTTCAGGCCCCAGCGCCACTCGATGGCCTTGAGGACGGACGTGTGGTCGTAGACCTCGTGGGCGATCGACCGCCGCCGGGCGCGGGGGGAGATCAGCAGGCAGGGGACGCGGAAGCCGCGCAGGCCGGTGCCGAGGTCGGGGCGCGGGTCCGGGCCGGTGGGCGGCGGGACGTGGTCGAAGAAGCCGCCCCACTCGTCGTAGTTGATCACGAAGAGGGTGCGGGGCCAGTTCGGGGACGTCGTGACGGCCGTGTAGACCCGGTTGAGGAAGCTCTGGCCGAGGCGGATGTCGGCGAGCGGGTGCTCGTCCTCGGACATGCCGGGCAGCGCCTCGCCGAGGAACCCGGGCTCGACGAAGCTGACGGCGGGCAGGCGCCCGGCCTTGGCGTCGGCGTAGAACTCGCCGATGTTCCGGCTGACGTCCAGGTGCTTCAGGCCCCAGAGCCCGGTGAACGGGACGTCGCTGAAGTAGTAGCGGCAGGAGACCTTCTTCGCCTTCAGGCGGTCCCAGATGGTGGTGAGCTGGGAGATCGTGAAGGTGTTGGACGTCCGGTCGGTCTGCGCCGCGTGCTGGAAGATCCGGTTCGGGAAGGTGGACGACATGATCGCCGGGAAGTAGCGGTCGCAGACCGTCCAGTCGCGGGCGGCGTGGCCGTGGAAGCCCAGGTCGGCGCCCTTGTAGTAGCCGATCGAGAACACGTCGTTGTGCCCGGCGCGCAGCCAGCCGTCGCACTTGCCGCCGTTGTACTCGACGCGTCCGCCGCCGTAGGAGTGGTCGGGGTCGTTGAAGCCGCAGCCCCACGGGACGGTCAGGTGGTGCGTGGCGTGCTTCCCGCCCTGGGCGTCGGTGAAGGTCAGGCCGTCCTGCCTGCCGTCCGCGCCCGGGAGCCAGCCGAGGTAGTGGTCGAAGGAGCGGTTCTCCATCATCACGACGACGATGTGGTCGATGCCCGATTTCGACGGCTCCGGCAGCTTCGAGACGGGGGCCCTGGTGGACGCCGCCGCGTCGGCCTCCGTGCCGCCCGCCGCCAGGACGGCGGCCGCGCCCGCCGTTCCCGCGAGGAACCCGCGCCGAGTCAGGTCGTCGATGCCCATGGGACTCCCTCCGCTCACCGGATCGCGTGAGGAGTATCACCATGCACGGGGCGCGAGCGGAAGAACAGGACAGGACGGAAGGGGGACAAAAACCCGAAAAACCCTCACCCGAATCGGGCCCTGGACGCTTTGTCACACTGGAAGGGTGGGACACGAGGGTGCGGCCGCCGAGAGGGCGGCGGCGCGGGTCAGCGCCGTCCGGGACGGGCCCCCGTCCGCCCGCCTGCGCCTCGCCGCCGCGTTCTACCGCGGCCGTTACGCCCGGTACGGACGGGCCGAACTGAGCTTCCTGCGCTGGACGATCACCCGGGGCGTCCTCAACGCGCCGGACGGCGATCCGCCCGGAAGCCCGTGGTGGCGGGCCGTCAACGAGCGCCTCCTCCAGGACAAGACCGAGGCCGCCCTGCTGGACGGCGTCCAGGCCGCCAACCCGCGCGTGGCGCTCTGGCAGCGGTTCCTCCGCCGGCCGTCCCCGGCCGCCTGGTACCGCGCGCACAACGCCAGCGTCGTGGACGGCTACCTGGACCACCTGCCGCTGGCCCTCGCCGAGCTGCCCGCCGAGCGCTTCATGATGAACGTGGCGCTCATGCGCGTCCTCTACACGCACGCCATGGTCGCCCACCCGCGCCTCGCGCTGGGCCCGCTGGCCCCGCTCGGCCCCCTCCTCGGCGACCCGCGCAAGGGGACGGTCGGCTTCTTCCTCGACCTGCGCCGGGCCTTCCCGGAGGGCTACCCGCTCACCGGCCTGAGCGCCGAGTCGCTGGTCGGCGCCGAGGGCGGCCTGCCCCGGCTGCTCGACCACGGCGTGATCAACGCGCGGGCCGCCGCCCTCTACCGCTTCGCCGCCGCGTCCCTGGACGAGCCGCGCGTCGCCGGGCTCCACCGCGACGGCCTGCCCGGCTACGCCTGGCCCGCGGACTGGCTCCCGATCTGGCCGAGGGGCGACGGCCGCACCCGGATCGTCCGGCTCGCCGCCCGTGCCACTCGTCCCTGACCCGGGGGCCCGGTGACCGCGCCGTGCCTCAGAGCTCGATGACCTTTCCGTGCTCGACCCGCAGCCGCCGCGTCGTCCGGACGGCGTCCAGCATCCGGCGGTCGTGCGTGACCAGCAGCAGGGTGCCGGTGTAGGAGTCGAGCGCCTGCTCCAGCTGCTCGATCGCGGCCAGGTCGAGGTGGTTGGTCGGCTCGTCCAGGACGAGCAGGTTCACGCCCCTGGCCTGGAGCAGCGCCAGCGCCGCGCGGGTCCGCTCACCGGGGGAGAGGGTGGCCGCCGGGCGCAGCACGTGCTCGGCGCGCAGGCCGAACTTCGCCAGCAGCGTCCGGACGTCCGCGGCGGTCGTCTCCGGGACGGCCGCGCCGAACGCGTCCAGCAGCGCCGCGTCGCCGAGGAACAGCCCGCGCGCCTGGTCGATCTCCCCGACCAGGACGCCGGGGCCGAGGGAGGCGTGCCCCTCGTCCACCGGGATCCGTCCCAGAAGCGCCCCGAGCAGCGTCGTCTTGCCCGCGCCGTTCGCGCCCGTGATCGCGACCCGGTCCGCCCAGCCGATCTCCAGGTCGGCCGGGCCGAACGTGAACGACCCGCGCCGGACGACCGCGCCCCGCAGGGTCGCCGCGACCGCGCCCGAGCGCGGCGCGGCGGCGATCTCCATCCGCAGCTCCCACTCCTTGCGCGGCTCCGCGACGACGTCCAGCCGCTCGATCGCCTTCTCGGTCTGCCGCGCCTTGGCCGCCTGCTTCTCGCTCGACTCCGACCGGAACTTCCGGCCGATCTTGTCGTTGTCGCCCGCCTTCCGGCGCGCGTTCTTGACGCCCTTGTCCATCCACGCCCGCTGCGTCTGCGCCCGGTCCTTGAGCGAGGACAGCTTGTCGGCGTACTCCTCGTAGTCGGCCCGCGCGTGCCGCCGCGCGACGTCCCGCTCGGCCAGGTACGACTCGTACCCGCCGCCATAGGCGTTGATCTGCTGCTGCGCGAGGTCCAGTTCGAGGACGCGGGTGACCGTCCGGGTCAGGAACTCGCGGTCGTGGCTCACCAGGACCGTCCCGGCCCGCAGGTCGGTGACGAACCGCTCGAGCCGCTCCAGGCCGTCCAGGTCGAGATCGTTGGTCGGCTCGTCCAGCAGGAACACGTCGTACCGGCTGAGCAGCAGCGACGCCAGTCCGGCCCGCGCCGCCTGCCCGCCCGACAGCGACGTCATCGGCTGGTCGAGATCGACGGTGAGGCCGAGTTCGGCGGCGACCTCGCCCGCCCGGTCGGCCAGGTCGGCGCCGCCGAGCGCGAGCCACCGCTCCAGCGCCTCGGCGTACGCGTCGTCCGCGCCCTCGACCTCGTCGACCAGGCCCGTCGTCGCCTCGTCCAGGTCGGCCTGCGCCTGTGTCACGCCCGTCCGGCGTCCCAGGAACGCCTCGATCGTCTCGCCCGGCCGCCGCTCGGGCTCCTGCGGTAGATATCCGACCAGCGCCGTCGGCGGGCTCAGCCGGACGCTCCCGGACTCGGGCGCGTCCACCCCGGCGAGCAGCCGCAGCAGCGACGACTTGCCGGCCCCGTTGGCCCCGACCAACCCGACGACGTCGCCGGGGGCGACGACCAGGTCCAGGCCGGAGAACAGCAGACGGTCGCCGTGCCCGGCGACAAGATCCTTAGCGACAAGTGTGGCGCTCACCCCCCAACGCTACCGGCCTGATCAGATGCCCGGTCCGGCCCGAACGCGGCGACCGCTCCGCTCGGGGACCGGGCCCTACCGCCGACCCTGCCGACCCCGTCGACCTCGGCATCCGAGACACCGACCACACCCGCGACCGGACGGCCGGAGGAGCCGGCAGATGCCCGAGCTGACGAGGCTGGACGCGAGCCACACCCGGGCCGTCCTGGCCTTCGAACCGGCGAACCGCGCCTACTTCCCGGTAGCCGAGGCAGACGCGTCCGACCTCGGCGGCAAGCCGGGCACCTGGTACCAGCGCGACCTGCCGCTCCGGCAGTGACCCGTGACCCGGCAGGCGGGTCTCGCTCGGCGCACGCTCCATCCGGCGGGATATCGGGTGATACGGGCGAGGTTTCTATGGTTGAGTTCGGCACCCGCCCGACGTGTTCTCCGCACAGCCCGCCAAGGAGCCTCCGTGACGCCGACCAAGCCGAGCCGGGGTCTGTTCCTGGTCGACATCGACGGCACCGTCGCGCTCCGCCGTCCCGGACCACGCGAACGCGCCCCGTACGACTGGCACCGAGTCGGCGAAGACCTCCCGAACGCGCCCGTCATCACCGTCGTCCAGGCCCTCGCCGCAGCGGGCCACGGCATCATCTACGTGACCGGACGGTCCGACGCCTGCCGTGCCTCCACCCGTGCCTGGCTCGCTGAACACGTCGCCGTCCCCGGCGAGGCGCTGCTCATGCGCAAGGACGGCGACCGCCGCCGCGACACCACCGTCAAGTCCGAGCTGTACAAGCGGCACGTCCGTCCGAACGAGCAGGTCACGGCGGTTCTGGAGGACCGCGCCACCGTCGTCGCCATGTGGCGCGGCCTCGGCCTCACCGTCCTCCAGGTCGCCGACGGCGACTTCTGACAGCCGGGCCGAGCCGCAAGCCACCAGGCTTCAGCAGTTCGGTTGCGGGAGGTCCGGTAGGTGCTGGGCCGGGGTTCCGGCCCAGCACCTGTCCGGGGTCAGTTCAGGGTCATGAGGGGTTCGCCGTTGGCGTTGGTGCCGGTGCCGCCGCGGGTGCAGGCGCCGCCGTGGGGGGAGCCGCCGTTGTACGCCTGGCGCAGGCAGTTGCGCAGGGCGAGCTGGCCCCAGTAGTTCGGGTGGATGGACTCCTGGATGTAGTAGTCCGAACCGATGGTGGTGACGGTGCGGATCTGGTTGATCCACTCGGTCTTGTCCACGGCGCCCGCGCTCCGCCAGGAGCTCAGGCCCGCCTCCTCGACGAGGCCGACGGTGTTCTCGCACAGCCGCCGGGAGTTGAACGCCGAGGACAGGCGCATGGTCACCAGGTTGGAAAGCCCCGCGTCGGACGCCGCGCCTGCCACCGTCTGGTCGATGACCGTCAGCGCGGTGGAGTTGGCGTAGTTGGCGTCGTTGTTCCAGAAGCCGCAGCCGCCGGTCGACTGCCGGGTGTAGCCGGACTGCGAGTAGCGGAAGCCCGAGCTCGTGGGGATCGGCGACGGGTAGTCCTGCGCGACGATCTTGTAGGAGGACGGCGAGTACCCGGCGTTCGTCATGGCCTGGGCGACGTTCCGGAACGCCTGGGCGATCTTGGCCCGCTGCGCGGCGACGTTGGACGAGGTGAAGTTGGACGTCACCGCCGAGTCGTCGTTGCAGTAGTTCGGCAGCCACGACGGCGAGGTCAGGAAGTCCGTGACGCACTTCTGCACGATGCCGCCGAAGCCGAAGTCGTTCCCGCCGATGGAGACCGCGACCATCGTGACGTTGTGGGACGAGGCGAAGTTCTGCAGCATCAGAGCCTGGCCCTGGTTGCCGCCGCTGTTGTAGAAGTCGATCCCGGGCTTGAAGTTGCCGCTGGAGTCGGTGTGGGTGCCGGTCGTGGCCCCGGAGCAGGCGAGGTTCATGCCGTTCACGCCGCCGCCGATGTAGACCTCGGCGGACTGTGAGCGGTGGCAGCGGGTGATCTGCTCGGCGGTGTGGGAGGCGTTGTCGTAGTAGGCCGTCGGACCCAGCGCGTCGATCAGCGATTCGCCGTCGTTGCTGTTGCCCGCCCAGCGTCCCGCCTCGCCGGAGATGTAGGAGTCGCCGAGCGTGACGACCCACGGCGATCCGGATCCGGGGCCGTCGGCGAACGCGGGCGGTGCGGAGAGACCGGCGGTCAGCAGGCCCGCCGCCAGGGCGAGCGCGCCGACGCGCCGGAGGGCAACACGAGATCGGGCCACGGCCGGTCCTCCAAGAAGGCGAGTGCGATGGGACCCCCGGAGAACCGCGACCACGCGGTCATCCCGGCCGAAATGTGACACCGCGCCGCGAACCCGACAAGAAGGCCGTTCAATCCGTTGCCTGTTCGTGTCCCACACCGAGCCGACCCGGCTCGGGGAACCTCAGGGACTCGGGACGGCACGCAGGCGCGCGGTGCGGGACCGAGGTCAGGGTGATGGCGTCCGGGAACGCGAAAGCCCCGCTTCTCCGAAGAGAAGCGGGGCTTCCGTCTTACGTGTGGTGGGCGATACTGGGATTGAACCAGTGACCTCTACCGTGTCAAGGTAGCGCTCTCCCACTGAGCTAATCGCCCTTGGAGGTGGAGACGGGATTTGAACCCGTGTACACGGCTTTGCAGGCCGTTGCCTCGCCTCTCGGCCACTCCACCAGAGCGAGGCCGTGTCCGGCCTCTCAGAGCGGAAGACGGGATTTGAACCCGCGACCCTCACCTTGGCAAGGTGATGCTCTACCCCTGAGCCACTTCCGCCTGCCGTCCGGGCTTCCCCGGCGACAGAGAGAACATTAGCGTGTCCGGGCCGCTTCCCCAAACCGGATTACGCGATCCGGTCGCACGGGACGCTTCCATCGGCGTCGAAGCGTCCGCCGCCTAGGCTCGAAGGCATGAGCCTGGCGTATGACTCCGATATCGCCCCGGTGGCCGCGCTGATGGCCGACCGGGCGCGGGCGGCGATGCTGACCGCGCTGCTGGACGGCCGTCCGCTGGCGGCCGGGGAACTCGCGCGGGTCGCCGGGGTGAGCCCGCAGACCGCGAGCGCGCACCTGGCGAAGCTGCTGGACGGCGGCCTGGTGAGCGTCGTCGCGCAGGGCCGGTGGCGGTACTACCGGCTCGCCGGGGAGGAGGTCGCCGCGGTGATCGAGGCGCTCAGCCGGATCAGCCCGGACATCGAGGTGAAGGGGCTGCGGCAGTCGCGGCTGGCGCGGCGGCTGCACACCGCCCGCACCTGCTACGACCACCTCGCCGGGGAGGCCGGGGTGGCGCTGTTCGCGGCCCTGGCGGACGGCGGCATGATCGAACCGGACGCCGGCCGCCCGGTCGAGACCGGCATCCCGTACGCGACGACCGAGAAGGGCGAGCACCGGTTCGAGGAGATCGGGCTCGACCTGGACGCGCTGCGCCGGACGCGGCGGCGGTTCGCGGGCGCCTGCCTGGACTGGACGGAACGCCGTCCGCACCTGAACGGGGCGCTCGGCGCGGCGCTGACCACGCGGATGATCGAGCTCGACTGGTTCGCGCGCGTCCCCCGGGAGCGACGCGCGCTGACCGTCACCGAGGACGGCCTCAAGGGGCTCGCGGACTCGTTCGGCTGCGTCCTGGCCTCGCACTAGCCCGCGCGCGGCGGCCCGGCGGGCGCGCCGTGTGCCGCGGCCCCGCGCGGGGACGGCAGACTAGGGGCCATGTTCGCCCCAGGAGCCATGTTCGCGCACGTCGGAGGGATGCTGGCGACCGGGCTCGCCGAGGTGACCAGCGACCCGGCGGCGCTGGACTCACGCGGCTGGTGGGCGGTCGTCGTCAGCTACGAGGGCAAGATCACCTGCGCGCGGTTCGAGGACGTCCGGCCCGCGCCGCACCCGGACGGCCCGTGGCGGCCGCCGGGGGAGTGGGTCTCGTCGCTGGACCAGGGCGCCTACATGCGGGGCGTCGAGCGGATCCGCGCGACGATCGCGGAGGGCGTCGTCTACCAGGCGAACCTGTGCCGGGTGCTGTCCGCGCCGCTCGCCGGGGACGCCGACATCGCGGGCCTCGGGAGGCGGCTGGCCAGGGGGAATCCCGCGCCGTACGCGATGACGCTGCGGCTGCCGGGGATCGCGGTCGCGTCCGCGTCGCCCGAGCTGTACCTGGCCCGGGACGGACGGGTCGTGACGTCCAAGCCGATCAAGGGGACCGGGCGCACCGAGGCGGACCTGCTGCCCAAGGACCGCGCCGAGAACGTGATGATCGTCGACCTCGTCCGGAACGATCTCGGGCGGGTCGCCGCGGTCGGGTCGGTGACGGTGCCGGAGCTGCTCGCGCTGGAGGAGCATCCGGGGCTGGTGCACCTGGTCTCGACCGTCCGGGCGGAGCTGGAGCCGGGCGCGGGGTGGCCGGAGCTGATCGAGGCGACGTTCCCGCCGGGCTCGGTGACGGGCGCGCCGAAGGCGAGCGCGCTGTCGCTGCTGGAGGTGCTCGAGCCGGTCCCGCGCGGGCCGTACTGCGGGGCGGTCGGCTGGGTGGACGCGGACCGGCGGCGCGGCGCGCTCGCGGTCGGCATCCGGACGTTCTGGGCGGAGGACGGCGTGCTCCGGTTCGGGACGGGGGCCGGGATCACCTGGGGATCCGACCCGCTGGGAGAATGGAACGAGACCGAGCTGAAGGCGGCTCGGCTTCTGGAGGTGGCATCCGGTGAGCGGTGAGCGGGCGAAGGTGTGGGTCAACGGGACCCTGCTGGATCCCGACGAGGCGGTCGTGTCGGTCTTCGACCACGGCGTTCTGGTCGGCGACGGCGTGTTCGAGACGGTCAAGGCGGTGGACGGCGAGCCGTTCGCGCTGACCCGTCACCTGAAGCGGCTCGGCAGGTCCGCCGCCGGGCTCGGCCTGGCCGAACCGGACGTGGAGGAGCTCGCCGAGGGGTGCCGCGCGGCGCTCGCGGCCGCCCCGGACTGGCCGTCCGCCCGCATCCGGATCACCCACACCTCCGGCCCCGGACCGCTCGGCTCGCAGCGCGGAACCGAGGGCACGACCACGACGATCATCGTGGCCGAGCAGGACCCGTTCCCGGAGACCGCCGACGTGGTCGTCGTCCCGTGGGCGCGGAACGAGCACGGCGCGCTGGCCGGGCTGAAGACGACGTCCTACGCCGAGAACGCGCTGGCGCTCGCGCACGCCAGCGAGCGCGGCGGCGGCGAGGCGATCTTCGCGAACCTCGCCGGGAACCTGTGCGAGGGCACCGGGACGAACATCTTCGTCGTCCTGGACGGCGAGCTGATCACGCCACCGCTGGAGGCGGGCTGCCTAGCGGGCGTCACGCGCGGGCTCGTCCTGGAGTGGTGCGGCGGCGTCGAGGGCGACCTTCCGCTGTCGGAGCTGTACCGGGCCGAGGAGGCGTTCCTGACCTCCACGACCAGGAACGTCCAGCCGATCCGGAAGGTGGACGGCACGTCGCTGCCGGCCGCTCCGGGCCCGGTCACCCGCAAGGCGATGGAGATGTTCGAGGCCCGCTCCACCGAGCTGACCGACCCGTGACCGGGCGGCGGGGCGAACCGAAGATCGGTTAGGTCTTTACGACTCCCGTCCCATCGGTCACGTTA
The DNA here is from genome assembly GCF_003696215.1 of Actinomadura harenae. Taxonomy (GTDB): domain Bacteria; phylum Actinomycetota; class Actinomycetes; order Streptosporangiales; family Streptosporangiaceae; genus Spirillospora; species Spirillospora harenae. The sequence goes on along the minus strand of NZ_RFFG01000046.1, from coordinate 23,659 downwards.
ACGGTGACGCCCATTGGAGGTCACCGTGGACATCTCCGGACGGCTGGAACGCTCCCGACCCCATCCGCACCTCGACTCACGGTTCCACTCACGGCTCACGGCCGCGCTCGCCTTTCTCCTGGTGGGCGCGGCCGTCTCGTCCTGCGGGGGCGGTTCGTCCTCGACCGACCCGCAGCGCAACGCCAAGGCCAGGTCCGTCACCCTCACGATCGCGCGCAACGCCATCGTCGGCGGCAAGAACGACGCCGAGGCGTCGTGGATCACCAAGACCGTCATCCCCGGGTTCGTCGCCGCCGAGAAGGCCCAGGGCCTGCGCGTCAAGGTCGTGTACCACGGCTACGGCGTGGACGACGAGGCGTACAAGACCAAGACCGCGCTCGACCTGAAGTCCAAGGCGGGGGCGGACATCGTCAGCCTGGACGGGATCTGGGTCGGGGAGTTCGCGCAGGCCGGTTACATCAAGCCGCTGACGGACGTGGTCGGCGCGCGCGCCGACTCCTGGGACGGCTGGGGGCAGATCAGTTCGTCCGTCCAGCAGCTGGGATCGTTCCAGGGCAAGCGGTACGGGATCCCCCCGAGCACCGACGGGCGTGTGCTCTTCTACAACAAGAAGCTGTTCGCGCAGGCCGGGCTGCCCACGAACTGGCAGCCGAAGAGCTGGGACGAGATCCTCGCCGCCGGGCGCGCGCTGAAGCGGCTGCCCGGCGTCACGCCGCTCCAGTTCAACGCCGGGACGGCGATGGGCGAGGCGACGACGACCCAGGGCGTCCTGCCGCTGCTCGCGGGGGCGGGCGCGGAGATCTACGCGAACGGCAAGTGGGCCGGCGGCGGGGCCGCGATGAAGCAGGTCCTCGGCTTCTACCAGCAGCTGTACGGGCCGAACGGGCTCGGTGACAAGAAGCTCCAGGAGGAGGCGAAGGGGCGGGACAAGTCGTTCGAGGAGTTCGCGAACAACAAGATCGGCGTGCTGCTGGAGGGCGTCTATCTGTGGCGGGCGGTGCTGAACCCCAAGGACGGCATCGCGAAGATGGCGGACCGCGACCAGTCGGTCGGGTACGCGCTGATCCCGGCGGTGGCCCCCGGCAAGGGCGTCAAGGGGCAGTCGTTCGTGAGCGTGTCCGGCGGGGCGATCGCCACGATCAACCCGCACACCAAGTACCCGCAGCAGGCGTTCGACCTGCTGGCGTACCTGAACCGGCCGGACGTGGTGAAGGCGCGCATCGCGGGGAACCCCGAGGTCACCTCGCGCAACGACGTGAACGCCGACGCGCTGAAGGACGACCCGTTCCTCACCTACGTCGCGCAGAAGGTGCTGCCGATCACGCTGTTCCGGCCGGGGCTCGCCGCCTACACGCAGGTGTCGACGGCCTTGCAGGAGGCGACGGCGGGCATCGTCGCCGGGCACGGCCCGGACGACGCGGCCGGGCGGTACACCAAGGCACTGGAGGGCATCGTCGGTGGTTCCGGCAACGTCGACGCGCACTGAGGCCGCGCGTGAGCCCGTGAGGGAGGAAGCGACCGACGTCGTCGGGCTGGGGCGGCGGCGCGCGGCCGCGTTCGTCGCCCCGGCGCTGGTGCTCATCGTCGTGTTCCTGGTGTTCCCGGCGCTGTGGACGCTGTACCTGGGCGTCACCGACTACCGGCTCACCGGGCTCGCGGCCACGCATCCGCACTTCACCGGTGTCCGGAACTACACCGACGTGCTCGCGGACGGCCGGTTCCACAACTCGCTGTGGCTGACGCTGGAGTTCGTCGGCGGGTCGGCGGTGCTCGGGCAGACCGTGCTCGGGTTCTCGGTCGCGTGGGTGATGCGGGAGCGCCCGGCCGCCGTCCGCCGGACGGTCGAGGCGCTCGTGCTGCTCGCGTGGATCCTGCCCGGGTCGGTCGTGGCGTTCCTGTGGCTGGCGCTGCTGGACCGGGACGGCGGGACGCTGAACGCGATGCTCGGCACGCCCGGCACCGCCTGGCTGCTGGACCATCCGATGGCCTGCATCGTCGTGTTCAACGTCTGGCGCGGGACGGCGTTCTCGATGATGCTCTACACGGCCGCGCTCGGGAACGTTCCGCCGTCCCATCTGGAGACGGCGAAGCTGGCGGGCGCGTCCACCTGGCAGACCCTGCGGGACGCGGTGCTGCCGAAGATCCGCGGGCACGCGCTGACGAGCCTGCTGCTGGTCAGCCTGTGGACGTTCAACGACTTCACCCCGTTCCTCATCACGGCGGGCGGGCCGGAGAACCGCTCGGAGGTCATGTCGGCCTACGTGTACCGGACCGCGCTCGGCGAGGGACGGCTCGGCTTCGGCGCGGCGATCTCCCTGGTCATGCTGCTGGTCAACCTGCTCATCGCGTTCGCCTACCTGCGGGCGCTGCGAAGGAGGCGGGCATGAGGACGGCGCTGCGGCGGATCGCCGCGACCACGTTCGTGTCGCTCGTCCTCGCGTTCTTCGCGCTGCCGATGCTGTGGCTGGCCAGCGCCCCGTTCGACGCGAACCCGAAGATCCAGGTGTCGCTGCCGGGCTTCACGCTGGACAACTTCCGCGTCCTGCTGGACGACCCGTACGCGCTGAGGTCGCTGGAGAACTCGGTGATCCTCGCGGCCGGGACGGCGGCGATCGTCGTCGTGTTCGCGGCGCTCGCCGCGTACGCGCTCAGCCGGGTGCGGCTGCCGGGCCGGGACGTCCTGCTCTACCTGCTGCTCCTGCTGTCGTCGATCATCACCGGGACGGCGGCGATGGTGCCGATCTTCCTGCTCGCCACGCAGCTGCACCTGGTCGACTCGCACCTCGGCGTGGTGCTGGTGCTGTCCGGCGGCCTGCTGCCGACCGCGATCTTCCTGCTGAAGGACTTCACCGACGCGACGCCCGCGTCCTACGAGGAGGCGGCGCGGGTGTTCGGCGCGTCGCCGCTCCAGACGCTGCGGCACGTGGTCGTCCCGGTGATCCGGCCGGGCCTGGCGATGGTCGGGATCTGGACGGTCGCGCAGGTGTGGGGCGATTTCCTGATGCCGTTCCTGCTGCTGCGCGATCCGGACAAGGCCCCGGCGTCGGTGATCATGTACACCTTCTACACCGAGGGCGGGCAGCCGGACCTCGCCCTGATCTCCACCTTCTCGCTGCTCTACTCGGTGCCCGTCGTGCTGATGTACCTGCTGGTCAGCCGCCGGTACGGGTTCCGGTTCCACGGAGGGATCAAACGGTGACCGGGGTCGAACTGAGCGCGCTGACCAAGGACTACCCGGGCGGCGTCCGGGCCGTGGACGGGCTGGACCTGGCCGTCCCGGACGGCGCGTTCTTCGCGCTGCTCGGGCCGTCCGGGTGCGGGAAGACGACGCTGCTGCGGACGATCGCGGGGCTGGAGACCGCGACGTCCGGGACGGTCCGGATCGGCGACCGCGACGTGACGCGGCTGCCGCCGGGACGCCGCGACGTCGGCATGGTCTTCCAGGACTACGCGCTGTTCCCGCACATGACCGTCGCCGACAACATCGCCTACCCGCTGCGGATCAAGAAGGCGCCCAAGGACGAGCGGCGCGCGGCGGCGGCCGGCGTCGCGGAGTCGCTCGGGCTCGCCGGCCTGCTGGAACGCCGTCCGGCGGAGCTGAGCGGCGGGCAGCAGCAGCGGGTCGCGCTGGCCCGTGCGATGGCGGCGCGCCCGGCGGTGTTCCTGCTGGACGAGCCGCTGTCCAACCTCGACGCGCGGCTGCGCCTGGAGGCCCGCACGTTCCTGAAGAAGCTCCAGCACGAGCTGGGCGTGACGACGCTGTTCGTCACGCACGACCAGGCCGAGGCGCTCGCGATGGCCGACCGGATCGCGGTCATGGAGACCGGGCGGATCCGGCAGGTCGGGACGCCCGCCGAGGTGTTCCGGCGGCCCGCGAACCTGTTCGTCGCCTCGTTCATCGGCTCGACCCCGATGAACCTCGTGGACGCGCGGGTGGTGAACGGCCTGGTCGAGGCGGCCGGGGCGCGGCTGCGCCCGCCGGTGCGGGTCGAGGACGGCGCGCCGGTCGTGTTCGGCGTCCGGCCCGAGTACCTCGACTACTCCCCGGCGCCCGTGGACGCGGCGTTCCACGGGCGAGTCGTGGTCATCGAGAACCTGGGTACCAGCTCACTGGTGACCCTGGAGACGGAGGGCGGCGCGCCCGTGCGCGTCGTCGTCCCCGAGGACGCCGAACCCCGGCCCGGGGACGAGGGCTGGGCGAGCCCCCGCCCGGGCCGTTCCCTGCTCTACCGCGAAGGAGAACTGATGACCGACGACGTGACGGCGGCGGCATGATCCGCTTCGAGGGGGTGTGGACGCTCGAGGACCGGCTGGAGCGGATCATGCGCGAGGTGCCGTTCGAGGTGCCGCCGGGGACGGCGGCCCTGACCGTCCGGCTGGGTTTCACGGGCGGCGTGATCGATCTCGGGTGCGGCGGTCCGGACGGGTTCCGGGGCTGGTCGGGCGGCGCGCGGGACACCTACACGATCGCCGCCGACTGGGCGACGCCCGGCTACCTGCCCGGTGAGCTGGAACCGGGGGAGTGGCACGTGTGGCTGCGGCTGCACCGGATCCCGCCGGACGGCACTCCGTACGAGGTCACGGTCACGCTGCACGACCGCGCGCCGGAGCGTCCGGAGACGCCGGTGCCGCCCGCCGTGACGGATCGTCCGGCGCGGCGGGACGGGCTGCCCGAGCCGTCCGGGACGCGGTGGCTGGCCGGTGACCTGCACGCGCACACCGTGCACAGCGACGGGACGCTGACCGTGCCCGAGCTGGCCGGGCTCGCGGTGCGGCAGGGCCTGGACTTCCTCGCCGTCACCGACCACAACACGGTCAGCCACCATCCGGAGCTGCCCGGGGTGTCCAAGCACGCGGGGATCGTGCTGGTCCCGGGGCAGGAGGTCACGACCGACTACGGGCACGCGAACGTGTTCGGCGACGTCGGCTGGATCGACTTCCGGCGCCCGGCGGCCGAGTGGGATCCGGGCGACGGCGGCGTGCTGTCGATCAACCATCCGCTGTCGGGGGACTGCGCGTGGCGGCACGACGTCCCGCCGGGCGCCCGGCCCCGGCACGTGGAGCTGTGGCACTCGTCCTGGTGGGATCGGACGTGGGGCGCGCCGCTCGCGTGGGCCGCGCTCTGGCGGGACGACACGGTCGCGCTCGGCGGCAGCGACTTCCACGACCCGTCCCAGCACAAGACGCTCGGCGAGCCGACCACCTGGGTGCTCGCCGAGGACGACTCCCCGGAGGCGGTCGTCGCGGCGATCGCGGCCGGGCGGACCGCCGTCACCCCCGGCCCGCGCGGCGGCCCGATCCTGCTGCGGCTCGGCGACGAGCTGCACGCGCTGGACGCCGACGGGACCGTCCTGTGCGGGCCGGACGGACGGCGCGCGGCCGTGCGCGGCGACCGGGTGACGCTGCCCGCTCTCGGAACAGGAACACACCGCCTCGAAACTGACAGGAACGAGGTGATCGCACTATGCGGTTGACGGACTCGGCGAACGACTCGGCGAACGACGAAGGTCTGGTGGTGGTCCCGCACACGCACTGGGACCGGGAGTGGTACCTGCCGTTCCAGCGGTTCCGGCTGCGGCTGGTCGGACTGCTGGACGACGTGCTCGAGCGGATGGACCGCGACCCCCGGCTGCGGTTCACCCTGGACGGCCAGATGGCCGCCGTGGACGACTACCTGGAGATCCGGCCCGAGCGCGCGGAACTGGTCGGGCGCCTCGTCCGGGAGGGGCGGCTCGCGGTCGGGCCGTGGCAGATCCTCATGGACGAGTTCCTGTGCTCGGGCGAGACGATCGTCCGGAACCTGGAGCTCGGCCTGCGCCGCGCGGACGACCTCGGCGGCGCGATGCGGCTCGGCTACCTGCCCGACATGTTCGGGCACATCGCGCAGATGCCGCAGATCCTGCGCGGGTTCGGGATCGACCGGGCGTGCGTGTGGCGCGGCGTCCCGGCGCGGGTGACGACGCACGCGTTCGCCTGGCAGGCCCCGGACGGGTCGCGGGTCCGCACCGAGTACCTGCCGGGCGGCTACGGCAACGCCGTCCACATGTTCGGCGACGCGGGCCTGGTGGACGAGCGCGCCGAGGAGGTCGCGGCCTGGCTGCGCGAGTGGCGTCCCGAGGGCGGGCCGTCGCTGGCGATGTACGGATCGGACCACACCGCCCCGGCCGCCGACCTCGCCGAGCAGGTCGAGAACGCCTCGCTGCCCATGCGGCTGGCGACGCTGGGCGAGTTCCTCACGGACGGCTCCCTCGACGGCCTGCCCGTGGTCGAGGGCGAGATGCGCTCGCACGCGCGCGCGAACATCCTGCCCGGCGTGTTCTCCGTCCGGATCCCGCTGAAGGCGGCGATGGGCGCGGCCGAACGGCGCGTCGCCCGCTACGCCGAACCGCTCGCCGCGCTCTGGCTCCCGGACGGCTCGGCCGACCGGTTCCTCGAACTGGCGTGGCGGAAGCTGATCGAGGTGAGCTGCCACGACTCGGTCACCGGATGCGGCAGCGACGCGACCGCGCAGCAGGTCGCCGCCCGCATGGCCGAGGCCGAGCAGCTCGGGCACGCCGTGTTCGACCTGGTCACCGGGCGTCTGGCGGCCGAGGTCGGCAGGGACGGGCACCTGGTCGTGAACCCGTCGCCGGTGCGGCGGCGCGGCGTGGTCCGCGTCGGCGAGCCGGTGCTGGTGGAGGTTCCGCCGCTCGGCGTCGCGACCGTCGAGGCCGCGGCCGTCGAGCCGCGGCACCCGGCGCGCGTCGAGGCGGACCGTCCGCGCAACGACCTGGTCGACCTCCGGGACCTCGGCCGGATCGTGGACGGCGGCGACATCGGCGACTCCTACAACTACGCGCCGCCCAAGCGCGACGTCCTGGTGGACGAGCCGCTGTCCGAGCGCGTCGAGGTCGTCGAGACCGGGCCGCTCGTCGCGTCCGTGGCGGTCACCCGCGAGTACAGATGGCCCGTCGAGGCCGAGGTGGACGGCCGTTCGGACGCGTCGGCGAGGGTCGCCGTGCGGACGCTCGCGGAGGTCCACGCGGACGAGCCGTTCACGCGGATGTCCGTCGCGTTCGACAACCCCTCCCGCGACCACCGCGTCCGGCTGCACCTGCGGCTGCCGCGCCGCGCGGCGACCTCGTTCGGCGAGGGGCAGTTCGCCGTCGTCGAGCGCGGCCTGACCGGCGAGGGCGGGCACGGCGAGGTCCCGCTCCCGACGTTCTCCGCGCACGCGTTCGTCGCGGCGGGCGGCCTCGCGGTGCTGCTCCGGCACGTCACCGAGTACGAGGTCGTCAACGACGGCACCGAGCTCGCGCTGACGCTGCTCCGGTCGGTGAACTGGCTGTCGCGCGACGACAACGGCCTGCGCGAGGAGCCCGCCGGGCCGCAGGTCGCCGTCCCCGACGCCCAGTGCCCCGGCCGCCACGTCTTCGAGCTGGGCCTGATGCGCTACGACGGCGACCGTCCCGGGCCCGAGGTGCTCGCGGCGGCCGAGCTGTACGGGCACGAGCTGAAGGCCGTGGCGGGCACCGCGCCGGAGGGCGCGCCGGAGCCCCGCTCCGGAATCGGGATCGAGGGGGACGGCGTGGTCCTGTCGTCCCTGCGCCGCCGCGGTGGCCAGCTCGAACTGCGCGTGGTGAACGAGCGCCCCGAGCCGGGCGAGGCGGTCGTGACCGGCGACTTCACCTCGGCGACCCGCTGCGACCTGGCGGGCGGTCCGACCGGGGAGCCGGAGGCGGCGCCTGGACGTCTCGTCCTGCCGCTGCGCCCCTGGGAGATCGCGACGGTCGCCCTCGGCTGATCCGGTTCCGGCCGGGCGGCGTTCGCTCCGCCCGGCCGGAGCCGGTCACCAGGCCGAGGCCGGGGCCGTGTCGGAGGCCGTGGCGGGGGCGGTGGCGGGGGCGGTGGTGTGGGCCTGGACGGGCCCGGCCGTCCTCGCCGCGGCCATCGCCGCGCCGACGATCCCGGCCGTGTTCCGCAGGGCGGCGGGCACGATCGGCGCCCGTACCCCCTCGATCAGCGGGACGAACTTGTCGGCCTTGCGGCTCACGCCCCCGCCGAGGACGATCAGCGACGGGCTGATCAGGCCCTCCAGCCGCTGGAGGTACTCGCTGAGCCGCTCGGCCCACTGCTCCCAGGTGAGGTCCTTGTCCTTGCGGACCCGCGCGGCCGCGCGGTGCTCGGCGTCCTTGCCACGGATCTCGATGTGGCCGAACTCGGTGTTGGGCACGAGTGTCCCGTCCACGAACAGGGCGCTGCCGATGCCGGTGCCGAGCGTCAGCAGGACGACCGTCCCCGCCCGTCCCCGGCCCGCGCCGTGCGTCATCTCCGCGATCCCGGCGGCGTCGGCGTCGTTGAGGAGGGTGACCCGGCGTCCGGTGGCGCGGCCGAGCAGCTCCGCCGCGTCCAGTCCGATCCAGCCGTGGTTCACGTTCGCGGCGGTCAGGGTCGTGCCGTCGACGACCACGCCGGGGAAGGTCACCCCGACCGGGCCGTCCCCGCCGAAGTGCTCGACGACCTGCGCCACCGCGGCCGCGACCGCCGCCGGGGCGGACGGCTCCGGGGTCGGCACCCGCAGCCGCTCCGCGGTCAGCTCGCCCGTGCCCAGATCGACGGGCGCGCCCTTGATGCCCGATCCACCCACGTCGACGCCCAGCATCTCCATGCCCACTGCCTACCCCCGCTCGTTCCGCCCCAGCCTAAAGATCATTCCAAGTCGGGTCTTGCCGGGTCTTATGGAAACAGCGGACCTTCGCCACACTGAGGGGCGTGTACGACTTCGACATGCTTGTGCTCGGCTCGGGTCCCGGCGGGCAGCGCGCCGCCATCGCGGCGGCGAAACTGGGGCGGCGGGTGGCCGTGGTGGACCGCCGCGACATGATCGGCGGCGTCTGCATCAACACCGGGACGATCCCGTCCAAGACGCTGCGCGAGGCGGTGCTGTACCTCACCGGGCTCAGCCAGCGGGAGCTGTACGGGCAGAGCTACCGGGTCAAGGAGGACATCACCGTCGCCGACCTCGGGATGCGAACCCGGCACGTCGTCGGCCGCGAGGTCGACGTGGTGCGCAGCCAGCTCGCCCGCAACCACGTCACCGTCCTGCCCGGCACCGGGCGGTTCCTCGACCCGCACACGGTCGGCGTGACGTCCGGCGTGTCCGCCGAGGACTCCGGGCGCGAGACGAAGGTGAGCGCCGAGCGGATCGTCATCGCCACGGGCACCCGCCCGGCGCGTCCGGACACGGTGGCCTTCGACGACCGGACGGTGATCGACTCCGACGGCATCATCCACCTGGAGCGCATCCCGCAGTCCATGGTCGTGGTCGGCGCGGGCGTGATCGGGATCGAGTACGCCTCGATGTTCGCCGCCCTCGGCACCAAGGTCACCGTGGTCGAGCGGCGCGAGCGGATGCTCGACTTCTGCGACCTGGAGATCGTCGAGGCCCTCAAGTACCACCTGCGCGACCTCGCGGTCACCTTCCGGTTCCGGGAGGCCGTCGTGGCCGTGGAGCGGCACGGCGGGGGCGTGATCACCGTCCTGGAGAGCGGCAAGCGCATCCCGGCCGACACCGTCATGTACTCGGCCGGACGGCAGGGCCAGACCGACGGGCTGAACCTGGAGGCGGCGGGCCTGGGCGCGGACCGGCGCGGGCGGATCAAGGTCGACGCCCACTACGCCACCGAGGTCCCGCACATCTACGCGGTCGGCGACGTGATCGGCTTCCCGTCCCTGGCCGCGACGTCCATGGAGCAGGGACGGCTCGCCGCGCACCACGCGTGCGGCGAGCCGGTCGCCCGGATGGCCGAGCTGCAGCCGATCGGGATCTACACCATCCCCGAGATCAGCTTCGTCGGGCGGACCGAGGACGAGCTGACCGAGGCGAAGATCCCGTTCGAGGTCGGGGTGTCGCGGTACCGGGAGCTGGCCCGCGGCCAGATCATCGGGGACTCCTACGGGATGCTGAAGCTGCTGGTCTCGCCGGAGGACCGGTCGCTGCTGGGCGTCCACGTGTTCGGCACCGGCGCGACCGAGCTGGTGCATATCGGGCAGACCGTGATGGGTTGCGGTGGCACCGTGGACTACCTGGTCAACGCGGTGTTCAACTATCCGACGCTGGCGGAGTCGTACAAGGTCGCGGCGCTCGACGCGATGAACAAGATGCGCCAGGTCGCGCGGCTGACCGAACTGACCGAACTGACCGGCGGGCCCGCGGGCGGGCCGGTCGCGGGCCCGGTCGCGGGCGTCGTCGATGGGGGCGGGGATTCGGGGGAGTGAAGTCCCGCCGCGTCACGCGGGCGGACGGTCCGGGGACGGCCCGAGGGCCCTGGCCGTCCCTGACGCCGGTCAGGACGACCAGAGCAGCGTGGCGAGCTCCGCGTCGATGTCGATGAAGCGCGGTTCCTGGCCGGCGGGCACCACCTGGTAGGTGCGGTGCAGGAAGTCGGCCAGCGGGCCGAGCGGCGCCTCGAAGAGCGCGTCGCCGAACGGCGAGCTGAGCGCGATGTCGAGGGTCTCGTCGTCGTCGGACGAGGGCCAGACCGCGACGTCGCCGTCCCCGACGCGGCGCACGATGCCGACGGTCAGCAGCTCGCGCGCGAAGATCCATTCGACCGGCTCGTCGTCGCCGACGTAGAAGGCCATCCGGATCGCGTAGGGGTCGTCGGCCGCGTAGGACAGGCCGGCGAGCAGGGGGACGGTGGTGCGGTCGGGGACGACGAGTCGGAGGCCCAGCTCGGCCGAGACGGTGGTGCTGCTGCTGTTCATGGCCATTCCTTCGGACGTCGGTCCCGCGGTGCGGTGCGGGCGATGGGTGGGAACTTCACTCCCCTCACGGATGTCCCCGCGATCTATGACGCGTAACTGGGCCGAGTTGTGGGAACATTCCGCCGTCCGCGTGTCGTGTGACCAATATCACGTCCGAACATTTAGCCTTTGACCTGGGCAATCGGATCATTTCGGCACTCCGGGTCGTTGTGTTCTCCAGACGGACCCGACTCGCGTGTGCAACCACCGGAGGGCCCGTCCCGGACCGAATAAAAGCGGGCACGATGCGCATCATGGCCATCACCCCCTGACCTTGGGTAAAAGCGTGGCTATTGACATGGAAAAGGATCGACCGAACGGCCGGATGACGCGATTTCGCGCGCACGTCCGCCGCAACCGGGCGACCCATCTCGCCTGGCGCGGCGGTGTGCTGGTCGTCGGCGCCTCCGTCCTCGCCGTCGGCGTGGTCATGATGGTCACGCCGGGGCCGGGCATCCTCGGCATCGTCCTCGGCCTGGCGATCCTCGCCACCGAGTTCGCCTGGGCCCAGAGCGCCCTGCACCGCGCCCGCTCCGCCGCCGACAAGGCCAAGGAGAAGGCGATGCGCCAGGCAGGCCGCAGGCGCTCCCAAGACTGACGGGGCGGCGCCGCCGGGCGCGCGGGCCGTGCGGGCCGACCGGGCGGCTGTTTACCCAACCAGGTGGCTGACCTGGTGTTATGGCCCGTCCTCGACGGAAACGAGCCCCTTGTCGCCGTTCTTGGGGGGATCTCGTGACCAACTCGCCGTTCGGATCGTTCTTCGACGACCCCTTCCGGGGCTTCGACCTGCTCGGCGGCCGCGTCTTCGGCGGCGAGTCCTGGCCGCCCGCCCGGCCCGGCGTGCAGCGGGTGGACGTCGGCCGGCTGCTCAGCGAGCAGGGACGGGAGCTGCTGGTCCGCGCCCTGCAGAACGCGGGCGAGCGCGGCGCCCCCGACCTGGACACCCTGGACATGCTCAACGCCGCCGCGCAGGAGGACCCGGGGCGGACGCTGCTGCGCTCGGCGGGAGCCGACCCGGACGGCCTGACCAAGGCGATCGACGAGGCGCTGTCCGGGACGCCCGGGTCCCCGCCGTCCACGTTCACACCGTCCGCCAAGCGGGCCCTGCTGGACGCGCAGCGGATCTCCAACGCGCTCGGCTCGTCCTACATCGGGCCCGAGCACGTCGTCCTCGCGCTCGCGATGAACCCCGACGCCGCGTCCGCGCGGCTGCTGGCCTCGCAGGGCGTCGGCGTGGACGACCTCCAGCGGGCGCTCGCGGGCGAGGAGGGGCAGCGCCCCGGGACGCCCGGCGGGACGGCCCGCCAGGGCGAGGGCGGCAGTGACACCCCGACCCTGGACGAGTACGGCCGCGACCTCACCGAGGAGGCCCGGCAGGGCGGCCTGGACGCGGTCGTGGGCCGTGAGGACGAGATCGAGCAGGCCGTCGAGGTGCTGTCCCGGCGCACCAAGAACAACCCGTGCCTGATCGGCGAGCCCGGCGTCGGCAAGACCGCGATCGTGGAGGGCATCGCCCAGCGGATCGTCAACGGCGGCGTCCCGGACACGCTCAAGGGCAAGCGGGTCGTCGCGCTCGACCTCACCGGCATGGTCGCCGGGTCCAAGTACCGGGGCGAGTTCGAGGAGCGGATCAAGAAGGTCATCGACGAGATCCGCGCCGACTCCGACAACCTGATCATCTTCATCGACGAGGTGCACACCCTGGTCGGCGCGGGCTCGGCCGAGGGCGGCATGGACGCCGCGAACATCCTCAAGCCCGCGCTCGCGCGCGGCGAGCTGCACGTCGTCGCGGCCACCACGATCGACGAGTACCGCAAGAACATCGAGAAGGACGCCGCGCTGGAGCGCCGCTTCCAGCCCGTCCTCATCGCCGAGCCGACCGTCGAGCAGACCGTGGAGATCCTCGCCGGGCTGCGCGACGCCTACGAGGCGCACCACCAGGTGCGGATCACCGACGACGCGCTCGACGCGGCCGCGACGATGTCCGACCGGTACATCACCGACCGGTTCCTGCCGGACAAGGCGATCGACCTGATGGACCAGGCGTCCGCGCGGGTCCGGCTGCGCTCGGCGGTGCCCGCCGACGACGTCCGGGAGCTGGAGGAGCGGCTCGACCGCCTGCACCGGGACAAGGACCAGGCGGTGTCGGGCGAGGACTACGACCGCGCCAAGGAGCTCACCGGCGAGATCGACCGGCTGCGGCCCGAGCTGGAGGCCGCCCGGCACGGCCACGACCGGTCGCCCGAGGTCACCGCCACCGACATCGCCGAGGTGGTGTCGCGGCGCACCGGCATCCCGGTCGCGCAGCTCACCGAGGAGGAACGGGACCGGCTGCTGCGGCTGGAGGAGCACCTGCACGAGCGGGTCATCGGCCAGGAGCGGGCGGTGGACGCGGTCGCCGAGGCCGTCCGCCGGTCCCGCGCGGGCCTGTCCGACCCGAACCGCCCGATCGGCAGCTTCCTGTTCCTCGGGCCGACCGGCGTCGGCAAGACCGAGCTGGCGCGCGCCCTGGCGGACGTGCTGTTCGGCGGCGTCGACCACATGATCCGCATCGACATGTCCGAGTACCAGGAGAAGCACACCGTCGCCCGGCTGGTCGGCGCGCCGCCCGGGTACGTCGGCTACGACGAGGCGGGGCAGCTCACCGAGGCCGTCCGGCGGCGTCCGCACAGCGTGGTGCTGTTCGACGAGATCGAGAAGGCCCACCCGGACGTGATGAACATCCTGCTCCAGGTGCTCGACGACGGGCGGCTCACCGACGGCCAGGGCCGGACGGTCGACTTCTCCAACACGCTCGTCATCATGACCAGCAACATCGGCGCGCAGATGATCCTCGACAACACCGGCGGCGAGGACGAGCTGCGCGCGAACCTCATGGACCTGCTCCAGCAGACGCTGCGCCCGGAGCTGCTGAACCGGATCGACGAGATCGTGATCTTCGACCGGCTCGGCCGGGAGGAGCTGCTCCAGATCGTGGACCTGCTGCTGGAGAACACCCAGCAGCGGCTCCGGGGGCAGGACGTGGAGCTCATCGTGACCGTCCCAGCCAAGGAGAACCTCGTCGAGAAGGGCTACCAGCCGCAGTTCGGCGCGCGTCCGCTGCGCCGGACCGTCCAGCGCGAGGTCGACAACCAGCTCTCCCGCATGCTGCTCGGCGGCGAGCTCAACGAGGGCGACACCGTGATCGTGGACTACATCGACGGCGGGCTCGACTACCGCGTCGACCGGCAGTACGAGAGGTCCGCGGGCGCGCCCTCGGGTGGCGTGACCGCCGGCACGGGCCAGGACGGCACCTGATCCCGTGGAGCAGAAGAACTTCAGCGACCGCCTGAACTGGCTGCGCGCCGGGGTGCTCGGCGCGAACGACGGCATCGTCTCGACCGCCGGCATCGTCGTCGGCGTCGCGGGCGCGACCGCCCAGGAGTCGACGCTGCTGCTCGCGGGCCTGTCCGGCCTGCTCGCCGGATCGCTGTCGATGGCGGCGGGCGAGTACGTCTCGGTCAGCACCCAGCGCGACACCGAGCGCGCGTTCCTGGCGACCGAGCGGCGCGAGCTCGAGGACGAGCCGGAGGAGGAGCTCGACGAGCTGACCCAGGCGTACGTGGACAAGGGGCTGACGCCGAAGGTGGCCCGGCAGGTCGCGCTCGAGCTGACGGCCCGCGACCCGCTCGCCGCGCACGCCGCGATGGAGGCCGGCGTCGACCCCTACGGGCTGGCCAACCCGTGGGAGGCGGCGCTGGCGAGCTTCGTCGCGTTCACCGTCGGCGCGCTGCTGCCGCTGCTCGCGATCGTCCTGCCGCCGCCGTCGGTGCGCGTGTGGGTCACGGTCGTCGCGGTCGTGATCGGGCTGGTCATCTGCGGCTGGACGAGCGCGCGCCTCGGGGGCGCGCCGCCGGGACGGGCCGTCCTGCGCAACGTCCTCGGCGGGCTGATCGCGATGGCGATCACCTATGTCGCGGGCAGCCTGATCGGCGCCTGACGCCCGCCCTGATCTTCTTGTTCGTGCGATTTTGCCCATCCTGGGCGCGGTGATGGTGTTGCCCGCAGCCGGTCGCGGACAGGTCTCCGGCATGATCGGTCAACTCAGCCGCCACTGGTGGGTGCTGCTCGTCCGGGGCGTCTTCGCCGTCCTGTTCGGGGTGCTCGCCCTGTTCTGGCCCGGCATCACCGTCTGGGCGCTCACCCTCCTGTTCGGCGCGTACGCCCTGGTGGACGGCGTGGTAGCGCTGGCCGGGGCGTTCACCGGCGTCGAGGGCGAGTCGCGCGGCTGGCTCGCCGTCGCCGGGGTCTGCGGCATCCTGCTCGGCCTGATGACCTTCGTCTGGCCCCGTGTCACCGCGCTGGTGCTGCTTCTGCTGATCGCCTCCTGGGCCCTGATCACCGGCGTCCTGGAGATCGTCGGCGCGATCCGGCTCCGCAAGGTGGTGGACGACGCGTGGCTGCTCGGCGCCGCGGGCGCGGTGTCGGTGCTGTTCGGTCTCGTGCTGTTCATCTGGCCCGTCTCCGGCGCGATCGCCGTGGCCTGGCTGATCGGGCTGTTCGCGATCGTCATGGGCGCGGTGCTGATCGGCGCGGCGTTCCGGCTCCGCAAGCTCGGCGAGCAGATGGACGCGCGCCGCGTCGGACGCCAGGTCGGCTGACCAGGTTCCACGCAGGCGAGAGAGCCCGGGTCCGGCGCGCGGACCCGGGCTCTCTCGCCTGCGCCCCGTCTGCGGGAGCGTCGGCTATGTCCGAGGGAGTGTCAGCTCAGCGTGTCGCAGAGGTTCTCGACCGTGGCGCCCGCGGGATGCATGATCCAGTTCCCGTCCGCCTTGCGCTCCACGTTGAAGCGGCCGTGCAGGATGTACTCGCCCGCCGGAGATCCGACGTTGCCCTGCTTGATCCCGAGGCTGAGTCCGCCGTCGATCCGAATGCGCAGCGTGCCGTCCTTGAGGTGGTGGAACCACCCGTATCCCGGCACGTCCCGCACCACCGAGTGGCCGTTGCCGGTGAAGCGGATGAGCAGATCGCCCCGGAACTCCTGCCACTCGACCTTGCCGTCCGGATAGGTGGAGAGCGTCCGCACCTCCTCCTCGTCGTTGACGATGTCGGCGCGCACCGTGAACGCGCACACCCCGACATCGACGAACGGCTTGGCCCGGTACGGCTGCCAGTCCCCGCGGGCGTCGGCCGACGCCGGCGATCCCGCCCAGACGAGGCCCGCACCGCAGGCCAGGGTCGTCGCGGCCAGCGCCGCGCGCCGTCCGGCACTCTGAGAATCGAACAAGAGGCACCTCCGGTTCGCTGATTCAGCCGAACCAGCCTCCCACCCCCCGCACGGGAATGTGAGGGGAGGGAATGGCGCGTTCCGGTCAGTGCGCGGGGAGCCAGGACGGCTTGGTCCCCGGCCAGATCAGCCGGGGAGAACCGGCGTAGAAGCGCCGGACCGACGCGGGAAGCGTCTCCAGGTAGCGGGCCACGCCCGTGACCACGGCGTCCTCGGCGTCCGCCGCCACCCGGACGGGCAGGCCGGTCGCCTCGCGCAGCACCAGGGGAAGCCCCTTCAGGCGCGAGCCGCCGCCGGTCAGCAGCATGCCGGTGGGGATGATGTCGGCCGACAGCTCGGGCGGGCACAGCGCGAGCGCCGTCCGGACCGTCCGGACGATCTCGGCGAGCGGGCCCGCGACGGCCGCCTCCACGTCGGTGGACGACAGCACCGTCGCGCCGGGCAGCCCGGTCCGCAGGTTGCGGCCGTGGACGACCATGCGCCGGGTGCGCTGCCGCGCGCGGGGACGCACCGCGCCGACCCGCAGCTTGGCCTCGTCGGCGGTCTGCTCCGCGATCAGCAGCCCGTCCCGGTGCCGGATCAGGGAGGCGATCGCGCGGGACAGGGCGTCCCCTCCCGCCAGGGAGTGGTGCGCGCAGATCAGCCCGCCCCAGGCGAGCACGGCGACGCTGGTCGCGGTCGCTCCGACGTCCACCACCATGGTCGCGTGCGTGCCCTCGACCGGCAGGTCCGCACCGAGCGCGGCGGCCATCGGGGTCGGGACGAGGTGCGCCTGCCGGGTGCCGACCGAGTACAGCACCTCCCGCAGCGCCCGCTCCTGGACGTCGGTCAGCGTGGTCGGGACGGCCACCGCCAGCCGCGGCTTCACCAGGTACGGGCGGTTGCCCTGCGCGGCCCGGACGAGGCGGCGCAGCAGCCGGGACGCGGGCTCGGTGTCGATCGGGATCCCGGCCTCGAACGGCCGCTCGAACCGGACCCAGGGCAGGGCGCGCCGCCGCATCTCGGCGGCCGAGTCCCCGGCGGCCAGCATCCGCCCGGTGCGCGCGCAGGTCGCCAGCAGCGGCGGCTGCGCGACGACCTTCCCGCGTCCCCGGACGTGCACCCGCACGCTGCGGGAACCGAGGTCGATGGCGATGTCGGGGGAGAAGACGGGGTTCACGGCCGCCGACCTCCCCGGGGTGCCGCGCCGCCGGTTCCGCTTCGTCTCGCGCCGGTCCGCGGCGGCCGGGCCGGGGGCGGCGGGGAGACCGGGGTCCGGACGGGCCGGGGCCGTCCGGCCAGGGTGCGGGAGGCCGTATGGCGCGGGACCGGACGGGACGCGCGCGACTCGGGAATGCCCATGATCGTTTCTTTCCCGGAAGGGGGTCCGGCCCAAGTCAAAGCCCGCTCATGTTTCGGCTGAAAACCGGCTCGCCGGGCGGCGCGCCCCCTTCCGTCCCGGACGGGCCGCGCCCCGGGGAATCCCAAGATCATCGCGCGTGTTGCAGCGCAGGTCAGCGGTCCACCGCGTGAAGGGTTCTTTGTGCGCGCAATACAGATCGACCGGTTCGGCGGCCCCGACGTCCTCGGCCTCGCCGAGGTCCCCCGGCCCGAGCCGGGCCCCGGGGACGTCCTGATCCGGACCATCGCGACCAGCCTCAACCCGGTCGACGACAAGACCCGCGAGGGCGTCATCGGCGGCGGAACGCCCCCGCTGCCGATGACCCTCGGCTGGGACCTGGCCGGGATCGTCGTCGACGCCGGGGACAGCGGCCTCGGCGCCGGGGAACGCGTCATCGCGATGTCCCACCAGCTCGCCACCGGCCGGGGCACCTGGGCCGACCTGGTCGCCCTCCCGGCGCAGGCCGTGGCCTTCGCGCCGCACGCGGTCACCCTGGCCGAGGCCGCCACCCTCCCGCTCCCCGGGCTGACCGCCCTCCAGACCCTGGACTGGCTCGCGGTCTCGTCCGGCGAGCGGCTCCTCGTCGCCGGGGCCGCGGGCGCGGTCGGAGGCCTGGCGCTCCAGATCGCCCTCGCGCGCGGCGTGAGGGTCGACGCCCTGGTCTCCCGGGACGAGCAGGCCGCCTTCGCCCGCGAGCACGGCGCCGGCCTGGTCACCACCGACCCCGGCGCCCTCGAGGACCGCGCCTACGACGCCGTCCTCGACACCTTCGGCGCGTTCGTGACCGACGCGGTCGCCGACGGCGGACGGTACGCCTCGATCGCCACGCAGGCCGGCCCGGTGCCCGACCTGTCCGCGCGCGGCGTCCGCACCACCGTCCACCAGGTGCGCGAGGACGGCCCCGGCCTGGACGAGCTCACCGAGCTCGTCGACCACGGCCGGCTGCGGCTCCGCGTGGACTCCGCCTTCGGCGTCCACGACGTCCGGGCCGCGCACGAGCGCTTCCGCGCGGGCGGCCTCCACGGAAAGGTCGCCCTGACCTTCTGACCCGCCGCGGCCTCAGCCCCCGGCCCTCCGGCGCCGCGCCGCGCCGGAGGACGGCCGTGCTCCCGCCCGCCGGCTCAGCCGAGCGGGTCGAGCAGGGCGCGGGCGGCGGCCGCGCTGGACGGCTCGGGGTGGTGCTCGGCCATCAGCGTCAGGACGCGTCCGGTCCACGGATGGTCCGACTCGGCGAACAGGCCCAGCAGCTTGGCGAACTTGTCCTCCGGCCAGCCGGTGTACCCCAGCTCGGTGATGATCGCGTGCGGCGTGTGCTCGCCGCTCTCCAGGCCCTCCGCGACCATGTCGATCAGGGCCCACGCGTCGGACCCGGCCGGTGCGGGCCGGGAGAGCGCGTCGCGCTCCCCGTCCGCGAGGCGGCTCCGGACCAGCCCGGCGAGCGCCGGATCGTCCGCGAGGTCCAGCAGGGCCCGGGGCCCGGCCTCGCCGAACGCCCGCCCGTACTTGCCGGTCAGGATGTCCAGCCCGGCGCGGCGGGCGCCGGGCGCGACCTCCCGCAGGGCCGCGGCGAACTCGGCCGCGCCGTCCTCCCGCGTCCGGCCGCCGTGGACGAGCCAGAGCCGCACCTCCGGGTCGACCATGAACGACGGGTAGAACGGCAGCGCCTCCAGCAGCCCGGCCGCGTCGCCGTCCGCGTGGTCGCCGACCATCGGCACCCGGATCCCGGTCGCGTCCTCCAGCAGGACGCGGGTCACCGACCGGCCGAGCGGCGTGATACCGACCTTCGCGGCGGTGAACTCGACCAGCCCGCACTCGCGCAGCGCGTCCAGATGGTGGCCCATGGTGGCCCGGCCGTCCTCGTCCAGCCACGGCGTGATGCTCGTCCGGGGGATCGGCTGGTCGTAGGTGTAGATCGAGACGAGCAGGTTCGCGGTGAGCCCCTGCCGCCCGTCGTGGCCCCACTCGTCGAGCAGGGCGATCACCGTGCGGTGCCAGGCGGCGAGCGCCCCGTCCTCGTCCGGGCCGGTCAGCGCGAGGGCGGTCGCGCCCGGCCGCAGCACCCGCTCCTCGTCGTCGGGGTGCAGGATGTCGGCCCTGACCAGGACGTCCCAGAACACCCGGGCCGCGTGGCGCAGCGCGTCACCGCGCGGCGCCGTGTCGGGGAGCCGCTCCCGGACGAGCGCCAGCACGTCGTCCGGCACCGGAGCGCCGTCCGGGACCAGCGGCCGCCCCCGGCGCGCCCAGTCGATGTGCGCGCTCACCATCCCGTACATGTCGCACGCCCGCAGCGCCTCCACCAGCTCCGGGACGGGCGCGACGAGCACCGGGGGGATGTGCGCGCCGGGGACGGGCCCCGAGCCCGACAGATAGGTCGTTCCCTGGGCGGGGCTGCGCCGTTCGAGCGCCTCCCCGACGATGATCTCGCTGAGGCCGTGCGTGGTCGTCATGGCGCACGCAGCGTAGTCAGGAGCGGACGGTCCGGCATCTCGTTCGACGAAACCGGTGTGCCCCGAGATCGGGCGTGGTCCTGATCTCGGCCACCGGGTCGGCGACGCCGTCCAGCTCCAGGACGACCAGTTCGTTCGCGCCGCGCCGGAGCAGCGGCCAGGGCACGTAGAGCGTCCGCTGCGGCCCGCGGTCCCAGTACCTGCCCAGGCAGAAGCCGTTGACCCAGGCGTAGCCCTTGGTCCAGTCGGGCAGCGCGAGGTAGCCGTCGCGCGGCTCGCCGACGTCGAGGACGCCGCGGTGGAACACCGGCCCGCGCCCGGCCCGGTCCCGCCTGCCCCAGGGCAGGTGGGAGATGTCGTCCACGGGGTAGGTGGCGGCCGTCCACCCGTGCAGGAACTGCCGCGCGTGCCGGACGCCCCCGACGAGCCCCTTCCGGTCGCCGAGCCCGGGCCCGTAGTTCACGCGTCCCATCGACTCGACGAGGATCTCCAGCGTCGCGCTCCCGCCCGGCACCCCCACCGGCGCGGACGTCTCGCCGGACCGCTCCAGCACGGCGGCGAGCGCGCCGTCGATGTACACGTGCGCGCGGTCGGCCAGGCCGTCCAGGTGCAGGTCGTGCGCGCCGCGCGGGCCGGGGACCCGCGTCCGGTACAGGACCAGCCCGTGGTGCAGTCCGAGCTCCTCGAACGTCGGCGGCACGACCGCCTCGGCGACCTTCGCGGGCGGGACGTCCAGCAGCCGCAGCGTCTCGTCCAGCCGGACGGTCCCGGCGGGCAGCACCGGCGGCATCGCCTCGGGCTCGGGGATCGCGCGGGCCTGGTACTTCGCCAGCACCTCCCGGAACGCGTGGAACTTCGCCGTCGGCGCGCCCCGCTCGTCGATCGGCGCGTTGTAGTCGTAGGACGTGACGGTCGGCTGGTACGCGCCGGTGGACTCGTCGCCGCCCAGGTTCGCGCCCGCTGTCGTGCCGAAGTTCGTGCCGCCGTGGGCCATGTACAGGTTCACCGACGCGCCCGTCGCGAGGATCCGCTCGAGCACGTTCGCGGCGTCGGCCGCGTCGCGGGTCGAGTGCCGCTCACCCCAGTGGTCGAACCAGCCGTCCCAGAACTCCATGCACATCGGCGGGTCGTCCGGGCGGTACCGGGCCAGGGTCGCGAACGCGGTCTCCGGGTCGTGCCCGAAGTTCACCGCCGCCGCGACGCCGGGCACGACGCCGCCGGCCAGCACGTAGTCGGTCGGCGGGTCGGACGTCCTGAGCGGGACGTCCACGCCGCGCTCGCGCAGCGCGTCGCGCACCCACTCCAGGTACCGGCGGTCGGTGCCGTACGCGCCGTACTCGTTCTCCACCTGCACCATCACGACGTTCCCGCCGCGCGTCCGCTGCCGCTCCACGACCGCCGGCAGGACGGCGTCGAAGTAGCGTGCGACGTGCCCGAGGTAGGCGCGGTCGTGGCAGCGCAGCCGCGCGGACCGGTCGGCCAGCAGCCAGGACGGCAGCCCGCCGTTGTCCCATTCGGCGCAGATGTACGGGCCGGGCCGGACGATCGCGTCGAGCCCGGCGTCCGCCGCGAGGTCGAGGAACCGGCCGACGTCGGCGCGGCCGCCGAGGACGAAGCGTCCCCGCTCGGGTTCGTGCAGGTTCCAGGCGAGGTAGGTCTCGACCGTGTCGAGGCCCATCGCCCGCAGCATCGCCAGTCGGTGGGGCCACTGTTCGGGCAGGACGCGGAAGTAGTGCAGGGCACCGGAAAGGAGCACGGGGCGAATGCTAGATCCGCACCGTCCGCTCGTCCATGGTTACGCACCGCGATGATCAGGGAAGATTCCAGCTAGAACCGGCGGATTCTGGGGGGTTTCGTCATGTCGGACACAACGGCCACCGAATCGGTGGCCGAGCACGGCTCACACGCGGGCAGGCCGAGCTCGTGGGTCGCCGTCGCGATCGTCTTCCTGGGGTTCGTGCTCGGCGGCATCGCCTTGTGCGTCGGGCCGAGCTGGATCCTGTTCACCGTCGGCGCGGTGATCATCGTCGTCGGCCTCGTGGCGTGCGGCCTGGTCCACCTGTTCTCCGACGTGGTCGTGGACGCGCCGCGCGTGATCCCGGAGATCGTGGACTACTCGCTGTTCGGCCACCGGACCGAGCGGCGGCGCGGCGGCGCGCTGGAGGAACCGAAGGAGTACTCCGTCCGCACCGACACCCAGCAGTTCCCGCACGGCTGACCCCGCCTCCCGGGCCGGTCCGCGGTGGGTGCCGCCCGGCACGGATCTTACTTCGTAAAGGACGCGGGCGGTGAACGTCGGAAAACTCTCAGAACGGCGACATACGCCGTTCGCCGGAGGGAAGGGCCCGGTTCGGGTTTGGATAGGGGTGTGCGGAACCCGTGACGAGAGGGAAGCACACCGTGATCGACGACCACGCAGACCCCGCCTGCGCCGGTGTGATCTGGATGCGCGGCATCGCCGACGCCGGCCCGCGCCGCGCGACCCGAGCCCTCGCCGACGCCCTGTTCGAGGCGTTCGGGAAGGGCGCGGCGCGCACCGGCGTGCTCCAGGCGTGCGCCCCGCGAGCCACCGCGCTGCCCCAGAGCCGCCTGCTAGGCTCCCGAGCCGCCACCCTTCCGCTACCGCCGCCCCGCGCGCCGATCCCCGGCGACGACGCGGGCATCCGGCCGTGGCGCTTCGACCGTGAGGAGGGCGCCGGGGCGGATCCGCCCCGGCTTGTCGCCCGCACCACCGCCCGCTGGAGCGACCCGGCCGCGGGCGCCGTCCGCGCGGCGGTCGTCCTGCGCGACTCGCCCCGGGGGCTGGTCGAGTGGGGCGTCGCCGCGCACGCCGAGCGCGGCTGGACGCACCGCGCCGTGGCGCCGTGCGTGCGGCTCGGCATCGACCGCCAGCACATCTGCGACTCCGGCGGGCTGCCGGTGACCGGCGAGCCGCTGAAACTGTTCCCGCTGGACGGCGTCCAGCCGGACGACGGGGCCGAGGACGAGCGGCTCGCGCTGGTCGCGGGCAGCCTCGGGCATCCCGAGCGCAGCGTCGGCGTGCTGGTCGTGTCGCTCGACTCCCGCAAGGCGCTGAGCAGCATCGACACGCTGTTCCGGGTGCACTGGCCCGGACTGCTGAGCGTGGCCGTGGTGATCGAGCCGGGCCGCCGGGTGCTGGCCGGGCTGCTGCCCGAGCGGGCGATCCCGGCGGGCGGCGCGCGGTACTTCGGGTCGTCCGGGAACGCCGAGGACGACACGACCTTCACCCGCGCCGCCGTCCGGGACCGGCACGGCCTGCTGACCGCGCTGCTCGACGACACGCTGGCCGCCAGGTCGGGCGCGTCCCCGGAGGGCGTCGCGGCCGACGCGGCGACCCTGCTGAACGAGCATCTGCCGCGCCGGCTGCGTCCGAAGGTCCCGCCCCCGGCCGAGCCGCCCGAGGAGGAGACGATGCCCGCTGTGTCGGAGTCCGCCGAGTCCCTCGCGGCGGCCGGTGAGGAGCGGGCGGCGTCCGAGCTGGACCGGCTGCGGTCCCGCCTCGCCGAGCTGGAGTCGGTGCTGGCGAGCTCCGAGCGGCGGACCAAGCGGCAACTGACGCTGCTGCGGGACGAGGCGTCCGCCGCCGAGCAGGCCCGGTCGCAGGCCGAGCAGCACGCCGACCACCTCGCCGGGCAGCTCGCGGACGCGCTCACCGAGCGGGACCTGTTCGAGGAGGCGCTGGACGACGCGGAGGCCGAACGCGACGCCGCCGTCCGGGACCGGGGGGTGCTGGCGGCGCGGCTCGCCGACGTCGCCCCG
>NZ_RFFG01000045.1 GCF_003696215.1 Actinomadura harenae | reverse complement strand
CGCCCGGTCGCGCGAGGGAGCCGCCGCGCCGGGTGCGGTCGTGCGCCCCGGCGCCGCCCGCGGGCAGGACGGGCAGCGCGCCGTCCCGCGTCGGGCCGATGACGACGGCGTTCTCGACGCGGACGCGCATGCCCTCGAGCGAGGTGTAGAACGCGAGCGGGTCGGACGCGGGGGCGAAGGCGCGGTCGGTCTCGGCGTCGCGCGGCGCGGACGGGAACGAGGCGGGGGCCCTGCGTCCCCGGGGCCCGCCGAGCACGACGGGCGGCGGAAGCGGCTGGCCGTGCGAGGACACGACGGTCTCGGACGCGTCGATCTCGGTGCGGCTCAGGTTGGACGAGCCGGGCCCGCCGGGCCGGAACTCGCTGACCCGCCCGTCCACGCGCACCGCGTCGCCGGGCTGGACCCGGGGACGCGTCCGGGTGAACACGAAGATCCCCGAGGACGCGGGGCTCTTCTTCCTGGACGCCACCGGGTCCTGCATCCAGAAGCCGGAGTCGGTGACGGCCGTGACGACGCCGCCGACGCCGGTGACGTTGCGTCCGCTCAGCGGGGAGACGTGCCCGGCGCCCTGGACGTCACGGATGCGGGCGCTCACCGGGGCGCCCGGATCGGCGTGCGCGGCAGGCGCCGAGAGCGGGGACGGTGCGGCGAACAGCGAGGCGGATGCCGCGAGCGGCACGGAGAGCACCGCCCCGGCGGCGATCGCCGCCACCCGTCCACCCGCCGCTGACCTGGTCAACCACGCTCCACAGTTCCCGTTCGCCCGACCGTGCCAGCATGACACGTGGATCGATCTTCACGATAGCCGTCGGCCGGAACTCTCAGCGCGCCCTCATCTTCGGGACGAACCCGGCGCACCCGCGTACGCCCGCCCCCACCGGATCGGTGTGGGCGGGCGTGCCGCCGGGAGGTCTCGTGCGGGTCAGTCGAAGAGGACGACCTGGCGGATCACGTCGCCCCTGGTGAGGGCCTGGACGGCGTCGTTGAGGTCCTCGAACCGGATGCGGCGGCTGATCAGGCCGTCCAGGTCGAGCTTCCCGGCGCGCCACAGGTCGACGAACAGGGGGATGTCGCGCTTGAGGTCGCAGCCGCCGTACAGCGACGACTTGACGTTCTTGCCCTCGAACAGCAGCGAGAACGCCGACATCTTCCAGTCGTCGTCCGCGGCGCCCGCGCCGACGACGATCACGTCGCCGCCGCGCCGGGTGAGGTTCCACGCCGTGGTGATCGCCGACGACTTGCCGACGACCTCGAAGACCTGGTCGAAGCCCTGGCCGAGGGTGAGCAGGCCCTTGGTCTCCTCGAGGTTCTCCAGGGTCGCGGTGTGGGTCGCGCCGAACTGCTTGGCGGCCGGGTGCTTGGCCTCGTTCGGGTCGATCGCGAGGATCGTGGACGCGCCGCAGATCCGGGCGCCCTGGATCACCGACAGCCCGACGCCGCCCGCGCCGACGACCGCGACCTTCGAGCCGGGCCGGACCTTCGCGGTGTGGAAGGCCGCGCCGACGCCGGTCGGGATGCCGCAGCCGAGCATCGCGGCGTACTCGAACGGAACGTCCTCGGCGATCTTGATGACGCCCTGCCAGGGGAGGACGACCTCCTCGGCCCAGGTGCCCACGCCCGCCATCCCGAACGCCGGGGTGCCGTCGCCGAGCTTGAACCGCGGCTCGGAGAACGCCGCGCCGATGAAGCCCATGCACAGGTAGGGCTCGCCGCGCAGGCACTCGGGGCAGACGCCGCAATCGGGCGTCCAGTTGACGACGACGTGGTCGCCGGGCCGGACGTTGGTGACGTGCTCACCGACCTCCTCCACGACGCCCGCGCCCTCGTGGCCGATGATCGCGGGCGGGACGGACGGCAGCACGCCGGACATCGTGGACAGGTCCGAGTGGCAGACCCCGGTGGCCTTGACGCGCACCTTCACCTGGTCCGGACCCGGATCGACGGTGGTCACGTCGTCCCGGAGGTCGAGTTCCTTGTCGCCGACCGCGTGCAGTACCGCGGCACGTGCCATGTGACGCCTCCACAGTGAGGAAGGACGCCGGGCCCGGGCACGGGCGGCGGCGTCCCGAGGGGTGGGTGGGACGGGGGTCGGCGATCGGGGCGCTACTCCTCGAGGGTCAGCGCCGCCTTCGGGCAGGACCGCACCGCGTGCCGGACCTTGTCCGCCAGGGCGGCCGGCACGTCCTCGCGCAGGATGACCAGCTCGTCGTCGTCCGTGAGGTCGAAGACCTCCTCGGCGATGCCGACGCAGACGGCGTTGGCCTCGCACACCAGCGGATCGACCGTCACTCTCATCGCGATCTCCGTTCCCTTGCCGGTGGGCGCGCGGAGGGCCAACATACCGAATGCTGTTCGGCAGGGGCCAGGGGCCGGACGTCCCGCCGCACCCGCCCACGCGGAAAGTAGAACACGTTACAGTCTGGTCCCACAAGACCCGGCGGACCGGATACAGTGCGCGGCGGAGGAGATCTATGAGCGACTCAACGGCGTCCACCCCCGCGGGGACGACCATCACCTTGGCCGCCACCCCGGCCGAGCCGCCCGCCGACGCGCCCACCGGCGCATCCACCGACGCGCCGGACGGCGTGCCGGCCGACGTTCCGGACATGCCCGCCGACCTGCTGCGGATCGCCCGCGGGGCCAAGGGGTTCATGCCGGACGACGAGGGCCGCGCCCTGTACGAGACCGCGCACGCCTACGGCGCGAGGTTCGGCGCGGACGCCCCGCTGCTGGAGATCGGCTCGTACTGCGGCAAGTCGGCCGTCTACGTCGGCGCGGCCGCCCGGCTGACCGGCTCGACCGTCGTCACCGTGGACCACCACCACGGCTCGGAGGAGAACCAGGCGGGCTGGGAGTACCACGACCCGTCCCTGGTCGACCCGTGCACCGGGCGGATGGACACGATGCCGTCCTTCCGGAAGACGATCTCCGCCGCGGGCCTGGAGGACGTCGTCGTCGCCGTCGTCGGGACGTCCCGGACCGTCGCGGCGTTCTGGCACGCCCCGCTCGCGCTGCTGTTCATCGACGGCGGCCACGCCGAGGACCTCGCCCAGGCCGACTACACCGACTGGGCCCACCACGTCGCGCCCGGCGGCGCGCTGGTGATCCACGACGTGTTCCCCGACCCCGCGGACGGCGGCCAGGCCCCGTACCACGTGTACCTGCGGGCCCTGGAGTCCGGCGACTTCGAGGAGCGCCGCGTCGTCGGCTCGCTGCGCGTCCTGGAGCGCGTCTCCTGACCGTCCTCACGGCCGTTCCCATGGCCGTTCTCACAGCGAAGGCTCCCGTGCGCGCGGCGCACGGGAGCCTTCGCTGTAACGGGTTCTAGTCGCCGCGGAGCAGGTGCCCCGGGCCCGGCGCCGTCAGCGGCGGGTGCGGACGGGGTTGGCGAGCTGCCGCGGCACGAGCGCCGCGCAGCCGCACGCCGCCGGGTCGGACGGCGCGGACGGCCCCAGCGGGCGTCCCGCGATCTCCTTGAACAGCCGGGCGCCGGGCGACGCGTCCGCGAGGACGTCGGCGGCCAGGACGACCGCGGCGGCCGTGTAGGTCGAGCGGTCCCCCGGGAAGTGGCGCCGGTTCTCGAACTGCCAGCCCGTCCAGTACGAGCCGTCCTCGTGCCGCAGGTGCTGGACGGTCGCGAACAGCTCCACGGCGCGGTCGCGGTCGCCCGCGGCGTCCAGGGCCATGACCAGCTCGCACGACTCGGCCGCGGTGACCCACGGCTGGTCGGACACGCAGCGGCAGCCCAGGCCGTCCACGACGAAGGCGTCCCACTGCGCGGCGAGGCGCTCGGCCGCGGCGTCGCCCCGGACCGGGCCCGCCAGGACGGGGTAGTACCAGTCCATCGACCAGCGGGACTTGTCGGCGAACGCCTCCGGGTGGACGGCGACGACGTGCCCGAGCTGGTCGGCGGCCAGCTCCCACTCCGGCTGCGGCTCGCCGAGGCGCTCGGCGAGCGCGACGGCGCAGCGCAGCGACTGGTAGACCGACGAGCAGCCGGTCAGCAGCGCCTCGTCCGCGACCGAGCCGTCCTCGTGCCGGATCCACGTGATCTCGCCGCGCCGGGTGCGCAGGCCGAGGGTGAAGTCGATCGCGCGGCGCACCGTCGGCCACATCGCGCGGGCGAACGCCTCGTCCCCGGTGACCAGCAGCTCGTGCCAGACGCCGACCGCGACGTAGGCCGCGTGGTTGGACTCGCCGCCCGGCTCGGTGACCTCGCCGAGCACCCACTTGGCGGGCCACGACCCGTCCGGGCGCTGGACGGACGCCAGCCACGCGTACGCGCGCCGGGCCTCGTCGCCGAGGCCCGCGACGGTCAGCGCCATCGCGGCCTCGACGTGGTTCCAGGCGTCCACGTGGCCGGGCACGCCCTCCACCGGGGAGAACCAGGGGATCGCCCCGGACGGCTCCTGCTGGCGGGCGATGCTCCGGGCGGTCGCGACCATGTCGGCCGAGGTCACGACGCCGTCGACGGACGGCGCCGGGACCTCAGACCGCATCCGCGGTCTCCCGGTCCGCCGGCTTCTCGGCGGGCTGCGAGGGCTGCGAGGGCTTGGTGACGTAGACGACGACGCTCTTGCCGATGACCGGGTTCAGCGCCTTCTCGGCGAGCCGGGTGGCGAGCGGGCGCTTCATGATGTCCCAGACGAGCACCTGGTGGTAGGCCTTGGCCAGCGGGTTGCCGTCGTTGTTCACGCCGACCGCGCACTTGATCCACCAGTACGGGGCGTGCAGGCCGTGCGCGTGGTGGTGGCCGTCCACCCGGAAGCCGGTGGACTTGAGCTTGGCCTCCAGCTCGGCGCGCGTGTAGATGCGCACGTGGCCGCCGGGTGCGGTGTGGTAGTCCTCCGACAGCGCCCAGCACAGCCGCTCGGGCAGCCAGGACGGGACGGTCACGGCGAGCTGCCCGCCGGGCTTGAGCACCCGCAGCAGCTCGCGCATCGCCCGCATGTCGTCGGGGATGTGCTCCAGCACCTCGGACGCCACGATCTTGTCGAAGTGGTCGTCGGGGAAGGGCATGGTCAGCGCGTCGCCCTGGACGGTCTCGGCGGACGCGTCCTCGGAGACCTCGCCCTCCAGGCGCATCGCGCCGAACATCGTCTCGACGCCCGCCAGCTCGTCGGCGTCGAGGTCGAAGGCCACGACGTGCGCACCCCTGCGGTACAGCTCGAAGGCATGCCGTCCGGCGCCGCACCCCATGTCGAGGACGCGCTCTCCGGGGGTGACGCGGAACCGCTCGAAATCCACGGTCAGCAGGGTCGTGCTCCTTCCGTACTGGGGACCTCCCGAGGGGAGCGGTCCCACCTCCGTACCCGCGCGGCGGCCGGCATGGGCCGGGCCTCAGGCGTCGCCGCCGCGTGGGCCGCCGCTACTTCCGCGCGGCCTTCCGCAGGTACTCGTGCTGGGTGATCGCCTCGCGGTAGTGGGCGACGGTGGCCTGCGCCACCGCCCGCCACGCGAACCGCTCGCGCACCCGGGCGAGTCCCGCCTCGCTCCACCTCGCCCGCTCCTCGGGGGAGTCGTGCAGGCGGCGCAGGACGGCCGCGAGTTCCTCGACGTCGCCGGGCTCGACCAGGATCCCGGCGTCGCCCACCACCTCGGGCAGCGCGCCCGCGCGGCTGGCGACCAGCGGGGTGCCGGACGCCATGTGCTCGACGGCGGGCAGCGAGAAGCCCTCGTAGCGGGACGGGACGACGGCGATCTCGGCGGACGCCAGCAGGTCGCCGAGCTCGTCGTCGCTGATCCCGGACACGAACCGGACCCGGTCGCCGAGCGCGAGCTCCTTGACGAGCCGCTCGGTCGGGCCGTCCTTGGTGGGGCGGGACACGACGACGACGTGGACGTCCCGCTCGGTGGCGAGCTTGGCGACCGCGCGCAGCAGCACGTCGACGCCCTTGATCGGGGCGTCCGCGCTGGCCATGGCGACGATCCGGCCGGGGACGCGCTCGGTGAGCGGGCCGCGCGGGTGGAAGACCGAGGTGTCCACGCCGAGCGGCAGGATCTCGATGTCGCGCGGGTCGACCTTGAAGTCCCGGACGATGTCGATCTTGGACGACTCCGACACCGTGAGGACGGTGCCGATGCGCCGCGCGACCTGCGACTGCATGGTCACGAACCCGTACCAGCGGCGCTTGCCGAGCTTGGCTTTCCAGTCCTCGGCGGCGTCCAGCTCGATCTGCCGGTCGACGCTGATGGGGTGGTGGATGCTCGTGACGAGCGGCAGGCCGAGGCGGGTGATGCCGAGGTTGCCGAGGCCGAGGACCTGGTTGTCGTGCGCGACGTCGAACTCGCGGCGGCGGCGCCGGAGCTCGCGGAGCACGCGGATGCTGAAGGTCAGGGGCTCGGGGAACCCGCCGGTGCGCATGTGCGCGAACTCCAGCACGTCCACCCAGTCGCGGAACTCCTCGCGCGCCGGGGTGCGGAACGGGTCCTCGTCCCGGTACAGGTCCAGGCTGGGGATCTTGGAGAGGGCGATCTCGTCGCGGTCGAGCTCGGGGTAGGGCTGGCCGGACAGGATGTCGACCGAGTGCCCGAGGTCGACCAGCTCCCGGCTCAGGTGCCGCAGATAGACGCCCTGGCCGCCGCAGTGCGGTTTGCTCCGGTAGGACAGCAGCGCCACGCGCAGCGGCCGCTCCCCGGCCCCCGCCCCCGCCTCAGTCACGACCGCCCCAGCCCACGCGCCACTCCTGTCCGTCGGGTGGACGCCGGGGCCGTCTGCCGCACCGGCATCTCGAACGCCTGTCGTCCTGAACTAGACCTTAGCTTCCGCACGTTACCGGAGAGTTCAATATTGGGCACTGTGTCCAAAAGTGTTTCGAAAAGCACATGAACGGCCAGGCAGGGACGGGTCCGCAGGGTTCGCCCGTCCCTGCCCGAATCTCGCTCGGTTTCGGCGGTCGCCGGGGGTGCCTCAACGGCCCGACGGCGTGAACCGGACGGGCATGTCCTTGATCCCGTTGACGAAGTTGGACCGCAGCCGGCGCGCCGGGCCCGCCGGGCGGATGTCCGGCATCCGGGCCGCGATCGTCCCGAAGACCATCCGCAGGTTCATCCGGGCCAGGTGCGTCCCGAGGCAGAAGTGCGGGCCGCCGCCGCCGAACCCGAGCTGCGGGTTCGGGTCGCGGGCGATGTCGAAGCGGAACGGGTCCTCGAACACCCGCTCGTCCCGGTTCGCCGACCCGTAGAACAGGACGACCTTGTCCCCGGCGCGGATCCGCGTGCCGCCGAGCTCGGTGTCCTGCGTCGCCGTCCGCCGGAACTGGTTGATCGGGCTCACCCACCGGACGATCTCCTCGACCGCCGTGGGCAGCAGCGCCGGGTCCGCCTTCAGCCGCTCCCACTGGTCGGGGTGCTCGAACAGCGCCTGCATGCCGCCCGCCGTCGCCGTCCGCGTGGTCTCGTTGCCCGCGATCGACAGCATGAGGACGAACAGCTGGAACTCCTCGACCGTCAGCGTGCCGCCGTCCGCGTCCGGCTGGACGAGCTTGGTCGCGATGTCGTCGCCGGGCTCCCGCAGCCGCCGCTCCCGCAGCCCGGCCGCCCAGTCCATGAACTCGGCCGCGCACGCGATCGACTCGGTCTTGTCCCCGATGAACTCCGGGTCGTTGAACGCGACCAGCGTGTTCGACCAGTGGAAGACCTTCTCCCGGTCCTCCGGCCGCGCGCCGAGGATCTCGCAGATCGTCGCCAGCGGCAGCGGCGCGGCGAACCTCTCGACGAAGTCGCACTCGCCGAGCGGCGCGGCCGCGTCGATCAGGTCGTTGCAGATGTCCCGGATGTGGCCCTCGAGCTTCTTGATCATCCGGGGCGTGAAGCCCTTGTTCACCATGGACCGCAGCCGGGTGTGGTCCGGCGGGTCCTGGAACAGCATCATCTGCCCGTACAGGGCGATCTCGTCGTCGGTGAACTCCTCGAACATCGCCGTCCGGGTGTGCGAGGAGAACAGCTCGGGGTGGCGCGACACCCACGTGACGTCCTCGTGCCGCGTCACGGCCCAGAACCCGGCCACCGCCGGGTTCGGGTCGGCGTGCCAGTGCACCGGATCGTGGTCGCGCAGCCACCGGAAGCGCTCGTGCGGGATGCCGCCCGACTCGTACACGCCGGGGTCGATGACGTCGATGGCGGGCAGGTCGATCGTGCCGGTCTCAGAGGGCATGGAGAGATCCTTCGCCGGGGTGGAGGGCAGGAGCCGGCGACCGGTCGCGCCGTCGCGGTCGCGGAGGGGTGTTCGTGATGCGGGCAGTCGTCGATGACCTCTGGCCTGCGAGGACGTGCGTGCACACACGTCCGACCAAGCCCTTGCTTGGTTCGCTGGGCCTAGGGCGATTCTCACATGAGACTCGAGTCTCATCAAGGGTCTAGCCCGCAGACCAATATGTGCTCTGCGCCACGTTTGGCCCCGCGGCCCCGGCGGCCCTGCGGCCCCGCCTTCAGGCGGCCCGGCGTTCAGGCGGTCGTGTAGGTGAGGGGGTCGGTGGTGGCGCGGCGGGCGCGGCCCCGGCGTTCGAGGACGCGGAGGTGCGCGGCGGCCTCGGCGGCGGCCATCTGGCGGGACTGGAGGGCCATCGCGGGCCAGGGCTCGCGCCAGGTGAGCGCGGCCGTGAGGCGCCAGAGGGTGCGCGGTTCGCCGGTGAGGAGCGCGGCGAGCTCGGTGAGGCGGGTCTCGTGGTGGGCGGCGATGTCGCGGGCGCGTGCGGCCAGCCCCCGGAAGCGGAACTGGTGGGCGGGGAGGACCTCGTCCGCGGGCAGGTCGCCGACGCGTTCGAGGGAGGCCAGGAAGTCGCCGAGCGGGTCGGTGTCGGCGCGGTCGTACGGGTAGAGGCCGATGTGCGGGGTGATGCGGGGCAGGACGTGGTCGCCCGTGAAGACGCGCCCGGCGTCCTCCAGGTGCAGGCAGAGGTGGCCGGGGGAGTGGCCGGGCGTCCAGATCGCGCGGAGTCGGCGGGCGGGGAGGTCGACGAGGTCGCCGTCCTCCAGCTCGCGGTCCGGCTGCGCGGGCGGGTCGATGTGGCGGCGGCGCGGATGCTCGGCGAGGTCGCCGTCGTCCGCGCCCGCGCGGCGGAGGGAGTCGGCGATCCAGGCGCGTTCCGCGTCCCGCTCGACCATCGCGCGGAACGCGCGGACGATCGCGGCGTCCGCGCGGTGCATCGCGATCCACGCGCCGGACGCCTCGCGCACGCGGCCCGCGAGGCCCGCGTGGTCGGGGTGGTGGTGCGTGACCACCACCCCGTGGACGTCCGCGACGTCCATGCCGAACGCGGCGAGACCGGCGGTCAGGGCGTCCCAGGCGTCCTCGTGCTCCCAGCCCGCGTCCACGAGGACGGGCCCGCGCGGGCTCTCCAGCGCGTAGACCAGCGTGTACGCGAGCGGATTGCCCGGGATCGGCACCGGGACGCTCCACAGGCCGCCGCCGAGGTCCTCCGCGTCCGGACGTCCGCCAGGGGCTTCGCGGCCGTCAGAGGCGGGCACGTCAGGGGCGGGCACGTCAGAGGCGTTCGAGGATCGTGGCGGTGGAGAGGGCGCCGCCGCAGCACATGGTGACGAGCGCGGTCCCGGCGTCGCGGCGTTCGAGCTCGTGCAGCGCGCTGGTGATCAGGCGTGCGCCCGTCGCGCCGACGGGGTGGCCGAGCGCGATCGCGCCGCCGTTGACGTTGACGGTGTCCATGTCCGGTTCGTGCACCGACGCCCAGGACAGGACGACGCTCGCGAACGCCTCGTTGATCTCGGTGACGTCCATGTCGCGCATCGACATCCCGCTGCGGTCGAGGACGCGCCGCGTCGACTGGATCGGGCCGTCCAGGTGGTAGTACGGCTCGGAGCCGACGAGGGCCTGCGTCCTGATGCGGGCGCGCGGACGCAACCCGAGCGCGCGCGCCTTCGCCTCGTCCATCACCAGGACGGCGGCGGCGCCGTCGGAGATCTGCGAGGACGACCCGGCGGTGTGCAGCGCGTCCTCGCCCATGACCGGCTTGAGCCTGGCGAGCCCCTCACGGGTCGTCTCGCGGAGGCCCTGGTCGCGGGTGACGGTGCGGGTCTCGCCGGTCGGGCGGCCCTCGGCGTCCAGGACGGGCGCGTCGAGGGGCGCGATCTCGCGTTCGAAGCGCCCGTCCGCCCACGCCTTGGCGGCGAGCTGCTGCGACCGGACGCCGAACGCGTCCACGTCGTCGCGGGTGAGGCCGCGCCGCTTCGCGATCCGCTCGGCGGCCTCGAACTGGTGCGGCATGTCGATCGACCAGTCGTCCGGGCGCGGCTTGGCGGGCAGGACGTTGCTGCCGAGCGGCGAGCGGCTCATGACCTCGACGCCGCAGCCGATCGCGACGTCCACGGCCCCGGCCGCGACCTGCGCCGCCGCGAGGTGGACGGCCTGCTGCGACGATCCGCACTGCGCGTCGAGCGTCGTGGCGCCCGCCTGCCAGGGCTGCCCGGAGTAGAGCCAGGCGTAGCGTCCGACATGCCCGCCCTGCTCGCCCGCCTGGGTCACGCATCCGGCGAAAACCTGTTCCACTTCGGAGCCGTCCAGTCCGGCCCGCGTGAGCAGCGCGTTGAGCGCGTGCGCGAGAACGGCCTGCGCCTTGAGACCGGCCAGCCAGCCGTTCCGCTTGCCGAGCGGCGTGCGGACCGCCTCCACGATCACCGGGGTGCCCATCCGCGACTCCTCACTGGAATGACGTTCGGACTTAGACTGTAACGTGTTCTAGTTTTGTCCGGTAGGGCGTGCGCGCGCGGGCCGCTCCTTGCGGCGCCCGGACCGGTGGGGAACGATCGGCCTCATGCCGGACGAACTGCCGCCCTTCGACGACGACTTCATCGCGGGCGCGTCGATCTCCGAACCGTCCGCCCGCCAGCGCGCGCGGCGGCGCCGCCGCCCGCGCCTCCGGATCCCGCGACCGCCGCGCCGGTCCGGCGGCGAGACGATGGGCTACCTGAAGGCGTCCGGGCTGGTCGGAGGGGTCGTGCTGGTGCTCGGCGCCGCCGCGACCGGGATGTGGTGGCTCGGACGGGACGACGCGTCCAAGCCGTCCTCGACGACGCTCCGCCTGGCGAGCCCGGCGCCCGCGCCGTCCGACTACTTCGCGGGCAGCCCGGCCGCCGCCTACCAGGACGGCGAGGCCGGGATCGCCATGCCCGCCGCCCAGGCGATGGCCGGTCTGACCAGCACGGACGTCGAGGCGGCCTACGCGCGCATCAAGCGGATCCTCGTCGCGGCCGACCTCGACCCGGCGACCGTCTACGCCGGTGACGTCAAGCCGCTCGCGGCCACGCTCGACCCCGAGCAGGCCAAGGGCCTGTCCTCGCGGCGGGTCTGGACGAACGCGTTCGCGCCCGGCTCGGCCGTGGCCGCGACGCCGACCGTGAAGGTCCACGGCACGGTCACGCCGTCCGCGGCCAAGGACGGCCTGAGCGTGCGGACCGACCACAACTTCGTCTACGCCGTCCACCCGCCGCAGCGCGCCGACCTTGTGCAGCGGGTCGTGGTGCGACGGTCGGTCACGTTCACGGTGACCCGCGACGGCGGCGACGTGCGCGTGTGGATCAGCCAGATGGGACGTAGCGCCGCGCCCGCGCCCTGCATGTCCACCGACGGCTGGATCCACCCCACCTACCCCGGCGACCCGGGCGGCGGCGGCACCTCCCAGACCGAGGACCCCTACGACATGTCGCAGCCGCCGGTCTTCGACGGCGGCTGCCGCCAGGTCACGGGCACCTGACCCGGACGAGATCGATCATGAGCCGAAGCGCCCTCGCCTGCGCCGGGCTCAGGCCGCCGGGCACCTCGTCCAGCCAGGACGCGTCGCCCGGCTGCTCGCGCATCATCGCCGCCATCTCGTCCGGGACGTGCGCGGCGAGGTCGCGGGCGAGCTCGCCGACGCGGGGGTCGTCCGCGTCGGCGTCTGCCAGGGCGTCCAGGCGGGCGTAGAGGGCCTCGGCCATCGCCTGCGCCTCGGCGTCGGCGAGCGGTTCCAGCATCGCGGCGACGCGGTCGCGGTCCGCGTCGCCGGCGACGGCGTCGACGAGGGTGAGCATCTCGCGGTCGAACTCGGCGAACCGCGAGCCGGGCCGCGAGCCGGACCCGTCCGGGAGGACGTTCAGCACCGCGGCCATCCGCGGCGACACCGCCGAGTCGGGGCCGAGGTCCGGGTCGGCGAGGAGCTCGGCGAGGCGGTCGCGGCGCTCGGCGATGTCCCGCTGCTGCGCGGCGAGGTCGGCGTCCAGCCCGGTGAGGATCTCCCTCAGCTCGCCTCCCGTGCCGCTCCCGCCGACTGCCAGCACGTCGCGGATCTCGTCCAGCGACAGCCCGAGTCCGGCCAGCCGCCGGGCCCGGGCCAGCGCCACCGCGTCCCTCAGGTCGTACTCGCGGTAGCCGTTCGCGCGCCGCGTCGGCTCGGGCAGCACCCCGGTGCGGTGGTAGTGGCGGACGGTCCGGGTGCTCACGCCGACGATGCCGGCCAGTTCTCCGATGCGCATGAGTCCATGGAAGACCTTGACGCCGCGTCAAGGTCAAACCGAGGTGACCAGGAGTCTGGCGTAGGTGGGCACGAGGGCGCGGCGCGCCTCCGTGCGGCCGACGATCCGGTAGGGGCGGCCCGGCGTGTGGAGGGCCCGCAGGGTCGCCGCGACCTGGGCGCGGGCGATGGCCGCTCCGAGGCACAGGTGGCGTCCCGCGCCGAACCACAGCTGCCGGGTCTCGCGGACGTAGGGACGCGTGATGTCGAACGGCCCGGCCGCGTTGTTCGCCAGGTGGGTGAGCAGCAGAACGCGTTCGCCCGCGAAGAGGCGCGCGTGCGGGGTGAGCCGGACGTCGCGGGCCACGTGACGGCCGATGACCGGCGCCGGGGTCGCGACGCGCAGCCCCTCGCGGACGGCGTCCGGGAGCAGGCCCGGCTCGTCCAGGAGCAGGCGCTGCTGGCGGGCGTCGTGCAGGAGCGCGACCGTGCGCAGCGTCCCGGACACGCCCGTCTCGGTGCCCGCGACGACGAGCAGCGTCGCGAGACCGCGCGCCACCTCCTCGGGGAGCCCGAGCATGCGGCAGCGGCCCAGCAGGGTGGACGGCCCGGACGAGCGGTACGCGGACGGGACGGCGGCGGTCAGCTCGTCCACGATGGCATGGGCCTCCGACAGGACGCGCGCGGGAAGCCGGGTGGACGACGTCGTGCCCAGGGCGAGCGACGCCAGGTTCTCGCCGAGCGTGAACAGGCGGCGGTAGTCCTGCGGGGGGAGTCCGAGCAGGTCGCAGACCATGCGCCCGGCCAGGACGCGGGCCGTGTCGGCGAGGTCGACGGTCGCGCCTCCGGCGAGGGCGTCCGCGAGGCGCGCGTGGTGCGGGCCCTGCGTCCGCGCGATCAGCGCCCGCGCGGCGTCCTCGGTGAACAGGTCCCGGACGGACGAGCGCAGCTCGGTGTGGGCCGGCCCGTCGAAGAACCGTCCCATCTCCGGGCCGAACAGCTGCGCCCACAGGTGCCCGACGCCGCCCTCGCCGCCCATCGTGAACGTCGCGTGGTCGTTGAGCACCCGCCGGGCGAGGACGGGATCGGTCACCACCCAGCCCACGCGCGGCACCCGCGTCACCGGTCCGGCGTGCCGGAACGCGCAGATCAGGGCGTACAACCACGGATTGGCGGCCCAGAGCAGCCGGGCCTCGTTTCTGGTCAGCACGACCTTGATCCTTCCGACCGGGACGGGCCGCCGTATGGGCGAAGGTACTCAGGCCGGGATGAGTGCCCCGCACACCCTCACCACGTACGAAGCACCTGGTGAGGGCACGGGCGGCGGGCGACTCTGGAGGGGAACCGCCCAGACCAGAGACCCGGGGGACGACCGTGATCAGAGCGCGCATCGCCGGCGCCGCCGCCTACCTGCCCGAGACCGTGCTGACCAGCGCGGACGTGGAGGCGCGGATCGAGGGCCACCGGCCGCACCCGACCATCGTGGAGCGGATGACCGGCATCCGCGCCCGGCACGTCATGCGGCCCGACCAGCAGGCGTCGGACCTGGCGGTCGAGGCCGCCCGGCGGCTCGGCGCGGACCCGGCGAGCCTGGACCTGCTGGTCTTCGGGTCCGCCTCGCAGGACCTCGTCGAACCCGCCACCGCGCACATCGTCGCCGCCAAGCTCGGCGCGACCTGCCCGGTCTTCGACGTCAAGAACGCCTGCAACAGCTTCCTCAACGGGCTCCAGACGGCGGACGCGCTGATCCGGACGGGCCAGGCCGAACGGGCGCTGGTCTGCACGGGCGAGGCGCCGTCCCGGGCCGTCCGGTGGCGGGTCCGCGACCGGGCCCAGTTCGTCGACGCGTTCGCCGGGTACACGCTGTCGGACGCGGGCGCCGCCGTCCTCGTCGAGGCCGACCCGGACGGCCGCGGGATCTTCTACCGCGACTTCGCCGCCGTGTCGTCCGCGTGGGGTATCGGGACGCTGCCCGGCGGCGGGTCCATGCGGCCGCGCGACCCGGACGCGACGTACTTCAGCGGGGACGGGCGGAGGCTGAAGGACGCGTTCCTGGCCGCCGGACCCGAGATCTTCCTGACCGCGCTGGAAAAGACCGGCCTGACCTGGGACGACTTCGCCGTCGTGGCCGTCCACCAGGTGACGCTCCCCTATCTGGAGGTGCTGCGGTCGCTCCTCGGGATCCCGGCGGAGCGGCTCGTCGTGACGCTGCCGGAGCACGGGAACATGGCGTCCGCGACGCTGCCCGCGCAGCTCGCCGCCGCCTGGCGGGACGGCCGCTGCGGCCCCGGCGACCGGGTCGCGATGATCGGGCTGGCGGGCGGCGTCAGCCTCGGCGTGACCTTCATGGAGCTGTGATGGACCTCTGGGTCGTCGTCCCCGCCTACAACGAGGAGCGCTCGATCGGCGCGACGCTCCGCCGCCTCGCCGAGCAGACCGACCCCGGGTTCACCGTGGTCGTCGTCGACAACGCGAGCACCGACCGGACGGCCGAGGTCGTCCGGGACTTCGCCGCCGCGCATCCCAAGCCCGGCATCCGGATCGTCCACGAGCCGGAGAAGGGCACCGGCGCCGCCGCCGACACCGGCGTCCGGCACGCGATCTCCGCCGGGGCCACGCACGTCGCCCGCACCGACGCCGACTGCCTGCCCGGACCGGGCTGGGTCTCCGCCGTGAAGCGCGCCTTCGACGACGGGCTCGACATGGTCAGCGGGCCTCTGCGCCCGCGCACCGACGAGTTCCCGCTGAGGTTCTGGGAGCGGCGGCTGCTGCCGTCGGTCATCTCGGTCGCCGCCCTCTTCGGACGGTTCCGTCCCGGCAACCAGGACCCGCTGTTCCTCGGGCCGTACGTGATGATGCCGGGCTGCAACGTCGCCATCACCGCCGACCTGTACGAACGCTCCGGCGGCTTCCCGCGCACCCGCATCGAGGACGTCCACGAGGACCGCGCCCTGGTCAACCGCGTCCGCTACCTGACCGACCGGTACGGCCTGCGCCCGGACGTCGTCGTCTACGGCTCCGTCCGCCGCCTCCGCGCGTTCGGCCTGGTCCGCACCCTCGGCTGGTACGCCGACCACCGCTACCGTCCGCCGATCGTCGACATCCGCTGAAGGGAGGCAGGCACGTGGGATCGCCTTTCGCGCGGTTCGACTGGGAGACGCGGCTGTACCTGGCGGCGCATCCGGTGGCGTACCCGCTGCTCCGCGGGCTCGCGCGGCTCGGACCCGTCGTCCGGGTGCCGGGCGTCGGGGTCGTGGTGAACGACGCCCACCACGCCCGCGACGTCCTGATGGACGGCGAGACGTTCCGCAAGGACGGCCCGGGATCGCCCGGCGAGCTGTGGACGCCGGTGCTCGGCCCGTCCGTGCTGCTCAACATGGAGGGCGACGCCCACCGCGCGCTGCGCCGCCGCCTCACCGGCCTCTTCGCGCCCGGCTACGCCGAATCCCTGGTGGACGACGTCCTGGCCGTTCCCCTCAGGGACGTGTCGGACCGGCTCGCGCGCGGCGAGGAGGTCGACGTCGTCGCGCTGATGCGCGTGATGGCGGGCGCGGTGATCAGCCGGGTCATCGGACTGGAGACGGCGTCCGAGCACGACTACCGCGCCCTCTTCGAGGCGGGCGAGCGGATCGTGTCGATGATCTCCCTGCGGACCCGGCGCCTCACGCCGTCGCAGATCGCGCGCGCACGAGCCGTCCTGAACCCGCTCGGCGACATCGCCGCGCAGGCGTACGCCGAGGGCTCGCCGTCCACCGTGATGGGCCGCATGCGGACCCTCGGCCTCACCGAGAGCGAGGCGCGCGGCGCGGCCGGCGCCTTCTTCCTCACCGGGACCGAGACCGTCGCCACCCTCGTCCCGCGCCTCATCGCCCTCCTCCACGACACCGGCACGATGGACGCCCCCGACCTGGACCGCGCGATCGACGAGGCCATGCGCGTGACGACGCCGACGCCCGTCATGCTGCGCAGCGTCCACGCCGAGACCCGGATCGCGGACGTGGCCGTGGGGCCCGGCGACCGCGTCCTCATCGCCACCTCCAACTGCTGCCGCGCGTACGGCCCGTTCGACCCGAGCCGGCCCACGCCGCCTGAGCTGCGGCGACTCTGGTTCGGGGCGGGTCCGCACTTCTGCCTCGGTTACCCGCTCGCCCTGGCCGAGACCCGGGCCGTCGGCCGCGCGCTGCTGGCCGCCGGGCCCCTGACGATCACGCACCGGACCGCCGCCCGGGGCGTCCTGATCCCGACCTACCGCCACCTCCGCGTCCGCCGCGGTGAGGAGAACGCCCGATGACCCTGATCCGACGCCTCCTGGACCAGGCGGCGCGCACCCCGTCCGCCGTCGCGCTCGTCGCGGGCGACGGGACCGAGATGACCTACGGCGAGCTGCGCCACCGGATCCTCGCCGTCCGGCACGGGCTGCGGGCGAACGGCATGCGGGCGGGGGACGGCGTCCTGTTCTCGGTGCGGCCGTCCCGGGACAGCCTCGTCCTGGCGCTCGGCGTCGTCGCCGCCGGGGGAGTGGTCGTGTTCGCCGACCCCGGTGCGGGCCCCGAGATGTTCGCCGCCCGCCTCCGCCTCGCGTCCCCGCGCTGGTCGGCGGCCGAATCCGTCCTGTACGCGGCGAGCCGCCTCCGGCCCGTCCGCGCCCTGGCGCGCCGCCGCGGCCTCCTCCTGCCCGACCTCGCGGACCTTCCGCTCCGGCACATCCACACCGGGCCCCGCCTGCCCGGCGTCCCGCGCGACTCGCTCAGCCTCCACAGCCTCCTGACCGGGCACGACGCGTCCGACCCCGGCCCCGAGGCGGACCCCGATCCGGACGCGCCCGCGGCCGTCATCTTCACCTCCGGGACCACGGCGAAGCCGCGGGCGGTCGTCCACACCCAGGCGTCGCTCGTCGCCGCGCTCGACCTGTTCCGCGAGCGGCTGCCTCTGGGGCCGGGCGACGTCGTCCACACGGACCAGCTGATGCTCGGGCTTCCGACGCTGGTCTCCGGGGCGCGCTGGTCGATGCCGCCTCTGTCCGCGTCGCCGAAACGGTTCGCGCTGCAGCTCCGCGAACGCGGCGCGACGCACACCTTCTGCGTCCCCGTGCACCTGGCCGAGGTCTTGGACGCCGAGCCGTTGCTGCCCAAGTCCTTGCGCTACGTCCTGCTGGGTGCCGCGCCCGCTCCGGCCGGTGTGCTGAGGCGCGCGATCGAGGCCGCACCGCATGCGGAGGTGCTCTCCGTGTATGCGATGACCGAGATCCTGCCTGTCGCCATTGCGTCCGCTCAGGAGAAACTCGCCCACACCAGTGGTGGCGACAACCTCGGCACCCCGCTCGTGCACACGCGCGTAGCTTCGGACGGCGAACTCTGGCTCTCCGGCCCGAACCTGTGCCGCGGCTACCTCGGCGAACCGCCGCTCACCGAACTCCCCACGGGCGACCTCGTCCGCAGGGAAAGTGACCGGCTGGTACTCATCGGCCGCAAGAAGGACATGCTCATCCGCGGCAAGTTCAACTTGTACCCGGGGCTCTACGAACCCGCGATCACCACCCTGGACGGCGTGGACGAGGCCGCCATCGTCGGCGTCCCCGACCCGGAGACCGGCGACGAGGAGGTCGTCCTCGCCGTCACCGGGACCGCCACCCCCGATGAGCTGCGGCGACGTCTCCCGCAGCTCATCGACCACGACGCCCTGCCGGACCGGATCGTCGTCCTGCCGTCCCTGCCGCGCTCCGGCCGGACCCGCAAGCTCGACCGCGACCGGCTGCGGGAGGCCGTCCTGCCGCGCGAGGCCGTCCGATGAGGATCGCCGTCACCGGCGCGTCCGGCTTCGTCGGCGGAGCCGTCGCCCGCGCCCTCGCCGCCGCCGACCACGACGTCCTCACCTTCGGACGCCGTCCCGGCCACCGCTTCTGGGACATCACCCACGGCCCCCTCGGAACCCCGCCGCCCGTCGACGCCGTGATCCACTGCGCGGGCGGCGTCACCGACTGGGGCCCCGCTTCCGACCTGTTCGCCGTCAACCTGCTCGGCACCCGCAACGTCCTCGCGACCTGGCCGGGCGCCCGGTTCGTCCATGTCAGCACGGCGAGCGTCTACGACGCCCGCGTCCCGCATGTCATGACCCCCGAGTCCGCGGGTCCCGCCGTCCGGCACCTCAACGCGTACAGCGCGTCCAAGGCCGCCGCCGAGCGCCTCGTCCTGAGCCGCCCGGACGCCGTCGTCCTGCGTCCCCACGCCGTCTACGGGCCGGGCGACACGACGCTGCTGCCCCGTGTCCTGTCGGCCGTCCGGGGGCCTGTCCTCCCCGCCGTCGGCACCGGCCGTCAGCGGATCAGCCTCACGTCGATCGGCAACCTCGTCCACGCCTGCCGTCAGGCCCTGACCGGTCCGCCCGGCGTCTACAACGTCACCGACGCCGAGCCCGTCCTCCTCGACACGGCGCTCCGCGCGCTCTTGGCCGAGCGAGGCGTCCGGGCCCGCCCCCTCTACCTTCCGCACCGTCCGGCCAAGGCCCTCGCCGCTCTCGCCGAGGGCACCTACCTTCTGGCGCGCAGCCCCCGCCCGCCCCACCTGACCCGCTACGCCATCAGCCACCTCGCCCAGCACCGCACCTACGACATCACCGCCGCCCGCGCCGCCCTCGCCTACCTCCCCGCCGCCACGAGCTTCAAGGGGGCCGCTACTTGGTAGCCCCCGGCGTCTACGGGCGCAGCGAGATGAAGAGGGCCTCGCCCTGCTTCTGGTAGCCGACGCGTGCGTAGACGCTGGCCGCCCGGTCGTCGGCCGGGGTGAGGAACAGGGTGGTGATTCCGGCTCGTGCGCCCGCGCGGGTGAGGGCGGCCGTGACGGCGCCCCCGACGCCCCGGCGGCGGTGGGACGGGGCGGTGGCGATGCCCGCGACCTCGGCGACGCCCGACTTCGGGGCGAGGAGCATGCCCGCGCCGATGATCTCGCCCGAGGTCGTGTCGCGGGCGGCGGCGACCAGGCCGTCCCCGGCGAGGACGCGGCGCAGGCGCGTGAGGTCGTGCTCGGCGGGCGGGGGCGCGCCGAACGCGGCGTTGGTGACCCGGGCGACGGCCCACAGGTCGTCCGTCGCGGACGCGGGGACGAGGCCGACGCCGACGCCGACGCCTGGGCCGACCGGCGCGTCCACGTCCTCGGACGGCGGGCGGACCAGCAGCGGGAAGCGGCCCTCGGGGGTGAACCCGGCGGCGAGGAGGGCGGCCTCGACCCTCGGCGCGGCGCGCGGGACGTATTCGAGGCGGGGAACGCGGGACCGGTCCCGGAAGGCCCTGATCAGGGCGTCGATCTCGTCCGCCGTCGGGTCCGCGTCGTCGTCGGGGACGGCGAAGTTGAACGGCAGGTCGGGATCGTCCGCGTTGATCTTGGCGGTGAACGGCCCGACCCGGAGCCGCTGGTCGTCGGGGATGGTCCGCAGGAACGCCTGCACGTCGTTGATCAGCACGACCGCGCAGGCTACGCCGGACGCGGCGGCGGCGGCCAGCGATTTTGCGGGTCGGCCCCGGGACGCGCGAGGGCGTTCCGGGGCCGGGGGCGGAGGGTCAGGAAATGGTGCTGCCGCCGTCGACCGGGAGGATCGTTCCGGTGACGTAGTCGGCGGTGACCAGGTAGGCGATCGCGTCCGCGACCTCCTCGGGACGGCCGGGGCGCGGGACCGGCAGCGCGCCGGTGAAGCGGCCGAACGTCTCGTCACGCTGGTCCTCCGGGACGAACGACCACCAGGGCGTGTCGATCAGGCCCGGGGCGACGACGTTCACGCGGACGGGCGCGAGCTCGGCGGCGAGCGGCGGGACGGTCCGCTCGATCGCGCCGTTCACCGCCGCGAGCACGGCCGTGCCCGGGTTCGCCGCGCGGGCGGACGCGGCCGACAGCATGGTGATCGAACCCTTGACCTTGCCCTGCGACAACCGGATCGCCGACAGGTACGCGAAAAGCTTGCCCTCGAACATCCGCCGGACGGCGTCGTCGCCGACCTCGGCCACCGGGCCCAGGGCGTCCGCGCCGGGGCTGAAAGCGAGGACCAGGTGGTCGAACTCCCCGGTCCGCTCGAAGAACTCGCGCACCTGGGTCTCGTCGGTGCCGTCGACCTGCTCGGCGGCGGAAACGGTGGCCTTGAGCTCGGCGAGCTTCTCGGGGGCACGCCCGGTGACGATCACCTCGGCGCCCTGCGCGGTGAGCCGCTCGGCCGCCGCGCGGCCGATTCCGGACGTGCCACCCATGACTACGACGCGCATCTGCTTACTTCCTTTTCTAGACGGTACGTCTCGATTTTATACGAGACGTACCGTCTTGTAAATTGGCGGGATGACCGGACAACGCGGCCCCGGCCGTCCGCGCAGCGAGGCGGC
This sequence comes from Actinomadura harenae, assembly GCF_003696215.1. Lineage (GTDB taxonomy): Bacteria > Actinomycetota > Actinomycetes > Streptosporangiales > Streptosporangiaceae > Spirillospora > Spirillospora harenae. Next base: position 45,593 of record NZ_RFFG01000045.1, on the reverse strand, counting down.
CCGGCGGGCGATTCTCGAAGCGGCCATGGGCGAGCTCCAGGAGCGCGGGTACGCCGCGCTGACCATGCAGGGCATCGCGGCCCGCGCGGGCGTGGGGAAGCAGACGGTCTACCGCTGGTGGCCGTCCAAGGCGGAGGTCGTGCTGGAGGCCATGGCCGGGCTGGTGGAGGCGGCGGTCGCCGTCCCCGACGAGGGGTCGCTCGGCGCCGACCTGGACGTCTTCCTCGCCCCGACCTTCCGCCAGCGCGGGCAGCGCGCCGCCCTCGTCGGGCTGATGGCCGAGGCGCTGCTCGAACCGGGGTTCGCGGCGCGGTTCCGGGAGCGCTTCCTGCTCGTGCGGCGCGAGGTGTTCCGCTCGATCCTCGACCGCGCGGCCGCGCGCGGCGAGGTCGCGCCGGACGCCGACCCCGAGCTGCTGACGGACCTCGTCTACGGCGTGCTCTGGTACCGGCTCATGCTGGAGCACGCCCCGCTCGACGAGGAGCTCGGCCACCGGCTGAGCCGCCTGGTCGTCCGCGAGGCCGCCGATCCGTCCTGACCGTCCCGGTCCGGGGAACTCAGTCGTCGATCGTGACGCCCAGCGCGGTGGCGAAGGACGGCAGTAGCGAGCGCGCGTCGGACGGCCCGACCGTCGCGCCGTCCAGGCCGTCCACGCCGCCGAGGCCGGACAGGTCGCACCCGTCGAACCGGACGTCCCGCACGGACGCCTGGCTGAACTGGGCCGCGACCAGCGCGCAGTCCTCGAACCGGACGTCGCGCAGCTCGGCGTTCTGGAAGTTCGCCTCGGTGAGGTTGCAGTCGCGGAACACCACGTTCCGGAGCACCGCGAAGCGGAATCCGGACAGGTCGGCGCGGCAGCCCTCGAACGTCACGTCGCGCAGGCCCGACTCGGTGAACTGCGTGCCGGTCATCCGGCAGGTGGTGACCGCGGTGTTGAAGAAGCGGGAGTCGAACAGCCGCAGGTTGGCCAGGTCGCAGCCGCGGAACGCGACGTCGGCGAAGCCCGCGCGGTGCAGGGTGAGCCCGGCGAGCCGCGTGTCGGTGAAGCGGCAGCGCTCGAACGTGACGTCCTCCGGGTCCTCCCCGGGGGTGACCAGGTCGAGCGCGCCGTAGTCCAGGGTCAGGAACTTGGCGTCGTGGACGAGTTCGGCGTCGTCGCGCCCGGCGGGGACGAGCCCCTGGGGAAGACGCGGAAGGCGCGGGAGGCGCGGAAGGCGCGGTTGCCGGGGGGAGCGCGGACTCGTGCTTGACGCGGACATGCCGCCGACCGTACCCGACCCGGCCGTACCCTGGCCGGGTCGTATTCCCGGGGGACGGAGGGCGTGGCGCGGTGCCGAAGAAGGTCGATCACGAGCAGCGGCGCAGGCAGATCGCCGGGGCGCTGCTGCGGATCGCGGGCGCGCGCGGGCTCCAGGCGGCCACGATGCGCGAGGTCGCGGCCGAGGCGGGGGTGTCGGTCCGGCTCGTCCAGTACTACTTCGAGAGCAAGCTGGAGCTGCTCCTCGGCGCGGTGCCGTTCCTGGGGGAGCAGATGTCGGCGCGGATGGTCTCGCGGATCGCCGAGGAGAGCGGCGGCGCGTCCCCGCCGCCGCCGCGCGCGGTCCTGGAGGGCGCGCTCACCGCGGTCATGCCCCTGGACGACGAGGGCCGGCGGCTCTGGCGCACCTACAACGCCTTCTTCCTCCTCGTCCTGGACGATCCCGGCTTCGCCGAGCGGGTCGGGTCGCCGCACCACAGCGCGACGGACCGTTTCCTCGCCGAGCACATCACGCGCGCGCAGGAGGCCGGCGAGATCGACCCCGGCCTGGACGCGCTGACCACGGCCGCCGGGCTGTTCACGATGGCGCAGGGGCTCGGCTCCGGCGTGATGGCCGGGCACCGGGACGGCGCGGAGGCCCGCGCGATCCTCGTCTACCACCTGGACCGGCTGTTCCGGCGTTAGTGATACGCCTGTACCATTTCTAAGTGGTACAGGCGTATCATCATGCTCGGGAGGGCCGCCGCATGCCGACCGCACCGTCCGCACCGATCCCGCGGATCGCAGCCGACGAGTTCCACGCCCCCGGCGGGGAGCTGTTCCAGTGGGGGCCGCTCTGGCCGGGTGTGCTGCCCGACTGGATCACCAAGCCGGTGCTGCTGATCGTGCTCTCGGCCGTGGCGGTGATCGTCTTCTCCTGGCGCGCGTTCGGGCGCCCGGCGCTCGTCCCGCGCGGGGTCCAGAACCTCGGGGAGGTCGGCCACCTGTTCGTCCGCGACCAGATCGCGCGGCCGATGATCGGCGCGGACGGCGACCGGTGGATGCCGTTCCTGCTGCCGCTGTTCCTGTTCGTCCTCGCCATGAACCTCATGGGGGACGTGCCCGTCCTGCAACTGCCCGCGACCTCGCACTTCGCGATGCCGCTGCTGCTCGCGCTGCTCTGCTACGCGCTCTACCTGGTTATCAGCGTCCGCGAGCAGGGGCTCGCCGGATACCTCCGGAACATCATGTTCCCGCCCGGCCTGCCCGTCTGGGTGTACGTGTTCTACGCGCCGATCGAACTGCTCCAGCACCTGGTCCTGCGGCCGTTCACGCAGTCGGTGCGGCTGTTCGCGAACATGTTCGCCGGGCACATCCTGCTGGCCTTCTTCGCGACCGTGGCGTGGTGGTTCCTCCTGGAACGGCCCACGGTCGCGGGCCTCGGGCTGGGCGTGGTCGGGGTGCTGATGTCGGTGGTCCTGACCGCCTTCGAGATCTTCGTCCAGGTCCTTCAGGCGTACATCTTCACGCTGCTCGCCGCGTCCTACATCGGCGGCGCGCTGCACCCCGACCACTGAGGCCGTCCGGCCCGGGTCAGTGGCGGGCGGTGATCCGGGTCGGGAGCGCCACGAAACCGCGGTCGTTGGACGAGTAGATGCGCTTCACGCCCGCCTCGTCCACCTCGAAGTCGGCGACGGCGGACGCGATCTCCGACAGCGCGATGCGCGCCTCCAGCCGTCCGAGCGCCGAGCCCAGGCAGTGGTGGCGGCCGATGCCGAACGACAGCGCCCGCCCGGTGTCGCGGTCGAGGTCGAAGGTCTCCGGGTCCTTGAAGACGCGCGGGTCGCGGTTCGCCGAGCCCAGCAGGGCCAGTACGCGGCCGTCCTTCGGGACGGTGACGCCGTGCAGCTCGACGTCCTCGGTCGCGGTCCGCGCCAGCGCCTGCGTGGACGGGTCGTACCGCAGGGTCTCCTCGATCCACGCGTTCACGCGGCCGCCGCGCAGCGCCGCGGCGCGGGCGTCCGGGTGCGTCCAGGCGGCGTGCCAGCAGTTGCCGATCAGCAGCATGGACGTCTCGATCCCGGCCCCGACCAGCAGGATCAGCACCCCGACGATCTCCTCGGGGGTCAGCCGGTCCTCGCCCTCGCCGACGTCCAGCAGGCCGGACAGCAGGTCGTCGCGGCGCTCCCCGGCGCGCTCGATCGTCAGCTGCGTGTAGTAGCCGACGAGCTCGCCGATCGCCTGCAGCGCCTCCGGCGGCAGGTCGGTCACCGGGCCGGGGACGTCCTCCGGCCGGTGCATGATCGCCGAGCCGAGGTCGCGGACCCGGTCCCGGTCGGCCTCGGGGACGCCGACCAGCTCGGAGATCACGTCGGTCGGGAACCGGGCGGCGAAGTCGGTCATCAGGTCGAACTCGCCGGCCTCCAGCAGTGGCGCGAGGTGGCCGCGCGCGATCTCGCGCAGGCGCGGCTCGAGCGCGGCGATCCGCCGGGCCGTGAACGCGCGGGACACCAGGCCGCGCATCCGGGTGTGCTTGGGCGGGTCCATCGCGACGAACGAGAAGAACCGCTCCGCGTCCGGACCCCAGAACGCGGGCTCGATCCGCAGCCCGTTCACGCTGGAGAAACGCGCCGAGTCGCGCAGCGCCGCCTCGACGTCCTCGTGCCTGGACAGGACCCAGATGTCGTCCTCGTCGTTCCGGTGGACCGGGGCTTCCTCGCGCAGGCGCTCGTACACCGGGTACGGGTCCTTCTGGACATCGAAGTCGAACGGGCTGTAACGGACACTCATGGGGAAGGGCCTTCCGCGTCGTCGCGACCGAAGAGTGAGACGATCATGGCTGGAAAAGTCCCGGCGATCCACCCCGAAACGCGTGAACCCGGTGACGTCCGGCACAATTGATCACGCATCGACCCGCTCGAAAACGAGGTGCACCGTGAGCGCCGAGCGCGCCCCCCGTGGGATCGACCCCAGCAAGCCGCATCCGGCCCGTCGCTACAACTACTGGCTCGGCGGCAAGGACAACTTCCAGGCCGACCGCGTCTCCGGCGAGGCCGTCGCGTCCGGCTTCCCGACGATCCGGCACGCCGCGATCGAGAACCGCCGGTTCATGCAGCGCGCCGTCCGGTACCTCGCGGAGGAGGAGGGCATCCGGCAGTTCCTGGACGTCGGCACCGGCCTGCCGTCCGCGGGCAACGTCCACGAGATCGCCCAGGAGATCGACCCGGCGAGCCGCATCGTCTACGTCGACAACGACCCGATCGTCCTCGTGCACGCGCGCGCCCTGCTGACCAGCTCGCCCGAGGGCGCGACCGCCTACCTGGACTCCGACCTGCGCGAACCCCGGCGCATCCTCGCCGACCCGGCCCTGCACAAGACCCTCGACCTGACCGAGCCGGTCGCGCTGATGCTGGTCGCCATCACCCACTTCCTCACCGACGAGGACGACGCGTACGGCACCGTCCGCACCCTCGTCGACGCCCTCGCCCCGGGCAGCTTCGTCGTCATCACCAACGCCACCCAGGACCACCTCACCCCCGAGGAACGCGCCGCCGTGGACGAGGCGAACCAGCGCAGCGGCATCCCCTTCCGCAACCGCTCCGCCGACGAGGTCGCCCGCTTCTTCGACGGCCTCGACCTCCTCGCCCCCGGCGTCGGCTCGGTCATCGACTGGCGTCCGGACCCCGCCCGCGACGACCACGCCCCGACCGTCAAGCAGGTCTCCATGCACGGCGCTGTAGCCCGCGTCCCCTGACCGGCGTCAAGACGCGCGGTCACGCTGGCGATTTATGTGATTACATAGAGTGCCTAGCGCCCCGCGTGGGTTTTCGGCAGGCTTGAGGGGGAAGCCCGAAGTAGGGGGAGGTTAGAGAAGCGATGCTGCTGAGTTTCCGCGCGGCTAACCACAGATCGATCCGGAGTGAGCAACAGCTGCTGCTCACTCCGTCCTACGCTTCGGACCTTCCGGACGCGACCCCCCGGCCGGCGCTCCCGGTGGTCGGCATCTTCGGGCCCAACGCCTCCGGAAAGTCGAACGTGTTCGATGCCTTCCGGTTCGCCCAGGCGATGGTGATCGGCTCGTTTCGTGAGAGCGAGCCCGACGAGGGGGTGCGCCGCTACCCGTTCGCCGGAGCGGACGGCAGTCCGTCCAGTTATGTGACCGACCTGTCGATCGACGGCGACCACTTCACGTACGGGTTCTCCGTGGACGACGGCGGCGTGGTCGAAGAATGGATGTACAGCTATCCGCGCGGACGTGAGCGCACGCTGTTCCACAGGCGGCGGGCGGACTATCGGTACGGCGAGAAGACGCCCCAGAGCCTGAAGGACATCGAGCAGTTCACCGAGCCGAACGTGCTGTTCATCTCGGTGGCCGCGAGGGCGCGGCAGGAGTCCGTCCGGCCGGTCTATGACTGGTTCGCCCTTACCGACTTCCGCGACCAGTCCACTGGGGGCATCCGCCGTTACCGCCTGTTCCAGGAGCGGGTGCTACGGCGAGCCGGATATCTCGACCGGCTCTCCGTTCTCCTTCGTGCGGCGGATACGGGCATCGAACAAGCGGAGATCCTCGAAGAGGGGGATGGCGAGTACCAGGCGCGTATGGCTCGCTTGGAGGCGGGGGTGCAGGGAGGGCTGAGTAAGGAGAGGCGCCGCGTCCTGAGCCTCCGCCACCGGAGTGAGGACGGGACCTTCTCGCTGAGCGTGGATGAGGAGTCGGCCGGAACAAAGGCGCTGCTCGACCTGAGTCTCCCGGCGTTCGCCTCCCTCGACCGGGGCACCCTGCTCATGGTGGACGAGCTGGACGCGAGCCTGCATCCGTTCCTGAGCGCCCAGTTGATCAGGCTCTTCCAGGATCCTGAGACCAACCCCCGGGGTGCCCAGCTCGTCTTCACCAGCCACGACGCCTCACTTCTGGGACGGATCCAGGGAGCGGAAGTGCTCCATCGCGACCAGATCTGGTTCACTCAGAAAGACGATTCGGGGGAGACGGAACTCTTCCCGCTGTCCGAGTTCAGGCCGCGGAAGGACGAGAACCGAGAGCGGCGTTACCTCGCGGGGCGATACGGTGCGGTGCCTGTCGTGAACGACGAACTCTTCGTCGCCGCCCTCGCAGCCCGTGAGGACCCCCCCAATGTCTCCAAGAGTTCCGAAGCCCAGCGGATCCAGGCGAGAGAACGATCCCGTGTCCAGGACCACGGACCTGCGCCGTCGTCCAAGCGGTTCGAAGGACGAGCGCCGTAGTTACCTGATCCTCTGTGAAGGTAAGACGGAGAAGCTCTACTTCACCGGAATGCGCACACGTCTGGGTCCGGAGCTCGCCGTGGACGCGCCGGGCGGAAGTCATGTGGAAGTGGTCCGGGAGGCCGTCCGCAGGTGTGTCGACGAATACGACGAGGTCTGGTGTGTTCTCGACACGGAACTGGACGGCGATCTGATCGAGCGGATCCAAACCGCGGCATCGGAGGCCCGTGTCGACCTCGCGCTTTCAGCGCCGAGTTTCGAAACGTGGCTGCTCCTGCACCTGAAGGATTGCGCGTCCCCTTTCGCCTCTGCCGAGCAGGCGAAGAAGGCACTCGCGGTCACCTGCCCCGGCTGGAGCGAGGCGAGGACCAGGTTCGCCGACTTCAGGAAGGGCGTGGACGACGCGTGTGATCGCGCCAGGAAGCTGCACGGGGGTGAGCGGGACCCGCGGTTGAACCCCTTCACTGATGTCTGGAGGCTCGTGGAGAGCATCCTCCGGTAGCGGCTACTGGCGGGAGAGGACGCGGGAGGCGCCGGCGATGATGGTGGTGGCGAGGATCCAGCCGGAGGCCGTGAGGGCGGCGGCGAGCCACTGGTAGCCGCCGCGTGGGGCGAAGCCGTCCTGGCCGAAGCTCACGATGGGGACGAGCAGGTCCAGGGCGTAGAGGAACGGGTTGAACTCCGGTGCCTCGTCCTTCTTGAGGGGTGGCGGGTGATGTCCGGCGAACACGACCGTTCCGAGGGCCAGCAGGGCGATCAGCCATGTGGCGGCGCGTTGGGGTCGGTAGCCGTAGCCGACCGTCCAGTCTTGGAGGTAGCCCCAGATCTGCAGGGGAAGCTGTTGCCCGCTGCGGCGGCGGCGCTGTTTCGCTAGCAGGACGTTTCGTGCCGCGGCGTCGTGGCCCGTTCGCTGGTAGAGGGCGGCCAGGTGTTCGTAGGGCTGCGGTATGTAGCCGTCGGTGTCGCGTGTGAGCAGCTGTAGGCGGTCGGCCACGGGTGTTGGGCGGTGCAGGGACTCGTAGGCGAAGCCGTCCAGGCGCACCGAATCGGGCCAGGCGGTGGGGAAGTCCGCGAGGACGCCGGTCGAGGCGTGCCGGAGGTCGGCCTTGCCGAGGATCGTCGTCGTCCGGCCCAGGCGCAGGATGCCGGAGCGTGACCGCTTGAGTTCGAGGTCGCCTTCGATGCGCGCTCCGTCGAAGCACAGGTCTCGGGCGATCTCGGCCGAGGTGAACGAGACGCGTCCCGTTGCCGTGAAGCCCTTGCAGCAGTCGACGGCGCCGTCCGCCTTGACGCGCGCGGCGCTGAGGGCGGCGCCCTCCGGGTTGGAGACGTGCGCGTTCTGGAAGGTGATGCCGCCCCGGACGCCGGCGTCGATCATGTGGATCTCGCCGGTCACCCTGGCCTCCTCCAGCATCAGGGGGCCGTTCAGTGTCGCGCCGGGCAGGGACAGCGCGACGCGTCCGGGGTTGGAGAGGCGGGCGCCGCGCAGGAAGAGGTTGCCCTTCACGCGCATCCCGCCGAACGTCAGCTCGCCGTCCGCCGAGAAGCCGTCGCACAGGCGCGCGCTCTCGCCGATCTCGCTCTGGACGGCGTAGAGGGCCGAGGCCCCGGGGTTGGACAGCGTCGCGCCCTCCATGAGGAGGGCGCCGGTCAGGGTGGCGCCGCGGATCGAGAGGCGGCCCTCGGTGGTGACGGAGGACATCTCGAGGATGCCGTCGACCTTGAGGGCGTCGGCGTGGAGGGCGTCGTGGCCGGGGTTGGAGAGGCGGGCGCCGGTGAGGTCGCAGCGGCGGCCGATGCGGGCGTCCTGGAGGCGGAACTCGCCGGACGCCTCCATGCGGTGGGCGAACAGGCCGTCCTCGGCGGTCAGGCCGTCGCCGTCGAACGCGACGCCGCCGGGGGCGGCGAGGCGGGCGCTGGAGAGGTCCAGGATGCCGCCGACCTTGGCGACGTTCAGGCGGACCGGGCCTTCGACGTGGGATCCGCGAAGGCTGAGGCCGCCGGTGATCTGGGTGCCGACGGCCTGGAGGGCGGGGAGGCGGGTGCGGGCGAGGGTGAGGGTGGGGAGGCGGGCGCCGTCCAGGACCGGGGGGTGTTCGAAGGCGCAGCCGACCAGGATGAGGGGGTGCGGGACGGTCGCCAGGGACAGGTCGAGGAGTCCGGTGATCCGGGCGTTGAAGAGGCGCACGGCGGGCGTGCGGCCCAGGGTGCCGGGGCGGGTGCTGAGGGCGAGGGCGGCGAGGACCTCGGCGCGGACGGGTTCTCCGGCGAGGTCGACCGGTAGGGAGTCGGGGAAGGCGTCCCAGACGCGTTGCTCGGGAGCGGTCAGATCGTCCACACCCGTGGGACGCCCGGGAGAGGGCCGCGGTTTTCGCGGCCCTTGGCCTGCCCCGGTCAGCGCCTGTCCCCGTCAGCGCCTGCCCAGGTCAGCGCCTGCCTCGGTCAGCGTTGGTCGAGACCGGACCCCGGGGGAGGTTCGGGGGCGTTCAGGACGGCCTCGACGGCGGGGACGCCCCAGCCGTAGGCGAGCTTGTGGACCTCCAGGACGAAGAAGGACTCGGTGGAGACGACGCCGTCGATCTGGTGGAGGCGGTGGTTCATCAGGTCGGTGAAGTGGCCGGTGTCGCGGCAGATGACCTCGGCCATCACGTCGTAGCCGCCCGCCGTCATGATCACGTAGGACGTCTCGGGCAGGTCGCGCAGGGCGCGGCAGACGCGCGGGGCGGCGCCGGCCGCGACCTTGATGCCGATCATCGCGAGCCGGTCGAAGCCGATGTTCAGGGGGTTGGCGATGCCGACGACCTGCAGCACGCCGGACTCCTCCAGGCGCTGCACCCGGTACCGGACCGAGGACGCCGGGATGCCCAGCTCCTCGGCGATCTGCGCGTAGGGACGTCGGCCGTCGGCCTGGAGGATCGCGATGATCCGGCGGTCGATGTCGTCCAGGGAAGCCGTGCTCATCCGGGATGTCCGTTTCTGCCGTGGAGGGTCCGGGCGGACCCATGATGCCGGGTCAGGAGTCGAAGCCGAGGCCGAGTCCGTCCAGCAGGCGCAGCCAGGCGTTGCGGCGGCCGGTGCGGTCCTCGTGGTTCAGGGACAGGCGGGTCGCCTGGACGCCCAGGTAGCGGACGGGTTCGGGCGGGAACGGGACGGGCGGGCGGCGGATCATCGCGGGCCGGGTGCGTTCGGTGTCACGTCCGGCGAGCAGGTCGAGCATGACCTCCGCGCCGTACCGGGTGGCGGAGACGCCGAGGCCGGTGAAGCCGAGCGCGTAGCCGATCCGCCCGCCGGACGCGGTCCCGGCGAACATGCAGAACCGGGTCGTCGAGTCGATCACGCCGCCCCAGGCGTGGCTGAACGGGACGTCCGCGAGCGACGGGAACGCCTCGGCGAACTGCGCGGCGAGCTTCTCGAACGTCTCCGGACGCTGCGTCAGCGCCTCGTCGACGCGGTTGCCCCAGTGGTAGATCGCGTCGTAGCCGCCCCAGAGGATCCGGTCGTCCGGGGTCTTGCGGAAGTAGTGGAACTGGTTCCCCGCGTCGGACAGGCCGTGGTCGCCCGTCCAGCCGATCCCGGCGAGCCGGTCGCGGGTCAGCGGCTCGGTGACCAGGGCGTAGTCGTAGACCGGGATCCAGCTCAGCGCGAGGCGGCGCAGCAGCGGGCGGTAGACGTTCGTGGCGAGCGCGACCTGGACGGCCGACACCTCGGCGTAGGGGGTGACGAGCCGGACGCGTCCCCGGCGCGGGGTGACCAGCTCGGTGACCTCGGTCCGCTCGGCGATGCGGACGCCCGCGCGCAGGCACGCGTCCCGCAGGCCCCAGACGAGGCGGGCCGGGTCGAGCGTCGCGTAGTCGTGCACCATCAGGCCGACGGACCAGAGCGGCGAGTCGACGTGTTCGCGCAGGTCGGAGCCTTCGAGGAGGGTGGCGCGTTCGCCGTGTTTCGCGGCGAGCGCGGCGGCGGAGCGCAGGCCGTCCTCCTGCCAGGGCGTCGCGGCGAGCGCGACCTTGCCCGCGCGGCGGAAGTCGCAGTCGATGCCGAGGGCGTCGATGTCGCGTTCCATCGCGTCGAAGTTCGCGAGGCCGAGCCGCTGGAGCTCGCCGATCTCCGCGGGCCACCGCTCCGCGCCGTTCGCCAGGCCGTGCGTGATGCTCGGCGAGCAGAACCCGCCGTTGCGCCCGGACGCGGCGTGCCCGCAGGTCTCCTGCTCGACGACCAGGACGTCCAGGTCGGGACGGCGGCGCTTGGCGAGCAGGGCCGTCCACAGGCCGGTGTAGCCGCCGCCGACGACCGCCAGGTCGCAGCGGGTGTCGGACGTCAGGCGGGGGAGCGGCGCGGGGCGGTCCCGGTCGAGCCAGAACGGGACGGCGGCCGTGCGGGCCAGGTGGGAGCGGTGGCTCATGCGAATCCTTCGCGGGCGGACGAGCAGGACGGGCCCCGGCCCCGGACGAGGGGGATGGAGCCGGACCCCGGACGAGGGGGACGGAGCCGGACCCCGGACGGGCGGGGAGCCCGTCCCCGCCCGTCCGGGGCCCGTGGCGGGGACGGGGTCAGAGGGAGATGACGCCGGTCCGGGTGTCGGTCATGTCGAGCAGCGTCCACTTGCCGCCGATGCGTCCCCAGCCGGTGCCGCGGCCGCCCGCGCCGCCGAACGGCATGTTGACGTCCCACCAGGAGTTGGAGTCGTTGACGATGACCTGGCCGACGGCCATCTCCTCCATGAAGCGGAACGCCTTGGTCATGTCCTTGGTGAAGACCGCGCCCTGGAGGCCGAGCGCGTCGTCGTTGGCGATGCGCAGCAGGTCGTCGTCGTCGCGTCCGGTGATGATCGGGACGACCGGGCCGAAGGACTCCTCGCGGGACAGCAGGCTGTCCTCGGGGACCTCGTCCACGACGGTGAACTCGTAGTACAGGCCGGTCGGGGCGTCGGCACGGCGGGCCCCGCCGAGGAGGATCTTCGCGCCGCGCTCGCGGGCGTCGGCCATGTGCCGGTCCATCTTCGCGGCGACGCCCTCGTTGTTCAGCGGGCCGAGGTTGACGGCGGCGTCGAACGGGTCGCCGAGGACGACCGTCTCGGCGGCGCGCAGCACCTCGGCGACGAACGCGTCGTGCACGTCGGCGTGGACGATGACGCGCTCGGTGGCGCAGCAGACCTGGCCCGCGCACAGGTAGGCGCCGTCGACGGCGGCGCGGGCGGCCGCGGCGAGGTCGGCGTCGGCGAGGACGACGACCGGGCCGTTGCCCGAGCACTCCATGACCGAGCGCTTCAGCCCGGCCATCTTCTGGATCCGCGCCCCCGTGGCGGACGATCCGATGAACCCGATCGCGTCGATCCCGGCGTGCGTGACCAGGGCCTCGCCGGTGGCGCCCCCGCCCGGGACGACGTTGACCAGCCCGGCCGGGACGCCCGCCGCGATGAACGCCTCCATCGCCGCGAGGACGGTCAGCGGGGTGTTCTCCGGCGGCTTGACGACGTGCGCGTTGCCGGTGGCGAGGCCGGGCGCGACGAACTCGGCGAGCATCAGCAGCGGGAAGTTCCAGGGCGTGATGATGCCCCAGGTGCCGACGGGCCGGTGGTAGGTGAACATCCGCTTGGACGAGTCGGTGGACGGCAGCGTCTCGCCGTGCAGCCGGACGGCGTCCTCGGCGTGCAGGTGGAAGAGCTTGGCGGCCTCCTCGATGTCGGCGACCGACTCGGCGAGGGGCTTGCCCTGCTCCAGGGTCTGGAGGCGGGCCAGCTCGTCCACGCGCTTGGCCAGCTCGTCGCCGATCCGGTGACAGAGGGCGGCGCGTTCCCAGACGTTGGTGGCGGCCCAGGCGGGCTGCGCGGCGCGTGCGGCGGCCACCGCGGCGTCCACGTCGGCGGCGGTGGCCTCGGGGATCGCGCCCGCGCGCTCGCCGGTGGCGGGGCTGATCACCTCGACGATCCCGGTGCCCTGGCCGGACACGTAGGCGCCGTCGACGAAGAAGCTGCTGGTGGTCGTCATGGGATGACCCTTCCTGCTCGGGGTGGCCTCCCACCCTGCAATCAGCAGAAGATTCCTGTCAAGACTCACGATCCAACATCTCTGAACTTGATCTTGTGCGGAATCTTCAGTCTTGACGGGCTTCTTTTGTCGGATCTATAACGAGTGGCACCGCTCACACCACCCCGACGCAAGGACCCCGCATGACGGCACACCCCGAGACCGTGGCGACCGACCCGCCCGCGCTGCAGAAGAAGATGCGCTGGTGGGACGGGTTCGCGATGTCCCTGACCATGCCCGCGGCACTGATCGCCTCGCTCGGCGCGTCCATCGGCGGCCTCGGCGCCTGGGGCGCCATGGCGATCTGGGCGCTGTCGATGGTGCTCGCCACCGCGACCAACTGGATCTACACCGAGCTCGCCGCGATGTTCCCCGAGTCGTCCGGCGGCATCGCGCACTACGCGGCCGAGGGGTGGCGCAGCCGCGCGCCCGTCGTCGGGCCCATCGCCAGCATCGGCTACTGGTTCCCCTGGACCACGGCCCTCTCGGTCTACGCGGGGATCATCGGCTCGCTCGTCCAGGCCCAGTGGTTCCCCGACCAGGACTGGAAGTGGACGCTCGGCCCGGTCGAGCTGACCTTCCCGATCCTCGTCGGCCTGGGCGTGATCTTCCTGCTGTTCTGCGCCGCGATGGTCGGCCTGCACGCCGCCATGTGGGTCGTGTACGTGACGGGCGGCGTCCTGCTGATCCCGCTCGCGGTGTTCATCGTCGGGCCGTTCGTGACCGGCGACTGGCACGCGTCCGGCCTGCACTGGAACCTGCACGGCATGGGCGGTCTGCGCGAGGCGCTCGTCTGGCTGTACGTCATGGCCTGGACGTCCTTCGGCGTCGAGGTCTGCGCGACGTTCGCCCCCGAGTACAAGGACACCGTCCGGGACACCTCCCGCGCGCTGCGCGCCGGCGTCCTGTTCTCCCTCGGCGTCTTCGTCCTGCTGCCGCTGTCCCTGTCCGGCTACGTGGGCGAGCAGAAGATCGGCGCGGAGCCGACCACGTTCTACGTCGGGGCGTTCCAGAAGCTCATCGGCGGCGCGGCCGACCTCATGGTCGTCTTCCTCATCGCCTCGCTGCTGCTCATCATGATCACCGGCCTGGCGGACGGCTCCCGGGTCCTCTACAACATGGGCACCGAGGGCACGACGCTCAAGCAGGTCGGCAAGCTCACCAAGCGGGGCGTCCCGGCGCGCGCGCTGCTCGTCGCCCTGGTGATCAACGCGTTCGTGCTGCTCGTCCTGAAGACCCCGCTGGCGATCATCGTGACCGGCAACCTCGGCTACATCCTCACCCACGTCCTGGCGATCTCCGGCTTCGCCCTGCTCCGCAAGGACCGCCCGGACGCGCCCCGCCCGATCCGCCTCCCCGGCTTCTTCGTCCCGCTGGCCTGGCTGCTCGCCGCGTTCCTGCTGGTCGTTCTCGTCGTCGGCGCCACCGGCTTCTCGATCACCGGCTACGGCGGCTACAAGGAACTCGGCATCGCCCTCGGCGTCCTCGCCCTCTCGGTCGTCCTCTGGCTCTACCGAACGAAGGTCCAGGACAAGCGCTGAATCAGGCGCTGCCCCGGCCTGCTTCGGACGCTTCACGAAGCAGGCCGGGGAGCCTTCAGGGAGAGCCGCTTCCGGCGCCGCTCTCCTCGGAGCGAGTGCGGCGGCAGCGCTCCAGGAGCGGTCCGAACCGGCTGTCGAGGGGGAGCGTTCGGGCGCGCGCCTCGATCGACACCTGGGTGTCGGCGAACACCTGATCCTCGACGCGGGTCTGCACGTCGAGCGGCACCCGGAACGTCCGCATGGCCTCGGTGTAGGCGTCGGCGACGACGGTCCGCGCCGCCCGCAGCGCCTCGTCGGCGGGCCTCTCGGACAGCGGGATCAGGGCGGGCGCCGCCCTCTCGGCGGCCATCGCGTTGATCAGCCCGACCTTCACTGCGTCCTGGTCGTGGTCGATCAGGGCCGTCCGATACGACGCCATGACCACCTCGGCCATCCTCCGGGGCCGGGCCGGTGTGCCAGGGGACATCGGCTGATCGCTCACGTCGACTCCTGCCGGATGAGCTGCCGACGGATCCTGTCGGACGACAGCGGACCTCCGTCGCCGCCGCGCATGCCCACCACGACCAGCAGTTCGCGGCGGAGGAACCGGATCGGCCCCTGAGGGTGTTCCTGCCGGAACGACACGAGTCCTTCCGTCGCCCAGCTGTGCAGCGTCGCGATCGTCACGTCGACCAGCAGCGCGGCGAAACGCGGCACCATCCAGCCCTCGTCCACGAAGGCGGGAACGCCGTAGGTCCGAGCGACCTGGCCCTTCACCGTCAGCGGATAGTTCTCCGGGGTCAGCGTCGTCCCGGGGGCGGTGCTCACCGAACCGCCTCGCGCTGGCGGATCTGGTCGTTGAGCTCCCGGACGATGACCGTCGCCGCCTCACGCAGGTTGTTCGCCGCCGCGAACGGGGCTCTGTCGTCGCCGCCCACGAACCACCACGCGCCGCGCGCGTAACGGCACCCCACGGTCACCGCCGCGACCGGCAGCGCGTTCGTCCGGTTCCCGACGGCGGCGACGGCGACCACGTGCATCACGATCTCGTGGCCCCGGTAGCTGTAACTCGCGGACAGCCCTGCTGGGAGCCGTCCGGCGAGATGGGTCAGGTAGGCCATGCGCTCCCGATTGGGCACCGCCAGAGCCACGCCGGCCGTCGAGTCCGGCACAGGCGGCGCGACCCGCGCCCCTTCGTTCCTGATCGAGTGTCGCCCCGACATTTCACCCTCCCTGCGGGTTGACGACGCGCCGGACGGCGGCGGCTGCCTGGTCGATGTCGTCGGGCAGCTCGTCCCCCCAGGACCAGTACGCGACGACCGAGCCGTCCTCACGACGGCCGGCCCGAATCACCTCGTTCAGGTGTCCGGTCACCCCGACCGCCAACAGCACCGGCGGACCGCCGATCCGCTGCTGCACCGTGGCGCGCTCACCGAGACCGCGCACAGCCTCCGCAAGCTCGACCAACAGCTCCTCCTCGTCGTCTAGGAGCAGGGTTTTGGGAATCGAACTTTCGTTTGTCTGACTGGTATCGAGCGACATGGCAGTTGTCCTCTGATCTCCACGGGGGTGGACGCGAACGGGGTGGGAGAGGTGAGACGGCATGGGCCGCCTGTGATCACAGATTGTTGTGATTCACCTCCGGCGTGCTTCCGAGTAGAGCACTATGAAACCTGCACTTCAAGCGAACGAAGGGAATCGCCGCGACGAATTTCCGCAGCTCAGAGGCCCATTGCGAATCGGGTGCGGGGATGCTTTCATTTCGAGTGAAAGACCACCCCGCAGTGAAGTGGAGGTGAAATGGATGTCCGAAATTCAGACGGGATCGACCGCGTAGACAGCTCGGCCGGTACCTCCGGCAGCTCCGTACCGACGCCCGCATCACGGTGCGGGCCGCCGCCGAGGCGCTGGAGTGGTCGGAGGCGAAGATGTGGAGGATCGAGACCGGCATTACCTCGCTGCGCTCGCTCGACGTCGAGGCCATGTGCCGTGCCTACGGCGCGCCGGACGACATGCGCGTGGCCCTGATGGGGCTGGCCAAGGAGACCAAGGCCAAGGGGTGGTGGCACGCCTACGGGGACGTCATCCCTGACAGCTTCGATCTCTACATCGGCCTGGAGGAGGCCGTCGAGACGCTGGAGGAGTACTCGCCCGAGCTGGTTCCGGGCCTTCTCCAGACGCCGGACTACCACCGGGCGCTCTTCCGGAAGAACAGGCCCGACCTCCAGGGTGAGGAGGTGGATCGTCGTGTTCAGCTCCGCGTTCAGCGGCAGCGCCTGCTCACCCGGTCCATCGCGCCGCCGTCCCTGCGGGTCGTCCTGAACGAAGCCGTCGTCCGCCGGGTGGTCGGCGGGGTGGACGTCATGTCGGACCAGCTCGACCGGCTGGCGGAGATGAACGACCGCCCCAACGTCTCCATCCGGGTCGCCCCGTTCTCGGCGGGAGCGCATCGCGGGGCCGACACAGGCCCGTTCATCATCATGCGGTTTCCCACCACAGGGGACGGACGCGATCACGAGCCCCCTACCGTGTACGTGCAGGGCTTCACCGGAGCCCTGTACCTGGACAAGGCCCATGAGATTCATCGCTATGCCGAGGGGTGGGCGCAGATCTGGGACGACGCCCTGCCCGAAGGGGACAGCACGGCGCTGTTCCGGCAGATCGCAAAGGAGTGGAACGATGACTGCTGACTTCAGCGCGGCGACCTGGCGCAAGAGCAAGCGCAGCAACACCGAGCAGGCGTGCGTGGAGGTCGCCACCGTGCCGACGGCCGTCGGCGTCCGGGACAGCAAGAACCCCGAGGGCGGCCACCTCACGATGGACCGAGCTTCCGTCGGAGCCCTGATCGCCAAGGTGAAGGCGGGTGACCTGGACTTGTAACGCACTCCGTTCGGAGAGACGGTGTCAATGCGGGCCGAGTCTGTTCGAACGCGCTCACTGCTGAGGACTTGGTGGCGCACGTTCAGTAAAGGCGTTGGAGGCACTGTGAAAACGTCTGGGCTCTCTGGATGGCGCAAGAGCAAGCGCAGCAACACCGAGCAGGACTGCGTGGAGGTCGCCACCGTACTGACTGCTGTCGGCATCCGGGACAGCAAGAACCCGGATGCGGGACACCTGGAGCTTGACCGCCCTGCGTTCGCGGGGCTTCTGGCTCGCGTGAAGTCGGGAGACCTGTCCCTGTAGCCCCCCGCGATGGCCCCGGCGGACGGGATCCGCCGGGGTCGCTGTGGCGCGGCCTGGGCTACTGATGAAGCTGGAGGCAGGCGCTTTCAGAAGTCAGCGGCATCAGTCGAGTAATCGGTCCCCGAGCCTCCTTCGGCACGAGGTGTGCGGCGGGTAGCGGTGCCGGGAGCGGAGTTCCCAGAGCGTGCGGCGAAGCGCCGACGAAAGTCAGCGAAGGTGGGGAAGGCGGCGGTGTCGACCGTTCCTGCGTGTTCGTACTGCTCTAGACACTCGGTGAACAGGTGCCGGCGGTACAGCCATTTGCCCGCCTTACCTTCGGGTGCGTCGTCGGGCGAGGCGTGGGCAGGGCGGGTGAGGGCGAGGAAGAACATGCTCTTGATGACCAGGAACTCCCCGAGGAAGGCGCTGGGCCGCTGGGCCAGGAGCGGCCCGGCCGCGTCGTCGACGGCCGCCAGGTAGGTGGAGCGTTGCGCGGACGTGGGGGAGTAGCGGCCTGTGCCGCCGCCGAACGCGATGATCTCCAGGGCCGGGACGACGTCGTAGCCGACGGGGGCCAGACCATGGTGCTGCCAGTCGATGACACCGGTGGGAAAGAGGTTCGGCAGGCCGTAGTCCAGGCTGGACGCGCACAGCGGCAGGTCCTCCAGTCGCCGCAGGGCGGTCGCGATCACCTTTCGGCGGTGCGGGGATTCCAGGTCGGGGCTCTCAGCCCACACGGCGGCGGTGTACCCGGCTCTCTCCGCGAACTCGGCCAGCAGCGTGGCGGAGGTGGCCATCGGGTGGGCGGCCTGGGCCCGCAGTAACTCGGCCGACACCTGCGCCGCCGTTGCGGCGACCTCGTCGTCCAGTAGACCGCCGGGTACGCCGTCCGCACGGCGGTCGGCCATCTGGTGCAGCGACGAGCCGGGCAACGCCTCCTCGACGAAGAAGCCCGACCCGTCGCCGACGTGCCCTTCTTCCAATATCTGCGGAACCGGGTAGCCCATCGTCCGAACGCGGCGCAGGAACGCTGCTTCAGCCAGGATCTCTGGTCCCGTCCGCTTGAAGCGGCTGCCGTCAGCTGAACGCCACACCGCACCGTCGCCTCCGGTCCGGTGCTGCACCAGCTCCCAATTCTCAAAAGTCACGACATTCCCTCTCGGTCGCTTCACCTACCGGTTCCCAATATCCATGGGTTAGGCGAGGCGGAGGGCTAGGAAGAAGTCGACTCGGTCTTCTAGGCGGGACAGGTCGCGGCTGGTCAGTTCCTCTATTCGCTGGATTCGGTAGCGGACGGAGTTGACGTGCAGGTGCAACTGCTCGGCGCAGCGCGTCCATGAGCCGGAGTGCTGGAGGAACGTCTCCAGGGTCAGGACCAGGTCGGCCTTGTGCTCTTCGTCGTAGGTGCGCAGCGGGTCGAGGAGGCGGACCTTGAACATGTGGCGGACGTCGTCGGGGACGGACGCCAGCAACAGGACGTGCGTCGCCAGCTCGTCATGCCGGACCACCGACACCGCGTCCCCGCGTCCGGCGGACAGCCTCCGGGCGTAGCGTGCCTCCTCCACCGCCCCGCGCAGCTCCCCGGCGGTGACGACGTCGCTCACTCCGACCGCCAGGCGGTCGCCGCCGAGGCCGGGGGCGAGGGCGTGCAGTGTCCGGTGCACCTCGCCTGCGACGTCCTGACCTGGTTCGACCTGGACCAGCGCGATCGCCTCGTCGTCCAGGAGGCCCACGACGGGGTCGTAGGGAAGCGTTTCGCGCAGGACGGTTCGCAGTTCGCCGGGACGCAGGCGTCCGGACGAGGTCGCCGACACGATGGTGAATGTCGCCGACGCGTCCAGGCCGGTCAGTTCGAGGCGGGGGACGACCTCGTCCGCTGCCGCTCCTGCCACCACCAGCCGGACGAGCTCCTGCGTCAGGCGTCCGGGGACGCTCAGCCGGTCGTCCTGCCGGGCCCGTTCCAGCGCGACGATCGCGGTCAGCTCCGAGACCAGCGCGCGGCGTTCGGCCGGCCAGTCGGCGAGGTCGCCCGCGCAGGCCACGAACCAGTCGGCGACGCGCGCGGTCGTGTCCGGTGCGACGGGGAACAGGGAGAGGTCCGCCGGGGCGTGGCGGTGGGGGAGGCGGGGTGCGGTGAGGAAGGCGTGGGCGAGGTTCGCCGGGGCGGCGGGGGGAGTCGGGCCCGCGACGACGCGTCCGGTCGGGGTGAGGACCCAGCAGCGCATTCCTAGATCTCTGTCGAGTAGCTCCAGGACCGGCCCGAGGCCAGCGCCTTCCGTCACTCCTGCCACCAGGCGCCGGTGGCGGTCCAGGACGGCGGTCAGGTCGGCGGCGCGGGCGCTCGACAGCCGCCGGGCGACCTGCTCGGTCACCGTCGCGAACGCCACGTCCTCCGGCACCCGGAACAGCGGGATCCGGTGCCGCGCGCATGCCTCGACCAGGTCGTCCGGGATCGTCCCCTTCACGGCGTCCCAGGCGGCCAGCGCGGACACCCCGGCCCTGGCCAGGGCCCGGACGAACACCTCCGAGTCGCCCGGGGACGTCCGCCACATGATGCCCGTCAGCACCAGCTCCCGCCCGCTCAGGTAGCGGGACGGGTCGAGCAGGTCGGTCGTCACCACCCAGCGGATCACCCGGTCGAGCTCGTCGTCGCCGGTCACCAGCGCCAGCCGGAGCTCGGGCACCTCCAGCAGGGAACGCAGCCTCATGGGGTCGAACGTAACCCACGGGTCGAATCCGGTGGAGATTGGAGCAAAGCACGAAATTCGTTCGGTGGGTTCGGGTGGACTTCGGACGTCCTGTGCCTCGACCGGGCGGGGCGCGGCTGTGTGTACTCGAGGTGATCCACCCGAGGGGGCCGAGTGCTGGACCGCCTGAACGCGCTGCCGACGATGGTGGCCGAGGCCGAGTTGCTGACGTGCTGTGCCTCGCGGCGGTGGGCCGTCGAGGTCGCGGGCGGGCGGCCCTACGCGAGCCTTGCCGCGCTGGCCGAGGCGTCCGGGAAGGCCCTCCAAGATCTTGACTGGACGGACGTCCTCGAGGCGCTCGCCGCGCATCCGCGCATCGGGGAGCGGGTGGCGGGTGGGGAGCGTGAGGCGCGGTGGTCTCGGGGGGAGCAGGCCGGGGCGGCGGGCGGTGGGGATGCCGTGCAGGCGGCTCTGGTCGAGGGCAACCGCGCCTACGAGGAGCGGTTCGGGCATGTGTTCCTGATCTGCGCGACCGGGAAGACCGCTGAGGAGATCCTCGCTGACCTGCGCGTTCGCCGGGGGAACGACGACGGGACGGAGGTCGCGGCCGTCCGGTCCGAGCTGGCCGCGATCACCGCGCTGCGGTTGGCCAAGCTGATCGGAGGGGCCTGAATGTCGCTCTCCACACACGTGCTGGACGCAGCGAGGGGCCGTCCCGCCGACGGCGTCGCCGTCCGGCTGGAACGCCGCGAGGACGGCGCCTACCGGAAGATCGCCGAGGCCCGCACGGACGCCGACGGACGGATCCGCGACTGGGGCGGTGCGGAGATCGCCGCCGGGACGTACCGGCTGGTCTTCGACACGGAAGGGCTGTCCGACTTCTATCCCGAGGTCGCCGTGGCGTTCGTGGTCGACGACCCCGGACGGCACTTTCACGTGCCACTGCTGCTGAGCCCGTACGCGTACTCGACCTACCGAGGGAGCTAGCCGATGGCCATCGTTCTCGGCCCCAACCGTTACGGGAAGGCGGAGACGCGCGTCGTCCGGGTCACCAGGGACGGCGGCCTCCACCACATCAAGGACCTGAACGTCGGCGTCTCCCTCTCCGGGGACATGGAGGACGTCCACCTGTCCGGCGACAACGCCGCGGTGCTCACCACGGACGCGCAGAAGAACACGGTGTTCGCCTTTGCCCGGAAGCACGGCATCGGGGAGATCGAGGACTTCGCGCTGCTGCTCGCGCGGCATTTCGTCGACTCGCAACCGACGATCCACCACGCGCGCGTCGAGATCGAGGAGTACGCCTGGGACCGCGTCCCGGTCGAGGACGGTCCGCCGGGCGAACGGCATTCGTTCGTCCGCGGCGGCGCGGAGACGCGGACCTGCCTCGTCCACAGTGACGGCACCGGCGGGGAGGAGTCGGTGGTCTCGGGCCTGAAGGACCTGGTCGTCCTGAACTCCACGGGCAGCGAGTTCCACGGCTTCATCAAGGACGCGTACACGACCCTCGCCGAGACCGACGACCGGATCCTCGCGACGGCCGTGACCGCCCGGTGGAGGCACCGGACGGTCGGCTCGGACTGGGCGGCCTCGTACACGCGGGCCCGGAAGGGTCTGCTGGACGCGTTTGCCGGGACGCACTCCCTGTCCCTCCAGCAGACGCTGTACGCGATGGGACGTCGCGTCCTGACGGACGGCCCGGAGCTCTGCGAGGTGCGGCTGGTGATGCCGAACAAGCACCACTTCGCCGTCGACCTGTCCCCGTTCGGGCTCGACAATCCCAACGAGGTCTTCTTCGCCGCCGACCGCCCGTACGGCCTGATCGAGGGGACGGTCATGGACGACGTCGCGCCGGGTTCCACCTCGGCCTGGAAGTGAGAGTCTGGAAACATGGACTTCCTACGGCCTCTGACCTGGGCTGACGCCCTCGCCGCCAAGGCCGCGCACCCCGGTGCGACGCCGATCCAGGGCGGCACGGACGTCATGGTCGAGATCAACTTCGACGCGCGCCGCCCGGAGGCGCTGCTCGACCTCACCTCCGTCCCGGAGCTGACGGAGCACGAGACCCTGGAGGACGGCACGCTCCGCGTCGGCGCGGGCGTCCCGTACGCCCGGCTGATCGCCGACCTGGGGGACCGGCTGCCCGGCCTCGCCCAGGCGGCCCGGACGGTCGGGTCGCCGCAGATCCGCAACCGGGGCACGGCCGGCGGGAACCTCGGCGCGGCCTCGCCCGCCGGGGACTGCCACCCGCCGCTGCTCGCCTCGGACGCGGTCGTCGAGGCCGAGTCGTCCGCGCGCGGAACGCGGCTGATCCCGGCCGCCGAGTTCTACCTGGGCGTGAAGCGGAACGCGCTGGAGCCGGACGAGCTGATCCGCGCGATCCGGACCGCCCCCGCGTCCGGGCCGCAGTACTTCTCGAAGATCGGCACCCGGAACGCCATGGTCATCGCGGTCTGCTCGTTCGCGATCGCCCTGCACCCGGGTGAGCGCCGGGTCGGGACGGGCGTCGGGTCGGCGGCGCCGACGCCGCGCCGCGCGACGGCCGCCGAGGAGTACCTCTCCGGCGAACTCGACTGGGACGGGCGCGGCCCGCTGCCGGACCCGGTCGCCCGGCGGTTCGGGGAGCTCGTCCGGGAGGCGGCCGCGCCGATCGACGACGTGCGCGGCACCGCCGACTACCGCAGGCACGCCCTGGCGGTCCTGGCCCGCCGCACGCTGGCCTGGGCCTGGAACGACCATCGCGCGACCAGGGAGGAGGCGTCCTGATGAGGGTGAACGTCATCGTCAACGGCGCGACCAGGACCGTGGACGACGTGTGGGAGGGCGAGTCCCTGCTGTACGTCCTGCGGGAGCGGATGGGCCTGCCGGGCTCGAAGAACGCCTGTGAGCAGGGCGAATGCGGTTCCTGCACGGTGTACCTGGACGGCGTCCCGGTGTGCTCGTGCCTGGTCGCCGCCGGGCAGGCCGAGGGCCGCGACGTCCGCACGGTCGAGGGCCTCGCGCCGGACCGGGACGGGCTGGACCCCGTCCAGCGGGCGTTCCTGGAGGCGGGCGCCGTGCAGTGCGGGTTCTGCACGCCCGGCCTGATCGTCCAGTCGCACGACCTGCTCGAACGGGTGCCCGAGCCGTCCGACGCGGAGATCCGCGAGGCGCTCGCGGGGAACCTGTGCCGCTGCACCGGCTACGAGAAGATCCTGGACGCGGTGCGGCTGGCCGCGCGCCGGAAGGCCGGTGCCGAATGATCACCCGCCCAGTGATCGTCATCGAGAACGCGCACGTCGTGACCGTCACCGGGGACGAGCACCCCGGCGGCCACGTCGTGATCGAGGGCGACCGGATCACCGCCGTCGGTCCCGGCCCCGCGCCGGCCCTCGACCATGCCGAGCGGATCGACGGATCCGGATGCCTCGTCACGCCCGGCCTGGTCAACACCCACCACCACCTGTACCAGTGGGCGTCGCAGGGCGTGTCCCCCGACCACACGCTGTTCGAGTGGCTCGTGGCGTCCTACCGGGTGTGGTCGATGATGGACGCCGAGGTCGTCGCGGGCGCGGCGTCCGCCGGGCTCGGCTGGCTCGCGCGGTCGGGCTGCACGACGTCCACCGACCACCACTACATCTTCCCCAGGGGACGCGGCGACCTGTTCGCCGCCGAGATCGAGGCAGCGCGGGAGCTCGGGATCCGGTTCCACCCGTGCCGGGGCTCGATGGACCGGGGCCGCTCCCAGGGCGGCCTCCCGCCGGACTCGGTGGTCGAGGACATCGACACGATCCTGAGCGAGACCGAGGCCGCGATCGACCGGTACCACGACGCGTCTCCCGGCTCGATGCTGCGGATCGCCGTCGCGCCCTGCTCGCCGTTCTCGGTCAGCCGGGACCTGCTCGTCCGGTCGGCGGACCTCGCGCGCGCCAAGGGCGTCCGCCTGCACACCCACCTCGCCGAGACCCTGGACGAGGAGGAGCACACCCGCGAGCAGTTCGGCATGACCCCGACCGAGTACATGGACTCGATCGGCTGGCTCGGCCCGGACGTGTGGCTCGCCCACTGCGTCCACCTCCAGGACGCCGACATCAAGCGGTTCGCGGAGACCGGGACGGGCATCGCGCACTGCCCGTCGTCCAACGCGCGGCTCGGCGCGGGCATCGCCCGGGTGTCCGCGCTGCTGGAGGCGGGCGTGCCGGTCGGGCTCGGCGTGGACGGCGCCGCGTCCGCCGAGATGGTGCCGCTCGCCGGGGAGATCCGGCAGGCCATGTACATGCAGCGCGCGGTGCACGGCCCCACCGCGCTGACCGCCCGCCGGGCGCTGGAGATGGCGACGCTCGGCGGCGCGCGCTGCCTGGGCCGCGAGGACGAGATCGGGTCGCTGGAACCCGGCAAGCTCGCCGACATCGCGCTCTGGCGGGTCGACGGCTTCCACACGGCGGTCGACGACCCCGTGGTCGCGCTCGCCTACGGCGGGACGCCGCCCCTGGAACGCCTGCTCGTCGGCGGCCGGACGGTCGTCCGCGCCGACACGCTCGTCTCCGTCCCGCAGGACGAGGCCGGACGCCGCGGCGCCGCCGCGCACCGCCGCCTCATGACGCTCGCCGAGGAGGTGCTGTAGCCATGGCGACACCGGTCAGGACGCCGGGCGGAACACCGGTCAGGACGCCGGGCGGAACACCGGTCAGGACGCCGGGGAGGACGCCGGTCAGGTCGCCGGGGCACGTGGCGGCGCACGGCCACGGAGGCGTGGGAGACAGCCCGCCGCGCCCGGACGGCACGCTCAAGGTCGCGGGCGAGTTCGCCTACGCGTCCGACCTGTGGATCGACGGGATGCTGTGGGGCGCGACGCTCCGCAGCCCGCACCCGCGCGCCCGGATCGTGGCGCTCGACGTCGGGCCCGCGCTGGCGCTGCCGGGCGTCCGGGCCGTCCTCACCCACGAGGACGTCCCAGGCAGCAGGTTCTTCGGCATCGACGGCACCGGGGACCAGCCGGTTCTCGCCATCGACCAGGTCCGGCACGAGGGCGAGCCGATCGCGCTCGTCGCCGCCGACCATCCGGAGACGGCGCGGCGGGCGCTGAAGCGGATCGCGGTCGGGTTCGAGGTGCTGGAGCCGATCACGGACGCGCGGGCGGTGATCGCGGACCCGGAGGGGCTCCGCGTCCAGCCGCTCGGCGGGATCACCCGGTACCAGCCCGTCCGCGTCGGGGACGTGGACGCGGCCCGCGCGCGGGCCGAGGTCGTCGTCTCCGGCGACTTCGAGGTCGGCATCCAGGACCAGGCGTTCCTCGGCCCCGAGTCCGGCCTGGCGATGCCGTCCGAGGACGGCGGGCTCGACCTGTACGTGTCGACGCAGTGGATGCACAACGACCTCAAGCAGATCGCGCCGTGCCTCGGCCTCGCCGAGGACGAGATCCACATGACCCTCGCGGGCGTCGGCGGCGCGTTCGGCGGACGCGAGGACCTGTCCATGCAGATCCACGCGGGCATGTTGGCGCTGCACACCGGCAGGCCGGTGAAGATGTCCTACAACCGGCACGAGTCGTTCTTCGGGCACGTCCACCGGCATCCCGCGTCGATGCGCTACGAGTACGGGGCCACGGCGGACGGCGGGCTCGTCTACGCGGACGTCGAGATCGTCCTGGACGGCGGCGCGTACACCTCGTCCACGCTGAACGTCACGGGCAACGCGGCGTCGCTGGGCGTCGGGCCGTACGAGATCCCGAACATCCGCATCGACGCCTACGGTGTCTACACGAACAACCCGCCGTGCGGTGCGATGCGCGGGTTCGGCGCGGTGCAGGCGTGCTTCGCCTACGAGGCGATGATGGACAAGGTCGCCGCGGCCTGCGGGCTGTCGCCACTGGAGGTCCGGCGCCGCAACGCCGTCTCCCAGGGCTCCAGGCTGGCGACCGGGCAGGTCATCGACGCGCCCGCGCCCCTCGCCGAGATGCTGACCCGCCTGGAGGCGATCCCGATGCCGCCCGCGGCGGACGCCTCCGACCTCCGGAACCTGCCGGGCGGCGTCTCCCAGACCACGCACGGCGAGGGCGTCGTCCGCGGCGTCGGGTACGGCGTCGGCATCAAGAACATCTGCTTCTCCGAGGGCTTCGACGACCTGTCGACCGCGCGCGTCCGGCTGGAGGTGATCGGCGGCGAGGCGACCGCGCTCGTCCACACCGCCGCCGCCGAGGTCGGGCAGGGCCTGGTCACTCTGGAGGCGCAGATCGCGCGGACGGAACTGGGCGTCCGCCGGGTGACGCTCGCGCCCGCCGACACCACCGTCGGGGACGCCGGGTCGTCGTCGGCGTCCCGGCAGTCGTACATGACGGGCGGCGCGGTGAAGACCGCGTGCGAGGCGGTCCGGGGCGTCCTGCTGGAGCGGGCGGCCGCGCGGTTCGGCCACCACGACCTGACGCTGGTCGGCGGGACGGTCGTGTCGCGGGAGGCCGGGGAACTGGCGTCCCTGGAGGAGGTCCTCGGGGACGCGGTCATCGAGGAGACCCGCGAGTACCACCACCGGCCCACGCAGAAGATGGACCCGGCCACCGGCCAGGGGAACTCGCACACGCAGCTCGCCCTGTGCGTGCACCGCGCCGTCGTGGACGTCGACACCGAACTCGGCCTGGTCAAGGTGGTCGAGATGGCCGCCGTCCAGGACGTCGGGAAGATCCTCAACCGGCTGTCGCTGGAGGGGCAGATCCACGGCGGCTCGGCGCAGGGCCTCGGCCTCGCGCTGATGGAGGAGATCGTGGTGTCCGGCGGCGTCGTCCGGAACCCGTCGTTCACCGACTACCTGATCCCGACGATCCTCGACATGCCCCCGATGCGGCTCGACATCCTCGAGAACCCCGATCCCGCCGCGCCGTACGGGCTGCGCGGCGCGGGGGAGCCGCCGACGCTGTCGTCCACCCCCGCCATCGTCGCGGCGATCCGCGACGCCACGGGCCGGGCGCTGGGCCGGGTTCCGGTCCGCCCGGAGCACATCGTGGCGTGACCAGGGGAGAAGGGGGGACGATGCGGAACCATGTGGTGATCGCGCCCGACAAGTTCAAGGGGTCGCTGACGGCGGCCGAGGTCGCCGCGCGCGTGGCGGCCGGGCTGCGGCGCGCCCGTCCCGGCGTCCCGCTCGTGGAGCTGCCCGTCGCGGACGGCGGCGACGGCACCGTCGACGCCGCCGTCGCGTCCGGATTCTCCCGGGTCGCGGCGACGGTGAGCGGGCCGACCGGGGAGCCGGTCGACGCGTCCTACGCGGTGCGCGGGACGACCGCCGTGGTCGAACTGGCCGAGGCGTCCGGGCTGCGGCGGCTGCCCGGCGGCGCACCCGCGCCGCTCACCGCGTCCAGCCGGGGGACGGGCGAGCTGGTCGACGCGGCGCTGCGCGGCGGCGCGCGGCGGATCGTCCTCGGCCTCGGCGGGTCCGCCTGCACCGACGGCGGCGCGGGGATGGCCGTCGCGCTGGGCGTCCGCTTCCTGGACGCGGACGGTGCCGAGCTGCCTCCGGGCGGGGCCGCGCTGCGACGGCTGGCGTCGGTCGACGCGGGGTCGCCGCCGTCCCGGCTCGCGGACGTCGAGGTGGTCGTGGCGAGCGACGTCGACAGCCCGCTGCTCGGCCCGGACGGCGCGGCCGAGGTGTTCGCGCCGCAGAAGGGCGCGTCCGCCGCGCAGGTCCGGGAGCTGGAGGAGGGCCTCGCGCGGCTCGTGTCCGTCGTGCGGGACGGCGGTTCCGTCGCGGAGCGGGCGGGGGCGGGAGCGGCCGGAGGCGTCGGGTTCGGGGCGATGGCGTTCCTCGGGGCGTCCGTCCGGCCGGGGATCGGGTACCTGCTCGACCTGCTCGGCTTCGCGGACGCGGTGCGCGGCGCGCGGCTCGTCGTCACGGGCGAGGGCTCACTCGACCCGCAGTCCCTGCGCGGCAAGGCCCCGGTCGGCGTCGCGCGGGCCGCGGGCCGGCAGGGCGTCCCCGCGATCGCCGTCGCCGGACGCCTCGCCCTGACCGGCGCGCGGCTCCGCGAGGCCGGCCTCCGCGACGCGTTCGCGCTCACCGACCTCGAACCCGACCCCGCCCGCTGCGTCGCGGCCGCGGGACCGCTGCTGGAACGTCTCGCGGCCGAGCGCATAGCGCCGTCCTGGCTGACCGAGTGAGGAGAGCCGACCGAGTGAGGGAGAGGCGACCATGCCCGACGACCTGGTGATCCGCTCGCGCCGCGCCGTCCTGCCGGACGGGGAGCGGCCCGCCGCCGTCGCCGTCCGGGACGGGCGGATCACCGCCGTGGCCGACCACGCGGCCCCGCTGCGCGCGGGAGCCGAGGTCGACCTCGGCGACCTCGCCCTGCTCCCCGGCCTCGTCGACACCCACGTCCACGTCAACGAGCCAGGCCGGACGGAGTGGGAGGGCTTCGCGACCGCGACCCGCGCCGCCGCGCGCGGCGGCGTCACGACGCTCGTCGACATGCCGCTCAACTCCCTGCCGCCCGTCGTCGACCCGTCCGCGCTGAAGGTGAAGCGCGCGGCGGCGTCCGGGGCCGTCCACGTGGACGTCGGGTTCTGGGGCGGCGCGGTGCCCGGGAACGTCCCCGAGCTGCGCCCCCTGCACGCGGCCGGGGTGTTCGGGTTCAAGTGCTTCACGGCCGACTCGGGCGTCCCGGAGTTCCCGCCGCTGACCCCGGACGGGATGGACGAGGCGTTCCGCGAGATCGCCGCGCTGGACGGCCTGGTCATCGTCCACGCCGAGGATCCGGCGGCGCTGGCCGAGCCGTCGTCGGGCGCGTACGCCGACTTCCTGGCGTCGCGTCCGCCGTCCGCCGAGCGGTCCGCCGTCGAGCGGGTCATCGGCCTCGTCGAGCGGACGGGCGTCCGCGCGCACATCCTGCACCTGTCGGCGGCCGACTGCCTGGAACCCCTGGCCGAGGCCCGGGAACGCGGCCTCCCGATCAGCGCCGAGACCTGCCCGCACTACCTCACCCTCTGCGCGGCGGACGTCCCGTCGCCGGACGCCACGGCGTTCAAGTGCTGCCCGCCCATCCGCGACGCCGCCAACCGCGACGCCCTCTGGGCGGGCCTGGCCGAAGGCGTCATCGGCTGCGTCGTCACCGACCACTCGCCCTGCACGCCCGAGCTGAAACGCGGCGACTTCGCGACGGCGTGGGGCGGCGTCTCGTCCCTGCAACTCGGCCTGCCCGCCGTCTGGACGGCGGCCCGCGCGCGCGGCCACTCGCTCCGCGACGTCGTGCGCTGGATGGCCGAGGGGCCGTCCGCGCTGGCCGGGCTGACGTCCCGGAAGGGGCGCATCGCCGTCGGCAACGACGCGGACCTGGTCGCGTTCGCCCCCGACGAGTCCTTCACGGTCGTCCCCGGCGACCTCGAACACCGCCACCCCGTGACGCCCTACGCGGACCGCACGCTCACCGGCGTCGTCCAGGCGACCTGGCTGCGCGGCGAGACCGTGACCGGTGTCCCGCGCGGCGTCCTGCTGAGCCGACCCGACCGCCGCCGAACGGAGCCGTGACTTGACCGACCTCTCCCCGACCGACCTCTCCGCGACCCAACTCTCCGCGACCGACCTCTCCGCGCTCCCGGACCTCGCCCTGCGCACCCTGGGCGGGTCGGTGCTCGCGGCGAGCGACGAGTCGTTCGCCGCGAAGGAGAACCTGATCAACCCGTGGACGCCGAGGTTCTCGCCGGAGACGTTCGGCGTGAAGGGCCAGGAGTACGACGGCTGGGAGACCGCCCGCCGCCGTCCCTGCCGCGACGGCGTCCCGGGCGACCCCGGACACGACTGGGCGCTCGTCCGCCTCGGCCTGCCCGGCGTGATCCGCGGCGTGGTCGTCGACACGGCCTGGTTCAAGGGCAACTACCCGCCGCACGCCTCGGTCGAGGCGTGCGCGCTCGACGGCCATCCCAGCCCGTCCGAGCTGGCGGACGCCGACTGGACGGAGATCGTCCCGAGGAGCCCGCTCACGGGAGACACCGCTCACGCCTTCCCCGTGGACGTCGAGCGCCGCTTCACCCACGTCCGGCTGCGCATGCTCCCGGACGGCGGCATCGCCCGCCTGCGCGTCCACGGCGAGGTGGTCCCGGACCCGTCGTTCCTGACCGGCCTCACCGTGGACCTGGCCGCCCTGGAGAACGGCGCGCGCGTCACCGGGTGCAGCGACATGTTCTATTCGTCGCCCGAGAACATGCTCTTCCCCGGCCTCGCGCGCAACCAGTCGGAAGGCTGGGAAACGGCGCGCCGACGCGACGACGGAAACGACTGGGTCGTCCTGAGAATGGCCGCGCCGGGCAGGATCGCCGTCGCCGAATTCGACACGACGCACCTCAAGTTCAACGCCCCGGCGGCGGTCTCCCTCTCCGTGAGCGCCGACGCGGAGACCTGGCGGGAGATCCTGCCGAGAACGCGCCTCCAGCCTGACACCCGGCACCGTTTCCGCCTCGATTCGGACGTCGAGGCCGGCTATGTCCGGGCCGATGTCCACCCGGACGGGGGCCTCGCCCGGCTCCGCCTCTGGGGCACCCTCACCCCGTCCGGGGAGCGGGCCGTCCGGGAGCGGTACGAGGCCCTGACCTGAGCGTCCGTCCGGGCCGCGACCGGCCCGGACGACCCTCCGGGGATCAGTAGCCGAACTGGCCGGGCTTGTAGTCGCCGCCGACCTGCCTGTTGATGACGCCCATCCGGTTGCTGGCGTTGATGAGGGCGACGACCACCAGCAGCGTGGCGAGCTCCGACTCGTCATAGTGCCGGGCGGCGTTCTCCCACACCTCGTCGGGGACGCCCCTGCCGTCGGCGATCCGCGTCCCCTCCTCGGCCAGCTCCAGCGCCGCGCGCTCGGCGTCGGTGAAGACGTTCGACTCGCGCCACGTCGCGACCAGGTTGATGCGCGTCGCGGTCTCGCCGCCGTGCGCCAGGTCCTTGGCGTGCACGTCGGTGCAGTAGCCGCAGCCGTTGACCTGGGAGGCGCGCAGCATCACCATGTCCCGGGTCGCCGCCGGGATCGTCGACTCCTTGATGATCGCCATGCTGGCCGAGGCGAAGTGCTTCAGCGCCTTGCCGGTGACCGGGTTTCCCATCAGATCCACGCGAGCCATCACGAACTCCTTTGGTGCTCTAAGAACGATTCGCCATGAAGATGCCGCCCACCCTTCTCGCGTGACAGGTCGCCGATGTGACCTGTGCCATAAGGAGACGTCCTCAAAAAGGAAATGGCCCCGCATCCGGAGTGGATGCGGGGCCGTTTCCCGTGTCAGTCCTCGGCCTTGTCCTTCCGGGGGGCCGAGAGCGCTTCGGCGATGGCGCTCTGCGGGGCCGGCGGCGGAGCCTGCCGCGCGGGCTCGGACGCCTTGGCGGTCAGCGACTCGGCGACCGACACCGGCGGGACCCAGCCCGGCTCGGGGGCCGGGGGCATGGACGGCAGGGACGGCAGGGACGGCTTCGACGGCGAGATGAGCCTCGGCGCGGTGGCCGCCGCGGGCCGGGCGGCGCCGTCGCTCCCCGGGGTCAGGACGCGGGGATCGCGGTCCGGGATGAGGCCGGGCGCGGGCCTGACCGCGGGCGACGGGACGTCCATCTTGCGCCGGGACGCCTTGCGCGACCGCGACCGGGAGCCACCGCCGCCGCCGCGTCCGCCGCCGCCCATCGCGCCCATCGGGATGCCGACCATCGGGACCACGTTCTGGTTCGCCTGCCCGGAGGCGGCATGGTCCGCGGCCTTGTCGTCCTTCTTGCCGTCCGGGGACGGATCCGCGGAGGCCAGCCGGACGCCGCGGTCCCGGGGCGGCGGGGCGTCGGCCGCGCCGTCGATCCTCTCCGGGAACGCGTGCCACAGTTCGGCGATGCGGGCGTCGAGGCGCCGCATGAACTGGTCGACGTCGTCCGCGGGGGTGCCGTGGTCCGGGGCGTTCTCGACGTACCAGGGCAGGATCTCGCCGCCGTAGGCGCGCAGGGCCTCGCCCATCGTCCGGGCGGCGGCGAGCAGGTGCTCGGCGTCGGTGAACAGGCGGCGGAGCGCGGCCAGGGACGGCGACGACGCGGCGGCCTCGTCCTCGGCGTGGCGGCGGACGAGGTGGAAGAGCAGGTCGCGGAGCTCGGCCAGGCGGCGGGCCGCGTCCTCGTAGGAGGCGGCCGCGGTCGCGATCTCCGCCGGGTCGGTGGCCTTCAGCAGGTCGCGGACCCTGTCGGCGTCGTCATGCCCGCCGGGCGTGCCGGCCGGGGGGTTGCCGGTGCGGATGGGAGCGTGGCGGGGGTCGGTCATGGGGTCTCCTGTGGAGCGCCGCCGAGGAGTTCGCCGACGTGCCGGACCCGGTCGACGGTGTCGTCCTCGGCCTCCTGGACGGTGTCCGCCGTGCGTTCCAGGGCCTCGGCGGCGGCCAGGACCTCGGTGAACAGCAGCCGGTAGGCCGCGCTGAACTCGGCGTGCCCGCGCCCGGCGGTCTCGGCCAGGGTCCGCGCGGCGTCCCAGCCGCCGAAAGCGGCGGCGGGCGTGTTCGTCCGGACGGTCACGTCGGGCGGGGATCCCGGCCCGCTGGGGCGCGCGAGCTCCCGCCGGAGCAGCGCCGCCGCTCCCCGGGCGAACTCGTGGTCGTGCGCCGTGCCCCCGTGGTTCGGTTCGGTCACGACTCTCTCCCTGGTGATCGGTAGAGGCCGCCATCCTGGCGGAGCGCCGCCACCCGGGTCAAACCGGACGGCGGCCACGTCCCGGACCATTACGGACGGGTCCCTTGGGCGTCCACGGCATACCCGAAGGTCACCGGCGCGATCGGCCGCCGCGCCGCACACGGACGAGGCCCCCGCGTCCACGCGGACGCGGGGGCCTCGGTGTGCGTGTCAGCCCTCGGCCGGGGGCTCCTCCTCCAGCAGGTCGTCGAACTCGCCGTCCTTGACACCGGCGACGAACGCGTCCCACTCGGCCTCGGTGAAGTAGAGCACGGGGCCGTCGTCGTCCTTGGCCGAACGCATCACGACGGCGCGCTCACCGAACTCCTTGTGGTTCACCGGGACGTCCTTGCCGTCGATGAACTCGATGATGACGCCATCGGTGACGATCGGTTCCTGGTTGTTCACTGCCACCCCTTCGAGGCCGGTCCGCGGACGCTCCCCACCCTAGAACGCGGGGCGCTCCGGTGGTCCCGCGAACGCTACGGCCCCCACGGCGAAGGGAGGATGTCAACGCGTCCTCTCACGGAAGGCCGACCATGCTCCCCAGACAAAGGAACCGCACCCGGTGACCGCCCTGACCACGCGGACCGGCACGGACACCGATGCCGGCACCGGCACCGGCACCGATGCCGCGGCCATCGAGCGGTCGCTGCGGGAGCCGGAGTCCTTCGCCGGGATCTTCGATCGCCACTACGACGCGATCCACGGATACGCCGCGCGCCGGCTCGGCCCGGTGGCCGCCGACGACGTGGCCGCCGAGACGTTCCTGATCGCCTTCGACCGGCGCGGGGACTACGACCTCCGGCGGCCGGACGCCCGCCCCTGGCTGTATGGCATCGCGTCCAACCTCATCGCCCGCAGACGCCGCGCGGAGGCGCGCCACTACACGGCCCTCGCCCGGACCGGCGCGGACGGGCCGTCCGAGGGTCCCGAGGAGCGGGCCGCCGACCGCCTCGACGCGAGCGCCGCGCGGAGGCCGCTCGCCGCCGCGCTCGCCGACCTGAACGACGGCGACCGGGACGTCCTGCTCCTCGTCGCCTGGGCGGGCCTCACCCCGACGGAGGCGGGCGAGGCGCTCGGCCTGCCCGCCGGGACGATCCGCTCCCGGCTGCACCGCGCCCGCACCCGCGTCCGCGCCGCGCTGCCCGACCACCTGAAGGAGTCCGCATGAACGACCTGGAGAGCCTGGACGAGCTCTGGCCCGCCCCGGACGCCCCGTCGCCCGCGTCCCGCGCCGCCGCCCGCTCCGCCCTCATGGACCGCATCACCCTCGCGTCCACCCCCGAGGCCCTCGCCTCCGAGGCCCCCGCGCCCGCGCCCGTGCCCGCCCCGTCCCGGCGCCGGGGACGCCGGCGGTGGGTGTTCGGGCTGGTCGCGGTGGGCGCCGCGGCCGCGACCGCCGCGGCCGCCTTCGCGATGGCGCCGGCGTCCGAGCACCGGGGCGGCGGAAGGGTCAAGCTCGTCAGCGCGAACATCGTGCTGGACCGCGCGGCCGCCGCCGCCGAACGGCGCCCGTTCCAGGCGCCCCGACCGGACCAGTGGATGTTCATCGAGGAGCGGGGCGTCACGGACCAGTTGGCCCTCAAACCCGGGCCGTACTCTCTGCTGGGCCTCAGCCGACGGTGGATCAGGGGCGACGGGACTCAGGAGGTCTCCTGGGACGCCAGGTCCAAGAAGCTGGCCCCCGCGCAGCACCCCGTCGGCCGATCGCTGGTCGGCGGCTATACCTACATTTCCAAGCTGCCCACCGACCCGGACGCCCTGAACGCCGCGGCTCGCGAACAGTTCCCCAAGAACTGGCCCGAGAGCACCAAGAAGCAGATGGCCCATTCGTACCTGAGCGGGATCCTGGCGGAGAGCATGCCGCCGCCCGCCTTGCAGGCGGCGATCTACAAGGCGCTGAAGCGGACTCCCGGCGCGAGGGTCGACCTCGCGGCGAAGGATCCGGTGGGCCGGCCCGCCATCGCGATCAGCTGGTACTTCGGGGGGGACCTGCGCAGTGAGCTCCTGATCGACCCGTCCAGCTACGCCTACCTGGGGAGCCGCATGACCGCCTTGAAGCCGCTGACCCGGCCCCGCAGCACGGGGACGGTCGTCCTCCCGGCGGGCACCGTGCTGACGGCCGGCGTCCGGCTCCGGTCCGCGATCGTGGATAGGGCGGGGCAGCTGCCCGGCTAGAGAGGGCCGGGCGGCCGTGCGGCTAGAAGTCGTGCAGGAGGCGCGCGGCCGCGACCTCGAGGCGGGCCTGGACCTCGTCGGCGGTGGCGTGGCCGCGCAGCATCTCGATCATCTCCATCGTCCACACGCTGGCCAGGGCCTTCGCGAGGACGTACCGGCGGTCGCCGGGCGGGACGGCGACGTCGCGGCCGACGGACGCGCGCAGCAGCAGCCCGGTCATGCGGTCGCCGAAGTCGGTCTTGACGTCCGACAGGAGCAGGGACCGGATCAGCGCCTCGGCGAGCTCGGGTTCGCGCATGAGGCCGCGGGTCGCGCGCATGAGGACGTCGACGGCGCGCCGGTGCGCGGCCTCGGTGCGCGGCGGACGGCGCTCGATGCTGCCTTCGAGCAGGTCGAGCTCCTCGCTGACGACCGCGACGACCAGGTCCATCTTGGACGGGAAGTAGCGGTAGAGGGTGCCGAGGGCGACCCCGGCGCGCTCGGCGACCGTGCGCATCTGCATCGCCTCGACGCCCCCGCGGGACGCGAGCGCGGCGGCGGCTTGGACGATCCGCCGCCGCCGCTGGTGCTGGCTGCGCGACCGGGCCCCGCCACGGGGGGCGCCGTCGGCGGGATCCTCGGTCGGCTGGTCGCCGTTCACGGTCTGTTCTGCACTCACCGGCACAGCTTACAGGGAAGACAGGAACGTGTTACTTGATTGTGCTTCGGTGCGTCGTCCAGGTGGCGGCTCTCAGCGGTCGGAGGGGGTGAGCGCCCCTATGGACACAGACTAGAATCTGTTCTAGTTTTGCGGCCGGGAGGTGACGCCGGTGACCGTCGCGGATCTGCTCGCGGCCCGCGCCGCGGACGACCGTCCGGGGCTCTCCTGCGCCGACGACGGACGGCGGTGGAGCTGGCGCGAGGTCGTCGCCGAGTCCGCCGCCCGCGCCGCGTGGATGGCGGCCCGCCGACCCGGCGAGCGCCCGCTGCACGTGGGCGTGCTGCTCGACAACGTGCCCGAGCTCGTGTTCCTGCTGTGCGGGGCCGCGCTGTCGGGGAACGTCGTGGTCGCGCTGAACCCGACCCGCAGCGCCGCCGAGCTCGCGGACGACGCCTGCCGCGCCGACTGTGACCTGGTCGTCCACCAGCCGGAGTACGCGGCGCTCGCGCAGGGGACGGCCGTCCGCACGCGCGGCTTCGCCGACCGCACCCGCGAGGTCGTCGAGCTCGCCGACCACGAGCGCGCCGTCGCCCCCTTCCGGGGGACGCCTTCGCCGGACGGCGCGGAGATCGACGACGCCACGCTGATGATGCTGATCTTCACCTCGGGCACGTCGGGGCGGCCGCGGGCCGTCCGGGTGACGCACCGCAAGGTGACCGTGCCGGGGGAGAACCTGGCGGGACGGCTGCTCGGCCCCGAGGACGTCGTGTACTGCCCGATGCCGCTGTTCCACTCCGGCGCGATCATGGCGGCGTTCGCGCCCGCGCTCGTCGCGGGGGCCGAGCTGGTCGTCCGGTCGCGGTTCAGCGCGTCGGGGCTGCTGCCGGACGTCCGCGCGCACGGCTGCACGTACCTGCACTACGTCGGCAAGGCCCTGTCGTACGTGGTCGCGGCGCCGGGCAGGCCGGACGACGCGGACAACCCGCTGAGGATCGCGTTCGGGAACGAGGCCGCGCCGCTGGAGCAGAAGGCGTTCGGCGAGCGTTTCGGGTGTTTCGTCATCGACGCCTACGGTTCCACGGAGACCGCGATCGCGTTGTCGCCCGACCCGTCCGGGCCGTCCGGCGCGCTCGGGAGGCTCGCGCCCGGGATCAAGATCCTCGACCCCGGGACCGGCGCGGAGTGCCCGCCCGCGCGCCTCGACGCCGCCGGGCGCGTCACCAACGCGGACGAGGCGATCGGCGAGCTCGTCAACACCACCGGCGACGGCCTCTTCGACGGCTACTACAAGGAGGACGCCCCCGACCGGCTGCGCGACGGCATGTTCTGGAGCGGCGACCACGTCTACCGCGACGAGGCCGGATACGTCTTCTTCGCCGGGCGCGCCGCCGACCGGCTCCGCGTGGACGGCGAGAACTTCGGGGCCGTCCAGGTCGAGCGGGTCCTCGCCGCGTTCCCGGGCGTCCGGCAGCTCGCGGTGTTCGGCGTCCCGGACGCGGCGTCCGGCGACCAGGTCATGGCCGCGCTCGTCACCGACACCGGCGACTTCGACCCGCGCGCGTTCGCGATGTTCCTGCAGCAGCGCGACGACCTCGGCCCGAAATGGCCGCCGCGCTACGTGCGGGTGACGCGGGAGCTGCCCGCGACGCCGTCCAACAAGATCCTCAAACGCGCGCTGGCCCGGGACGGCTGGCGCACCGGAGACCCGGTGTGGTGGCGGCCCGGCCGCGACCTCGCCTACCGCCGGATGACCGCCGTGGACGCCGCGACGCTCGCCGCCGAGTTCCGTCGGCGGGGACGCCTGCACCTCCTGGAAGGGAGCGCCTGAGTGGAATTCGACCTCGACGAGGCCCAGCGCGAGCTGCGGAGCCTCGCCGCCGACCTCCTCGGCCGGGAGGCCGCGCCGCAGCGCCTGGAGGCGTTCGAGAAGACCGGCGCGGCCTACGACCCGGCGATCTGGAAGGCGCTCGCGCAGGCCGGGCTGCTCGGCGTCGTGGTGCCCGAGGACCGGGACGGCGCGGGCCTCGGCCCGGTCGGGATGACCGTCCTGCTGCGGGAGGTCGGCGCGCACGTCGCGCCCGTCCCGGCGTACGCGACGCTCGCGCTCGCCGCCCTGCCGATCGCCCTCACCGGCACGGACGAGCAGAAGGAGCTGCTCGCGGGCGTCGCGTCCGGCGAGACCGTCCTGACCGGCGCGTACCGGGAGGCCGGGCCGTCCGGGACGGTCGGGACGACCGTGCGCGGCGGGCGGCTGACCGGGACCAAGACGTTCGTCCCGTACGCGGACGAGGCGTCGCACCTCCTCGTCCCGGCGAGGGCGGACGACGGAACGGTCCAGGTGCACGTGGTCGAGCGGTCCGAGGCGCGGGTCGCGCCTCAGCCGTCCGCGACGTCCGAGCCGCTGTCGCGGGTCGAGCTGGACGGCGCGCACGGCACCCCGCTCGGCGCGGGCGGCTGGGACGCCTTCCGCCGCTCCGCCGTCACGGGCGCCGTCGCGCTGTCGTCCGGGGTGATCGAGGGCGCGCTGAAGCTGACCACCGAGTACGTGAAGACGCGCGAGCAGTTCGACCGCGCGCTCGCGCAGTTCCAGGCCGTGACGATGCAGATCGGCGACGTGTACATCGCCAAGCGCGCCCTGGACGTCGCGGTCTGGGCGGGCGCGTGGCGGTTCGAGACCGGCTCAGCGGACACCGGCGACACCGACGAGGTCCTCGCGATCGCCGCGTACAACGCGTCCGACGCGGTGGTGAAGGCGCTCTACACCTGCCAGCACCTGCACGGCGGCATCGGCCTGGACGTCACCTACCCGCTGCACCGCTACTTCGCCTGGGCCAAGCAGATCGGGCACCTGCTCGGCGGCGCGGAGGACCAGCTCGACACCCTCGGCGCGCTCGTCGCCGCTCAGGAGGTTCTGTAGCCGATGTTCATCGATCTCACGGGCGAGCAGAAGGCGCTCCGCGCCGAGCTGCGCGACTACTTCCGCGGCTGCCTCACCAAGGACCAGCGCCGGAGGATCGCGGACGACCCGTTCGGCGGCCACTACATGGAGCACTGCAAGCGCCTCGGCCGGGACGGGATGCTCGGCGTCGCCTGGCCCAAGGAGTACGGCGGACGCGGCTACGGCCCGGTCGAGCAGCAGATCTTCGCCAACGAGATCGCGCGTGCCGAGGTCCCCTACCCGATCATCACGCTGAACTCGGTCGCGCCGACGATCCTCCAGTACGGCACGGACGACCAGAAGGCGTTCTTCCTGCCGAGGATCCTCGCGGGGGAGTGCCACTTCGCGATCGGCTACAGCGAGCCGGGCGCGGGCACGGACCTGGCGTCCCTGCGCACCACGGCCGTGAAGGACGGCGACCACTACGTCGTCAACGGCCAGAAGATCTTCACGTCCGGCGCGCACTACTCCGACCACGTCTGGCTCGCCGCCCGCACCGACCCCGACGCGAAGAAGCACAAGGGCATCTCGATGCTCATCGTCGACTGCAAGGACCCGGGCTTCTCCTGGACGCCGATCGTCACCATGGACGGCCGCCACCACACGAACTCGACGTACTACCAGGACGTCCGGGTCCCGGCGGACATGCTCATCGGCGAGGAGAACAAGGGCTGGGACCTCATCGTCAACCAGCTCAACCACGAGCGGGTCACGCTCGGCCCGGCCGGGAACATCGGCCACACCTACGACCGGTTCGCCGCGTGGGCGCGCACCGCCGTCGGACGCCACGGGCGCCCGCTGATCGAGGAGCCCGCCGTCCGGCGCGCGGTCGCCCAGGTGTACGCGTACCTGCGGGTGAACGAGCTGCTGAACTGGCAGGTCGCGGCCAACATGGACCTCGGCTGGCTGGGCGCGGCCGACGCGTCCGCGACCAAGATCTACGGTTCGGAGCGGATGCAGGACGTCGGCCGGATCGTCGGCGACACCCTCGCGAGGTTCGGCGATCCCGGCGACCCGGCGACCGCCGAGTTCCTCGAGGTCCTCGACCACGGCGTCAAGGGCGCGGTGGTGCTGACCTTCGGCGGCGGCGTGAACGAGATCCAGCGCGAGCTGATCGCCATGATCGGCCTCGGCCTGCCGCGGGCCCCCCGATGACGGGTCCCGTGCGCGACGAACCGGCGGCGCGCGAGGGATCGACGCTCCACGAGGAGCTGACCGCGCTGGCGGAGCGGCTGGCGGCCCTCGGCGAGCGGCCCGCGCCGCCCTGCCCGGACGCCGTCAACGCGCCGATGATCCGGCACTGGACGCAGGCGCTCGGCGACACGTCCGGCGCCTGGGCGGACGTGGCCCCGCCGGCGATGATCCAGGTCTGGTCGATGCCCGGCCCGGTCGCGAAGAAGGCGGGCTCGATCGCGGACGATCCGCTGCGCCTGCTCGACGAGAACGGCTACACGGGCGTCGTCGCGACCAACTGCGACCAGACCTACGACCGGTACGTGAAGGTCGGCGAGCGGCTCCGGTCGACGATGCGGTTCGGCGGCGTCGCGGGCCCGAAGCGGACGGCCATGGGCGAGGGCTACTTCGTGACGTGGTTCCAGTCCTGGTACGGCGAGGACGGCGAGCGCGTCGCCGAGATGCTGTTCCGGGTGCTGAAGTTCAAGCCGAGGCAGCGCGCGGCAGGCGGAGGTAAGGCATCTGCCGCGAAACCCGGCCGGTACCCGCTGCGGCCCACGATCGGCCTGGACACCCGGTTCTTCTGGGACGGCGTGAACGACGGCGAGCTGCGGATCCAGAGCTGCGCCGACTGCGGCGCGCTCCGGCACCCGCCCGGCCCGATGTGCCCGGCGTGCCACTCCACGAACCGGACGTACCGGACGGCGTCCGGACGCGGTGTCGTGCACAGCTTCGTCGTCCACCACCATCCGCCCGTCCCGGGCCGCACGCCGCCCTACGTGGTCGCGGTCGTCGAGCTGGAGGAGGGCGTCCGGATCCTCGGCAACGTGATCGGGTGCGAGCCGTCCGAGGTCGAGGTGGACCTGCCCGTCCGCGTCGCCTTCCAGCGCATGGACGACGACCTCGTCCTCCCGCAGTGGACCCCGGCGAACGCCCCCGAACCCGAACCGGCGGAAGAGCCGGAAGCCGATGCCGACGGGCTGCGCATCGAGCTGACCCCGACGTTCGTCATCGCGTCGGCGCTCGCGACGCGCGACTTCACACCCGTCCACCACGACATCGAGCTGGCCCGCGCGCAGGGGGCGAAGGACATCTTCGTCAACATCCTGACGTCGATCGGGCTCGTCCAGCGGTACGCGCTGGAGACCGTCCCGGGGGCGGTGCTGGAGAGCGTCAGGGTCCGGCTCGGCGTCCCCGCCTACGCGGGCGACGCGCTGACGCTCACCGGCGAACGCGCCGCCGACGGCACGCTCAGGGTGCGCGGAGCGGTCGGCCTCGGCGACCACCTGACGGCGACCGTCACGTTCAAGGAGGACGCCCAGT
This sequence comes from Actinomadura harenae, assembly GCF_003696215.1. Taxonomy (GTDB): domain Bacteria; phylum Actinomycetota; class Actinomycetes; order Streptosporangiales; family Streptosporangiaceae; genus Spirillospora; species Spirillospora harenae. The sequence goes on along the minus strand of NZ_RFFG01000045.1, from coordinate 4,832 downwards.
GAGCCTGTCCGGGAAGGCGGCGATCGCCGGGATCGGCGCGACCGAGTTCTCCAAGGACTCCGGCCGCTCCGAGCTCCGCCTGGCCGCCGAGGCGTGCCTCGCCGCGATCACCGACGCGGGCCTGACCCCCGCCGACGTGGACGGCCTGGTCACCTTCACCGCCGACGCGAGCGCCGAGATCGCCGTCCAGCGGGAGCTCGGCATCCCGTCGCTGGGGTTCTTCTCCCGCGTGGACTACGGCGGCGGCGCGGCCTGCGGCACGGTCGCGCACGCCGCGATGGCCGTCGCGACCGGGCAGGCGGACGTCGTGGTCTGCTACCGGGCGTTCAACGAGCGGTCCGGGCACCGGTTCGGGCAGGCGAACAAGGGCGGCGGCGCGGGCTCGCTCGGCATGGAGTTCTCCTGGCACCTGCCGTTCGGGTTCGCGACCCCGGCCGCGTGGGTCGCCATGCAGGCCCGCCGCTACCTGCACGAGTACGGCGCGACCAGCGAGGACCTCGGACGCGTCGCCGTCGCCATGCGCAGGCACGCCGCCACGAACCCGAAGGCGTGGTTCCACGGCCGTCCGATCACGCTGGAGGAGCACCAGGCGTCCCGGTGGATCGTCGAGCCGCTGCACCTGCTCGACTGCTGCCAGGAGTCGGACGGCGGGCAGGCGATCGTCGTCACGAGCGCCGAGCGCGCCCGCGACCTGCCGAACCGTCCCGTCCTGATCGCGGGCGCGGCGCAGGGCACCGGCCCGGACCAGATGATGATGTTCTCCTACTACAGCGGCGACCTGGCCTCCCTGCCCGCGATGGGGAGGGTCGGCGAGCGGCTGTGGCGGCAGTCGGGACTCGGCCCGGACGACGTCCAGACCGCGATCCTCTACGACCACTTCACCCCGTTCGTCCTGATGCAGCTGGAGGAGCTGGGGTTCTGCGGACGCGGCGAGGCGAAGGACTTCCTCAAGGACGGCGGGATCGAGCTCGGCGGGCGGCTGCCGCTGAACCCGCACGGCGGCCAGCTCGGCGAGGCCTACATCCACGGGATGAACGGCATCGCCGAGGGCGTCCGGCAGGTCCGCGGCACCGCGGCCAACCAGGTCCCGGACGTGACGAACGTGCTGGTCACGGCCGGGACCGGCGTCCCGACGAGCGGCCTGGTCCTCACCGCGGGCTGAGGCCCCCGACGAGCGCCGGTGCCCGCGGCCCGGCGGATCGGATCGGGCCGGCGATCGGGATCAGCGGTCTCCGAAGCCCTTGTCCAGGACCTCGAACGCGGCGTCCAGGATCTCGGAGAACGAGCCGAACCCGCCGACGCCGGTGCGGTAGGCGTCGGCGGCGATCATGAACGCGGTCGAGGCCATCGCGGCGAACATCCGGGGCCGCAGGTCGGTCTCGGGGTCGGCGCCCATCCGCTCGGCGACCGCGCGGGTCATCTCGTCGTTCTTGCGGCGGGTGCGCTCCATGCTGCCGGCGCGCAGGGACGGGCTCTCCTCGGTGAGCCGCATGAGGCAGTCGAACCGGGAGAGGGGCCGGTCGGCGCCGCCGTCGGCCTCCATGGCCTTCACCATGAGGGTTCCTGCCGACCGCATCGCGGTGAGCACCGACTCCTCCGCCGGACGCGCGGAGAACGCCTCCAGCATGGCGTAGAACTGCTCCTCCTGCGTGGTCAGCGCCACGTCCTCCTTGGAGGCGAAGTAGCGGAAGAAGGTGCGGGCCGACACGTCCACGGCGTCGGCGATCTCCTCGACGGTGGTGGCCTCGTACCCCTTCTCGCCGAACAGCCGGAACGCGGCGTCCAGGAGGGCCTCGCGGGTGGCCTGCTTCTTGCGTTCGCGCCGTCCGGGAGGCGGGGTGGGGTGGGTCTCAGGAGCGGGCGCGGTCATGGCCGGATTGTAGCGGGCCATCCGACCCCCGTCCAGAAATCTGTCACCGTGTGTCTTACGTCATGAAGTGAACTATGGCGGTTGACGACATGTGTCACTGCATGACACTTTGAGGTCCACCAACCTCCCTCAGCAAGGACACGTCATGGCACAGACATCGAGCGCTGAAGTCCTTCCGCCGCCCACCGGCGCACCGCCCCGGGCGAGGCCGGGCCACGGGCACCCCTGGCTGACCCTGGTCGCGGTCGCGCTCGGCGTGATGATGGTCGGCCTGGACGCCACGGTCGTCTCGGTCGCCAACCCCGCGATCGCCCGCGACCTGCACGCCTCGCTCTCCGGCCTCCAGTGGGTCACCAACGCCTACCTGCTGGCCCTGGCCGTCTCGCTGATCCCGGCCGGGAAGATCGCCGACCGGTTCGGCCGCAAGCGCACCTTCCTCGCGGGCGTGGTCGGGTTCGCCGTCGCCTCGGTCGCCATCGGGCTGTCCGGCGGCCTCGGCATGGTCGTCTTCTGGCGCGTGGTGCAGGGCTTCGCGGGGGCGCTCCTGCAACCGGCCAGCCTCGCCCTGCTGCGCAACACCTTCCCGGCCGAGAAGCTGAACGCCGCGATCGGCATCTGGGGCTCCACGGTCGGCATCTCCATCGCGGGCGGCCCGATCGTCGGCGGCCTGCTGGTCGAGCACGTCAACTGGGAGTCGGTGTTCTTCCTCAACGCCCCGCTCGGCGTCGTCGCGCTGCTGACCGGCCTGTGGGTGATCCGCGAGTCGCGGGACGAGGAGGCCGCCGGATCGTTCGACCTGCCCGGCGTCGCGCTGCTCACCGGGTCCCTGTTCTTCCTGGTCTGGGGCCTGATCAAGGCCGGTGAGCACGGCTTCGGGCACACCACCCCGCTCGCCTCGTTCGCCGGGGCGGCCGTGGTGGGCGCCGCGTTCGTGGTCAACGAGCTGCGCGTCGAGCGTCCGCTGCTGCCGCTCTCGCTGTTCCGCTCGGTGTCGCTGTCGGCCGCGACCCTGCTCATCGTGCTCGGCTTCTTCGCGATGTTCGGGACGATCTTCTTCATCACCCTGTACATGCAGGCCGTGCACGGCATGACCCCCGTCCAGTCCGGCGTCCGGATGCTGCCGATGACCGGGATCTTCATCGTCGCCTCGCCCATCGCCGGGTTCCTGACCAGCCGGTTCGGCCCGCGTGTGCCGCTGGCGCTCGGCATGGCGTTCACCGCCGCCGCGATGTTCGGCCTCTCCCGGATCGGGGTGGACGCCCCGTACGGTCAGATCTGGCCGTGGTTCGTCCTCGTCGGGCTCGCGTTCGGCATGGTGATCGTCGCCGGGACCGAGGCCATCGTCGGGAACGCCCCCGCGCACCTCGCCGGTGTCGCGGGCGGCCTCCAGCAGACCGCGTCGCAGCTTGGCGGCGTCCTCGGCACCTCGGTGCTCGGCGTGCTGCTGTCGACGAAGGTCGGGAACGTGCTCACCGACCGGCTGACCGGCGCGGGCGTCCCGGCCCCGGCGGCGCACCGGCTCGCCGGGCAGACCGGCCTGGTCTCGCAGGGCGTCGCGCCCGTTCCGCCGGGCACCCCGGAGCCGGCCGCGCACGCGATCACGACCGGCAGCCACCTGGCCTTCATGGACGGCTTCCAGAGCTCGCTGACCGTCGCGGGCGTCGTCGCCGCCGTCGCGGTGCTGGCCGCACTGGCCGTCCGCAAGGGGCAGAGCCCGGTCGAGGGGGTCGCGGTCGGCTGACCTGCGCCGATCTTCACCCCACACCTATCGGGATCGCCACAGCCTGCTAACCCTGGGCGATCCGCGGGCCCGTGCCGCGTTCTCCCTCCGACGGCGGAGGGGACGCGGCACGACGCGCGAGGTGGGCGGGGGTGCCGGGAGGGTGGCGGGTCCGGTGGGGCGAGTCTGGCGGCACCGTGTGTTCGCGCGGGAGTTTTCCCGGTATGGGCAGTATCACCCGTGCGGCCGAACTAGCCTGCCGAGCGTGATGGGTGGCTTCCTCCGGCGGTATCCGATGCCGCTCGCGTTCCTCGTCCTTTTCGCCGCGACCGGGTTCGTTCAGCTCGCGCTGCTGACCGGGCCCGCCCGCGAGTCGCTGATCGCCTGGGCCAGCACCAACCTGGACAACCTGTCCTGGAATCCGGTCGGCACGCTGGTCACCTCCGCCTTCGTCGCCGAAGGGGAGAGCGCCGCGCAGGTCGTCCAGCTCGGGGTGATGGCCCTCGGCCTGTTCCCGCTCGCGCGCCGCTTCGGCAACCTCCGCGCCGTCCTGATCGTGGTCTCCGCCCATGTGGCCGGGACACTGGTCAGCGAGGGGCTGACGGCCGTCCGGCTGGCGTTCGGCTCGGTGAGCGCGTCGGTCCGCGAGATCAGCGACGTCGGGCCGTCCTACGTGCTGGCGGCGGCGCTGCTCGCGACGATCCTGTTCGGGCCGGGCCGTGTCGCCCGGATCCTGGCGGCCGCGAGCCTGGCCGCGCTGTCGCCGTACCTGTTCGAGGGCCTGACCAGCCTGGACGTCGCCGCCGTCGGGCACGTCGTCGCGATGGGCACCGGCGTCGGGCTGGGCGGGCTGATGGCCCTGCGCGACCGCCGCACCCGGTTCGCACTGCCCGCCCTCGCCCAGATCGGCCCCGGGCCCGCGATGTCGGCGACGTCCGCCGCCTACGCCCGCCGCCGTCGTGCCGTCCGCCGCGAGGCCCTGCCCGTCGCCGCCTGATCCGGAGACGCAGAACGCCCCGCCGAGACTCTCGGCGGGGCGTTCTCGCTGGTCGGTCAGTCGCCGTTCGGCGCCGGGGTGGGCGTGTCCGGGCCGGGCGCGGGGCTCGGCTCGGGCTGCCCCGGCGGGACCGTGGGCGGCGGCGACGTCGGGCCGGTCGTCCCCGGGTCGGTGGGCGGGGTGGTGCCGCCCGGCGGGGTGGACGGCGGGGACGTCCGCGGCGGCGTGCCACCGGTCCCCGGCCC
>NZ_RFFG01000044.1 GCF_003696215.1 Actinomadura harenae | reverse complement strand
GACACCCCGAGGCGGCGCGCCAGCTCGCTGGTGGACGCGGGCGACCCGGCGAGGGCCCGCAGTGCCCGCGCGCGGCCCGCGCCGAGCAGCACGACCAGCAGGTCCCGGCCGCGCGCCGGGGCGGGCGCCTCCTGGGGGAGCGCCGAGTAGATGAGGATCGGGTGGTCGCCGGCGTCCATGACCGGGTGCAGGCCGTCCCGGCCGAAGGCGCAGGGCATCAGCCGCAGGCCGCTCCCGCCCGGGTGGCGGCGCAGGCCGGACGCCGTGCCGGTGACGACGAGCCGCCCGTCCTGCCAGGTCATCGCCGGGTGCAGGCCGCGCAGGACGGCGGTGGGCCCGCCGCTCAGCATCGTCTCGGTCCGGTGGCCGAGGTCGGCGCGGAGCCGCCGCCGGATGTCCGGCCAGTCGTCGGCCATGCAGGCCCGGAAGAGCGCGCGGACGGCGTCCATCAGGCCCGGGGTCTCGTAGGGGCCGAGCGACTCCAGCCGTTCGAGCTCCTGGTCGAGCGTGGGTTCCAGCACGCCGTCCATGGCGGGCGGCAGCGACCAGGCGGGCAGCCGGGACGGGTCGGCGTTGAGGAGCGCGACCAGCCGCTCGCTGCCCGCCGGGACGTGGCGCCGCGCCGTCCGCCACCACTGCTGCCGCAGGCCGGAGCGGCCGCTGCACGCGCTGCCCTGGACCCCGTGCACCAGATGTCCGAGCGGCGAGATCGCGAACCGCGTGTTCGCCAGATCGGCCGCGTCGTACGGAATGCTCGGCACCGCCGGACTCCTCTCCCCGGGAACCATCCGGACGATCATGCTTCACGGAGGGGTCTCCCGGGTCGGCCACTTCAGGCCGTGCGCAAATGTCCACACATTAGGCCCAGCCCCTAATCGATGGACGCGGACGACGCCGCGCCGCAGACTCGGTGCGAGCGATGCGCGCGGGGTGCGTCGCTCCGGGCGGCCGCCGGAACCACGCCCCGGCGGCCGCTCGGGCTGACCTCCGTCCCGAGCGGGCGCTCGGGCCGACCCCCGTTCCGAGCGGGCGCTCGGGCGGGTCACGCGTGGCCACTTGAGGACGCGTCCCTCAGAATGTCCGTCCTGGCGACCGCCTCGGCGCCCGGCCCGGCGCCCGGCCCGGCGCCGCCTTCGTGCCCGGCGGGCGCCCGCGCACCGTGACGAGCCCCACCCTCACGGTTTGATGGCTGTTTGTGGCCAGAGGGAAGCAGGCTGTGTGAGTGCGCGGGAGGCCGGTAATGTCGAGGGGTGTTTCCTTCGGGGTCTCTGGAGCCGCTTTGAACCGTCTCGTTCCCCCCTGGCCCGGCCGGGGTGTCGCGTGAAGGCGCTCGTGCTGGCCGGCGGGTCGGGGTCGCGGCTGCGGCCGATCACCCACACCTCCGCCAAGCAGCTGGTGCCCGTCGCCAACAAACCCGTGCTGTTCTACGGCCTGGAGGCGATCCGGGACGCCGGGATCCGCGAGGTCGGGATCGTCGTCGGCGACACGGCGGCCGAGATCCGGGGCGCGGTCGGCGACGGCTCGGAGTTCGGCCTCGAGGTCACCTACCTGCCGCAGGACGCGCCGCGCGGGCTGGCCCACGCCGTCCTGATCGCGCGCGAGTACCTCGGTGACGACGACTTCGTCATGTACCTCGGGGACAACTTCGTCGTCGGCGGGATCAACGAGATCGTCCAGCGGTTCCGGGACGAGCGCCCGGACGCGCAGATCATGCTCACCAAGGTCTCGGACCCGCGCGCGTTCGGCGTCGCGGACCTGGACGGCGACGGACGCGTCGTCCGGCTGGAGGAGAAGCCGCACCGGCCGAGGAGCGACCTGGCGCTGGTCGGGGTCTACATCTTCGGTCCCCGCGTGCACGAGGCGGTCGCGCGGCTCAGGCCGTCCCGGCGGGACGAGCTGGAGATCACCGACGCGATCCAGGGGCTGATCGACGCGGGCCACCGGGTCGAGTCCACGGTGATCTCCGGCTACTGGAAGGACACCGGGAACGTCACCGACATGCTCGAGGTCAACCGACTGGTGCTGGAGGGCGTCGAGCCGTCCGTCGCGGGCTCGGTGGACTCCTCGTCCGAGCTCATCGGGCGGGTCGTGGTCGAGGCGGGCGCGACGGTGACCGGGTCCCGGATCGTCGGGCCGGTGATCGTCGGCGGCGGGACGGTCGTCCGCGACTCCTACCTCGGCCCGTTCACCTCGATCGACCGGGACTGCCGGGTGATCGACAGCGAGATCGAGTACTCCATCGTGCTGCGCGGGGCGTCCATCGACGGGGTGGGGCGGATCGAGTGCTCGCTGATCGGCCGCGAGGCCGAGGTGACGCCCGCGCCGCACGTTCCCCGCGCGCACCGTCTCGTCCTCGGCGACCACAGCAAGGTGCAGATCAGGCAATGAGACTTCTGGTGACGGGCGGGGCCGGGTTCATCGGGTCCCAGTATGTGCGGGACGTCGTGTCGGGAGCGTTCCCGGCGTTCGCGGGGGCGCGGGTGACCGTGCTCGACCGGCTGACCTACGCGGGCAACCTCGCGAACCTGGAGCCGGTGGCGGGCGGGTACGACTTCGTCCTCGGGGACGTGTGCGACGCGGAGCTGCTGGCGGAGGTCGTCCCCGGCCACGACGTCGTGGTGAACTTCGCGGCCGAGTCGCACGTGGACCGGTCGATCGCGAGCGCGGGCGAGTTCGTCCGGACGAACGTCCAGGGCGTCCAGGCGCTCATGCAGGCGTGCCTGGACGCGGGTGTGCCCCGGGTCGTCCAGGTGTCGACGGACGAGGTGTACGGCAGCGTCGACGAGGGCTCGTGGGACGAGTCCGCGCCGCTCGCGCCCCGCTCGCCGTACTCGGCGTCCAAGGCGGGCGGCGACATGATCGCGCGCGCGTACGCGGTCACGCACGGACTGCCGGTGTCGATCACGCGCTGCGGGAACAACTACGGGCCGTACCAGTACCCCGAGAAGGTCATCCCGCTGTTCGTCACGAACCTGATGGACGGTCTGCCGGTCCCGCTGTACGGCGACGGCGGCAACGTCCGCGACTGGATCCACGCCGCCGACCACTGCCGCGGCATCCAGGTGGTGGCCGAGCGCGGCGAGCCCGGCGGGGTGTACCACATCGCCGGGACGGCCGAACTGACGAACCTCCAGCTCACGCGGCATCTGCTGGACGCCCTCGGCGCCGGGTGGGACCGGGTCGAGCGCGTCCCCGACCGCAAGGGCCACGACCGGCGGTACTCGCTGGACGACGCCCGGCTCCGCGCCCTCGGCTACGCGCCGCGGGTCACGTTCGAGGACGGGCTCGCCGAGACCGTCCGGTGGTACGCCGAGCGGCGCGACTGGTGGGAGCCGCTGAAGAAGCGGATCGGAGAAGCCTCGTGAAATGGCTGGTCACCGGTGCCCGGGGAATGCTGGGCACCGACCTCGTCGCGCACCTCGAGGGTACTGGCGCGGGCTCCGACACGGAATCCGGAGCGGATGTCGTCGCGCTCGGGCGCGCGGACCTCGACGTCTGCGACCCCGGGGCAGTGAAGGAGGCCGTCGCGGCGCACCGCCCGGACGTGGTGGTCAACTGCGCCGCCTGGACGAACGTGGACGCGGCCGAGACCGACCCGCGGGTCTTCGACGCCAACCACCTCGCCGTCGCGCGTCTCGCCGACGCGTGCGCGGCCACGGGCGCGCGCCTGGTGCAGATCTCGTCCGACTACGTCTTCCCAGGTCACGAGCCCTACGACGAGGACGACGAGACCGCGCCGATCAACGAGTACGGCTTCTCGAAGATGTGGGGCGAGGAGGCCGCGCGGGAGCACGAGCTCACCTACGTCGTCCGGACGGCCTGGCTGTACGGCGCGCACGGCGGGAACTTCGTCGCGACGATGGCGCGGCTCGCCGCCGAGCGCGAGTTCGTGGACGTCGTGGACGACCAGCACGGCCAGCCCACCTGGACGGCCGACCTCGCCGGCCAGATCGTCCGGCTGGTGACGTCCGGCGCGCCCTACGGGATCTACCACGGGACGAACGCGGGCGAGACGACCTGGCACGGGCTCGCCCGCGAGGTGTTCACGCTGCTCGGGCACGACCCGGACCGGGTCCGGGCGACGACGAGCGACCGGTTCCCGCGTCCGGCGCGGCGTCCGATGATCTCCGTCCTGCGGCACGGCGCCTGGGAACGCGCGGGCCTGGAGCCGATGCGCGACTGGCGCGACGCCCTGCACGCGGCCTGGCCGCACCTGGCCCTCGGCCGCTGACCCGCGCGCGGCGGGCGGGCGGTCAGGAGAAGGCCGTGCCCAGCTTGTCGTAGTAGGCGAGGCAGTCCTGGTAGTCGGGGAGGATCCCGGCGGCCAGGGCCTCGGCGAGCGACGGCGCGGCGGCGTCCTTGTCGGACAGGACGAGGTCCATGCCGTCCGGCCAGGCGATGCCGAGCTCGGGGTCGAGCGGGTGGACGCCGTGCTCGCGCGACGGGTTGTAGGACTCCGAGACCAGGTAGATCGCGGTCGTGTCGTCCTCGAGGGAGAGGAAGGCGTGCCCGAGGCCCTCGGCGAGGTACATGCAGCGCCGGTTCGCCTCGTCCAGGCGCACGGCCTCGGACCGGCCGAACGTGGGGGAGCCGACACGGAGGTCGACGGCGACGTCCAGCAGCGCGCCGCGCACGCACGTGATGTACTTCGACTGGCTCGGCGGGACGTCCGCGAAGTGCACGCCGCGCAGGACGCCGCGGGCCGACACCGAGCAGTTCGCCTGCTCCAGCCTCAGGTCGTGGCCGAGTCGTTCGCGCAGGGCGTCCGCCCGGAACCACTCGTGGAAGGAGCCGCGGCCGTCGCCGTGAACGCGGGGCGAAACGAGGAACGCCCCTTTGATGCCAAGTGGTTCCACATGCGCAAGAATGCCACACGGTTCGTCGAGGAGAGGCAGGTCACGTCGTGCGATCCGGCACCTCCGGCGCGGTTCTGCGGTCCGGAGCGCTCGCCGTCTCCGTCGCGGGGCTCGTCACGGCCGTCGAGGCCCCGGCGGCCGCCGCGCCGGACCCGGTTCCGACGTCCTCGCCGCAGGCGTCCGTGGCCTTCAGGGCCTCCGACGCGAGGCTGTCCGACCCAGGCGCCCTGGCGCGGGGCATCGCCCATCCGGACGTGTGGTGGACGCTCGACGCCCGCAAGGGCCGCCTGTTCGCCGTCGGCGACGACGGGCGGACGAAGGCGTCGTTCACCGTCCCCGGCGCGCGCGGCTGGGACACGCTCGCCGTCGTCAAGGGCGACGGCGGCGCGGGCACGCTCTACCTCGCCGACCTGACCCCGGCGGGCGCCAAGCACGACACCCTCACCCTCTACAAGGTGCCGGAACCGGCCAGGCTCGCCGACGCCGCGCTCACCGCCCGCAAGTACCTGGTCGCCTACCCGGACGGCGCGCACGCGGCGGGCGCGATCCTCGGCGACCCGGCCGAGCAGCGGCTGTACGTCGTGACCCGGACGGCGTCCGCCGCGTCCGTGTACGCGCTGCCCGCCGCCCTCGGCTCGCGCGTCGTGAACCGGCTGACCCGCGTGCGGCGGCTGCCGTTCGGGGTGCGCGGCGGCGCGTTCGCCTCCGACGGACGCGTCGTCCTGCGCGGCACGGGCGACGTCCGCGTCCTCGCCGGGATCCGCGACAAGGTCACCCAGGTGCTCCGGACCGGCGCGAAGGGCGACGCGATCGCCGTCGCGCCCGACGGGCGCCGCGTGCTGATCGCCGAGGCGGGCGCCCGTCCCCGCGTGTTCGCCCTGCCCCTCGGGGACGCCGCGCGGCCGAAGGCGGGCGGGGGATCCGGCACGCCCGCCGGACACGCCGCGTCCGATCCGATCGCGGACTACCGGGCCCCGAAGGCGAGCCTGCCGGGCGGCGTGCTCGGCACCGGGTCGCTGGCCGGGCTCGCGCTGCTAGGCGTGGTGGGCGGGGGGTTCTATCTGCGGGGACGCCGCCGGCGCGTCCGCGACTGACACGATGATGCGCGTCCCGCCGGTCCCGGTCGTCCCGCTGGTCCGGGTGGTCTCGAAGGTTCCGGCCGCGTCGGGCGTCCGGCCGCGGGAGCGGCGCAGCGACTCGGTCCACGCGACCAGGAGCAACAGCCAGATGCCCGACACGTTCGCGGGCATCGCGAGGCCCTCGGTGGTGATGCCGTCCATCAGGAAGAACACCAGGATGCCGAGCAGCGTCCCCGCGTCGCCGCGCAACTCCTTGTGCCGGACGAGCGTGACCAGCACCGTCCCGAGCGTCAGCAGCAGCGTGACGAACAGCGCCGTCCCGACCGTCCCGTTGTCGACGAGCGCGTTGACGAACGCGTTGTGGCCGCCGCCGAGCCCGATGTCCGCCAGGAACAGGCCTCGGGACGCGCCCAGCCCGTGCCCGAAGATCGGCTTCTCGCTGTAGGCGTGCATGGCGAGCGTCCACAGGTCGGTGCGCGAGTTCAGCGACGCGAGCTTGTCGGCCGTCTCGCCGCGCGCCACGAAGTTCATGATCTTGTCGGAGAACGCGAGCACGCCGACCGCGCCGACGGCCCCGCCCAGGACGACCAGGTCGATCCGCCCGCGCGGGCCGCGCGCGGTCGCCATCAGGACGACCAGCCCGGCCGCCGCGCCCGCCGCCGCCCCGCGCGTCCCGGTCGCGACGAGCGCGCCCATCAGCACCAGCAGGACGCCCGCGTACACCAGCGGCGGCCAGCCCCGCGTCCGCTCCCCGTGCACGCGGCTGCGGATCAGCAACCCGAACACCAGCAGCACCGCGATGCCCAGGTACACACCCGCGATCACCGGGTGGACGTACAGCCAGTTGAACCGGGTGAGGGTCTGCGGCGTCCGGGGGAAGGGGTGCGCGACGCCGATCGCGATCGACGCGAGCACCACGATCACGAACGCGTGCGCGAGCCGGTGCAGGTCCGCGACCGTCGCGCGGGTCGCCAGCACCTGCACCAGCGCCATCGTCACCATCAGCTGGACGCCGCGGACCACCCCCAGCGACATGAACGGCGACCACAGCGCCGACATCGCCACGTACCCGGCGAACGCCCACGCCGCGAACAGCAGCCCGGTCGTCCGGCGCACCGGCGGGCGCAGCCCGAACCGCAGGTACAGGTACAGCGCGGCGAGTCCGTAGACGCCGATCTCCAGGAAGACCGTCAGGTCCGGGCTGCCGCCGACCGTCTCGTCCACCGGTCGGCTGCGCAGCTTGTAGTCGCTGGCCAGCATCAACGCCATCGGCAGCAGCACGGCCCAGCGGCGGCCCCGTTCGAGGACCAGGGCGGGGCGGGGCACGGCCGGGCGGGGGAAAAGGGAAGGCATCGCTCCCACAGGATAGGCGGGGCCGCGCGCGCAACTACGCTGTCAGCGTGAATCGCGACCTCCTCCCCGAACCGGTCATCGGCGCCGGCCGCACCCTGATCCGCCGCTACGGAATGACGACCGCCGCGCTCAGGCCCGGTCCCGACTTCCTGCTGATCGGGGCGAAACGGGGCGGATCGACGTCGCTGTACTACGGGCTGCTCGAGCACCCGCGGATCATGCCGCTGTTCCCGAGCGCGCGGATCCTGCCGAAGCGGAACAACACCAAGGGCGTCCACTACTTCGACTCGCACTACGACGAGGGCGACGCCTGGTACCGCTCGCACTTCCCGTCGGTCGGCGCGCGGCGCTCGGAGGCCAAGCGGGCGGGCGGCCCCGTCGTGGTCGGGGAGGGCTCGCCCTACTACCTGTTCCACCCGCTCGCCGCCGAACGCGCCGGACGCGACGTCCCGGACACCCGGATCCTGCTCGTCCTGCGCGACCCGGTCGAGCGCGCCTTCTCGCACTACCGCGAGCGCCGCCGCCAGCACGCCGAGGACCTCGCGACCTTCGAGGACGCCCTCGCCGCCGAGCCCGACCGCCTCGCGGGCGAGGAGGAGAAGATCCGCACCGTCCCCGGGTACCGCAGCTACGCCCACGAGCAGCAGTCGTACCGGGCGCAGAGCGAGTACGCCCCCCACCTGCGCCGCTGGCTCCTGCACTTCCCGCCCGAGCGCGTCCACGTCGTCATCGCCGAGGAGTTCTACGCCGACCAGCAGCGTGCCATCGACGGCGTCGCGGACTTCCTGGGCCTGCCCTCCGCCGTCCTGCCGAAGGCCGCGTCCAAGGTCTGGAACCCCGCCCCCAGCGCCGACCTGAAGGACTCCACCCGCCAGGCCCTGGCGGAGCACTACGCCCCCTTCAACGCCGACCTCGAGAAGCTCCTCGACCGCGACCTCCCCTGGACCAAGCCCTGACGGCCTTGCCCTCACGCGCGGGTTGAGCTGCGGAGGCCGTGGTGGCCGCAGGGGGCCGGGTTCAGGGGCGCCAGGCGCCCTGGTGGGCGGTTCGCGCGGGCTTGTTGACGAGGGGGGCGATGTCGGCGGGGAGGGGCAAGGGGGTCTTGCTCCTCTCCTGGCCGGTGGCGTCGCGGAAGGCGGCCTTGGTCTCGAAGCTCTTCGGATCGCCCTGGCCGGTGGGCCAGACCACGAGGACGCGCGGGTTCTGGGAGCCCTGCCGGGTGTAGGCGTTGCCGTTGACGGTGAGTCTCATCTGGGACGCGGCGCGGCGGTGGGTGGTGTCCTCGACGCAGAGCAGGCAGGACGAGCCGCCGCGGCCGAAGGCGATGAGGTTGTTCATGATGGTGATCTGGCCGATGCGCCAGGTCATCGCGGGGTCGGGGGCGTGCCTCGGGTCGCGGCCGGTGGCGTGCGCGGGGGCGGTCGGGTCGTCCGCGCGGTGGTCCTGGATGAGGTGCAGGTCGCGGCCGTTGCGGGTCAGGGTGTTGTTCCAGATCCGGACGAACGAGGTGTCGTTGATCTTCAGGCCGTCCTCGCCGTTGTCGCCCACGACGTTGTCGGCGATCACGGCCTGCGCGCACAGCTCCAGCACCAGGCCGTGGTCGGTGTTGCGGACGACGCGGAGCCCGGTGACCGTGATGCCCTGCACGGACTCGTCGAACCAGAGGCCCTTGCCGCGGTTGTCGGAGACGACGCCGCCGACGACGGCGACCTTCCGGGACCGGGTGATCTTGATGCCGCCGGAGACCGGCGCGGGACGGAAGTGCTCGGTGTTGTTGCCCTTCGCGAGGACGTTCTCCATCCGCAGGTCGTCGGCGTAGTTGGCGTGCATGCCGAGCATCCCGGAGCGCAGCGCGGTGATCCCGCGCAGCCGGGCGTGCGGCGCGTCCACCGACAGGCCCGTGGACGCCGAGTCGGTGACCGTGACGTTCTCGACCGTGACGTTCGCGCCGAGCACCTTGACCGTCCCGAGCTGCGGGATGGACGTCGCGTACCGGCGGACGCCGACGCCGCGCAGCACCGAGCCCGCGCCCTGGATCGTCACGGCCTCCTGAAGCGTGCTCGCCCGCACCTCGTGCCCGGACGGGTCGGTCCCGAGCAGCAGCCGCCGCCCCCGCAGGTCCACGTAGAACGCGCCGGGCCTGACCTGGGACGCGGACGCGACCTGCTGCTGCGCGACGCCGTCCACCCAGATCTGCTCGGGGTGCGCCGCCATCGGGTAGGCCGGGTCGAGGAACTTGAAGTCGGGGTTGCTGCTGTCCGGGGCGCCCTTGGTGTAGCTGGGGCTGGCGTCGAAGCGGTACGTCCAGCCGCCCGCGGCCCACACCGAACCGGACCGCCTCCACGAGGAGACGCGGGAACTGCCGTCCAGCCAGACGACCTCGCCGGGGTGCGCCTGGATGACGAGCCGCCGCCCTTCGGGGACGGTCACGGACTCGTGGTACACGCCGCGCCGCAGCACGATCGTGCCACCCTCGGGCGCGCGCCCGATCGCGGCGGCGAGGGTGCGCAGCGGCGCGGACGCCGATCCGGCGGCGGCGTCGCTGCCGGACGGCGCGACGATCACGGCGCCGCGCGGGATCGTGTAGGAGGTGTGCCCGACGGGGAGCGAGCCCGCGCCCGCCTCGGCCTCCGGCGCGGGACCCGTGTTCACCGCGCGGGGCCTGCTCTCCGGGTCCTCCTGGAACGCCTGCTGCCACCCGATGACGCCCACGGCGACGACCGGGACGGCGATCGCGACGGCCAACCCTGCCCGGGCGGTACGGCTGATGCCCATGAGCTAGGGGTGGATCGCGCCCGTGAAGAGGGCCGTCTTGTGCTTGCCGTCGAACGAGACGCCGAGCATAACCGACTTGTACCCCTGGCTGGGCAGGTCGAACGCGTACGAGGCGGACTTGCTCGCGCCGGGCTTGACCGCGCCGTAGAAGTCGTTCAGGTTCGCGTAGGACGTCGGGCTCGCGGTCTGCTTGCCCGCGCCGTACTTGGCGACGACGCGCACGCTGTTCAGGTCGAGCGCCTGCCCGGATCCGTTGGTGAACCTCAGCGTGAAGATGGTGAGGCTCTGCCCCGTGACCTCGCCCGGTCCCTGCTTCTTGTTCTTCACGTACCGGACGCCGCTGACCGCGACCGTGACCTTGTCGCTGTAGGTGACCGGCTTCTTCAGCCCGCCCGACATCGTGACGGCCTTCGCGCCCGGGGCGGCGTTCGCCTGCCCCTCGGGCTGCTCGCTGGGCGCGGGGGGCGGTGGTCCGGGCTTGGCGTCCTTCTTCTTGTCCGACGACGAGCAGCCGGCCAGCGCCAGAGCCACGGTCAGCGCCGCGACCGGGGCCACTCGGAGCGAACGCGGAACGGCCATGGGGAGGACTCCTCGCAGATCGGGGGCGCGCTTGTCCGGGGTGTCGGGTACCGGGGGTCGTACGAGTCTAGGCTGACAGGCGAGACCCCCGGTCACGATTCAGGCGCATTGCCCGCTCCGCCCGGGGGCCGCGCGCCCGGTTGTCGTTAACCTAGCGCTTACTTCTGGGGCTGTTGTGACCCCCCGCTCCCTTCTTGTGGAGGATCCCCGCTTGTGAATGTTCGTCTGAATCGACGACTCACCTCCCGTACCCCCGGGCCCGGGGCCCGGCGATCGGGCGGCGGCCGCGTGCCGCGCCCGTCCCGGCGGAACGCCGTGCTCGCCGGAGGCGTCGCGCTGGCGACCGCCGTCGCGGGCGCGTTCGTCCTCGCCGATGGCCACCGTTCCGCCACGGTGTCGAGCACGGCCGCCGACTCGGCCGCCACCCCGCCCACGGTCAGTGCGGATCCGCTGCCGACGTGGCAGGTGAACGGCGTCGTCTGGAGCATGGCGACGGTCGGCGACACGGTCTACGCGACCGGCAACTTCAGCAAGGCCCGCCCGCCGGGCGCGGCCGCGGGCACGCAGGAGGTCGACCGCGGCAACCTCCTCGCGTTCAGCCTGAGCACGGGCGAGCTCGTGAAGTCCTTCGACCACTCGCTGAACGGCCAGGGCCTGCGCGTCGTCGCCTCGCCGGACGGCAGGCGCGTCTACGTCGGCGGCGAGTTCACGTCCGTGGACGGCAAGGCGCACACCCGGCTCGCGGCGTTCGACACCGCGTCCGGGGCGCTCGTGGACGCCTTCAAGCCGGACGTGAGCCAGAAGGTCCGCGGCATCGCCGCGACCGACTCGACCGTCTACTTCGGCGGCAACTTCTTCAACGTGAACGGCCAGGGCCGGACGCGGCTCGCGGCGGTCAAGGCGGCCGACGGGGCGAACCTGCCGTGGGCGCCGAAGGCGGACGACGACGAGGTGTTCGCCCTGGCCATCGCGCCGAAGGGCGGCGTCCTGGTCGGCGGGCGGTTCCAGACGATCAACGGTGAGCCGCACGTCGGGGTCGGCCAGGTCGACCCGGTGACCGGCGCGAGCCTGCCGTTCGAGGCGCGGCCCGTCCCGTCCAGGCAGGGCGCGGACTTCTCCTACGTCACCGACCTCCAGGTCCAGGGCGACACGGTGTTCGGCGCCGCCGACGGCGAGGGCCACCACTGGTACGACGGCCGGTTCGCGGCGAAGGCCGACGACGGCAGGCTCGTCTGGCTGGACAACTGCTACGGCGCGACCTACTCGATGCTGCCGCTCGGCAAGACGATCTACAGCGTCTCGCACGCGCACGACTGCACCTCGCTCGGCGACTTCCGCGAGACGAGCCCGGTCACCTGGCACCGGACGCTCGCCGAGACCGCCGACCCGACCGGCGTCGACCACTCGGCCCCCGGCAGCAACAGCAACTACAACCGGCAGCCCGTCCCGAGCCTGATGCACTGGTTCCCGACGCTGGCCGCCGGAACGTTCACCAACCAGTTCCAGGCCGCGTGGGCGATCACCGGGAACGACGACTACATCGCGCTCGGCGGCGAGTTCCCGAGCGTCAACGGCAACGCGCAGCAGGGCCTGGTCCGGTTCGCGAGCCGCGCGAAGGCGCCGAACAAGACCGGCCCGCAGCCGGACGGCTTCGCCAGCCCGGCCGCGCCGACCGCGACGCCGCTGCCCGGCGGGCGCGTCCGCGTCGGCTGGAAGACCGCCTGGGACATGGACGACCCGGCCCTCACCTACGAGGTGTACCGGGACGGCGGCGACAAGCCGGTCGGATCGGTCACCCGGACGTCCACGTTCTGGAAGCGTCCGTCGATCGCGTTCGTCGACAAGACGGCCGCGCCCGGCGTCGACCACACCTACGTCGTCAAGGCCAAGGACCCCTCGGGCAACTCCACGCGCAGCGCCGTGTCCAACGCCGCCCGGCCGGGCGACGGCAAGGCCGGCTCCTACTCCGACATCGTCGCCGCGGACGGCCCGGCGGGCTACTGGCGGCTGGGCGAGGCGTCCGGCAAGGTCATGGACCACGCGGGCACGGGCGACCTGGCCCCGGGCTCCGGCGTGAGCCGGGGCGCGCAGGGCGCGATCGCCGGGGACGACGACCCCGCCGCGACCTTCGACGGCTCGTCCGCCGGGACGGCCGGGGGAGCGCCCACGCCCACCCCGGACGACCTGACCCTGGAGGCGTGGGTCAAGACCACGTCCACGTCCGGCGGGAAGATCGTCGGGTTCGGCGACAAGGAGTCCGGGTCGAGCTCCAACTACGACCGCCGGCTGTACATGACCGGCGACGGCGCGGTGATGTTCGGCGTCCACGACGGCCAGACCAAGACGGTGCGCAGCGAGTCCGGCCTGAACGACGGGAAGTGGCACCACGTCGCGGGCACGCTCGGCTCGTCCGACGGGATGCGGCTGTTCGTGGACGGCGAGCAGCAGGCCGCCGACTCCGGCACCACGTTCGGGCAGAACTTCGACGGCTACTGGCGGATCGGCGGCGACAACCTCACGGGCTGGCCGCAGGCGAGCGGCGCGTACTTCAAGGGCGACATCGACGAGGTGGCGTACTACCCGTCCGTGCTGACCGCCTCCGACCTGCACCGGCACTTCGCGATCGGCTCCGGGCTCGAGAAGCCGAACGTGCCGCCGGTAGCGACGTTCACGCCGTCCTGCGCGCAGCTGTCCTGCGCGTTCGACGCGGCCAAGTCGTCCGACCCGGACGGCACGATCAAGTCCTACACGTGGGACTTCGGCGACAAGACCACCGGCACCGGCGTGAAGCCCTCGCACCTGTACCAGGCGGCCGGGAGCTACACGGTCAAGCTGAAGGTCACCGACGACAAGGGCGTCGCGACCGAGTACACGGCGTCCGTCGCGGTCAAGCCGCAGAACCTCGTCACCGACGCGTTCACGCGGACCGCCGCGTCCGGCTGGGGTTCGACGTCCCCGTCCCCGGGCGGCGCGTGGACGGTCTACGGCGGCACGTTCTCGACCAGCGGCGGCGTCGGCTGGATCAAGATGACCAAGACCGGCGCGCTCGGCGGCGCCGGGCTGAAGGCGGTGTCGTCGACGAGCAGCGACCTGGCCTTCCAGCTCTCCGCCGACAAGAACCCGTCCGGCGCGGGCGTCGCGGGTTACGGCACGCCGCGCACGATCTCCGGCGCGGGCGAGTACCGGGCCCGCGTCCGCATGGCGGCGGGCAAGGTCTACCTGCGCCTGAGCAGGACGAACGCGTCCGGCACGGAGACCGCGATCGGCTCGGAGAAGGCCGTCGCGGGCATCACGTTCAAGGCGTGGACGCGCCTGCGCCTCCGCGTCCAGGCGGTCGGGACGGCCCCGACGACGCTGCGCGCGAAGGTCTGGCTCGTCGGGCAGTCCGAGCCCGCCGCATGGACGATCTCCGCGACCGACTCCACGGCCGCGCTGCAGCGCGCGGGCGGCGTCGGCGTGCGCGCCTACACGGCGAAGAACACGGCCGTCCCCGTGCGTCTCTCGATCGACGACCTGCGGGCGGACCGCCTGGCCCCCTGAGCCGGAGCCGAGGCGGCGCGTCCGGACCGGGTGCGCCGCCCGGCCTCCCGGCCCGTTGTGAGCCGCGCGCGGGGCGCCTGCCCGACTCTGTCGGGCGTTCGCCAGGCGCCCTCCGCGCCCGAGGGCGGGTCCCCTTCCGGGGATCCGCCCTCTTTGCTGAGGATTCACCGGGATGCGCTGAGCCGAATGCGGACAAGTACTACGATCTCCCCCTGACCGTGGTGGCCGGAGTGCCACCGAGTCTCCTGCGGCACAAGGGAAGCGATTCGTGAGGTCTCACACGCGACCAGAAACATCCACCCGCCGGACGAAACGCCCGGCCGTCGCGCTCGCGGGAGGTGCCGCGCTCCTCGGCGCGGCCTTCGCCCCCGTCGGCACCGCGATCGCCGACACCGCTCCGCCGACCGGGACTCCCGCGACGATGAGCGCCGACGCCCTGCCGACGTGGCAGGTGGACGGCGTCGTCTGGAGCATGGTGACGGTCGGCGACACGGTCTACGCGACCGGCAACTTCACCAAGGCGCGTCCGCCGGGCACCAAGCCGGGCAACGCCAAGGAGGTCGCCCGGCAGAACCTCCTCGCGTTCAGCCTGAGCACCGGCAACCTCGTCACCACCTTCAACCACAAGCTGAACGGCCAGGGCCTGCGCGTCGTCGCGTCCCCGGACGGCAAGCGCGTCTACGTCGGCGGCGAGTTCACGACGGTCGACGGCAAGGCGCACACTCGCCTCGCCGCGTTCGACACCAAGACCGGCAAGCTCGTGGACGCCTTCAAGCCGGTCGTGTCGAACAAGGTCCGCGCCATCGCCGCGACCGCCACGACCGTGTACTTCGGCGGCAACTTCTTCAACGTCAACGGCAAGGCCCGCACCCGGCTCGCCGCGGTGAAGGCCGCCGACGGCGCCAACATCGACACCTGGCGTCCGACCGCGGACGACGACGAGGTGTTCGCGCTCGCGCTCGCCCCGGGCGGCAAGACCGTCCTGGTCGGCGGGCGCTTCCAGCAGCTCGACGGCCAGTCCAAGGTCGGCGTCGGGGCCGTCTACGCCTCCAACGGCGCGCTCGCCCCGTGGAGCAGCCGGCCCGTCCCGTCCCGGCAGGGCCTGAACTTCTCCTACGTCACCGACCTGCAGGTCCAGGGCGACACGGTGTTCGGCGCGGCGGACGGCGAGGGCCAGCACTGGTACGACGGCCGGTTCGCGGCCAAGGCCAACGGCGGCGACCTGGTCTGGCTGGACAACTGCTACGGCGCGACCTACTCGATCCTGCCGCTCGGCAAGGCGGTCTACAGCGTCTCGCACGCGCACGACTGCTCGTCCCTGGGCGCGTTCCCGGACACCACGCCGGCCACCTGGCACCGCACGCTCGCCGAGACGGCCGCCCCGACCGGGCGCGACAAGAGCGAGCCGGGCAGCAACAGCAACTACAGCAAGCAGCCGATCCCGAGCCTGCTGCACTGGTTCCCGACGCTGGCGTCGGGCACCTTCACCAAGCAGTACCAGGCCGCGTGGGCGATCACCGGGAACGCGAACATCATCGCCCTCGGCGGCGAGTTCCCCTCGGTGAACGGCAAGGCGCAGCAGGGCCTGGTCCGGTTCACGCTGCGCGCCAAGGCCCCGAACAAGAGCGGCCCGCAGGCGACGGGCGCTCCGCGCGCGTCGCTCTCGTCCGGCAAGATCGCGCTGCGCTGGACGGCCACCTGGGACATGGACAACGCGAGCCTCACCTACGAGGTCCTGCGCGACAAGGGCACCAAGGCGATCGGCACGGTCACCAAGACGTCCGCCTTCTGGACCCTGCCCGCGCTGAGCTTCACCGACTCGGCCGCCCCGAAGGGACGCCACACCTACAAGATCCGCGTGAAGGACGCGCTGGGGAACAGCTTCACGACCCCGGCCTCCAACGCCGTCACGCGCTAGTCCGACGAGAAGGCCGCCGCCCCCGGGGTTCCGGGGGCGGCGGCCTTCTCGTCGGCTTCGACGCTAGAGCGTGCGGAGGATGTCCAGGATGCGCTGGTTGAGGGCCGCGTCGTGGTCCCCTCCGGCGCGGCGCGCGACCCGCTCCGCCCAGAACGCGGCGGCCTCGGAGACGTCCGGCGGCAGCGTCCCCAGCGGAGCCCCGAGCGCGGCGCTCGCGGTCGCGCGGTAGTAGACGAGGTCGGCGTGCGGGGGAGCCCACGCCGCGTCCTCCCAGTCGATCAGCCACGGGAGCCCGCGCCCGCACACCCGCAGGTTCCACGCGGTGAGATCCCCGTGCATCGGCCGCCAGTCCTCCGGAGCCCCGCCGCGCGGCAGGACGGACGCGAGCGCCCCCTGGACGGCCTCGACGACCCCCGCGAGATCGGGCCTCCGGACGGGACGCGCCGGACGCGCCGGCATGGCCTCGATGACCATCCAGTGCCTGCCCGCCTGGCCGCCCGCCGCCTCGCCCCGGCCCAGGACGAGCGGGACGCGGAAGGCCGGGGAACGGCCGTCCGCGAACGCGCGCAGCGCGCGCTCCTCGCGATCGAGCTCGCCCGCGTCCTCCCGAACTTTCAGGAAACCGACAGGATGCCCTGCGCGCAGTAGCACGGCGGCCACGCCCGCACGGGACGCCTGCGGACGCTCGTAGACCGCTAGGCCGTCGAAGCCGCCGACGCCGTCCGAGACGTCCTGCCATAGGGAGGGGTCACCGGGTGCGTCCCACGACGTGCGCGCACCCGGCAGCATGCGCGGCCCGGCGACCGCCACCGCCCCGTACAACGCCCACTGCGCCGCGACCGCGACCGGCTTCGACTTCGTCAGCAGCGACACCCCGGCCAGTGCCGCGCGCCGCGACGAGACCGGGACCAGCACGTTCCCGGCCCCCGGCGCCCGCACGAACGTGCCCGACCGTCCGGCCGTCATCGCTTGGGACGGACGGTACGCCGCGTCAGGCGGCGCTCCGCGAGGTCTTCGCAGAGACGCTCGTAGTCGCGCGCGATGTCGTCCCAGACGTAACGCTCCGCGGCGCGCTTGCGGGCCTCCTCACCACGGTCGGCCGCATGCCCCGGGTCGGCCTCGGCGGCCTCGAGCTCCTGCGCGAGCGCTGCGGGATCACCGAAGAACCGTCCGGCGTCCTCACCGAGGACCTCACGGTTGAAGTTCACGTCGTACGCGAGGACGGACGCGCCCGCACCCATCGCGCGCAGGAGGGACGGGTTCGTCCCGCCCACCGAATGCCCGTGGACGTAGGTGAGCGCGCCCGCATAGAGGGAATCGAGCAGATCCTGATCCCAGACGCCGCCCAGGAAGGTGATGCGCGGATCGTCGCCCGCGAGCTCGCGCACGCGCGTGGTGTACTCGTCCGCGTACGGGGCCGACCCGACCACGACCAGCGGCTTGCGCGCCGCGCTACGCCGGTACCCCTCGACCGCCAGATGAACGTGGTTCTCCGGCTCGAAGCGGGCCACGACCAGGTGGAACCCGCCCGGCGCGTACCCCGCCTCGGCGAGCTTCCCGGCGTCCGCGCCCTCCAGGATCGGCGCGCCGTACGGGATGAAGACCGACTCCGCGCCGAACTTCTCCTGGTAGTAGTCGCGGATGCCGACCGCGTCCGCGATCAGCGCGTCCGACCAGCGGACGGCGAGGCGCTCCACGGCCAGGTAGTAGCGCCGACCCGAGCCGCTCCACTTCGTCCGCTTCCACTCCAGGCCGTCCACGTGCGTCGCGACCGGGATCCGCATCGCCCGCAGGACGGGCAGCAGCGGCGCGTTCGCCGCGTTGAACACCAGCGCCGCGTCCGGGCCGCGCCGCGTGATCCGGCGTGCCGCGCTGTGCGTGACCGACAGGGCGGTGTGGCTCAGCGTCTCGGCGACCTTCTTCTTCACCGCCGGGAGATGGACGAGCCGCATCCCCAGATACATGCGGTCCGGATGCCGTTCGCCCCGGCAGTAGACCGTGACCTCGTGCCCGGCGTCCGCGAGGCGGCGGCCGATCTCCTCGACGGCGGTCTCGAAACCGCCGTAGCGTGCCGGAACACCTCGGGTACCGATCATGGCGATGCGCACGGGGAGCCTCCGATGCGTCGATTGCGGTCCCTGCGGCTGCCCGGGCCGGCGGGGGAGGACCGGACGGGCCTCGCGCATCCAGGGGTAATGCGGAGTTAATCTGAGGGTTGCGGGGAGTCTGTTGTATCAAAGCCTGCCAGAAACGGCGGAAGGGGAAGTGTGGGCCAGCGAGAAACCAGACCCGTCGTGGTTCTGGCGCATCCGTCACCGGATCTCTACGGGTCCGACCGGATGCTGGTCGAGTCCGTCCGCGGCCTCACCCGCGATAGGGACGTGCTCGTGACGCTACCGGCGGACGGCCCCCTCTCGCAGGCGCTCCGCGACGCGGGCGCCCGCGTGGAGGTGACTCCCGTACCCGTCCTGCGCAAGGCGTACATGACTCCCGTGGGCATGCTGCGGCTCGCGTTCGACTCCGCCCGCTCGCTGCCCGCCGCCCGGCGGCTCCTGCGCCGTGAACGCGCCGGCGCCCTCTACGTCAACACCGTGACGATCCCGTTGTGGCTGGTCGCGGCGCGTCTGGCGCGCGTCCCCGCCCTCTGCCACGTGCACGAGGCCGAGGACGGCGTGCCCGGCCCCGTCCGCGCCGCCCTCGCCGCGCCGCTGCGCCTCGCCCGCTCCGTGATCGTCAACAGCCGCGCCAGCGCCGCCGCCCTCGGCTCCGCCGGACGCCGCGCCCAGGTCGTCTACAACGGCGTGGACGAGCCGCCCGCCCCCGTCGCCGAACCCCGCGCCGAACTGTCCGGCACGGCCCGTATCGTCCTGGTCGGACGCCTGTCACCCCGCAAGGGCACAGATGTGGCGGTCCGGGCCGTCCGGCTCCTGCACGCCCGCGGCGTCCCCGTCCACCTGACCCTCGTCGGCGACGTCTTCCCAGGTTACGAGTGGTTCGAGGACGAGCTGCGCACCCTCGCGGAGGGCAGCCCCGCGATCGAGTTCGCGGGCTTCCGCCCCTCGGTGTGGGCGTCCTTCGCCGAAGCGGACGTCGCGATCGTGCCCTCGCGGGTCGAGCCGTTCGGTAACGTCGCCGTGGAGGCGATGCTGGCCGGCCGGCCCGTCGTGGTCTCCGCCACCCAGGGCCTCACCGAGATCGTCATCGACGGCGAGACCGGCATCCGGGTCGCCCCCGACGACCCCGAGGCCCTGGCGGACGCCATCACCCGCCTGCTGGACGACTGGACCTCCGCCCTGACCATGGCGAAACGAGCCCGCGAGGACGCCGTCACCCGTTTCGGCACCGCGCGCTACCACCGCGAACTCCGCGAGGCCGTCACCGCCCTCTCCGCCCCGACCCCCTGAGCCCGACCCCTGACCCCGCCCCCGACCCCCGACCCCCGACCCCCGACCCGGCCCCCGACCCCGAGCCGCCGCCCCCGAGCCTCCGACCAGCGACGACGATCCCCGATGCCGAGCCTCGACCCGCTCCCGAACCTGGCGCCGAGATGAACGCGACGGCGGCGAGCGCGTAGCCTGCGTTCTCGCCCCGGCCGTCCGCCCACCCTCCGCAAGGATCCGCCCGACCGCCCAGAGGATGAGAAGCACCACGATGACCGCACCGAACCCCGCCCCATCGGCGACCTCGGAGATCAGTCTCGTCGAGGCCGTCTGGCGTTACCGGCTGATGTCGTCGCTCGTCGTGGTGGCCTGCGTGCTCGCCTCGGTCGCGGCGACCGTGTTCCTGCTCGGCGGCGCGACCGCGACCGCGCGCTTCGCCGTGACCGACCCGACCAACAACAACAACGTGCTGCGCCAGGGCGTGGTGTCCGGGCCCGGATACGCGGCCTACACCGCCCAGCGCGCCGCGTTCGCCGGCTCGGCCCCGGTGCTGGGACGCGCCGCCGAGATCATCAAGTCCAAGAAGGGCCCGTCGCTGACGCCCGCGGCGCTCCGCGGCGCGGTGAAGACGTCGACCAAGCCCGACAGCGGCGTGGTGATCGTCAACGCCTCCGGCGCCGACATGCCCCAGGCGGCGCTGATCGCCAACGCCGTCGTCCAGGCGTACCAGGAGGAGACGATCGCGACCGCGACCGCCCGCCTCGACACCCAGCTGAAGAACATCCAGAACAGCGAACGCGAACTCACCCGTTCCCTGGAGAGCACGCCCGCCACGACCCGCGAGGGCCGTGTCCTGGCCGCCAACCTGGCCAAACTCCAGTCCCAGGAGAGCGGCGTCCTGTCCGCCCGCGCCAACGCCAACGACGGCGTCCAGTTCGTCGACAGCGCCGACCCCGGCGCGGCCACCCCGGACCAGCTCCCGCAGAACGCCGTCATCGGCCTCGCGATCGGCGCGATCCTCGCCTGCGTCATCTCCTTCCTCCGCGCCACCTCGGGCGGCCCCCTCCGCCGGGGCCCCCGCGGCCCCCACCACCCGGGCCCCGAACGCCGCATCGAACGCGTCTGGACCGACGACGAGGTCTACGGCCCCACGGCCCGTCCGGCCCTCCCGGCAGGTCACACGGCCCCCAACCCGATCGTCTACCCCGACCCCCGCTCCGACGCGTCCCGGCCCGCCGACCCCCCGTCCCGCCGCGCCGGCACCTCCCGGCACGCGGACACGTCCCCCCGCCACGCCGACACCTACCCCCGCCACAGCGACACCGCTCCCCGCCGCAGCAACCCCACCGGCACCTACGCCAACGGCACCGGCCCCACCCCCCACGCGAACGGCGCCACCCCCCAACCCCCGAGCACCGACCGCCGCGTAGGCGGCGCCACCACCCCACGCACGGACGCCGCAACCCCCCACGGCGCCGATACACGCGTGGGCGGCGCCATCCCCCACACGCCCAACACCGACAGGCGCGTAGGCGGCGCCACCTCCCGCACACCAAGCACCAACACCCGCGGACCCAGCAGCGACCCCCTAACGGACCCGGCGACTCCCTACGCCCCAGCCCCTAGCAACACGCCGCGCGCCGACGCCACCACCCCCAGCATCGAAGCACGCACCAACGACGCCACACCCCGTCCAACGGCCCCCGACGCACGCGGCACCGACGCGCGCGTGAACGGCGCCACGTCTCAGGCGTCCGGCACCGACATGCGGGTGGGCGGGGCCGCCCATGGTTCCGGCACCGAGGCGCGCGTGAACGGGGCCACGTCCCGGGCGTCTGGCACCGACGTGCGGGTGGGGGGCGCTACCAATGTGTCCGGTAGCAATGCGCGTGTGAATGGCGCCGCGGCCCACGTGTCCGGTGCTGAGGCGCAAGTGAGCGGCGTTGCGCCTCGCGCGTCTGCGGACGTGCGTGCGAATGGCGCCGCGCGTCCTGCGGGTGCTGAGGTGCTTGGGGCTGACCCGCTTGGGGGCGCGGCGCGTTCTTATGGCGCCGGTAGTGGTGGTGCTTCGCGTGCTGAGACTGCCAACGCTTCAGGCGCTGAGGCGCGTGGGAATGGTGCTGCGCCTCGTGCGTCCGGTGCCGATTCACGTGTGCGGGGCGCGACCGTCCGCGGAGCGGGTGGTGACGTGGGTGGCGCTGATCCCCTTGGGGACGCGGTGGGTTCGGGTGACGTTGTGAGCTCCCCTGGGGACGGTGTCAACGGTGCCGCGCCCCAGGCGGGGCGGTCTTCGGGGCGGCATTCCGTGGGGCGGGGTGCCGACGTGCTGGGCACTGATCCGCTCGGGATCGACGCCCGGGCCTCTGATCCGCTGAGCGGGGACGGCTCCGGGTTCGGACGGGCGCCTGAGCTGGGGGCCGGGCGTGAGGGTGGCGCCCCGGCCGGGGAGGACGGGCCGCCTGTCGCGTCAGGGCGGGGACGGCGGGCGAGCGGCGGGCGGACGCGTTCCAGTGGGGCTCATTCGCGAGGCTCCTCTCGGGAGGACGGTTCGTTCCGCGACCCGGCGAAGGCGCTGGAGACCGGGTTGGCCGCCACGCCGCCGCGGACCGCGGGCAAGGGCGAGGACGCGCCGAAGGACGGCACGTCGAGCGGGAAGGACGCCGGGTCGCGCATTCCCGTGGACCTCTGGAGCGAGGCCTCTTCCGATTCTGCGGGTGATCCGGGACGGACGGTGGAGGACCTCCGGATTGTGGATGACGAGATGCTCGCCGCGGTCGGCCTAGGAAAAGCGACCTCGAACAGCGGGAAGTCCAAAACCGATGAGGGAGATGCCTTGTCTGGGCCCGGTAAGGACGAATCGGGCCGGACGGCGGACGACGGTGAGCCGGTGCTGAAGCGGTACGACCTCGACTGATGCGTACAGGGCTCTCGGGAAAGGCAGGAAAGCTGCTGTCGTCGGCCGGCGGCGCGGTGGCGGTGCAGTTCGTGACGGCGGGCGGCAGCCTGGTCGTGCAGTCGCTGGCGGCGCGGACGCTCGGGGCGTCGGGGTACGGCGCGTACGCGCTGTTCTTCGCCGTCCTGGTCATGATCACGTCGGTGCAGACGAGCTTCGTCGGGGACACGCTCACGGTCTATGACCGGTTCGACCCGAAGGTTCGGGGTGCCCTGATCTGGTCGGTGGCCGGGACGGTCACGGCGGGCGCGCTGGTCGGGGCGGTCGTCTCGGTCGCGATGGGGCTCGCCGGGGCGGCCGGGACGGCGCTGTTCGCGCTGCTCGTGGCGTTGTGGCTGCTGAACGAGACCGGGCGGCGGATCTTCACCGCGCGGATGGAGTTCTGGCGGCTCACGCTGAACGACGCGTCCTACCTGGTGGTGACGCTCGCGGCGCTCGGGGCCGCGGTCGGGGCCGGGGCGGACGGCTCGGTCGAGCTGCTGCTCGCCGCGATGTGCGTGGGCTGCGTCGCGTCGATCGCGCTGGCGAGGTTCCGGCTGCCCGGCGAGGAGTACGCGGGCGCGCCGCTGCGCGGGACGGCGCTGCGGGAGATCCTGGGGTTCGCCTGGTGGCGGTCGGTGCAGGCCGGGGTCCGGCCGGGTGCGCTGCTGCTGGCCCGGATCATGATCGCGGCGTTCGCGTCGACCGCGGCGCTGGCCGGGGTGGAGGCGGCGCGGCTGCTGCTGGCGCCCGCGATGACGTTCGTGAACGGCGCGGGCTGGTTCCTGCTCGGCGATTTCGCGAAGGCGGAGCGGGAGGGCACGCCGATGCCCGCGCGGGCCGCGCTGCGCGCCTGCGGGCTGATGGCGGGGATCGCGCTGGTCCTGAGCCTCGGCGGGATCGTCCTGGTCGACTGGCTCGGCCCGGTCGTGACGGGCGGCTCGTTCGACGTGAACCGGACGGCGCTCGCCGGATGGGGCCTGTACGCGGTCTGTTTCGCCTGCACGCTGCCGCTGGCGAGCCTCGCGACCGCGCGCAAGAAGTCCCGGACGGTGTTCGCTGTGCGCGGTGTCGAGAGCGCGTTCGGGCTGGTGGTGCTGCTCGTCCTGCTCGCGGCGGCGCCGCGCCACGCGGCGCTCGCGCCGTACTGCCTCGGCGGCGGCGGGCTGGTCTCGGCGGCGCTGCTCTGGTACCTGCTGCGCCGGGATGATCCGCGTCCGGTGGAAACGACTGAACGGACCGCTGTGTACGAGGTTTCTGGATAGCTCCTGAATGCCGGATGGCTATCGTTGCCGTATGCCAGTTCTGCTCTGCGGCGCGGTCGTGGTCGCCGTCGTTCTCGCCGCCGGGGCGGTCCTCCTGGCCCGTCCGGCCCTGGCCGGGACGGTCACGGACGTCCTGAGCGGCGCGAACCCGGTCGGACGCGTCCGGCGGAGGCTCCTCGACGCCCGGGACGGGCTCGTCCGGACGCTCGGCCCGTGGGGCGCGTTCGCGATGATCACCACGGCGGTCGTCGGCGTGACGCTGGTGATCGCGTGGCCCTTCGGGCGGCTCATAGCGTTCCGTTTCGGACAGCACGCGATCGACCGGCCGGTGTACGACTGGATCGCGGCGCACCGGCTCCACGGCGGTTGGACGACCCTGATGGCGCAGGTCACGCAGATCGGCGACCGGCCCGCGACCAGGTACTTCGCGATCGCGTCGATGGTGGTGACGCTGCTGCTGGCGCGGCGCCGCCGGTGGGTTCCGGTCGTCCTCATCGCGGCGATGTTCGTGACGCAGTACTGGGGTCAGCTCGCGCTCGCCGCGCTCGTGGACCGGGGGCACCCGCCGACCAATCCGGGCACGTATCCGTCCGGTGCGACGATGCGGCTGCTCGCGCAGGGCGGCTTCTGCGTCTTCCTGCTCTTCCAGTACGCGCGCGCAGGAGGGATGCGCTGGGCGTCCAGCCCGCGCTGGATCACCGCCGCGTTCACGGTCGTCGTGCTGTCCGGGGTGGTCGAGGGCTATACGCGGCTCGACCTAGGGCGTCACTGGGCCACCGATGTGGCCGGGGGCTGGCTGGTCTCCGGGCTGCTTCTCTCCGGATTCGTGTTCGCCGCCGGTGCCGTCCTGCCGTGGGCCGTGGGCACCCCCGCGCGTACGAGCGCGGGCCAGCGCCCAGAACGCCGCGACCCCGACGGCCATGCCGACCATGACCCAGGCGAGCGGGACGGCCGGGACGCCGAACATCTTGAGGCCGGACACCACTAGCACGAACGCCAGCACCCGCCGGATGATCCCGCCCGGCGCGCGCGACGAGATCCGCGACCCCAGGTAGACGCCGGGGACCGATCCGACGAGCAGCGCGGCCGTGACCTGCAACTGGAAGTCGCCGAACAGCAGGTGCCCGAGCGCCGCCGAGAACACCAGCGGCACCGCCTGGAGCAGGTCCGTCCCGACGATCTGGTTCGCGCGCAGCGCCGGGTACAGGCCGAGCAGCGCGACGATGATCAGCGAGCCGGACCCGACCGAGGTCATCCCGACCACGAGTCCGCCGGCCAGTCCCACGAGCACCGTCGGCAGCGGCCGGACGACGATGTCGGGCGCCGGTCCGCCCTCGTCCTCGCCGGTGCGGCCCCGGGACAGCCATGCCTTCAGGACGATCCCGGCGGCGGCGACCAGCAGCGCCACGCCCATCGCCTTCTGCACCACGTCCTGCACGGACGCGCCGTCCCCGAGCGCGCGCGCGACGAGCACCCCGGCGAACGCGGCGGGCACCGATCCCAGGCACAGCCAGGCGACCAGGCGCAGGTTCACCGTGCCGCGCCGCAGGTGGACGACGCTTCCGACGGGTTTCATCACGGCGGCCGCGACGAGGTCGCTGGAGACCGCGGCCAGCGGGCTGACCCCGAAGAACGTCACCAGCATCGGGGTCATCAGCGCCCCGCCGCCCATCCCGGTCAGTCCGACGACGACGGCGACGAGGAACGAGCCGCCGGCCATCGCCCAATCGAAGTGCATCGGCATGACCTACCAGACATATCGGGAAACCCGACTACCAGAGTACGAGGCATCGCCCCAGGGCAGAACCCCGCGTGCGCAAACCCTTGTTCAGAGGGGAAAGGGGCGGCTCACTCCGGGCGCAGCCAGGCGCCTTCGGTGAGGAGGGCGACGACGCGCGCGACGGCCTCGTCCGGCGTCATCTGGGACGTGTCGAGGGTGAGATCGGCGTCCACGGGCTCCTCGTACGGGTCGGAGACGCCGGTGAACTCGGGGATCAGGCCGGCCCGCGCCTTGGCGTACAGGCCCTTGCGGTCGCGGCGCTCGCACTCCTCCAGCGGCGTGGAGACGTGCACGAGGACGAAGTCGCCCGCCGCCTCGACCATCCGGCGGACCTCGGCGCGCGTGGCCGCGTAGGGCGCGATCGGCGCGCACACCGCGACGCCGCCGTGCCGGGTGATCTCGGCGGCGACGAAGCCGATGCGGCGGATGTTCAGGTCGCGGTCGGCGCGCGAGAACGTCAGGCCCGCGGAGAGCGTCCGCCGGACGACGTCGCCGTCCAGGAGGGTGACGGTGCGTCCGCCGCGTTCGACGACGGCGTCGGAGAGGCCGCGCGCGACGGTCGACTTGCCCGACCCGGACAGGCCGGTGAAGAAGACCGTGAGGCCGCGCTCGTGCTTCGGCGGGCGCGCGACGGCGAGTTCGGCGGCGACGGCGGGCGGGGTGAACCAGTCCGGGACCGGCTCCCCGGCGTCGAGCAGCTCGCCGAGCCGCTCCGGGGTCAGCTCCGCCTTGACGTGGTCCGGTTCGATGCGCGCGACGGGCCGCCAGACCTCCACGTCCGCGTCGTAGGCCCACGGCTCCGGGACGACCACGGGGATCGCCGTGCCCTCCACGTCCGCGGACGCCAGCAGATGCGTCGAGCCGTAGGCGGCGGCGACCTGCGCGCGCAGGAGCGTGTCACGTTCGGCGTCGGCGTCGCGTCCGTTGGCGGTGTCCACGGTGTTGTCACCGGCCCCCGGACGCGGGGGCAGCGGCACCGGGATGACCCGCGCGCCGTCGGGCAGTTCCCGCCGGACGGCGAGGAGCGCGCGCACGAGCGACTCGTCGTGGACGCCGCTCAGCAGTGGCAGGACGAGGACGCGCGCCCCCAGCCCCTCGGCGACCTGGCGGACCTGTCCGAGCCCGCGCCGGTGCAGGGGTTCGCGGATGGCGACGGCCAGCACCGGCCCCTCGGACGGCTCGATCTCGTCCGGACGGCGGCGCAGCCGGTGGAACGGCCCGTGCGCGGGCGCGCGCAGCGCCTCCAGCGGACCGGCGAGCCGCCAGTTCTGGGTGGTCGGGTCCTGCCACGCCTCGGCGACGGTGAGGACGGCCAGCGGCACGCCCTCCGGGTCCTGCAGGACGACCCGCTCGTGCGTGGTGAGGTCCTTCGGGACGGTCAGCGTGACCGGCACCGGCCACGGCGTCCCGTCGGCGAGGCGCCCGCCCGCGATCACCATCGCGGTGTCGTAGGACCCGAGGAATCCCGGCAGCGGCCGGAACACGCCCGAGAGCAGCAGCTCCAGGTCCGCGAGCTCCACCGGGTCGGGCGTCCAGGTGGGCAGGTCGCGCAGCATGTCGGGAAGGCCGGCTTCGGCGGTCACCGCGGTCTCCGATCCCGCCCGGTCCACACGGCCGGGCCGATCCAGGTCACTAGGGGTTTACCGCAGAAATTTACCGAGCCCGCGGGGCGCCGCGCACCTCGCGCGCCCGATGTCAGATCACTCTGGCGTACCGGTTCTCCGGTTTGCGGATCACCAGGGTCACCTCGGAGTGGGTCGCGGTCAGCCGTCCGCGGCTCGCCGTCGCCACGCTGCGGCACGCGGCGGCGACCAGGCCGGTTCCGGCCCCGAGGGCGGTCATGCAGTTCCGCGACACGTACTGCTCGGCCAGGACCAGCCCGCGCATCCCGCAGTACCACTCCATCCCGGCCCGCGACGCGACCCGGTCGTACACCGTCGGCGCGGGCGGCGGCAGCGGGATCCCCCCGGTCTGCTCCGGGGCCCTGGACGCCCCGCGCCCCGCCTTCGCGGCGGTCACCGGGAGGCCGTCCGGCGGCGTCGCGTCGTCGAGCCGCACGCCTCCGCCCTGCTCCGGGGCGAGGACGCCGGAGACGTGCGCGTGGCGGCGGCCCGCCGGACGCGGACGGGGGACACGGCTGGACGCGGCCCGCACGGCCAGCCGCCGGAACAGGTCGGGGACGTTGCGGTCGAGGAACCCGAACGCGGTGTCGCGGTCGCGCATCAGGACCAGGAGGAGCCCGCCGGGCCTGAGCGCGGCCGCCATGCGGTCGAGGACGAGCTCGGCGTTGCGCAGCCGCTCGATCAGGTAGGGGGCGTGCACCACGTCGAACGCGCGCGGCGGCATCGGGACGTCCCGGAGGTCGCCCAGGTGCCAGGCGTCGAGGTCGGCGCGGGCGCCGGTGCGGGCGCGGAGCTCGGGCAGGTCGAGGTCCACGCCGGTGGTCTGGACGTCGATCCGTCCGAGGTCGAGCGGGTGTCCCCATCCACAGCCCGCCTCCAGCAACTGGACGCGGTGCGCCGGCCGCTCGGCGGAGTACTGCCGGACGCGTTCGGAGAACAGGTCGCCGGGGTTGACCGGTGTCGTGCGCAGTTCGGTCACAACTTCGTAGCGTAGTCGTGAGATCGCACAGTGTCCGCTATTTATCTTTTCTTGGCGGGTCCCTTGAGAGCCACATGCGGCTTATGCGGCCCGCCCGAAACCCGCCCGTACGTCATCGGATCGCGCGCCCGACACGTTCACGGGCGCGCCCGACACGTCCATGAGGCCGTTCGGTCAGTGCTCGACCTCGGTCAGGTCCAGGTCGCGCGGGGTCAGCAGCCAGACCGCGACGGCGGCGGCCAGCATCAGCCCGGCGCCCGCGATGCCCGTCCACTCCAGGGACGAGGTGAACGCGGACCTGGCCTGCTCGACCAGGTGCCCGCCGACCGGCCCGGTGACCTCGATCGCGCCCGCGATGGACTCGCGGGCCTGCCCGGCGGCCCGTCCGGTGATCCCGGCGGACGCCAGGTCCGACAGCGGCAGGCCGTGCCGGAACACCGCGGCGGCGACGCTGCCGAGGACCGCGACGCCGAGCGCGCCGCCCAGCTCGTAGCTGGTCTCCTCGAACGCGGCGGCGCTGCCGGAGCGCTCGGCCGGGGAACCCGCCATGATCACGGCGGACGCCACGGCGAGCGCGCCCAGCCCGATCCCGACGACCAGCAGCGCGACCGCGACGGTCGGGTAGCCGAGCGGCTGCGGCCCGAGGAACAGCGCCGCGAACCCGGCGCCGATCAGCAGCAGCCCGCCGGACAGGACGGCCCGCGCGCCGATCCGGTTCGCGAGGGCCGGGGCGAGCGGCGATACGACCGCCGCGCCGACCGCCTCCGGCAGCAGCCGGATCCCGGACTCCAGCGGCGAGTACCCCTGGACGACCTGCATCCACTGGGCGAGCAGCAGCATCGTCGCGGCGGCCGCGAGGCTCACGGTCAGCGCCGTGACGACCCCGGCGGAGAACGCGCGCCCGCGCAGGAGCCGGACGTCCAGCAGCGGGTGGTCGCGGCGCAGGCAGCGGCGGACGAACAGGCCCAGCGCGGCGATCGCGATCGCGGCGGAGGCGAGCCCCTCGCCGGTCACGCCGTCCTTGCCGAAGTGCTTGATCGCATAGACGAGCGCGACCATCCCGACGATCGACAGGACGGTGCCGACGGCGTCCCAGGGACCGGGGTTCGGGTTGCGCGACTCGGGCAGCAGGAACCAGGCCGCGACGAGCGCGACCGCCATGACCGGGACGTTCACCAGGAACGCCGAGTGCCAGGAGAACGCCTCCAGCAGCGCGCCGCCGAGGATCGGGCCGAGCGCTGAGCCGAGCGCGGCCATGGTCGCCCAGATCCCGAGGGCCGTCGCGCGCTCGCGCGGGTCGGTGAACAGGTTCCGGATCATGGACAGCGTGGACGGCATGATCATTGCGCCGCCGACGCCGAGCATCGCGCGGACGGCGATCACCGCGCCGGGCGAGTTCGCCCACAGGACGGCCAGGGAGGCCAGCCCGAACAGGGCGAACCCGGTGAGCAGCATCCGCTTGCGCCCCCACCGGTCGCCGACCGCCGCCCACGTCACCAGCAGCCCGGACACGACGAGCGAGTAGACGTCCACCATCCACAGCAGGGAGATCGAACTCGGCCGCAGGTCGGCGGAGATCTCCGGCAGCGCCACGTTCAGGACGGTCATGTCCATGACGACGAGCAGCAGGCTCGCCGACAGGACGGCCAGTCCCGCCCACCGCCGCGGATGCGGCGCGGGCACCTCCGGCCGTGTCTCCACCTGTGTCTCAGCCCGTGTCTCGGCCCGTGATTCGGCCCGCGCGGCCGCGTCCGCCGAGGGGCGCGGGTCGGTGGGGGGCGTGTTCCCGACCGGCTTGGCGGTCGTCATGCTCGTCCTCCGTCGTGATCGTTCTGTGGGGCCCGTGACGTGCCCATGGCGGGGCCCGGGGTGGGGCCCGGGGTGGGGCCCGCGCCGGCCAGGAAGGTGCCGAGCAGCAGGGCGGGGGCGTCGCGGCGGGCCACGTCGCCGCGGCGCAGGCTCTCCCGGACGCTGATCATCAGGCCGTAGACCGTGTTGCTCAGCCAGCGGACCGGCAGGTCGGGGCGCAGGACCCCGGCGTCCTGGCAGGCCGCGTAGAAGGCGATCTCGCGATCCTCCAGGCGGGTGGCCCAGGCGACCAGCTCCGGGATGCGGTTCACGAAGTGGTCGGTGAGCGCGAAGCCGAAGTCGTCGGCGTCGACGACGAAGGCGTTCAGCATCACGCGCAGGGCGGTGGCCATCCGGTCGGGGTCGCCGGACGCGGCGGCGGCGTCGATGTCCGCCGCGTCCTGGGACTCCTCCCAGCGGCGGGTGGCGCGTTCGCCGAGAGCCCGCAGCAGGTCCTCGCGGCTCGCGAAGTGCCGGTGCAGGGTGGCGCGGCTCACCCCGGCGGCCTCGGCGAGCCCGGCCATCGAGGCGGTGGGGTCCGCGTTCAGGTGCCGGGTCGCGGCCCCGAGGATCTCTTCTTCGCTGCGCATGCGACCCTTCATCGTTTCATCGTCGTCTCGTTTGAGACATAGTTGTCTCATCTTAGACGTTGACGTCAAATGATTTATGCCCGAAGGCGGTGACGCGACCCCCGGCGCGTCCGTGTCGGGGAGTTCGCGCGGGTTGTCGTGGGCGCCGCGTAGGGTGGGTCAGGACACCGGGGTGGTCTCATCGCTCCCGGGTTTTCGGGCTGCCCCGAATCGGGTCGCGGCGGGCGACGCCGCGGATTGTTCGGCGGGGCGATGACGTTGCAGGCAGTGATGACGCTTTCTGGACTTGTTGATCTCGCGTACACCGACGACGCGCTCCGCACCGCGCTGGCCAGCCCGGACGACCCCCGTTCGGTCGTCGCGCCGCCGTCCCTCTGGCCGATCCTCGGGGCCGCGCTCTCCCGCGCCCTCCGCCGGGAGGGCCCCTCGAACGGCGCTTCCGGGAAGGGCCCGGACGGCGGGGTCGTCCTCGCGGTGACCGCGACCGCGCGCGAGGCCGAGGACCTCGCCGCCGCGCTCACCAGCCTCCTCGCCCCCGACCGGGTCGCGCACTTCCCCGCGTGGGAGACGCTCCCGCACGAGAAGCTGTCGCCCCGCTCCGACACCGTCGGCCAGCGTCTCGCCGTCCTGCGGCGACTCGTCCACCCGGACGTGGACGAGGGCGCGGGCGGGAGGGTCGACGTCGTCGTCACGCCGGTCCGGGCCGTCCTGCAGCCGATCGTCGCGGGGCTCGCCGACCTCGAACCGGTGCGGCTCCACTCCGGCGAGGACGCCGACCTCGACGACATCGTCCGCAGGCTCGTGGAGGCCGGGTACCACCGCGTCGACCTGGTCGAGAAGCGCGGCGAGATCGCCGTCCGCGGCGGCATCCTCGACGTGTTCCCGCCGACCGAGGAGCACCCGCTCCGGGTCGAGTTCTGGGGCGACACGGTCGAGGAGATCCGCTACTTCAAGGCCGCCGACCAGCGCTCCCTCGAGGTCGCGCGGGACGGACTGTGGGCGCCGCCGTGCCGCGAGCTGCCACTGACGCCCGCCGTCCGGGAACGCGCCCGCGACCTGGCCGGACGGCACCCCGCGCTGGAGGAGATCCTGCTGCGGATCGCCGACGGCGACACCGTCGAGGGCATGGAGGCGTTCTCTCCCGTCCTCGCCGAGAACATGGAACTGGTCACCGACCTGCTGCCCAAGGGCTCGGCGCTGCTGGTGTGCGAGCCGGAGCGGATCCGGACGCGGTCGTCCGAGCTCGTCCGCACCAGCCAGGAGTTCCTGGACGCGAGCTGGGTGAACGCGGCGGCCGGCGGCGCGGCCCCGATCGACCTCGGCGCGGCCGCGTTCCGGTCGCTGGAGGAGGTCGTCGAGCACAACGACGCCCTCGGCCTGCACCGCTGGACGGTCTCGGCCCTCACCCAGGAGGAGGAGCTCGACCTCGGCGTCCACCC
Source organism: Actinomadura harenae (assembly GCF_003696215.1). Lineage (GTDB taxonomy): Bacteria > Actinomycetota > Actinomycetes > Streptosporangiales > Streptosporangiaceae > Spirillospora > Spirillospora harenae. Next base: position 38,247 of record NZ_RFFG01000044.1, on the reverse strand, counting down.
GGCCGAGGCGTACCGGGGCGACACCGCCCGGGTGATGGGCGACCTCAAGGCGTGGATCGACGGCGGCTGGCGGGTCGTCCTGGTCACGGCCGGGCACGGGCCCGCCGAGCGGCTCGTCCAGCTGGTCGGCGAGGAGGGCCTCGGCGCGACCCTCACCGACCTCGCGGGCGAGCCGAAGCCGGGCCTGGTGAACGTGTCCACGGGCCTGCTGGAGAACGGGTTCGTCTGGGACGAGGTGAGACTCGCCGTCCTGACCGAGACCGACCTGTCCGGGCAGAAGGCGTCCACCAAGGACATGCGGCGCATGCCGTCGCGGCGGCGCGGCGGGGTCGACCCGCTCCAGCTGCGGCCCGGCGACTACGTCGTGCACGAGCAGCACGGCGTGGGACGGTACGTCGAGATGGTCAGCCGCACCGTGCAGGGCGCGACCCGCGAGTACCTGATCCTCGAGTACGCCAAGAGCGACCGGCTGTTCGTCCCGACCGACCAGCTGGAGGAGCTGACCCGGTACGTCGGCGGCGAGGCGCCGAGCCTGCACCGGCTCGGCGGCGCCGACTGGCAGAAGGCCAAGACGCGGGCGCGCAAGGCGGTCAAGCAGATCGCGGGCGAGCTCATCCGCCTGTACTCGGCGCGGATGGCGAGCCCCGGCCACGCGTTCGGCACGGACACCCCGTGGCAGCGCGAGCTGGAGGACGCCTTCCCCTACGTGGAGACGCCCGACCAGCTCGCCGCGATCGACGAGGTCAAGTCCGACATGGAGAAGGCCGTCCCGATGGACCGGCTGATCTGCGGCGACGTCGGCTACGGCAAGACCGAGATCGCGGTGCGGGCGGCGTTCAAGGCCGTCCAGGACGGGATGCAGGTCGCGGTGCTGGTGCCGACGACGCTGCTCGTCCAGCAGCACCTGTCGACGTTCTCCGAGCGGTTCTCGGCGTTCCCGGTCACGGTGAGGCCGATCAGCCGGTTCCAGACCGAGGCGGAGATCAAGGAGACCCTGGACGGCCTCGCCAAGGGCACCGTGGACGTCGTGGTCGGCACGCACCGGCTGCTGTCGGCGCAGACCCGGTTCAAGAACGTCGGCCTAGTGATCATCGACGAGGAGCAGCGGTTCGGCGTCGAGCACAAGGAGGAGCTGAAGCGCCTGCGCACCCAGGTGGACGTCCTGGCGATGTCGGCGACGCCGATCCCCCGGACCCTGGAGATGGGCCTGACCGGCATCCGCGAGATGTCGACGATCCTCACCCCGCCGGAGGAGCGGCACCCCGTGCTGACCTTCGTCGGGCCGTACGAGGAGAAGCAGATCGCCGCCGCGATCCGCCGTGAGCTGCTGCGCGAGGGCCAGGTGTTCTTCGTCCACAACCGCGTCCGGTCGATCACCAAGGTCGCGGCGCAGATCCAGCAGCTCGTCCCGGAGGCGCGGGTCGCGGTCGCGCACGGCCAGATGAACGAGCACGAGCTCGAGAAGGTGATGGTCGACTTCTGGGAGAAGAACTTCGACGTGCTCGTGGCGACCACGATCGTCGAGTCCGGCCTGGACGTCCCGAACGCCAACACCCTGATCGTCGACCGCGCCGACATGTACGGCCTGTCGCAGCTGCACCAGCTGCGCGGACGCGTCGGACGCGGCCGCGAGCGCGCCTACGCCTACTTCCTGTACCCGCCGGAGTCGCCGCTGACCGAGACCGCGCACGAGCGGCTCGCGACGCTCGCGCAGCACACCGAGGTCGGCGCCGGCATGTACGTCGCGATGAAGGACCTGGAGATCCGCGGCGCGGGCAACATCCTCGGCGCGGAGCAGTCCGGGCACGTCGCGGGCGTCGGGTTCGACCTGTACGTCCGGATGGTCGGTGAGGCCGTCCGGGACCTGAAGGAGGGCGGCGTCCGGGCCGAGGAGCTGCCGGAGACCAAGGTCGAGCTGCCGGTCGACGCGCACCTGCCGCACGAGTACATCCCGGGCGAGCGGCTGCGGCTGGACGCCTACCGGCGGATCGCCGCGATCACCTCCGACGAGGAGATCGCCGCCGTCGCCGACGAGCTCAAGGACCGGTTCGGCCCGCTGCCCGTCCCGGTGCTGAACCTGCTGGAGGTCGCGCGGTTCCGGGCGAAGGCGCGCCGCGCCGGGCTGAGCGAGGTCGTCCTCCAGGGGACGTTCGTGAAGTTCGCGCCGGCCGACCTGCCCGAGTCGCGGCAGGTCCGGTTGCAGCGGCTCTATCCGAAGAGCCTGCTGAAGCCGGCGACCAAGACGCTGCTGGTCCCGGTGCCGAAGACCAAGCCGCTGGGCGGCACGCCCCTGCGCGACCAGGAGCTGCTCAGATGGGCCACCGACCTCGTCGAGGCCCTGTTCCTCGAACCCGCGCGGGCCTAGGGTGCCGATCATGAAGAAGACGCCGATCACGAAGAAGACGAGGATCACCGCGCTCGCGGCGCTGCCCCTTTCGGCCGTCCTGCTGTCGGGATGCGGCCAGGTGAAGGCGGGCGCCGCGGCACTGGTGGGGGACGACCGGATCAGCGTCAACACCCTGGACCGGACCGTCCGGGAGTGGAAGCCGCAGTTCCAGGCCGACCCGCAGGCGGGCGCCACCCGCGGCGAGTCGTCCGACCAGCAGCAGATGGGCACGGACGTGGCGAGCGAGTCCGACATCCGCGCCACGCTGGCCTCGCTGGTCTTCCTGCGCGTCGGCGACCGGGCGGCGAAGAACTACGGCGTCAGCCCGACCGGCGGGGACGTCGACCAGGCCATCGCGCTGATGGACCAGTCGCCCAACTCCAACGCGGTGTCCACGACCCTCGCGGCCGGGCTGCCGAAGGAGCGGGTGCGGGACGTGGCCCGGTTCAACGCGATCCAGCTGCTGCTCATGGACCGGTTCGGCTGGGACCACAACCCCAGCTCCCCGACGGCGCAGCAGTCGATGCAGCTGTTCGACCGGGCCCTCGGCGACGCCGCGCGTGAGCTGAAGGTCAGCATCAACCCCCGGTTCGGGGTGTTCGACCCGACGAAGGTCACGATCAACCCGGTCGTGCTCCGGCTGTCCGCTACGGAATCAGGTGTGCGTTAACCGATGAGCCTCATCCTGCTGGCGACCTCCCACCGGGTCGCGCCCGGCCTGCTGACCTGGCGCGCCTGGGAGGCGCTCCGCTCGGCGCCGCGGGTGCTGGCGCGGAACGACCACCCGCTGCTGCCCTACCTCGCCGAGGCCGGGATCCACGCCGAGCAGGTCACCGACCCGGACCCGGCCGCGCTGGTCGACCTGGCGCGCCGGGAGCGGGTCGTCTTCGTGGCCGGGCAGGACGGCGACGAGCGGCTGATGCGCGACGTCGGCCGCCGGGTCGTGGACGAGCCCCTGGACGTCGAGGTGCTGCACGGCTCCTACGACCTGCCGGGGGCGCGGCTGCTCGACCTGGTCACGGTCATGGACACGCTGCGCCGCGAGTGCCCGTGGGACCGCAAGCAGACCCACGAGTCGCTGATGAGGTACCTCCTGGAGGAGGCGTACGAGGTCGACGACGCCATCTCGGGTGGCGACCACGCCGCACTGCGCGAGGAGCTCGGCGACGTGCTCATGCAGGTCGCGTTCCACGCGGTCGTGGCGTCCGAGCGGGACGACGAGACGGCGTTCACGATCGACGACGTGGCGGCCGGGATCGTCGACAAGCTCGTCCGGCGGCACCCGCACGTGTTCGCGGACGTGACCGTCCGGGACGCCGACGAGGTGAACGCCAACTGGGAGCAGATCAAGGCGGCCGAGCGGGCGGAGAAGAAGGGCGAGGCGGCCTCGGTGCTGGACGGCGTCCCGATGGGGCAGCCCTCACTGAGCCTCGCCGCGCAGCTGCAGCGCCGCGCCGCCCGCGTCGAACTCCCGGAGGACGCCTACGAGGTGTCCGGCTCCGAGACGGGTGATTCTGAACCCACCGGTTCTGAGCCCACCGGTTCTGAGCCCGCTGGTTCGCGGGCGGCCGGTTCCGACGTCGGGGCGCGGCTGTTCGCGCTGGTCAGGGAGGCGCAGGCCGAGGGCGTGGACGCCGAGGCCGAGCTGCGCGCCGCGTCCCGTGCGTTCGCGGGCCGTGTCCGCGACTGGGAGCGGGAGCACCCCTCGGGCGCCTGAACGCCCCTGGTTCCGGGTCCCTGGCACGGCCCGGCGGCCGGATGCGGACCGCGCGGACGAAGATCGGCGAAGGTCTGGCCGGGGCGTGGTCGGCCGTTTACCCTGGGGCGGTGCTGCCTGGTCTGCGGGACGACGAGACTCCCGACAAGCTTCGTGCCGTGCGGGGGCTGTTCGGCTTCGCCATGCTGGCCGGGGTGCTGGTGGCGCTCCTGCTGCTGCCGACGGCGTTCACCGCGGGCGTGTCGACCCGCGACGCCGCCGGATGGTTCGAGGACGTCCCGGACGGCATCGACACCAGCGGCGTGCCGGAGCGTTCCACGATCCTCGCCGCGGACGGCAGCTCGATCGCGACGTTCTACTTCCAGAACCGGATCGACGTGCGGATGGACCAGATCGCGCCGGTCGTGCGGCAGGCCGTCCTGGCGATCGAGGACAGCCGGTTCTACCAGCACGGCGCGCTCGACTCCAAGGGCACGCTGCGCGCGCTGATCAGCAACCTCGGGCACGGGCAGGTCACCCAGGGCGGGTCGGGCATCACCCAGCAGTACGTCAAGAACCTGCTGCTCACCCAGGCGACCACCGCGACCCAGCGCAAGGACGCGACGGAGCTGTCGGCGGGCCGCAAGATGCGCGAGCTGCGGCTGGCGGTCGCGATGGAGAAGCGGTACTCCAAGGACGAGATCCTGCGCCGCTACCTGAACATCGCCTACTTCGGGGACGGCGCGTACGGCGTCGAGGCGGCGTCGCGGCACTACTTCTCCAAGACCGCCGCGAAGCTGACGCTGCCGGAGGCGGCGCTGCTCGCGGGCATCGTCCGCTACCCCTACGCCTACGACCCGGTGAACCATCCGGACGCCGCGCGCCAGCGCCGTGACGTGGTGCTCGCACGCATGGCCCAGCTGGGGTGGATCCCGCAGGCCACCGCGGACGCCGCCGCCAAGCAGCCCGTCCAGCTCCATGTGCACCAGGCGCGGAACGGGTGCGTGGAGAGCAGCGCGCCGTTCTTCTGCGACTACGTGCAGCGGGAGATCCTGACGAACGCGGCGTTCGGCAAGACGAAGGCGGACCGGGAGAAGCTGCTCAAGCAGGGCGGGCTCACCATCCGGACGACGCTGAAGTGGAAGGTGCAGAAGGCGGCGCAGAAGGCGGTGGACGGTCACGTCCCGCCGCGGAACTCCGCGCACAAGGCGGCGGCGGAGGCGCTGGTCGAGCCGGGCACGGGCGCGATCCGCGGGATGGCGGTCGACCGGGACCTCGGCCCGGACAACCAGCGCGGCAAGACCTGGATCAACTTCGCCGCCGACGCCGACCACGGGTCGAGCATCGGCATGCAGTCGGGGTCCACGTTCAAGGTGTTCACGCTGGCCGCCGCGCTCCAGGACGACATGCCGTTCGGCACGATGATGGACGCGCCGACGTCGTTCACCCCGACCGGGTACCGCGACTGCGACGGGAGGCGGGTCGGGGACCCGAACGCCTCGCTGCGCAACTCCGCCGACGGCGAGGGCGGGAAGCAGTTCTCGCTGGTCACGGGCACCTGGCATTCGGTGAACACCTTCTTCCTCGGCCTGGAGAAGGAGATCGGGCTCTGCGAGACGGTGCAGATGGCCGAGAAGCTCGGGATGCGGCAGGCGAACGGGAAGCCGCTGGAGGAGTACCCGTCGTTCACGCTCGGCTTCAACCCGGTGTCGCCGCTGCGGCTGGCCTCGGCGTACGCGGCGTTCGCGGCGCGCGGGAGGTACTGCCGCCCGGTCGCGATCGCGTCGGTGACGGACACGAACGGCAAGCCGATGAAGGTGCCGTCGGCGGGCTGCAAGCAGGTGCTCGACAAGGGCGTCGCGGACGCCGTGAACTACATCCTGCGGGGCGTGCTGACGCAGGGGACGGCGGCCGGGTCGGGGATCGGGCGTCCGGCGGCCGGGAAGACCGGCACCGTGGACAACTTCTCGGCGGCCTGGTTCGCCGGGTACACGCCGGACCTGGCGTCCGCGGTGTGGGTCGGCGACCCGCGCGGCGGCTACAAGTACCCGATGGACGACCTGTGCATGAGCGGGGAGTGCTTCGGCGAGGTGTTCGGCGCGACGATCCCGGCGCCGATCTGGCAGGACACCATGTCGGCCGCGCTGGACGGGACGGCCGAGACCGACTTCCACAGCCCGCCGTCGCACTACTTCAGCATGGGCGACGGCCAGACGGACCCGTCCAAGAAGGATAAGAAAGACAAGAAGGACAAGAAGGGCGCCGACCCCTCGCCCACCACCCCGCCGACCACCGGCCCGCCGACCCTGGCCCCGAGCCCCAAGCCCTGACCCGGGCCGACCGCGGGCCGACCGCGGGCCGGCCGCAGACCGCGCGCGCGGGTCCCGGTTTCGGCGCTCTGACCTGCGCGGTCGTGTGGTTTCCCGCACCCTGGGTAGATCATCCCCGACGGGGGAAACGGGGGGAGCCGCATGCGTGCCATCGCCGTGTCGGAGTACGGCGCGACGCCGTCGCTCATGGAGCTCGACCGGCCCGAGCCCGGACCGGGCGAGATCCTGGTCAAGCTGGTCGCCGCGGGGATGAACCCGTTCGACTGGAAGGTCGCCGACGGCATGCTCCAGGGCGTCGTCGAGGCGCGCTTCCCGTTGATCCTCGGCCAGGACGGCGCGGGCGTGGTCGAGGCGGTCGGCGAGGGCGCCGACCGGTTCCGCGTGGGCGACCAGGTGTACGGGTCGTTCGGCGGCATCCCGCGCGGCCTCGGCAGCTACGCCGAGTTCGCCGTCGTCCCACAGGACGGGCCGGTCGCGACGATGCCGCAGAAGATGGTCTACAGCCAGGCCGCGGCCGTCCCGACGGCCAGCATGACCGCCTACAACCTGGTCGAGAAGACCGGCGTGGAGGACGGGAGGACCGTGCTGGTCATCGGCGCGTCCGGCGGCGTCGGGCAGGCGGTGGTGCAGCTCGCCGCGCTGAAGGGCGGTTACGTGATCGCCACCGCGTCGCCCGACATGACCGAGACGATGCTGCACCTCGGCGCGGACGAGACCGTCGACTACCGCGCGGGCGACCTGTTCGAGACGGTCAGCGAGGCGCACCCGGACGGCGTGGACGTCCTGATCGACCTCGTCGACGGCGAACGGGAGCTCGACATGCTCGCCGGGACGGTGAAGAAGGGCGGGGTCGTCGCGTCCACGGTCGGGCAGGCGAACACCGCGGGGCTGAAGAAGCGCGGCATCAAGGCGTACAACTTCCAGAACAAGGCGTCCGGGGAGCTGCTCGCGGTCCTCGCCGAGCTGATCGACGGCGGGAAGCTGACGGTGCACGTGAGCCGGGAGGTCGACCTGGCGGAGACGCCCGCGGCGATCGCCGAGGCCAAGCGCGGCGGCGCGCGCGGCAAGACCGTGATCCGCCTCTGACGGCCCGACCCCGATGACCCGGCGTCCGATGACCCGGCGTCCGGTGCGCCATCGGCCGACGGCGGGGCCGCGATGACGGAGCGGACGGCCGCCACGAGCCGCATGCTGCCCGAGGGGCTGCGTTCCTTCCTCGCCACCGAGACCGGGAGCACGCTCGTGCTGCTCGCGGCGACCGTGGCCGGGCTGCTCTGGGCGAACCTGCCCTTTCGCGAGACCTACGAGACGTTCTGGGAGACCGGCCTCTCCCTCACCCTCGGCGACCACGAGCTCGGCCTGACCCTCAGGGAGTGGGTCAACGACGGCCTGATGGCGCTGTTCTTCTTCGTCATCGGGCTGGAGATCAGCCGCGAGGTCAAGGTCGGGCAGCTGCGCGACCGGCGGGTGGTGGCCGTCCCGGCGGTGGCCGCGCTCGGCGGCATGATCGTCCCGGCGCTGGTCTACTACGCGGTCAACGCGGGCGGGGACGGCTCGGGCGGCTGGGGCATCCCGATGGCGTCCGACACGGCGTTCGTGCTGGGACTGCTGGCGGTCATCGGCGCGCGCTGCCCGGAGCCGCTGCGGGTGTTCCTGCTGACCCTCGCCGTCGTGGACGACGTGGGCGCGATCCTGGTCGTCGCGGTCTTCTACACCAAGGACCTCGAGGTCAAGCCGCTGCTGGTCGCGGCGGTCCTGTTCGCGCTGATCGCGGCCGTCCGGTGGCTGAAGGTCGGGCGCGGGCCGGTCTACGTCCTGCTCGGGTTCCTGATGTGGGTGGCGGTGCTGCGCAGCGGCGTCCATCCGACGATCGCGGGGATCCTGCTGGGCGTCCTGGTGAACGTGTACGCGCCGCCGGACAGCGAGCGGCTGCGCGCCGGGGAGCTGGTGCAGCGGCTCCAGCGGGACCCGAGTCCGGAGCTCGCGCGGGCGGCGCGGCGGTCGGTCGTGTCGACCGTCTCGGTCAACGAGCGGCTCCAGCTCATGCTGCACCCCTGGACGGGGTACGTCATCGTCCCGCTGTTCGCGCTGGCCAACGCGGGGGTCCGGCTCGACCCGGAGTCACTGCGCCGCGCGGCGACGTCCCCGGTCACGCTCGGCGTGGTGCTCGGACTGGTCGTCGGCAAGTTCGCCGGGATCGCGCTCGGCACGTGGATCCCGCTCCGGATGAACTGGGGCGACCTGCCCGGAAGCCTGGTGTGGGGGCAGCTGCTCGGCGGCGCGGCGGTCGCGGGCATCGGGTTCACGGTGTCGCTGTTCATCACCGACCTGGCCTTCGGCGACCGGCCGGACCTCCAGTCCCAGGCGAAGATCGGCATCCTGGCCGGATCGCTGCTGGCCGCCGGGCTCGGCTGGGTGATCTTCCGGCTGGCCTGGAAGCGGGGCGGGGTGTGCGCGCCGCCGTCGGTCGTGGTGGAGCCGCCCGCCGAGCGCGCGCCGCTGCCGCCCGTGACGTCCGCCGACCACGTTCTCGGCCCGCCGGACGCGCCGGTCACGCTGATCGAGTACGGCGACTACGAGTGCCCGTTCTGCGGGGCCGTCCAGCCCGTCCTGGACGAGCTGAAGCGGCTCTACGGGGACCGGCTGCGGCTGGTGTTCCGGCATTTCCCGCTCCAGGAGATCCATCCGCACGCGATGCCCGCGGCGCTGGTCGCCGAGTCCGCCGCGTCGCACGGGAGGTTCTGGGAGATGCACCACCTGCTGTTCGCCAACCAGCTGGCGCTGAACGACCGCGACCTGCTCGCCTATTCGGAGCGGCTGGGCTTCTTCCCCTGGGAGGACGTCAAGGAGCTGGAACGCAAGGTGGGCGAGGTGAAGCGGGCGGGCAAGCGCGCGGGCGTCCGCGGGACGCCGACCTTCTACCTGAACGGCGTCGAGTACGGGGGCTCCCATGATCGGGACGCGTTCGTCGCCGCCGTCGACGCGGCTCTCGCCGCGAGCGCCGGCCGGGGCGGCCAGGGAGGCCAGGGAGGCCGAGGCCGGGGCCGTCGGGGCGGCAGGGGTGGCCGGGGTGGCCGGGGTGGCCGGGGCGGTCAGCCGGGCTCGGCGGAGTAGCCGCCGGGACGGGTCCGGGCGTGCAGGTCGTCGGCGAAGTCGTCCTCCTCCGGAGGCTCGCCCCGGGGGCCCCGGACGGCGGTGACCTCGGCGGGACGGTCCTCCCAGGCGTCCTCCTCGCGCCGCCGGTCGCCGCGCCGGTACTCCTCGCGGGTCTCGCGGAGGATGCCGAGCCGTCCGTCCCCGGGGTCGGGGTCGTCCTCGATCACCAGGTCGGCGGGCGGGTCCTCGATGTAGCGCTCGGTCGAGCGGGTCGTGTAGTCCTGCTCGTCGTCGCCCATCTCGGCCTCGTACCGCGCCTGCTCCTCTTCGTTGTCGTGTCGGCGGACCATGGTGCCCCCCTCCTGCTGGCCCATACTTGGGTGATTCCCGGGTATTGCATGCGTTATGTGCGGTGACCTGCGGGAATATCACCCGGCATGAGCTCAGACGACCTGCGTAAGAGGCTGGAGACCGTCGAGGCGGCGCTGGCCCGGCTGCGCGGCCAGGACGCCGGGCTGGGCGCCGACTACGGCTCCATGCCGCAGGATTTCGGCGACTCCGGCCAGGATCTCCAGATGCGGGAGGAGCTCGAAGGCCAGATCGCCGATCTCGAGGCCGAACGCGACCGGATCAAGGCCAAGCTGGGGCGTGAGGGCAGCCCGGACAAGGCCGACAGGTCACGCCACTGACTCCGCGAGGCCGGACGGATCAGGTCACGCCACTGACTCCGCCAGGCCGGACGGATCGGGCGCCTCGGCGTCCGCCCGGAAGTAGCGGTTCCGGACGATCATCAGCGACGCCCCGTATCCGGCCAGGACGACCGCCAGCACCGGGATCGCGGCCGGCGGCAGCGGGACCAGCCCCAGCGGCCCGGCCAGCGGCGACAGGGGCAGGAGCAGCGCGGTCAGCGAGAGCAGCCAGGCCGCCGCGACGACCGTCCGGGACGCGCGGGGAGAGCCGCGGCCCCGGCCCCGGCCGCGCAGCACCAGCAGCGTGAGGGCCTGCGCGAGCAGGTTCTCCACCAGGAAACCCGTGTGGAACAGGGCCTCGCCGCCCATGCCCGCCCGGACGGGCAGCAGCCACCAGAACAGCCCGAACGCGACCAGGTCGAACAGCGCTCCGAGCGGCCCGAAGACCGCCACGAACCGGGCCAGGTCGCGCGGGTCGAAGGTGCGCGGGCCGCGCAGGTCGGCCGGGTCGACCCGGTCCCGGGCCAGGCAGAGCTGCGACACGTCGAACAGCAGGTTCTGCGCGAGCACCTGGAGCGGCAGCAGCGGCATGAACGGCAGCAGCACGCTCGCCGCCAGCATGGACACGACGTTCCCCAGGTTCGAGGTCACCGCGATCCGGATGTACTTGACGCCGTTGCCGAACGTCCGGCGGCCCTCGGTGATGCCGTCCGCCAGCACCGACAGGTCACGGCCCGCCAGGACGACGTCGGCCGACTCCCGGGCCAGGTCGACCGCGCCCGTGACCGAGATCCCGACGTCGGCGGCGCGCAGCGCGGGCGCGTCGTTGATGCCGTCGCCGAGGAAGCCGACCGTGCGGCCGACACGGCGCAGCGCGCCGACGACCCGGGCCTTCTGGCGCGGGTCCACCCGGGCGAACACCGGCGTGGCGCCGTCCGTCCGGGTGCCGTCCAGCGGGGTGCTGTTCGGAGCGATGCCGTCCGGTGAGGTGATCAGGGCGTCGAGCTCGGCGTCGGAGAGGCCGTCGAGTTCCGCGCCGAGGACGACGCGGCCGGGGGTGAGGCCGGTGTCCCGGCAGGTCCGGACGGCGACGAGGGGGTGGTCACCGGTCACGAGCACGAGCGCGACGCCGAGCCGGGCGAGCCGTTCGAGCGCGGCGGGGGCGGACGGGTCGGGCTCGTCCTGGAAGCCGACGAAACCGAGCAGCGTGAGGCCGCGCTCGTCGCCGGGCGCGTAGTCGCGGCGGGCCGCCGGACGGTCCGCCAGGCCCACCGCGAGCAGCCGCTCGCCGGTCGCGGACCGCTCGTCGGTGATCGCCGCGAGCCGGTCCCGCTCCTCCTCGGTGAGCGGGACGTCGCCGTCGGCGGTCCGGACGCGGGCGCAGAGCGGCAGGACGTCCTCGACCGCGCCCTTGGTGACCAGCAGGTCCCGTCCGAGGTGCCCGTCCCGGCGCAGCACCACGGTCGCGCGGCGGCGGTCGGAGTCGAACGGGACGGCGTCGACCGCGTGGACGTCGTCCTCCGGCGGCTCGGCGTCCGCGAGGAGCGCGTCGTCCATGGTGTCGCCCGCGGCCTCGGGCACCAGCTCGGTCGCGAACCAGGCGTTGAGGCGGGCCCAGCGCAGCACCTCCTCGTCCGGCGCGCCCGCCGCGTCCAGGGAGGAGGTCAGGGCGAGCCGGTCGAGGGTGAGCGTGCCGGTCTTGTCGGCGCACAGGGTGTCCATCGCGCCGAGGTCGTGGACGGCGGGCAGCCGCTTGACGATCACGCCGTCCCGGGTGAGCGCCTTCGCGCCGCGCGCCAGCGTGGTCGTCACGACCAGCGGCAGCATCTCGGGCGTCAGGGCGACCGCGATCGACACCGAGAACAGCAGCGCGTGCGACCAGGGCGTGCGGCCGGGCTCGGTGAACAGCAGGGCGACCGGGACGGCCGCCGCGACCATGGCGATCAGCGCCCACGACACCGTCCGGACGCCGCGGTCGAACGCGGTCTCCGGGGCGGCGCGCGGCACGTCCCGCTGGAGCGCGGCGAAGTGGGTGCGGGCGCCGGTCGCGACCGTCACGGCCGTCCCGGTGCCGCTGACCACGCTCGTCCCCATCAGGCACAGCTCGGGACGGTCGAACAGCGGCGCGTCCGGGCCGGGCGGTGGGGCGGCCTGCCCGGTCCACGCGGCGCGCTTGGCGGCGGGCAGCGACTCGCCCGTCAGGACGGCCTGGTCGACGCGGAGCCCCGTGGAGCTCAGCAGCCGCAGGTCGGCCGGGACCATGTCGCCGGGCGCGAGCCGCACCACGTCCCCGGGGACGACCTGCTCGACCGGCACCTCGCGCTCGACGCCGGGGGATCCGGCGTCCGCGCGGCGCAGCACGGTCGCGGTCGTCGTGGTGAGGGCGCGCAGCTCGGCGGCGGCCCGGTCGCCGCGCCGCTCCTGGCGCAGCCGCAGCAGCGAGCTCAGCACGGCCAGCGAGCCGATCAGCACCGCGCCGCCGGGATCGCGGGTCACCGCGGTCACAGCGCTCAGCAGCACCAGGACCAGCACGAACGGGTCGGTGGCGACGAGCGCCAGATGCCGCAGCAGGACGGCCCGCCCGGTGCCGCCGGCCGCCGCGTCCGCCTCCTGGCGGAGCAGCCGCTCCTCGGCGTCCGCCTCGGTCAGGCCGCGCGCGGAGGTCTCCAGGCCGCGCAGCACCGACAGCGGCGGACGGCCCGCGAACCCGGCGAGCATCGCGCGGGAGCCGGGCAGGTCGGGCAGGACGTCCGGCGCGTCCGCGGGCGCCGGGACGGCCGGGGGGTCCTCGTCGGGCGGGGCCGCGAGGCCGAACGGCTCGGACTCAGGCGCCGAGGCCACGGATGGGGGCCGCTTCCACGGGGTCGCCCTGGAGGTGGGCGACCATCTGCGCGACGATCGCGGCGACGTGCGGGTCGTCCACCACGTAGACCTGGTGACGGCCCTCCCGGCGGGACCGGACGAGCCCGGCGAGCTTGAGCTTGGCGAGGTGCTGGCTGACGGCGGGCACCGTGCCGCCGACCTTCTCGGCCAGCGAGCTGACGTCCTGCTCGCCGTGCGCGAGGACCCACACCATGTGCAGGCGCATCGTGGCGGCGAGCATGCCGAAGCGTCCCGCCGCCTCCTGGAGCAGCTCGGGGGAGAGCGTCTCCGGGGGCCGCGCCGTGTCCCGTGTCCGCTCCTTCACCGGTGCGCCTCCCCTTCGCCTGTGGCCCCGCCCGTGCGCGGGGCCGTTCCTGGGCGGACGCCGCGCGGGCGCCGCCTCAGGTACGAGGGTATCCAAATCGCCCGTGTTCCCGCCGGAGAGAAGGTCCGTGGGGCCAACCTCCGGGGCATGCCGCGCATCAAAGGGGGTAACAGGCGAGTACATTTAAGCGATTGCGCAAGCATTTGATCGCGGAGAGACTGGTGGACCCACGGGGAACGCGGAGGGGAGCAGCACTGAGCATGAGGCAGGCGAAGAGGGGCACGGACGCCGCCACACTGACGCTCGGAGTACGGATGGCGGAGGTCGAGGCGCTGTACTCGGCCGCGCTGACGGCGGAGACCGCGGGGGGCGAGGCCGAGGCGCTGCGCGAGCTGGCCCGCGCGGCGCGCCTGCTGTCCGCGCTGGCCGAGGCCGCGGCGGAGAGCGCGGGGGCGCCCACCCGGATGGCCGTCCCTCCGGCCGGACGCGTCGTCGTCGCCCCGGCGACGGCGGCCAAGCCGAGCGTCCGCCGGCGCATCACCCGCACGCAGCACACGGTCGACTGGATCATCACCCGCAGCCGTCCCGACCCGCGCTAGACGGGCCGGGACGCAACGGGCCGGCAGGAGCGGGCCCGGCAGGAGCGGGCTCGACAGGAGTGGGCCCGGCGGGAGCGGCCGCGCTCAGCGCTGCTGGTCGACGGCCTGGCCGTCCTGGCGGACCAGGCGCGGGGCCTCGGCCACCGGGGGAGCGGCCTCGGCGATCTGCTGAGGGGACCCGGTGCTCTGGGAGGACGGGGACGCGGGGGCGTCCCCGTCCTTCTCCTTGTCCTTGTCGTGCAGGCCGTTCATCTCGGCCTTGAGGATGCGTGCGGACTGTCCGAGCGAGCGTGCCATCTTGGGCAGCTTCGCCGAGCCGAACAGCAGCAGAGCAACGATGATCACGATCAGCCAGTGGGACGGCGACAGCTCACCAGTCATGGCGCCCAACTCCTTCCAGGGTGTTTCCCCCTACTCTAAAGTTATCGCGCAAGCGAGCAAGCAATGACCCTGAGGGTTTCCCCAGTGGACGCCACCTGGCCCAGCCTCGGGAAGACGTAGTCCACGGCGAACTCGTGCGCGTGCGCGTCCAGGCCGGTCATGGCGTCCTCGACGAAGACCGTCCGGAACCCGGCGTCGTCGGCGGCCCGTCCGGTGGACTCGACGCCGAAGTTGGTCACGATGCCGGTGAGGATGATCGTGTCGACGCCGCGCTCCCGCAGCGCCGCCTCAAGTCCGGTGTTCTGGAACGAGCCCCACGTCCCCTTCACGACCTCCAGGTCGGACGCGGCGACCGTGATCTCCGGGCACAGGCCGCTGCCGGGCGGCTGCTCGTCCACGTTCGGGCGCTCGGCCCGGACCCAGGCGACCGTCCCGCCCGCCTCGCGCAGGGCGTCCGCGATCTCGACGGAACGGGTGAGGACGTCGCGGCCGTCGTGCGGGGCGGTCGGCAGCGCGACGATCCGCTCCATGAGGTCGACCGCGACCAGGGCCGTCCGCTCAGGAGTCAAAGAGAGTTCACTCATGTCGGCCATGGTGGCATGAGAGTCCTACCGGGTCACCAGATCGGACGGATCGGTGTTCGCGCCGCACACCACGACCGCGGTCCGCTCGCCCGGCGCGGGGGTGTACGCCCCGGTCAGAAGGGCCGCGAGCGCGGCGGCCGTGCCGTGCTCGGCGACGAGCCGGTGCCGCTCCCACAGCGTCCGCCGCGCCGCGACGATCGCCTCGTCCGGCACCAGGACGGACGCGACGCCCGTCCGGCGCGCCACCGCGAACGCGATCTCGCCGATCCGGGACGCGCCGAGCGAGTCGGCCGCCACCCCGGACACGTCCACGGTCGCCGGTCCGTCCTGGTCGAGGGCCGTGCGCAGGGTCGGGCAGCGTTCCGGCTCGACCGCGACGACCCGCGCCGCGCCGTCCAGCGCGGTCGCGATCCCGGCCATCAGGCCCCCGCCGCCGACCACGACCAGCGCCGTGTCGAACGCGCCGCCGGTCTGCTCCAGCAGCTCCAGCCCGATCGTGCCCTGCCCCGCGCAGACCTCCGGCTGGTCGTAGGCGTGGCAGAACAGCGCGCCGGTGTCGGCGGCGTCCTTGAGCGCGGCCTCCTGCGCGTCCGCGTACTTCTCCCCGACGGGACGGACGTCCGCGCCGAGCGCCCGCAGCCGCTCGACCTTCACCGCGGGCGCGGTGCGCGGCAGGAACACCCGCGCGGGCACCCCGAGCGTCCCGGCGGCGTACGCGACGCCGAGCCCGGCGTTGCCCCCGGACGCCGTGACCGCCCCCGCCGCCGGGAGGGCGCCCCGCTCGGCGGCGGCGAGCAGCCGGTTGAACGCGCCGCGCGCCTTGAACGACCCGCCGTGCTGCGTCTGCTCCAGCTTCAGCCACAGCGGGACGCCGAACGCGTCGCTCTCCAGCACCGGCGTCCGCCGGACATGCCCGGCGATCCGGGCGGCGGCGGCGCGGACGTCCGACTTCTCGATCATGGGAGCCCCTTCCGGTGAGATCACGCCCCATCCTGCCCGCCGGGCGTCGCGGGGCAACTCGGCGGTGTTGTCGGATCCGTGGGGGGCGGGGCGGGTGAGGACGGCGGGCGGTGCGACGGGCGGGTGTTGTGGAGCTTCATGACCTGCTGGAGGCCGGGGGAGTCCGCGAGCGTCGGGCACGCCCAGTCGGACTGGTGGCCCCACGAGTAGCTGATGTCGAACGCGGGGTGCGGCAGCAGCGCGTCCCACTGCCGGAGGAGGCTCGTGAGCTGCCCGGACGTCGGCAGCCTCCAGTTCTTCTCGCCCGAGCTGCACGCCTGCCCGAACGTCTGGATCACCGGCACCATCATCGCCCGCGCGAACCCGGCGCGTTCGGCCTGCGCGACCATCGTCCCTACCGCCTTCGGGTCGCAGCCCGACGTGTCCGACCTGCACGGATACGGGTCCAGGCCGATGAGGTCGAGGTGCGTCGCGGACGGCTCGAGCGGCGTCATCGTCCAGTCGGTGAGCGACGCGAACGCCTTCTGGCCCGGCGCGTACCGGTGGATCAGGTCGGCGCGCTCGCGGATCTGCCCGACGATCCCGGGGCATTCGGCGGGGTTCGGCTCGTCCGACAGGTACCAGCCGTACACGCGCGGGTCGCGGGCGAGGCGCCGGACGGTCGAGCCGAAGTCGTCCGCGGACAGGTCGAAGCCGCCGCACGTGGTGTTCCCGACCCAGACCAGCGCGCGGCCGCCGTCCGGCAGCGACCCGACCTCGCCCGGGCCGACGTCGAAGAGGGTGAAGCCCAGGGAGCCGGCGCGCGCCCGGTCGGAGGCGGGCATGTTCAGCGCGACGTGCAGCGTCCCGGACGAGTGCGTGGGCGCCGCGACGGGGACGGCGGGCTCCGCCGAACCGGACGAGGGATGGACGAGATAGCCGAAGACACCGCCCGCGAGTGCCGCGACGGCGGCGACGGCGGCGAAGTGGTGGGTACGCAACGCTCCTCCCGGGGGCGGGATACCGGCGTCCCGCCGGACCCTGCTGCCCGGCGGCCGGACGCGATCGCCCTCCACCGTCCCCCGCACACCGCCCGGCGCCCCCGTCCCAGAACGAACGGGCATCGAACTCGGCATGGAGGACCGCCCCGGCATGAGGCCGGGGCGGCGCTCGTCAAGCGTGGGAGCCCGGGCGGACGGTCAGCCGCGCTTCCAGCGCCACTGGCCGTTGGTGTACCGGACGCACCGGTACCGCTTGCCCGTCTTGTACGCGTACCCGTAGCGCAGGTGCGCCGCCTTCGGGCAGTACGAGCCCGGCGTGACGCACTCCCAGTGCTGGTGGACCTTGTGGGAGTGGCAGCGGGCGGCGGACACCGTCGGCGCGGGCGCCGGGGCGGCGTTCGCGGAGGCGGCGGTCACGCCGGTGACGACGCCGGTGGCCATGAGGCCGGTGGCGGCGGTGACGAGCAGCCTTGTGCGCATCGAGCTCCTTCGGGGTGCGGGTGTGGTGGACGAACGTGGGGCACATCTAACTGAAATCCCGGGCCTACACGGGCGAAGGTGAAAGAGCGGGCATAGCGGTCGAGTTCACCTGAATGACATCAGACGATCACTCGGGGTCAGTAGGTTGCGGATCACGCGCCCCCCACCAGCGAGGTTCGCCATGCGCCGCCCCCTGGCCGCCGCCGCGACGGCCGTCGTGCTTGTCCCAACCTGGTCACACCCGACGCGCGCGGAGGTCGCCGCCGAGGTCCGTCCCGGGGCCGCCGCGCAGGCCGGCGGCGGGTTCCGGCTACCGCAGCGGTTCTTCATCGCGCACCGGGCGTCCGGCTCGTTCCTCGCGCCGGAGAACACGGCCACGGCGTTCGAGGCGGGGATCCGCGACCCGGACGCCGACCTGCTGGAGTTCGACGTCCAGGTGCTCAAGGACGGCGTCGGCGGCGTCTGGCACGACCCGACCGTCGACCGCATCACCCCGTCGCACGGACGCGTCGGCTCCCGGACGAGCGGCCGGTTCAAGAAGCTCCGGATCGACGCGCACGCCTGGTTCGGCGGGACGGCCAAGGACACCCACCCGCTCCTCCTGGACGAGGTGCTCGCGAAGTACGCCAAGCGCAAGCAGCTCCTCGCCCACCCGAAGGACTCCCGCGCGGCCCGCCTGGTCATCGACCACGTCGTCGCGCGCCACCTCACCGGGAACGTCCAGATGCAGACGGACCGGCTCGCGGACGCCGTCGCGGCCCGGAAGGCGGGCATCACCGCGCAGCTCCTCGTCGGCAACGAAAGCCAGGCCGTGCCGCCCGAGCAGATCGAGAGGGCGGGGATCCACCGGGTCTCGGTCAACTCCGGGCTCCCGGACGCGTTGATCGCCGGGTACGCCCGCGCGGGGCTGGTCGTGGCCTGTTTCAACGTCGAGTCGCAGACGCGCCGCGACCGGCTGTACCGGATCGGCGTGCGCGGCATCGACACCGACGACCCCGTCTACCTGCACGGATCCCGCTACCGCCGGACGTCCGACCCGTTCGCCGCCGGGACGTACGCGCCCGGCCACATGGGCCAGGACCAGACCGCCGCCGCCATGGCCCTCTACCAGCGCGGACGGTTCACCGGCCCCGACTGGTGGACGATCCCGTACGGCCGCGCCGACCTGTTCACCCGGCAGGGCTGGGCGACACTGGGCCGTTCCTTCATGCTGAGCGCGACCGTCCGGTTCGACCGGCTCAGCGGCCGGAGGGCCGACGCCGCCGCGATCCAGTTCTCGTCCCCGACCGACGACCCGTACGAGGCGCGGACCGGCGGCTACGACCTGGTCCTCCGCCAGGACGGACGCCTCGACCTCTACAAGGAGCACCGGCTGATGGCGTCCGTCCGGACCCCGCCGATCACCCGCCCGGGCACCACGGCGGGCCTGCGGGTGACCGTCACCCCGTGGACGATCAGCGCCGGGCGCGAGGGCGGGCCGGGCCTGACCGTGTCCGACACGTCCTACCGTGGGAGGTACCTCTACCTGGGCCGCGTCAAGCCCGCCGGGCAGGACGGACCGCAACTCTCCTTCCGCGACGTGGCCGTGGAATGAAAGCCGGACCCTTCTGGTTGAAGGTTCAACGAACAGTGAGACCGGGAGGAGCGGAATGAACACCTACGACGAGTTCCAGCGCGCTCAGATGTTCTTCGACGCGCGGGACTACATCTCGGCGTCCCGCCTCCTGGCCCCGGTCGCCGAGGCCGAGCCCGGCAACGGCGCCGTCGCCGAGCTCCTCGCCCGCGCGTACTTCCACAGCGCCCAGCTCGGCCGCGCCGAGGACGCGTTCCGCCGCGTCCTCGACATCGACCCGGGCAACGGCTGGGCCCACGAGGCCCTCGCGCGCACGCTCGAGCGCCGCAACCGCCCCGACGAGGCGGCCCGCTACCGCAAGCTGGCCGTCGCGATGGGCGTCACACCGTCCGAGGAGATCGAGGTCTCGGTGACCGCCGCGAACCTCGCCGACTGATCCGAAGGCCCGCCGCCCCGCGACGGGCCTTCACCCTTGCGCGAGCCGGTACGTGCCGATGAGGACGCCGCCGCCGGTGACCTCCGACGCGACCAGGTCGAACGCGGTCAGCGCGTCCCCCTCGTCCGCGAACAGCCGGAACCCCGAGCCGAGCAGGATCGGGTGGATCATCAGCACCATCTCGTACGGCAGCAGCGACCGGACGAGCCCCCCGCTCCCGAAGATCACCAGGTTCTCGTCCAGACGCCCCTTCAGCTCCGCGACGGCCGCGGCCCCGTCGTCGTCCAGCAGCGTCGACCCCGCCCACGGCAGCGGCTCCGTTATCGTCGTCGACACCACGTACTTCTGGACGCGCTCGAACGCCTCGGTGATCGGATTCGGCGGCTGCCTGGGCCAGTAGTCGAAGAACCGCGCGTACGTCACCCGCCCCACCAGCAGCGACCAGGCGTCCGACATCCGCGCCCCCATGGCCCGCCGCATCGCCGGATCCTGCCGCTCGACGGCCCACCCCCCATGCCGGAACCCACCCCGCGGATCCTCATCGGGATGCCCGGGAGCCTGCATGACCCCGTCCAACGTCACCTGCTCCAAAGCAACAACCTTGCCCATGCCTGCCCCCTTCCCTGTGAAACTGCGCCCATGCCCGACTCCCACACCCCGCGCATTCGAGAGATGCGCCTGTACCGGCGCTACATCGACCTCGTCGCGTCGGGTGCCAAGACGGCCTTCAGTGTTCCAGGGCGTGTTTGATGAAGTGGTCCAGGTCTCGGCGGGGGAGGGAGCCGCCATGGCCGGCTATGACTTCGCGGGAGCGGATGACCAGGACTGTTGGGACGCCCTGGATCTCGTAGCGTTCGGCTAGTTCGGGGGCCACGTCGATGTCGATGCGGGCCGTGGAGAGGCGTTCGGCGTTGTCGGCGGCGAAGCGTTCGACGATGGGGCCGAACTGCTTGCAGGGGCCGCACCACTTGGCCGTGAAGTAGGCCAGGACGGGACGTTCCCCGGCGCGGGCCAGGAGCCGGTCGAAATCGTCCGCGTCGTCGATCGCGACGACGTTCTGGTCGCCGACGTGGGCGATGTCGCGGGCGGTGAGGGACGGCAGCTTCTCCGCGGGGTACCAGAGGCCGTTGATCTCGACGTCCGGTAGCGAGCGGATCAGGCCGAGGAGCTGCTCGGCGCCGAGGAGGTCACCGCCGTCGGCCGACTTGACCTCGAGCACCTCCAGCTCGGGCAGTTGGGTGATGAAACCGAAGTGGGACGGTTCGAGTTGGGTGTCCGTCCAGATGGTGAGGGACTCCAGGCCGTCCAGGGAGCCGAACGACTCCAGGCCCTCGGCGTTCAGCTCGTCGGAGAGCAGGCGCAGCGAGTAGAGCCCGTCGATCGAGCCGATTCCGGCGAGGGCGTCCAGGTCGGTGGCGCGGCGGGAGACCTCCAGGTTCATGAGGCCCGTCCCGGCGAAGCGCTCGAACCAGCGGCCGGGGCTGGTGTCGTCCTCGATGCCGAGGATCTCCAGTTCGGGCAGGTCGGCGAGGCGGGCGAGGGCGGTGTCGTCTCCGGCGGGCTCCTCCAGGACGACCTGGAACAGCTCCTTCTGGTGCGAGAGCCGCGTCAGGCCCTTCGCGGAGACGCCGGACGCGGCGAAACCGGCGAGGGCGTCCTCCGGCAGCGCGTCCAGGAACGCCAGGTCGCCGGCGGACGTGCCGTCCGGCATCTCGAGGGACGCCATGTGCCCGGCGGGGACGGTCACCTCGCCGCGCGCGTCCGTGAGCGTGATGTCGTCGTCCTCGTTCCCGACGGCGACGATCTGGATCTCGCCCACGGACCGCTCGTCCGGGAACCGCAGGACGACGTCGCCCCGGTTCCACAGCCGCTCGTCGTACTCGACGCCGTTCTGCCCGCTGCTCTGCTCGGTCACCTCACGGTGATCTCCGCGCGCCGGAGGGGGAATGCCCGACCTGCGGAAACATGGCCGAGATTTGGGGTGGACGCGACCGCTCAGACGGCTTCGGCGGGGACCGGGGGCCGCAGGCCGGGCGCGATGGCGAGGGTGACCGCGACGGACGCGGCGGCCATCACCGCCATCCCGGCGGACGGCCCGGTGAACTGCGCGACGGTGCCCGCGATCGTCGCGCCGACGCCCTGCATCGCCAGCATCCCGGACGAGAACAGCCCGAGCGCCTGCCCGTGCAGCTCGTCCGGGGTGAGGGCCATGAGCCGCTCCTGGAGCAGCAGCGTCGAGCTGTACCCGACCGACGCGAGCGCGATCACGGCGACCGCGACGGGCAGCCCGGGGTCGAGCGCGAAGGCCAGATAGGGCGCGGCGAGCAGCAGCCGGATGTACGGGCCGATCCGCTCGCGCCACGCGGGCGGCAGGAACCGCCCGGCGAGGACGTCCCCGACGAACATCCCGACGGCCGCGACGGCGAGCAGCATGCCCGCGTGGGACGGCGAGTACGGCACGTACAGCGACTCGCAGCCGACGATCAGCCCGTTCGGCACCCACAGTCCGACGAACACGTACCGCCGGGCCGGGGACGTCAGCAGCCGCCCGTTCCCGCGCCAGGTCGCGGCGATCGAGGGGCGCCCTCCGGCGCGCGCCGGACGCGCCGACAGCCCGAACCGCGAGGCCAGCGCCGACACCAGGTACAGGGCCGCGCCGACGAGGACCGTTCCACGCGGGGAGAAGAACGCGACGAGCAGGCCGCCGGTCGCGAATCCGGCGATCTGCGTGAGCCCGCTCGACATGTTCAGCACCGACCGTCCGAGGACGTATCCGTCCTTCGGCAGGATGTCGGTGAGCATCGCGTACCGGACGCCGCCCGCGACGGACCCGGCGAGCCCCTGGACGCCCAGCAGCGCGAACAGCGCCCAGACCGGCAGTCCCGGGATCGCGACCAGCGCCGTGGTCAGGGTGAACACGAGGGACGTCGCGGTGAGCGCGGCGCGCGGCGGCAGCCGGTCGGCCGCCGACAGCAGCGTGGTCGCGCCGATGAGCTGGGTGAACGACGGGCCGAACATCGCCAGTGACGAGAGCAGCGGCGACTTGGTCGCCTCGAAGACGAGGGTGCCGAGCGCGAGGCCGCTCATCGCCATCCCGGCCGTGTTCGCCGAGACGACCGCGAACAGCGGCGTGTACTCCGGCGCCCGGAACAGATCCCGATAGGTGCGCATAAGCGAGATTGTTCGGCGCGGCCTCCGCGGCAGCTAATGTTTCGCGAGGAGGCGAAACATCATGAGCGTGTGGCTGATCGACGCGGACACCCTCGCGAGCGGACGGTTCGTCCTGTCACCGCTGGCCGAGACCCTCGGCTGCCTGCGCGACCTCGAAACGGAACAGGCCGACCACCCCGGACGCCGTGCCTGGATGGACGCCGTCCTGCCCGCCTACCGCGCGCACATGAGCGAGAACCCGGTCGCGCGCCGGATCGTCCGCGAGGGCCTCATCGCCTTGAAGACGAACTGGAACGCCGACTTTCTCACGCCCGCGCCGATGGGCGCGTTCGAGCCGTCCTTCGAGGACGAGGTCGCGGTCATCCGGGCCACGCCGCCCGCGAAGGCCCGCGCCGACCTGGAGGTCTCGGTCGGCGGCCCGCTCCCCGAGATCCTCCGCCGGGACGACCTGCCGCGGATCGCCGCCGACGCCATCACCGAGGTCTGGCGGTACGCCGTCGAGCCGTTCTGGCCGCGGCGGCGACGCGTCCTGGAGGCCGACATCATCGCCCGCACCCGCCAGCTCAGCCGGGACGGCTGGGCCGCCGCGCTGGAGGGGCTGCGGCCGGGCATCCGCTGGCTCGGTGACGGCCGCCTCCAGATCAACGCGGCCGAGTACCCGCCGCGCGACGTCTCCGGCGCGGAGCTGTTCCTCGTCCCGATCACCTCGCCGCACGGCTGGGTGAGCTGGGCGGACGGCGTCCGGTACGCCAAGTTCTACCCGTGCGCGGGCGAGCTCGCCGCCCCCGACCCGGCCGCCGTCCCGCGGGCCCTCGCCCGCCTCCTCGGCGAGGGCCGCGCCGCCGTCCTCACCCTCCTGGACGACCCGAAGAGCACCACGCAGCTCGTCGCGCTGACCGGCCTGCCGCTGGGCTCCGTCGGCCGCCACCTCAAGATCCTCCTGGAGGCGCGCCTCGCCGACCGCCGCCGCTCCGGCCGCTCCGTCCTCTACTACCGCACCCGCGCCGGCGACACCCTGATCCACGCCCAGACCGCCACCCCGACCGTCACGCCTTGAACGTCACGCGGTACGTCTTGCCCGCGGCGAAGCGTCCATCGAGGTCGTTGCTGCTGCCGCGGGGCGAGATGACGTAGCCGGACCACTTCCCCGGCGTCACGTGCACGGTCAAAGTCCTGGGCGCGGGGAACTCCAGCCCCGGATATCCCGCCGAGCAGATGTCGTGGTCCATGAACAGGACGGCCTGCTGCCGCTTCGCCTTCACGGTCGTGACCTTCGCGCGGATCGTGGCGAACTTCAGGTGCGCCTGGTCACGGACGAGGCCCGAGGGAATGCCGCGCGTCTCGCCCGAGACCCAGTACTGCGTCCCGGCGGACGAGCCGTTCCAGGCCGCCTGGTAGCCGAAGCTCAGCGCGCGGTCGGTGTTCGGCACGATGTAGGAGCCGCCCTGGTCGGGCAACTGGCTCAGCAGAGCCTTCGCAGTGCATACCGCGCCGCTCGCCATGGACATGCTCGATCCGCGCCCCGGGTTGATCGAGAACCGCTTTCCCTTGCGGGCGTCCAGGATCACGTCCACGTGCCGGGAGCCGATGGTGACCGTCCGGGCGGCGAGCGTCTGGGTGCCGTCCGGGCCGTCGTCCGCCGTCTCGATCGTCACCGAGATCGCGTACCGCCCCTTCTTGAGGGTCCGGTTCGTCCCGGTCGTGAACCGGTGGGTGTTCTCGCTGGTCAGGGCCGCGATCTCGACCTCCGTCCGGACGGCGCGGCCGTGCCGGTCCAGGGTCCGGACGGTCAGTGAACCCCCGGTCGCCGCGTCCGCGGGGACGGCCTGGCAGGCCAGGAGAAGGGCGCCGAGGAGGACGCCGCCCGTCCCGGCCGCGACGGTTCCGATTTCGCGCATGCTCACGCTCGCCTTCAGCGGGGGGTTCTGGTCGGCAGGGTCGGATTGTAGGTCGGAGATCACGTTCTGGGGGAGTGGGGCGGCGGGTATTTTGGGGGGATGATCGACGTGCCCGTTCAGTACTTCGAGGCGCGCGACGGCGTGCGGCTGGCCTTCCGGGAGCTGGGGGAGGGGCGGCCTCTCGTCCTGGTCCACGGCTACTTCTCCACCGCGACGGTGAACTGGATCCGGTACGGGCACGCCGAGGCGCTCGCCGATCTCGGCTACCGGGTGATCATGCCCGACCTGCGCGGACACGGTGACAGCGGCAAGCCGCACGACCCGGCGCACTACCCGCCGGACGTCCTCGCCGACGACGGGTTCGCCCTGCTCGACCACCTCGACCTGACCGACTACGTGCTCGGCGGCTACTCGCTCGGCGCGCGGACGACCGTCCGGATGCTGGTGCGCGGCGCGACGCCGGTGCGGGCGATCCTCGGCGGCATGGGCCTCACCGGGATCGTCGAGACCGAGGGGCGCGGCGAGCACTTCCGGACCGTCCTGAGCAACCCCGGCGCGTTCGAGCGCGGCACCGCCGAGTGGCGCGCCGAGGCGTTCCTGAAGACCGTCGGCGGCGACCGGACGGCCCTGCTGGGCGTCCTGGACACCTTCGTCAGCACCCCGCGCGAGGAACTGGCGCGCCTGACGCTCCCGACGCTGGTCGTCGCCGGGGCGGACGACCACGACAACGGCTCCGCGAAGGACCTGGCCACCGCGCTCCCGGACGGCCGCTACACCGAGATCCCCGGCAACCACATGAGCGCCGTGACCCGCAAGGACCTGGCCGAGGCGATCGCCGAGTTCCTCGAGGACTGACCGCCGTCAGTTCTTCGGTGACGGCCCCGGCGGGCCGTCGTGGCGGTGGCCGTTGCGTTTCCTGGGGGGCTCCGGCGGCTCGCCGCTCTTGGGGAGGCGGAGGACGAAGCGGGCGCCCTCGACGCCGTCGTCGCGGTCGGCGATGGCGAGCGTCCCGCCGTGCGCCCGGACGATGTCGCGGGAGATGGCGAGGCCGAGGCCGGTGCCGCCCGCGTCCTTGTGCCGGGCCTCGGCGAGCCGGGTGAACCGGTCGAACACCCGCTCGCGGTCCTCGGGCAGGATCCCGCCGCCGTCGTCCACGACCTCCACGACCGCGTCGTCGCCCTGCTCGCCGACCTTCACCGTGACGCCGGTCGCGGCGTGCCGGTCGGCGTTGTCGATGAGGTTGGTCAGGACGCGGGCCAGCTCCAGCCGCCCGCCGCGCACGGTGACCGGGGAGTCGCCGACGACCGACACCCTGGTCCGGCGCGGACGGCGCAGCACCTCCTGGTCGGCGATCTCGTGCAGGTCCAGCGACTCCTTCTGCAGCCCCCCGCCGGACTCCAGCCGGGCCAGCGCGAGCAGGTCGTTCACCACCTGCTCCAGCCGGTCGGCGTTGCGCAGCATCGCCTCGGTCGTCTCGTTCATGTCGGACGCGTGCGGGTCGGACCGGGCGAGCTCCAGCTCGGTCCGCAGGCCGGTGAGCGGGCTGCGCAGCTCGTGCGACAGGTCGGAGATGAACGCCCGCTGCCGCGCCACCGCCTCCTCCAGCCGGTCGAGCGTCTGGTTGATGCTGCGGGCGAGCGCGTGGATCTCGTCCTTGCGGACCGGCTCGGGCACCCGCCGCTCCAGGTCGGTCGCGGTGATGTCGTCCAGGTCGCGGCGGATCACGTCCACCGGGCGCAGGGCACGCCCGGCCGCGCGCCACGCGCCGAGCCCGACGATGCCCGCCGCCGCCGGGATGACCAGCGCCGACAGCGCGGCCACGCCCGGCTTCGGGAGCCACGGATGGGCCGTCTGGAGCGCGTAGACGACCAGCTCCTCCTTCCCGTTGTGGACGCGCAGCGCGACGACCTGGAAGCACGGCCCGCCGGGCGCGTCGATCTGGCAGCCGACACCGTCCTCGCGGTTGTCCGGGCCGGTCGGGATCCGGAAGTTGACGGCCGGCCGCCCGCGCATGGCGTCGGTCGCCGCCACCACGCGCCGGGACATGTCCACGACCTGCGCGAGCGCCTCGGGGTGGCTGCTGACGATGTGGGGCTGGGTCTGGCCGTTCCGGACGAGTTCGGCCACGACGCGGGCCCGCCGGGCGACGCTCCGCTCCTGGGAGTGCTGCGCCTCGGCGGTCACCAGCAACATCGCGACGAGGTAGAGCGGGATCACCAGCAGGATCGTGATCGCCACCGCCCGGACGGTCACCCGGGTGCGGATCGACGGGTCACGCAGCACCCGCTGCCACAGCCGCGCCGACGGACCGCTCACGCCCGGAGGGTTCCCCCGCCACGGTAAACACGATCCGCCGGACCCGGCAAAGATCCGTTACACCGGGCCGAAACGCCCTTTCCGGACAGCCTTTTCGCCCCTTTCGATCACCCGGTCCGCCCTGTCGGTCCTGGTTCCACCCGGTCGGTCCCCGGTTCCGCCCCGTTCAGTCCCCGGCGAGGCCCCAGCGGGTGCGGATCGCGTCGTCCACCAGGCCGAACAGGCGGTCCATCACGATCCCGATCACCAGGATCACGATCATGTAGGAGATCATCGCGTCCGTCTGGGAGAACTCGCGGGCCTGCGACAGCAGCACGCCGAGCGAGGTGTGCGACGAGATCACCACCAGCAGCTCGCCCGCCATCAGCGACCGCCACGCGAACGCCCAGCCCTGCTTGAGCCCCGCCACGAACGAGGGCAGCGACGCGGGCAGGACGAGGTGCCGGTACAGGTTCAGGCCGCGCAGCCCCATCACCTTCCCCGCGCGCAGCAGGATCGGCGGCGTGTAGTCCACGCCCGCGATGAGCCCGTTCGCGATGGACGGCGCCGCGCCCAGCACCACCACGAACAGGATCGCCTGCTCGCTCAGCTGGAACAGCAGGATCGCGAGCGGGAACCACGCGATCGACGGCATCGTCTGCAACCCGGTGATCAGCGACCCGACCGCGCGGCGCAGCACCGACGACTGCGTCACCAGCGCGCCCACGACCGTCCCGACCAGCACCGACACCGCGAACCCGAGGACGGCCCGCTGCATCGTCAGCCCGACCGCGCCCCAGAACGACCCCGTGGTGACCTGGCGGCCCAGCTCGGGCAGCGTGTCCGCCGGGCCGGGCAGCACATAGGACGGCTTCCAGCCCGACCACACCACGACCTGCCAGGCGAGCAGCGCGATCGCGACGGCGCTCGCCATCGGCCACACCGCCGACCACGCGCGCGCGGCCGGGTTGCGGCGCGTCTCGCCGCCGAGCTCCAGCGCGTCCAGCCCGGAGATCTGCCGGCTCAGCTCCGGCCGTGCTTCCGGCCTTGACGATTCCTGGTCGGTCGCGTCGTTCTTCGTCCGCACGTCAGGCGCCATGGCGTCCGACCTCCTCGCGCAGCCGGTCGGTGATGGTCCCGGCGAGCGCGGCGACCTCGGGGGAGTCGATCCGGCGCGGCCGGTCCAGCGGGACGGGGAACTCCTCGACGACCCGTCCCGGACGGCTCGACAGCAGCACCACGCGGTCGCCGAGCCGGACGGCCTCGCGGACGTTGTGCGTGACGAACAGGACGCTCAGGTTCCGCTCCCGCCAGATCCGCTCGATCTCGTCGTGCAGCAGGTCGCGGGTCATGGCGTCGAGCGCGCCGAACGGCTCGTCCATGAGCAGGAGGGTGCCCGCGCGGTCCTTCCCGGCGGGCTCGGCGTCGATGGTCAGGGCGAGCGCGCGGGCGAGCGCGACGCGCTGCCGCATTCCGCCGGACAGCTGGTGTGGGCGCTTCCTCTCGAACCCGGCCAGATGCACCAACGCGAGCAGCTCGGCGGCCCGCCCACGGCGCTCGGCGCGCGGGACGCCGCGGGCCTTCAGCGCGAGCTCGATGTTCGCCGTGACCGTCAGCCACGGGAACAGCGCGGGCTCCTGGAACATCAGCGCGACGCGCCGCCCGGCGGTGTCGATCGTCCCGGCGGACGGGCGGTCGAGCGCCGCGACCAGGTTCAGCAGCGTGCTCTTCCCGCAGCCGGACGCGCCGAGCAGGCACACGAACTCGCCCGGTCCCACGGTGAGGGATACGTCGTCGAGGGCCAGCAGCGGCCCGAACGCTTTGGAGACGCCGTCGAGCCGGACCGCTGCCCCGGAGGGCACGGTCCGGCTCGCGGCGGCCTGGACGGCCTGTGTCATTTGTCGGTGACCTGTGCCTTTCCCTGTGCCTTGAGCACGTCGTTGAGGGGTCCGAGGTCGTAGATGCCGTTGAGGTCGACCTTGTCCAGCAGGCCGATCTCCTCGGCGTGCTGCGCGCCCGCCACCAGGGACGGCGCGATCGGGTCGGTCGTGAACGTGAGGCTCCTGAACGCCGCGTCCAGGACGTCCTGCTTGATGGGCTTGCCCGACAGCTTGGTCAGCGCCTCGTTCGCCGCCTGCTCGGCGCCCGCCTTGTCGGAGTTGATGTAGTCGGTCGCCTCGACCACGCCCTCGAGGAGCTTCTTCACCTGGTCCGGGTGCTTGTCGGCGTAGTCGCGCCGGACGATCAGGTTGGTGATGACGAACTTGCCGCCGGGCCACAGGGACGACTCGTCCAGCAGCTTCTTGCCCTTGCCCTCCAGGATCAGCCGGGACGCGTAGGGCTCGGGCACCCACGCGCCGTCGATCGAGCCCTGCTGGAAGGTCTGGATGGTCTGCGCGTTGTCCTGCGGGACGACCTTGACGTCGCCGGAGCCGTCCTTGTTGGCGGTCAGGCCGTTCTTCTTGAGCCAGTAGCGCAGCGCGACGTCCTGGGTGTTGCCGAGCTGCGGCGTGGCGATCTTCTTGCCCTTGAGGTCCTGCGGGCCGTTGATGCCGGGCTTGACGACGAACGAGACGCCGCCGGACGCCGCCCCCGAGATGACCTTGATCGCCTTGCCGTGGGACTTGGCCCACGCGTTCACGGTCGGGTTCGGGCCGACGAACGTGGCGTCCACGGCGCCGGAGAACAGCGCCTCGACGGCGGCCGGGCCCGCGTTGAACGTGGCGGTCTTCGGCGCGGCGCCGAGGTGCTTGGCGAAGATGCCCTTCTGGATGCCGACCAGGGCGGTCGCGTGCGTGATGTTGGGGAAGTAGCCGAGCCTCAGCGGGGCGGGCGCGCCCCCGGACCCGCCCTTGTCGTCGCCGCCGCAGGCGCTGAGCGTCCCCGCGGCGGCCAGGACGGTCAGCGCCGCGACGGCGGCGCGCAGGCGGATCGTTCGCTGCATCGCTGAATT
Source organism: Actinomadura harenae (assembly GCF_003696215.1). Classification (GTDB taxonomy): domain Bacteria; phylum Actinomycetota; class Actinomycetes; order Streptosporangiales; family Streptosporangiaceae; genus Spirillospora; species Spirillospora harenae. The sequence continues at coordinate 8,553 of NZ_RFFG01000044.1, read as the reverse complement.
CCCTACTATTTAGGTCGGGTTGACGTGCCAAGTAGACAATGTCGGATATCTCCTCGTCAACCCGCCCGAAGGTTCGAGTGCGCACAGGGTTCGCCCTGTCGCGTCCGGTCAAGGCACGCGCCGGTCTCGGAGCACTGGCGCGCCGGTCCGCGCACCGGCGGTTCCCGCACACCGGTTCGGGCGTGCCAGTTCGAAGTCAGGTCGGGGCGCTGGATAGGCTCGGGGAGCATCCGCCCACGCGGGTGCGCTGTCTGAGCATGCCGATGCAACTGGGGAGATGCCCGTGTCGTCGATCGAGGCCGTCCTCGCCCGTGAGGTCCTGGACTCCCGCGGCAACCCGACCGTCGAGGTCGAGGTCCTGCTGGCGGACGGGACCGAGTCCCGTGCCATGGTGCCGAGCGGAGCGTCCACCGGCCAGTTCGAGGCCGTCGAACTGCGCGACGGAGGCGAGCGCTACGGCGGCAAGGGCGTCCGCGGCGCCGTCAAGGCCGTCAACGAGACCGTCGACGAGACGCTCGTCGGCTACCCGGCCACCGAGCAGCGGCTGATCGACCAGCGGCTGATCGACCTGGACGGCACGCCGAACAAGGCGTCCCTCGGCGCGAACGCCATCCTCGGCGTCTCCCTCGCCGTCGCCCGCGCCGCCGCCGACTCGTCCGGGCTGCCGCTGTTCCGCTACGTGGGCGGCCCTAACGCCCACGTCCTGCCCGTCCCGATGATGAACATCCTCAACGGTGGCGCGCACGCCGACACCAACGTGGACATCCAGGAGTTCATGATCGCGCCGATCGGCGCGCCGACGTTCTCCGAGGCCGTCCGCTGGGGCGCCGAGACCTACCACGCGCTCAAGTCCGTGCTGAAGCAGCAGGGCCTGAACACCGGCCTCGGCGACGAGGGCGGCTTCGCGCCGGACCTGTCGTCCAACCGCGCCGCGCTCGACCTGATCCTCGAGGCGATCCGCAAGGCCGGGTTCGAGCCGGGCCGCGACATCGCGCTCGCCCTGGACGTCGCCGCGTCCGAGTTCCACACCGACGGTGTCTACGAGTTCGAGGGCTCCAAGCGCACGGCCGACGACATGGCCGCCTACTACGGCGAGCTCGTCGAGGCCTACCCGCTCGTGTCCATCGAGGACCCGCTGAACGAGGACGACTGGGCCGGCTGGAAGTCCCTCACCGACGCCATCGGCACGAACGTCCAGCTCGTCGGCGACGACCTGTTCGTCACCAACCCCGAGCGCCTCGGCCGCGGCATCCGCGAGGGCGTCGCGAACGCGCTGCTGGTCAAGGTCAACCAGATCGGCACCCTCACCGAGACCCTGGACGCGGTCGCCCTCGCCCAGACCAGCGGCTACCGCTGCATGATGAGCCACCGGTCCGGCGAGACCGAGGACACCACGATCGCCGACCTCGCCGTCGCGACCAACTGCGGCCAGATCAAGACCGGCGCCCCCGCCCGCTCCGACCGGGTCGCCAAGTACAACCAGCTGCTGCGCATCGAGGACATCCTGGACGACGCCGCCCGGTACGCGGGCGCCGCGGCGTTCCCGCGGTTCACCCACGGGTCCTGAGCGCGTTCCGGAGCTACCGGCCGGGAGCGCGTCCCGGCCGGATCCCGATCTGAGGAGCGGTGATGGCGGCGGACGACGGCGGCGGCGGAAGGCGGACGAACCCGGGCACGGGTTCCGGTTCCGCCTCCGGTACGGGACGGCAGCGCGGCAGGCAGGGCGGATCCGCCCTGACCGGACGCGCCGCCATCCTCGCGGTCGTGGTCTGCGCCATCGCCCTGACGCTCGCCTATCCCGTCCGGGAGTACATCGCGCAGCGCCAGGAGATCGCCGACCTGGAGCACAAGCAGTCCGTCGCGCAGAAACAGGTCGCGGAACTCTCGCAACGCAAGCAACGGCTGACCGACAAGTCGTACATTGAACGTGAGGCCAAGCGCAGGCTCCATTACTGCATGCCCCACGAGAAGTGCTACATCGTCCTGGACGGCGGGGCGAGCGACGGAGAACAGGCCCAGCGGGGCGGCGTGAACGAGCGTCCGCCGTGGTACGAGACGCTCTGGCGGTCGGTGGAGACCGCGGACCGCACCCGCTGACACGCACACCCGCCGGGTGACGGAGCCCGGCGGGGGCCGACGGTCTCGCCGGGCGCGGAGTCCGGCGAGGGTCACGGCTCTCGGGCGGGTGCGGAGTCCGGCGAGGGTCACAGGTCTCGGCGGGCGCGGAAGCCCGGCGAGACGGGCACGGCGTCCTCGGGACGCCGGGAGAACGGTGTTCCGCGCGATGCGGGACGCCGGAGCATTCGGTGCCGCGGGGAGGCGGCACGACGCGGGCCGGTGCGGTCCGCGGGTGGGGACGGGAAATGATCGACGAACGCGACACCGCGGCCATCGCGGCGCAGCTCGGCCGTGAGCCGCGCGGCGTCCGGCGTGTGGCCTACCGCTGCCCGTGCGGCAATCCTGCCGTGATCGAGACGGCGCCACGGCTGCCGGACGGCACGCCGTTTCCGACGCTGTTCTACCTGACCTGCCCGAAACTGGCGTCCGCGATCGGGACGCTGGAGGGCGGCGGGATGATGCGCGGGATGCAGGCCCGCCTGGCGGACGACCCGGAGCTGCGCGCCTCCTACGAGGCCGCGCACGCCGACTACCTGCGCCGACGCGACCAGGCGACGAAGGAGGAGGGTGTCGAGCCGCTGCCCGAGGGCATGCAGAGCGCGGGCGGCATGCCCGAGCGCGTGAAGTGCCTGCACGCGCTGATCGCGCACGAGCTCGCCGTCCCGGGCGTCAACCCGTTCGGCCACGAGGCCCTCGCCGAGCTGCCCGAGTGGTGGCGCAACGGCCCCTGCGTCCGCCCCGGCGGCGACGCGGAGACGACGACAGATGATCGGCCCGACCAGGAGGGGGAACGGTGACGCGCGTCGCCGCCATCGACTGCGGAACCAACTCGGTCCGGCTCCTCATCGCCGACGTGGAGGGCGACACGCTCACCGACGTCGAGCGCGAGATGCGGATCGTCCGGCTGGGCCAGGGCGTCGACCGGACCGGACGGCTCGCCCCCGAGGCCCTCGACCGCACCTTCACCGCCATGCGCGAGTACGCCGGGATGATCGAGGCGCACGGCGCGGAGAAGGTCCGGGTCGTCGCGACGAGCGCGACCCGCGACGCGGAGAACCGCGCCGACTTCGTGTCCGGCGTCGTCGACATCTTCGGCGTGGTCCCGGAGGTGATCACCGGCGACGAGGAGGCGCGGCTCTCCTTCACCGGCGCGACCCGCGAGCTCGCGGCGCTGCGTCCGGCGCGTCCCTACCTGGTGGTCGACATCGGCGGCGGCTCGACCGAGTTCGTGCTCGGCGCGTCCGGCGTCGAGGCGGCCGTGTCGATGGACATCGGCTGCGTCCGGCTCACCGAACGGCACCTGAAGGACGCCGACCCGCCGAGCCCCGAGCAGATCGCCGCGACGATCACCGACATCGACGCCGCGCTCGCGACCGTCCGGGAGACCGTCCCGGTGGACGAGGCGCGCACCCTGGTCGGCCTGGCGGGCTCGGTCACCACGGTCGCCGGGATAGCCCTCGACCTGCCCGAATACGACTCGTCGCGGATCCACCTCTCCCGGATCATGGCCGCGCAGGTCCACGACGTGACCCGCAACCTCCTGCACGCCACCCGCGCCGAGCGCGCCGCGATCGGCGTCATGCACCCCGGCCGCGTCGACGTCATCGGCGCGGGCTCCCTGATCATCGACCGGATCATGCGCGAGTACGGCTTCGGCGCGGTCGTCGTCAGCGAACACGACATCCTGGACGGCATCGCCTGGTCCCTCGCGGGTTAGCGGGCCCCTCGCGGTTCGGGCGGCGCGGCCACGGTGAACGTGGCGGCGCCGCCCTTCGCGTACCGGGGCGAGGGCGGTCCGCTGACCAGCAGGCGAAGCCGGTGACCCGCGGCGAAGCGGTGGCCGACCGCGCCGAGCCGGACGCTCGTCTCGCCTCCGGCCGTCCTGGCGACGCCGTCGGCGACGTTGTGGGAGCGTCCGCCGGCGTCCACGTCGCTGAGGCGGACGAAGAGGTCGCCGTGTCCTGAGAGCCGGAGTCGTACGTCCATCACTCCGACGATCTCCAGGGGCTCGTCCAGTACGGCCGTCTCGAAGAGCAGGACGTCCTGATGCGCGGCGTAGCGGTCGTCGCGTTTCACTCCGGCGCGGTGCGACAACAGAGCCCCGCCGATCGAGGGCGGCGCGGCGTCCGGCTCGTACCGGAGCGTCGCGGGTAGTTCGGGTCCGTGCTCCCAGGTCGGCATGTCCGGGACGCCGGGCCAGGTGTCGAAGTCGCGCCACTCCCCGCTCACGTTGAGGCGCAGCGGCGCGCCCGGTTCCTGGGCCTCACCGGTGAGGTGGGCGCGGAACCAGGTCACGGCGGCGTCGAAGGCCTCGGGAAGTCCCTGACCGAGCGCGGTCGTGTGCGTCCACGGGCCGACGACCAGCCGGGTCGGGGTCCCGGCCCCGCGCAGGGTCTCGTACTCGCGGACGGCCTGGTCGAGCGTGACGTCCTGCCAGCCGCTGATCACGCAGGTCGGGACGCGCGGGGTGACCTTCGCGCCCGTCCAGTGGGCGCCCGCCGGGTCCGGGTGCGCGACGGCGTGCCGCAGGACGGGCGGCCCGGTGATCTCGTCGGCCCGGAGGCCCCTCCGCAGCCGCCGGGAGATCCGGGCGAGGTCGGCGAGGTGCGCGGGCGTCATCCGGCCCTCGTGGGACAAGGCCGTGGACGCGACCAGCGCGTTCTCCAGGTTGAGGACGCCGCCCGTGAAGAAGAACGCGTGCGGGTCGTGCAGCGGGACGAGCGCGACGGCCGCGCGCAGCTCGGGCGGCGGATCCTGCGCGAGCGCGGCGGACGCGTGGCTCTGCGCGCTCGCGCCGATCGTCCCTAGCGCGCCGGTGAACCAGTCCTGTCCTCGGAGCCAGGTGACTGTGGCGTGGCCGTCGTCCGCCTCGTCCTGCCACGGGTGGAACGTCCCGCCCGATCCGCCGGTGCCGCGCCGACTCTGCAGGACGACGTGGAACCCCTGCTCGGCGAACGCCACACCGAAGACCGCCGCCCACGGGAAGCCCCGCGTGTACGGGCTGGACACCAGCAACGTCGGGAAGTCGCCCTCGCCCAGCGGGACGTAATGGTCGGTCTTCAGCGGGACGCCGTCGGCGGCCGGGACGTCGATCCCGCCCTCGAATCCGACGGGATACCGCGCCTCGGGCAGCCCGCGCAGCAGGCGGCGGTGGAGGCGGGCTCCGCGCGGGACGCGTCCGGCGGCGCGGGGGAGTCGTGCGGTCGGGGTGACGGGGGCCATGGGCTCCTCCGAGGGGGGTGACCGTTCTCGTACTTAGTACGAGAATAGCAGGATGATGCGCATGGACCCCGAGGCCCTCTGGCTCGACGCGGACCGGCCCCGGCTCGGCCGCCCGCCCGCCCACACCCGCGCGGAGATCACCGAGGCCGCCGTCGCGATCGCGGACGCCGCGGGCCCGTCCGGCGCGTCCGCCGTGACCATGCGCAAGGTCGCCGCGCACATCGGCGCCGGCGTGATGTCGCTCTACACCTACGTCCCCGACCGGGAGACGCTGCTCGAGCTGATGATCGACCACGTCGTGGGGGAGCGACTCCCGCCCCCGGGCACCGGAGACTGGCGTGCCGACGTCCGGGCCCTCGCCCACGCCCAGCGGACCACGATGCTCGCGCACCCGTGGCTGCCCGCCGTCCTCCCCGCACGCCGCACGCTCGGCCCGAACACCCTGCGCGTCCTGGAGCACGCCCTGGTCGTCATGGCGCCCACCGGCCTTCCGCCGGGTGGGATCCTCGAGGTGTTCTCCCTGGTCACAGGCTTCGTCGCGAGCCACGTCGGCTACGAACTCGGCCAGCGCGACGCCGCCGCGCAGGACCCGGCGACCCAGCTCCGCTACCTACGCCGAGCCGCCGAGGCGGGCGGCCTGACCACCCTCGCCGCCCTCCTGGACGCCGACCCCACTCCGCCCCCGCCCCCGACCGAAACCGGAACCTTCGACCGTCTCCTGGACCGCCTCCTCAACGGCCTCGTCTCCTAGCCGCCGTCCCGCAGCTCCGCGACCAACGCCGGAACGATCACCGCGTTCGGGCTCTGCTGCGGCACGTGCAGCACGGCCGGCCCCCCGCCCACCGGGCGGATCCAGACCCGCCCCTTCTCGACGACGGCGTCGGACACCATCGCCCACGACACCGACGCCCGCCCACCCCGCAACCCACCCGGGTGGACGACGAGCCCCTGCGCCACCTCGACCGCCCCGCCCATGCGGACCCGCCCCGCGATCTCACCGACGAGGCGCTCCTCGGCCCGCTCCCGGCACACCCCCACGAGCCTCGTCCAGAGCCCCTGGGCGTCATAGTGCGCGGACGGATCCAGCGCGACCTCGACCCGCGGCCCCGCCTGGAACGGATGACGCCCCACCCGGAAGATCCACTGCGTCGGCAGGGCCGTCTTCCAGTACGCCGTCCACTGGACGTCGTCCCAGCTCAGAGCGCTACTCCCGTACGAGACGCCCGTGCCGTCCACCGAGAGCAGCAGTCCCCGCACCTCCGCCGCGACGGGCTCCACCGCCCGCCGGGCCGCCCCATGCCTGGACGGCCGGCTCGGCTGCGGATTCAGCGCCTCCGTCCACGCCTCCCCGTCCCACCAGCGCAACTTGCTCTCACCCAACGGATCGGCATACCACCCCGGCCCCGCCATCCGCCCACCCTCCACTAGCCCCGACAGCCCCGCCCACCCTCAACGCCACCCACGCGCCTCCTCCAACGCACAACCCCCCACCACCGTTTCGCGCCGAACCCCGACCCCCGCGAAGCCCCGTCTCACACGAAGGTCCGTCCCATGCGGAGGCCCGTCCCACCCGGAGGTCAGTCCCGCGCGGAGTTCCGCTCCACGTGGAGCTTCGCTCCGCGCGGAGGTCCGTCCCACGAGGAGGTTCGCCCTGCGCGGAAGTCTGTTCCGCGCAGAGCTTCGCTCCGGGCGGAGGTCCGTTCCGCGCGGGGGGCCGTTCGGCTCGGAGGTTCGCTCTGCGGGGGCGTCCGTCCCACGTGGACGTCCGCGCCTGGTGTGGACGCCTGCGTTTGCCTCGCGTGGCCTGTGCCCGCGTGCCACGCGCGTGCGTGCGTGCCACGCGGGCGGTGGGGGTGGCTCTCGTGGTTGGCTGTGTGGGGGCGGGGTGCTGGGGCTCGTGTACAGGCTTCGCACATGGCCTCCGTCCGCGGACCCTGTGCACGGATTCCCCGCGCACGACCCGCGTGCGCGGCCTCATGGTCCCTCCAGCGTGGAGGCATCGTACCTACGACGAGTGCCCGTGATGCGCGTTTCGTCCCGGTAGGTCGTGATCAGTGTCCAGGCCGCATGCGGCCGCTCTGACGTGCGAGGATCGCAACATGAGCGACGCCGCCAACGCGCCTTACGTCCTGCCTGGAACCGGCTGGCCGGACGACCCGGCCGAACCCGGAACGCCCGTGGCGCACGACGCCGCCGAGGTCGCCGGGCTCGCCGCGTCAGCGCCGTCGCTCCACGATCTCCTCGCCCGCCAGTCCGTCTGCCGCGCCTGCGACCGGCTCGTCGAGTGGCGCGAGAAGATCGCGGTCGAACGGCGCCGCATGTTCGCGGACGAGCCCTACTGGGGACGTCCCGTCCCCGGCTGGGGCGACCCCGAGCCCGGGATCCTCATCGTCGGCCTCGCCCCGGCCGCGCACGGCGGCAACCGCACCGGACGCATCTTCACCGGCGACCGCTCCGGCGACTGGCTCTTCGCCTCCCTGTACCGGGTCGGCCTCGCGAACCAGCCCACCAGCGTCCGCGCCGACGACGGCCTGCGCCTCATCGGCGCCCGCATGGCCGCGACCGTCCGCTGCGCACCGCCCGACAACAAGCCCACCCCCGCCGAACGCGACACCTGCCGTCCGTGGCTGGCCCGCGAGATCGCCGCCGTCGCCGCGTCCGTCCGGTGCGTCGTCTGCCTTGGCGGCTTCGCCTGGCAGGCCGTCTGGCCCGCCCTGGACCAGGCCGGATACACCCTGCCCCGCCCCCGCCCGAAGTTCGGCCACGGCGCCGAGGCCGCCCTCACCGCCCCGGACGGAACCCCCGTCACTCTCCTCGGCTGCTACCACCCCAGCCAACAGAACACCTTCACCGGCCGCGTCACTGAGGACATGCTCGACACCCTCTTCACCCGAGCCAGAAGCCTCGCCACCTCCTGACATCGCCACCCACCGCCTGGTCGCCGTCGGCGGGGAGCTTCGTGGAACTCGCCTGCGGACGGTCGCTGCCTGCTGGGCTTGGGATGTGCCAGGTCAGCCTGGTGGGGAGGAGGCGGGCGAGGGCCGCCCTGGATCGGCGGTGTGATGCCGCTGTCAGGGCGCCGACTTTCGATGGCTCGCCGGGGAGGGCGAAGCTGCGTGATGCGAGGTGAATATGCCCAGGTCAGGGCTGTCGGCGAGGGGCAAGCCTGCCGGGGCGGCGCGGAGCGGGCGGGGCGGCGAGGGGCGGCGGGGC
>NZ_RFFG01000043.1 GCF_003696215.1 Actinomadura harenae | reverse complement strand
CGGGACGGCGGCCCCGCCGCCGCGTCCGGCGAACATCGCCGCGAACCCCGGCGCGTGGTCGCCCTCGCCGGGCGCGGACGGCGGGCCGCGGGCGGCCCCGGGCCGGCTCCAGGGGTTCGTGGCGCTGTCGTCGCAGGACCGGGTCGCGCAGGTGGACGCGGCGACGCACCTGATCACGGCCACGAGGATCAGGACGGACGCGGCGCACGGCCTGGCCGTCACGCCGGACGGCCGGACGCTGTACGTCGCCGAAACCGGACAGTACGACGTCGCCGCCGTGGACCTGGCGTCCGGCGCGGTGCGGAAGATCGTCGTGGGGCCGTATCCGCAGGCGGTGGCCGTGGCGCCCGGCGGGCGCGCGGTGTACGCGGCGGTGACGGGCGGTGACACGGGCGCGGGCGGCTCGGACGTGGTGAAGGTCATCGACACGGGCACCGACCGTGTCACCCGGACGATCCGGGTGGGCACCGCGCCGCACCAGATCGCGTTCGCGCCGGACGGCCGCCGCGCGTACGTGACCTACGCGGGCGGTCTCGCCGTGGTCGACACCGCGGCGGGCAAGGTCGTCGGGAGGGTGGCCGATCCGGGTGGCGCGCAGGGCGTCGCGGTCACGCCGGACGGGCGGCGGGTGCTGGTGACCAATCCGCGGGGCGGCGACACGTGGCTGGTGAACGCCGTGTCCGGGCAGGTCGCCGCGCGGATCGCGACGCCGGACGGGCCGTGGGGTGTGGCCGTCGCCCCGGACGGGCGCCGCGCGTACGTGGCGCGGATGAACGCGGGGACGGTCGCCGTGGTGGACCTGGCGTCCCGCAGGGTCACCGGGCAGGTGAGGGTAGGCAAGCTGCCCGCGCCGGTGACGCTCACCCCGGACGGGCGGGAGGCGTGGGTCGGGAACCTCTTCTCCGGCAGCGTCTCGGTGATCGACACCGCGTCGGGGCGGGTCACGGCGACGATCGTGGGCGGTGTCGGCACCAAGCCCGTGAACGCGGGCCCGCAGGCCATCGCGTTCGGCCCGACCCCGTGACCGTGTCCCCGCGCCTGAACCCCGGAGGGCGGGGTCAGGCTCGGGGCGCCGGGCGGAGGCGGCGCGGGAGGCTCGCGGCGACCGTGTCGTAGGACTGCTCGAGCATCTCGTGGACCATCTCGGCGTCGAGGACGCCGTCGAGCAGCACGGTGACCCAGTACCGCTTGTTGAGGTGGTAGCCGGGCAGGACGGTGTCCGGGAACTCGGCGCGCAGGGCGACGACCTCGTCCGGGGGCAGCTTCAGGCTGACGCGCGGCGGGTCGGCGTCCTCGGCGAGGAGCGCGAAGATCTTGCCGCCGACGCGGTAGACGGCGGGCTGCTCGCCGAAGGGGAAGTCCTCGGTGGCGCCGGGGAGGCCGAGGCAGTGCCCGGTGACGTCGCCGGGCTTCACGGGAGCTTGAAGTGCGGGTTGCGGATGACGCCGACCAGGTCGCCGACCGGGTTGCGGACGACCGCGGCCTCGATGCCGCCGCCGACCTCGCGGCACGCCGTGTGCGACCGTCCGCCCGCGGCGATGAGCCGGGCCTCCGCGTCCGCGGCGTCGTCGACGCCCCAGTAGACGATGGGGCCGTCGTCCGGGGCGCCGTCGGGGTCGAGGGCGAGTTCGTATCCGCCGACCTCGTAGCCGACGTAGAACGGCTCGTCGAAGTAGGGCTCGATGCCGAGCACGGACGTCCACCAGAGTTTGGCGGCGGCCAGGTCCGGGGCCGGGTAGATCACGGTGCGCAGGCCCAGGAGTTCCACGCTCACGGGTGCTTCTCCACTGGTCGGTCGGGACAACGGTGGCCGGGGCCGCCCCGCCGCGGGCAAGGGCGGGGCGGGACGGGACGAGGGTGAGGGTGAGGGTGAGGGCTGGTCAGCGGCGTTGCAGCAGGCCGCGGACGTAGGCCGCCTGCCCGGCGTGCTCGAGGCAGTCGTCGGCGACGCTGACGAGCCGGACGCCGAGGGTGACCGGCGGGCTCCAGCGCTCGTCGACGACGCGGTCGAGGGCGTCCGGGGTAAGGCCGGCGAGGAACTCCTCGGTGCGGGCGTGGACGGCGTCGTAGTACTCGGTCAGCAGTTCCGCCGTCGGCCGCACCTCCGCGACGTCCTCCGGGGTGTGGCCGTAGCCGGTGTCGCCCGGGTCGGCCGGGAGGTCGAAGCGCGCGGCGAGGTCGCCGGTCTGCCAGATCTGCTCCTTGCCCAGGACGTCGGCGATGTGGTCGTCCTGGACGCGTGTCAGGTGCCACACCAGCCAGCCGATCGTGTTCGCGCCGGGCTCGGGCGGGGTCGCCAGCTCCGTCGCGTCCAGTCCCGCCACCGCGTCGCGGACGAGCGGCGGGATGCGTCCGTAGAGATCACCGAACACCTCGTTGACGTTCATTCTGGCGACTCTAGCCCGCGCCTCCGACATTCCCCCGCCGCCGCCCCCGGAGAGGACGGGAGCGCAGGTGGGGCGGGTGGGCCCGGCCACCCCAGCGGTGGGTGGCCGGGCCCGCGGTCCCGGAGTGCGGGACGGTGCCGTGGCCGCGTCGTCCGCGGCGGCGGTGTGCTGGAGCGGGGCGTCGCGGGGTCCCTGGGGCGACGCTGGTCCGGCGCCCGGAAAGTATCCGAAACCGGGCCTTGGCACAAGGGGCGTCCGGGCCGGTGACGGCGCCCGGCGGGCGTCGCCGGGGCCGGTGTCAGGAGACCTGTTTGTTGAGCCAGCCGAGGATGAACGGGAGCATGTTCCGCCACACGACGGTGCCGTGTTCGCCGATCTTGGTCGTGTACTTGGTGACCGCGGTCGGCGGGCGGACGTGCCCCATGAACTTGTCGATCTCGGACGGCGGGGCCTCGGGGTCGCGGCCGCCGGTGGCGAGCAGGAGCCGCACGGCCGGGGCCTTGGGCAGCAGCTCGTACGGCGCGTTCGCCTTGAGGAGCTTGGCGTTGTGCCGGATCACGGGGTCGGTGGACTCGTACGTCCCGGCGATGCCGACGCCCGTCCTGTACAGGTTCGGATGCTGGAGGGGGAACTTGACCGCGCAGTACGCGCCCTCCGAGTAGCCCATGGTCGCCCAGGACGCCGCGTCGGTCTTCACGCGGAAGTTCTGGTACATGAAGTCGCGGACGTCCTTGGTGAGCCACGTCGCGACGGGCGTCTGCCCGGGGATGTCGGTGCACTCGTTCGGCTTGCCGCCCGCGACGTTGATGGACGCCGAGACCAGGATGAACGGCTTGACCTTCCGCGCGTTGATCAGCTGGTCGATCTGGTTGCCGACGTTCAGGTCGCCGTACCAGGTGGTGGGCTCGCCCGGGGTGCCGCCGAACAGCTGGACGACCGGGTAGGACGCCCGGGAGTCGCGTTTGTAGCCCGGCGGGAGGTAGATCACGGCGCGGCCGGTGACGTGCGAGGCCGGGCCGGTGAACCTCGCCTCCAGGCTCTTGCGCCCCTGGTCGGTCTTGAAGTGCTTCTGGGTGAGCGGGCCTGGGCCGACCAGGCCGGACCTGTGGTGGCCGCCGCCCGCGCCGCCGACGCTGCTCTCCTGGCCGCCGCCGTCGTCGAAGCTGGTGCCGAGGAAGTCGGCCGACACCTCCGACCATGTGCCGTAGAACCCGCGCGCGTTGTTGATCAGCAGCCCGACCAGTGCGAGCGCGGTGACCTGGCAGAGCAGGATCATCCCGGCATGTCCGATGTGCCGGACGACGCCGGGCCCCGGGATCCGGTTCCACACGGCCATGCAGCCGGCGAACGCCAGGACGGCCAGGAAAACCGCCACCAGCAACGTCACCGTGCTATGAGGACCCATAGTCAGCGCAAACCCCCGTGTCGCGGGTCCGAGTCATGGCCCGCGGTTCGCTCAAGCGGACGCCGCGGGGAGGCAACGGCATGACCGAACAGTGGCATCCGTCCGTAAATACCCGGGGCGACTGATCAACTATAGGACAGGAGAAAGGTAAAAAAGTCCGGCCCGATACGCGGTATCCGCATTTTCACCTGCCGCTTACCTTGGGAAACGTGGTTTCGCGACGTCCGGGCGGCGGTGCCAGGCCCCCGCCGCGCCCCCGGCGCGCCCCCGCGAACACGGCGTTCTCCCCACCTCACCGGCGTTCGGCCAATGATCAGGCACCTTCCAGACACCGTTCGGCCGGCTCAGAATTTTTTACGTCCGGCACCGCCCCCCGAACCGGGACACGCCGGACGACCGAAGCCGGACATGGGTGAGCGGCCGGTCGCGAGAAGCGACCGGCCGCTCACCAGGAGTGCTCCCGGCAGGTCAGGCCAGAGGACGGGCCGTCGGCGGGATCGGGTACGGCAGGGCGGTCTGGCCGGTGAGGAACTTGTCGACACCGTGCGCGGCGGCGCGTCCCTCGGCGATGGCCCAGACGATGAGCGACTGGCCGCGGCCCATGTCGCCCGCGGCGAACACCTTGTCCACGCTCGTGGCGTAGTCGGCGTCCCGCCGGACGTTGCCGCGCTGGTCGAGGTCGACGCCCAGCTGCGCGAGCAGCCCCTCCCGCTCCGGGCCGAGGAAGCCCATCGCCAGGGTGACCAGCTGCGCCGGAAGCTCCCGCTCGGTGCCGGGGATCGGCGTGAAGCCGGTCTCCGGGCCCTCGACGCCGACGACCTTCAGCGCCCGCAGGTTCCCGTCCCCGTCGCCGAGGAACGCGACCGTGCTGAGCGCGTAGAGGCGCTCGCCGCCGAGGTCGCGGAGCTCCTCGTGCGCGCTCTCCATCTTGAACAGCATCGGGTAGGTCGGCCACGGCTGGTGGCCGGGCCGCTCCCGCGGCGGCGTCGGCATGATCTCCAGCTGGGTGACCGAGGCCGCGCCCTGCCGGAGGGCGGTGCCGACGCAGTCCGCGCCGGTGTCGCCGCCGCCGATGACGACGACGTGCCTGCCGGTCGCCGGGACGGACGACACGGTGGAGTCGCCCTCCTGCACCTTGTTCGCCGGGGGCAGGTACTCCATCGCCTGGTACACGCCGCGCAGGTCGCGGCCGGGGACGGGCAGGTCCCGCCACGCGGTCGCGCCGCCGGTCAGCAGGACCGCGTCGTACCGCTCGCGCAGCTCGTCGGCCGTGATGTCGACGCCGACGTTCACCGAGGTCTGGAACGCGGTGCCCTCGGCGCGCATCTGCTCGATCCGCCGGTCGAGGTGGCGCTTCTCCATCTTGAACTCGGGGATGCCGTAGCGGAGCAGGCCGCCGATCCGGTCGGCGCGCTCGTAGACGGTGACGTCGTGCCCGGCGCGGGTGAGCTGCTGCGCGGCGGCGAGCCCGGCGGGGCCGGAGCCGACGACCGCGACCGTCCTCCCGGTCCGGACGGACGGCGGCTTGGGCCGGACCCAGCCCTCCTCCCACGCCCGGTCGATGATCTCGACCTCGACCCGCTTGATGGCCACCGGGTCCTGGTTGATGCCGAGGACGCAGGCGCTCTCGCACGGGGCCGGGCAGAGCCGCCCGGTGAACTCGGGGAAGTTGTTGGTCGCGTGCAGCCGCTCGACGGCGTCATGCCAGTCGCCGCGGTACACCAGGTCGTTCCACTCGGGGATGAGGTTGCCGAGCGGGCAGCCCTGGTGGCAGAACGGGACGCCGCAGTCCATGCAGCGGCTCGCCTGCCGTTCGACCTTGGGCCGGGCGAACTCCTCGTACACCTCGGTCCAGGACTTGATGCGGACGTCGACCGGGCGGCGCTGCGGGAGCTCCCGCCCGGCGGTCAGGAAACCCTTCGGGTCGGCCATGTTCGGTGGTCCCCCTCTCAGCTCTGCGCGGCGGCCATGATGGCCTCGTCGACGTCGCGGCCCTCGGCGCGGGCGGCCTCGGCCGCGTCCAGCACCCGCCGGTAGTCCCGCGGCATGATCTTGGTGAAGCGGGTCGCGGCGGCCTCCCAGTCGGTGAGCAGCGCCGCGGCGGTCCCGGATCCGGTCTCGGCGTGGTGCCGCTCGACCAGGACGCGGACGTCCTCGGCGTCCTGCGCGGTGAGGGCCTCCAGGTCGACCATCTCCGGGTTGACCCGCTCGGCGACCAGGTCGAGCACGTAGGCGACGCCGCCGGACATGCCCGCCGCGACGTTGCGCCCGGTGCGGCCGAGGATGAGGACCCGTCCGCCGGTCATGTACTCCAGGGCGTGGTCGCCGACGCCCTCGACGACGGCCGTGGCGCCGGAGTTGCGGACGCAGAACCGCTCCCCGACGACGCCGCGGGCGAACAGCTCGCCCGAGGTGGCGCCGTACAGGATGACGTTGCCGCCGATGATCTGCCCGGACGGCTCGAACGGCACGTCCGCGGGGGGACGCAGCGTGAGACGCCCGCCGGACAGGCCCTTGCCGACGTAGTCGTTGGCGTCGCCGACCAGCCGCAGTGTCACGCCGCGCGGGACGAACGCGCCGAACGAGTTGCCCGCCGAGCCGGTGAAGGTGACGTCGATGGTGTCGTCGGCGAGACCCGCGCCGCCCCACTTCCTCGTCACGGCGTGGCCGAGCATGGTGCCGACCGTCCGGTTGACGTTGCGGATCGGCAGTTCGAGCGTCACCTTGTCGCCGTAGGCGATCGCGCCCTCGGCGAGCTGGATCAGCGTGTTGTCCAGGGCCTTGTCGAGCCCGTGGTCCTGGGTGGTGGTGCGGCGCAGGGACGCGCCGTCCGGTACCTCGGGGGCGTGCAGGATCGGCGCCAGGTCCAGCCCGGACGCCTTCCAGTGCGCGACGGCGTCCCTGGTGTCGATCATCTCGACGTGCCCGACGGCCTCGTCCAGCGTGCGGAAGCCGAGCGCGGCGAGGTGCTCGCGGACCTCCTCGGCGATGAACTCGAAGAAGGTGACGACGAACTCGGGCCGGCCGGTGAACCGCTGCCGCAGGACGGGGTTCTGGGTGGCGACGCCGACCGGGCAGGTGTCGAGGTGGCAGACGCGCATCATGACGCAGCCGGACACCACGAGCGGCGCGGTCGCGAAGCCGAACTCCTCGGCGCCGAGGAGCGCGGCGACGATGACGTCGCGGCCGGTCTTGAGCTGGCCGTCGGCCTGGACGACGATGCGGTCGCGCAGCCCGTTCAGCAGCAGCGTCTGCTGGGTCTCGGCGAGGCCGAGCTCCCAGGGCGCGCCGGCGTGCTTGAGCGAGGTGAGCGGGGACGCGCCGGTGCCGCCGTCGTGGCCGGAGATGAGGACGACGTCCGCGTGGGCCTTGGACACGCCCGCGGCGACCGTCCCGACGCCGACCTCCGCGACCAGCTTCACGTGCACCCGGGCGGCCGGGTTGGCGTTCTTCAGGTCGTGGATGAGCTGGGCGAGGTCCTCGATCGAGTAGATGTCGTGGTGCGGCGGCGGCGAGATGAGGCCGACGCCCGGGGTGGAGTGCCGGGTCTTGGCGATCCACGGGTAGACCTTGTGGCCGGGCAGCTGGCCGCCCTCGCCGGGCTTGGCGCCCTGCGCCATCTTGATCTGGATGTCGTCGGCGTTCGCCAGGTACTCGCTGGTCACGCCGAACCGTCCGGACGCGACCTGCTTGATGGCGCTGCGCCGCAGGTCGCCGTTGGCGTCCGGGACGAACCGCCCGGGGTCCTCGCCGCCCTCGCCGGTGTTGGACTTGCCGCCGAGCCGGTTCATGGCGATCGCGAGGGTCTCGTGCGCCTCGGCGGAGATCGACCCGTAGGACATCGCGCCGGTGGAGAACCGCTTGACGATCTCCGACACGGGCTCGACCTCGTCGATCGGCACCGGCGGGCGCTCGCCGTCCCTGAACCGGAACAGTCCGCGGAGCGTCATCAGCCGCCCGGCCTGCTCGTCGATCCGGGAGGTGTACTCCTTGAAGATCTCGTAGCGGCGGGTGCGGGTGGCGTGCTGGAGCTTGAACACGGTCTCGGGGTCGAACAGGTGCGGCTCGCCCTCGCGCCGCCACTGGTACTCCCCGCCGACCTCGAGGGTGCGGTGCGCGGGCTCGTTGCCACCCGCCGGGTAGGCGCGGGCGTGCCGCCGCGCGACCTCGTCGGCCAGGACGTCGAACCCGACACCGCCGAGCTTGGACGTGGTGCCGGTGAACGCGTGGTCCACGACCTCGGCGCCGAGCCCGACCGCCTCGAAGATCTGCGCGCCGGTGTAGGACGCGACCGTGGACACGCCCATCTTCGACATGACCTTCAGGACGCCCTTGCCGTACGCCTTCACCAGGTTCCGGACGGCCTTGGTCTCGTCCACGCCGGCGAGGACGCCGGTGCGGACCAGGTCCTCGACGGTCTCCTGCGCGAGGTAGGGGTTCACCGCGGACGCGCCGTACCCGATGAGCAGCGCCATGTGGTGGCACTCGCGGGCCTCGGCGGTCTCGATCACCAGGCCGACCCGGGTGCGGGTCCGCTCCCGGATCAGGTGGTGGTGGACGGCGCCGGTGAGCAGCAGCGACGGGATGGCCGCGCGGCCCGAGTCGCTGCCCCGGTCGGACAGCACGATGATCCGCGCGCCGCCCCGGATCGCCCGGGACACCTCGGCGCAGATCTCCGCGAGCCGGGCCCGCAGCGCCTCGCCGCCGCCGTGCACGTCGTAGAGGCCGTGGACGACGTGGGCCTGCAGGTGCGGCAGCGACCCCTCGTCGTCGATGTGGATGATCTTGGACAGTTCGTCGTTGTCCAGGATCGGGGTCGGCAGCACCAGCCGGCGGCACGAGTCCGGGCCGGGCTCCAGCAGGTTGCCCTCGGGGCCGAGGGTGGACTGCAGGCTGGTCACCAGCTCCTCGCGGATGGCGTCCAGCGGCGGGTTGGTGACCTGCGCGAACAGCTGCTTGAAGTAGTCGAACAGCAGCCGCGGGCGCTCCGACAGCACCGCGATCGGGGTGTCGGTGCCCATGGACCCGATCGGCTCGGCGCCGGTCCGGGCCATCGGCGACAGGATGACCTTCAGCTCCTCGTTGGAGTAGCCGAACGTCTGCTGCCGCTTGACGAGCGTCTCGTGCGTCGGGATCTCGCGCTCGCGGCGCGGCAGCTCCTCGAACCGGACCAGGCCCTCGTGCAGCCACTCCCCGTACGGGTGCTGCGCGGCGAGCTCGGCCTTGACCTCGTCGTCCTCGATGATGCGCCCGGCCTCGGTGTCGACCAGGAAGATCTTGCCGGGCTGGAGCCGTCCCTTCCGGACGACCCGGTCGGACGGGATGTCCAGCACCCCGGCCTCGGACGCCAGCACCACGAAGCCCTCGTCGGTCACCCAGTACCGTCCGGGGCGCAGCCCGTTGCGGTCCAGGACGGCGCCGACGACCGTGCCGTCGGTGAACGTCACCGACGCCGGGCCGTCCCACGCCTCCATCAGGGTGGAGTGGAACTCGTAGAAGGCGCGGCGCGCCGGGTCCATCTCGGTGTGGTTCTCCCACGCCTCCGGGATCATCATCAGCACCGCGTGCGGCAGGCTGCGCCCGCTGAGGTGCAGCAGCTCCAGGCACTCGTCGAACGACGCCGTGTCGGACGCCTCGATGTCGATCACCGGGAAGATCCGGGACAGGTCGCCCGGGAGCAGGTCGGACTTCAGCAGCGCCTCGCGGGCGCGCATCCAGTTCCGGTTCCCGCGGACGGTGTTGATCTCGCCGTTGTGCGCGATGAACCGGTACGGGTGCGCCAGCTCCCACGCCGGGAACGTGTTGGTCGAGAACCGGCTGTGGACCAGCGCGATGCCCGAGGTGAACCGCTCGTCCGACAGGTCGGGGAAGAACGGCTCGAGCTGCGGCGTGGTGAGCATGCCCTTGTAGACGATCGTCCGGGAGGACAGGCTCGGGAAGTAGGCGGTGGTGTCCTGCTCGGCGCGCTCGCGCATGCAGAACACGACGCGGTCCAGCTCGAGACCGGCCTTGCCCGCGTGCGGGCCGTGCGCGGCGGCCGTCAGGAACAGCTGCGCGAAGTGCGGCATGACCCGGCGCGCGGCCGGTCCGCAGTGGGACGCGTCGTGCGGCAGCTCGCGCCAGCCGAGGACGGTCAGGCCCTCCTCGACGCAGAGCGTCTCGATGCGCTCGACCGTCGCGGCGCGGTCGGCCTCGTCCTTCGGCAGGAACGCGACGCCCGCCGCGTAGGACCCGGCCTCGGGCAGGGCGAAGTCGCAGACGTCGCGGAAGAACGCGTCCGGGATCTGGACGAGGATGCCCACGCCGTCGCCGTCGTCCGGCTCGGCGCCGACGGCGCCGCGGTGGTCGAGGTTGCGCAGGACGGTCAGGGCGTTGCTCACGATGTCGTGGCTCTTGCGACCGTTCAGATCCGCCACCATGCCGACGCCGCAGGCGTCGTGCTCGTTGGCCGGGTCGTAGAGGCCCTGGTGCTGTGGAAGGCCCGGGGTGAGGGCAGCAGAAGCCATCAAACCCTCCCGTCGTCGTGGTGTCACTGGCTGATGTCAGTGCAGGCACGGGACGGCGTTGGCCCTGCTGCGGTGCGATGAGACTACATCACTGCCGGAATCATGCCCGATGCGACCAAGTCGCGAAACGTGTCCGGGTCTGTTGATCTTCGTCGATCTCGTTGATCTCCGCGTGGTTTAGACCATTCTAGGGGTCGATGACCACACGACAACGCCCTGACCTCGGGTGATCATCATCACCGGGTCAGGGCGTTTAAAAGAGCGGCCGCGGGCCGGGGCCACCGGGGGCCGCGTTCCGGGGGCGGCGGGCCGCCTCGGCGGGCGGCGTCAGGGGGTGCGCGCGGCCCGGTCCAAGACGGCCGGCGCCTTCTGCCCCTCGATGAGGATCGACAGGAGCGTCTCGTCCTTGGCGGCGCTCGCCGCGTCCCCCGAACCGGAGAGCCGCTGCGCCCACGCCACCACCGCGAAGTGGCCCATCGCCACGCCGCGCGCCGCGCCGTAGCCGTTCTGCCCGAACGCGCCGAGCGCGCCGCCGGAGCCCGAGCCCAGCGGACGGACGAACCCGCCGCCGCTGCCCTGGCCCAACGCGTCCACCAGGGTGTTCGCCGACGACACGTCCGCGAGGTTGAAGACCGTCACCGACAGGGCGTAACCGTGTGCCGTGTCCGCGTACAACGTGCGCGCGACCTGCGTGCAACCCGCGCGCCACACCGCCTTGGCGGTCGCGGCCCCCCACACCGCCGCCGGGCAGGACGAGCCGAGCTCCTTGCCCTTCAGCGTCAGCCGCGCCTTCCGGGACACCTGGACCGTCGACGCGTCCGGCGGGAACGCCTCGCCCGTGGTCAGCGGCGCGGCGTCCGCCGACCGCTTCTCGATCCCCGTGTACGCCCGGCCGGACGGCGAGCTCGAGTACGTCGAGGGCGTCGCGCCGGTCGGCGCCGTCGCCCCGAGGGACGCCCCGCCGCCGTCATCGGCGCCGGGCTTCGCACGGGAGTCGTGCGTCCCGACGACCAGCGCCCCGACACCGACCACCAGCAGCACCACGAGGCCCACGGCCCAGCCGAAGTAGGTCCGGGCACTCGGCCCGCGCTTCGCCTGCGGCCGTTTCCCCTGCGTCCGCGCGCCGGGCCTGCCACCCTGCGCCTGAGCGTCGTATCCACCGGGACCCTGACCATCGCCATACCCGGCCTGACCGTGAGCGTCGTACCCGCCTTGACCCTGACCGTCGCGGTACCCGCCCTGACCGTGACCGTCGTGCGCGGCCTGCGCCCGAGCGTCGTAGGCGTTCTGGTCCTGGGCGTCGTACCCGGACTGGGACCGGCCGTCGTACGCGGCGTCCCCCGGGGCGGCGTCGCCGGCGGTGGCCGGACGGCCGGAACCGCCGCGCGGACGGTCTCCGCGCGGCGGGCGTCCCCGGGACGGTCGCCGGGGCCGGGTGGTGGGACGGCTCATTGCTTCGAGTTGTCCCCGGCCATCTCCAGGCGTCCCCAGACGAAGTCGGCGGGCTTCTCCACCGCGAGGCTGAGGTCGACGAGCTCGGAGAGGTTCGCGGGCTGCGCGCCCCCGGCCCGCTGGACCCACGACAGGATCACGAAGTGGCCGTAGGTGTGCGCGTACGCGGCGCTGAAGCCGCTGTGGAACGCGACCGCGCCGTCCGGGTCGAGCGCGCGGACGAAGCCCGCGTTGGTCGCCGGGTCGAGGTCGCGGACGATCTGCTGCGCGCCGTCCTGGTTCGCCATGTTCAGCACCGCGAACTGGCCGACGTGCTGCTTGTCCTGGCTCACGTACGCGCCGCGCGCGACCTGCGTGCACTGGTGCGCCGCCAGGTCGGCCTGGAGCCGCTGGCCCCAGGTCGCGTCCTTGCAGTCGGACGCCAGGCTCGTCCCCGCGAGCGTGAACGAGTACTTCTTGTACGCCACCGTCTTGACGTCCGGCGGGAAGACCTCGCCCTCGGTGATCGGCCGCCCGTCGCGCTGCCGGTCGGAGATCTTGCCCATCTCCTTCTCGGGCGCCCACGGGGTGAACGCGGTCGGCAGCAGCTGCGCGCCCTGCTTCGCCGCCCCGCCGGACTTCTTGCCCCCGCCGGACGCCATCATCGCCACGACGGCGACCGCCGCGACCACGACGACCAGCACGATCGCGCCGCCGATGAGCAGCTTGGGGTTCGGCCCCTTCGATCCCTTGCCGTCGCCGTCGCCACCGGAATCCGCCGGCCAGAAATCCCGCTGTCCGGTGTCGGTGCCGGACGGGGACCCGGGCGGGGTCGGTCCCGGGGATGAGCCTGAGTCACGAGCCTCGATCACAGTGCGGGAGCCTATCGTTCCAGCCGCCCACGCGCGCACAAAAGGGCGTTTCCGGTCGCTACACGCCGGTCGACGGCGGTCACACTCCGGACTGGCCGATCAGGGCGCCGACCCCGAACGTGATCGCCGCCGCCACGCCGCCGAACACCAGCTGGCGCAGCCCGCCGAACCACCACGACCGCGTCGTCACCCGCGCGACCACCGCGCCCGCGCCGAACAGCCCCAGCGCCGCCACGATCGCGGCGGGCCACAGGTTCTGCGCCCCGAGCAGGTAGGGCAGCACCGGCAGGACGGCCCCGATCGCGAACGACACGAACGACGACCCGGCCGCCACCAGCGGGGACGGCAGGTCGCCGGGCGCGACGCCCAGCTCCTCGCGGGCGTGCACCTCCAGCGCGTCCTCGGGGTTCCGCGACAGCTGCCGCGCGACCTCCGCCGCCGTCGCCGCGTCCACGCCGCGCTTCTCGAACACGGCCGCGAGCTCCCGCTCCTCGGCCGCCGGATGCCGGGCCAGCTCCAGCCGCTCGATCTCGATCTCGGCCATCGCCAGCTCCGACTGCGAGGCGACCGAGATGTACTCCCCCGCCGCCATCGAGAACGCCCCGGCGGCCAGCCCCGCCAGTCCCGCCAGCAGCACCACGTGCTGGGACGCGCTGCCGCCCGCCACACCGGCGATCAGCGCGAAGTTCGACACCAGGCCGTCCATCGCGCCGAACACCGCGGGCCGCAGCCAGCCGCCGTTCACGTCCCGGTGCTGGTGATGGTGCTCGGCCAGCATCTCGGGTTCCTCCGCGGTCAATCCCCCCATAAGGCGACCTTACTGGGCATCCCGGACAGGCTCGCCCTTGCCCGCCCCGTCGCCGTCCTTCGCCTCGGCCTCAGCCTTCGCCTTCGACTCGGGGTCGGCCTTCGCCTTGGGCTCGGACTCGGACTCGGGCTCGGGGTCGGACGTGTCCGCGTCCTGGACGTCATCCTTGGCGCCGCCCTCGGACTCCGGCTCTACCTCGTCCTCGGGCTCGGCCTTGTCCCCGACCTTCTCCTCGGGCTCGGCCTTGTCCTCCGGCTCGGGCTCGGGCTTCGGCTCGTCCTTCGCGGCGGGCTCGTCCGCGACCTCGCGTTCCGCTTCGGGCTCCGCGGCGGGCTCGGCCTCGGACGGGGCGTCGGCGGCGTCCTTCACGCTCTCCTCCGGCTCGTCCTCGGTGACGCTCTCCGCGGCGTCCCCGGCCTGGTCAGCCTGGGTGACACTCGCGGGCTCGCCGGGCTCGGGACGTTCCTCAGCGGCCTTCTCAGCGACGTCCTCGGGCTTGTCGTCCTCCACGGTCTCCGCGGTCTCCATGCTCTCCGCGGCGGCGCCGGACTCGTCCGGGACGGCGGGCTCGACCGCGCCGACGGCCTCGGGGCCGGTCTTGTTCCGGGCCCAGTAGAAGTAGTAGGCCGCGCCGAGGAAGACGAGGATCGCGGTCCAGTCGTTCAGCCGCAGCCCGCCGATGTGGTGGGCGTCGTCGATGCGCAGCGCCTCGACCCAGAACCGTCCGAGCGTGTAAGCGGCGATGTAGAGCGCGAACGCGCGGCCGTGGGTGAGCTTGAAGCGGCGGTCGGCCCACAGCACCAGGACGGCGACGCCGATGCACCACAGCGACTCGTACAGGAACGTCGGGTGGTAGGTCGCGACGTCGGCGTACTTCGGGTCGAGCGCGCCGTCGGCGGTGCGGGGTCGGTGCGCCGAGTCGATCTTCAGGGCCCAGAAGGTGTGCAGCGGACGCCCGTAGAGCTCCTGGTTCCACCAGTTGCCCCAGCGTCCGATCGCCTGGGCGAGCGCGATGCCGGGCGCGATGGCGTCGCCGAGCGCGAGCACCGAGATGCCGCGGCGGCGGCAGCCGATCACCGCGCCGACCGCGCCGAGCAGGACGGCGCCCCAGATGCCGAGGCCGCCCTCCCAGACCTTCAGCGCGTTCACCGGGTCCTTGCCGTCCCCGAAGTAGCGCTGGTAGTCGGTGAGGACGTGGTAGAGACGCCCGCCGACCAGGCCGAACGGGACGGCCCAGACCGCCACGTCGATCACGGTGCCGGGCTGGCCGCCCTTGGCCGCCCAGCGGCGTTCGCCGAGCCATACCGCCACGACGATGCCAAGAATGATCATCAGGGCGTAGGCGCGGATCGGGATCGGCCCGAGGTGCCAGACGCCCTGGGAGGGACTCGGAAGGAAGGCCACCGGCTGCATGAGCGTTGACGTTACCGCGTTCGCGGGGTACAGGGACGCACGTCCCGCACCGGAAACACCCGATCGCCGGGTCTACCGGGCGGAAACGGAAACAGCGCGCGGAATCCGGGAGGCGGCGGGCCCCACCCGGCCCGCCCTCCCCCGGTTCCCGTGCGCGCGGCGTCCGCTAGCGGCCCCCGGCCTGCTGGACGGCCTTGGTCAGATCGTCCTTGGTGGTCGCGTTGAGCTGCTTGCCGTCGAGGAACAACGTCGGCGTGCCCTGGACCTTGCGGGTCTCCAGGGCGTACTTGGTCATCTCCGCGACCTGTGCCTTCTTCTGCATCTTCCGGACGCACGGCTCGAAGTTCGCGTCCGTGACACCGAGCTGATGCCCCCACTTCACCAGGTCGTCCTCGGAGAAGCCGGTCTTGCCCTCCTCGGGCTGCGCCTTGTAGAGCGTGTCGTGGTACGAGAGCCACTTGTCGGCCGGGACGCACAGGGCCGCGTTCGCGCCGCGCTCGGAGTTGCCGCTGAGCGGCTCCTGCTGGAACAGGTGGAACGGCCGGTAGACGAGGCTGACCTTGCCCTCCGCGGCGAGCTGCCGCATCGTCCCGCCGAGGGACGCCTCCAGCGCCTTGCACCCCGGGCACTGGAAGTCCTCGAAGACCTCCAGGACGGGCTTGGTCACGCCTGCCTTCGCCATCGTGACCGAGCCGTCCGCGTTCCGCGTGACCGGCGCGGACGGGCCGCTGTAGGGCGTGGCGGTCACCTTCGCGCCGTTGTCGCCGCGGTTGGCGACCAGGACCACCACGATGGCGACCACCACCGCCGCGAACACGACCCCCAGCACGATCATCAGCAGCCGGGTGCGGCGGTCCCGGGCGGCCTGCGCGGCCCGTTCCGCCGCCAGCTTCTCGCGCGCGGTGCGCGTCCTGTCGGCCTTGCTCATCGATCCCCCGATCGGCTCGCCGTGCGCTGACGCTTGCAGAGCGTAGTGGCGAACGGTCACCGAGGGTGACAGGCGAAGGTCATCGGGGGAGAAAGACCACCGGCCGGGCACACCGCGCACGCGAGTGCGTGCGGGCGTGCCCGGCCGGGCGACGTGTTTCGCGTGCCACCCCGTCCGGTGACCGGAGGGACGGGTGTCCGGTCGGACGGGCGGACGCGGGCGCGGTCAGGAGGTGGCGGAGGTGACGGCCTTCTCCAGCGCGTTCGGGTCGAACATCGCGTTCTGGTCGATCGGCTTGCCGTTGACCAGGACGGACGGGGTGCCCGCGCGGCCGCCGTACTTGGCCTGCAGGACCTTCAGCCCGTCCTCGTTGTTCTTCTTGACCTGCGCCGTGTACTTCCCGCCCGACACGCACGAGGCGAAGTTCGCCGACGTGCCCGCGGCCGTGCCGAACTTCTTCAGCACGTCGGCGGTCAGCGCCTTCCGCTCGTCCGGCTGGTTCTGGTAGGCGACGTCGTGGAACTGGAGGAACTTGCCCTCGTCGGCGGCGCACCAGCCCGCGACGGCCGCGCGCGGCGAGCCCTCGGGGTTGACGAACGACAGGATGTGGTACTTCACCGTGACCTTGCCCTCGGCGGCGAGCTGCTTCACGGTGTCACCGCTGGCCTTCTCGAACTCCTTGCAGATGGGGCACTGGAAGTCCTCGTAGAGGTCCAGCGTGGGGGCCTTGATGCCGGGCTTCCCCATCGTGACGGTGCCGTCGGCCTCGACCTGGATCGGCGCGGTCGCGCCCTTGTACAGGTTCGCGCTGACGGCCTTGCCGTCGCCGCCCGACTTGTCGGAGTTCATGGCGACGACGGTGACCACGACGGCCACGGCGACCACGACCACGGCGGTCAGCACGGCGGTCAGCAGCTTGACCTGCTTGTTCCGTGCCTGCTGCCGCTTGCGCTCCTCGGCCAGGCGCTCTCGGGCCGTCCGCTCCCGTGCGGCCTTGCTCATTGGTTCTCCTATGGGTGGAGGTGCTGCTCTTCGGGGGCCTTCAGGGGGCTAGTCGACCTGGCCGAGCCGCCGGAACTCGTCGGCCAGGACGAGGATGAAGAGCAGGATAGTGATGATGTGCACCCCGGTGCACCACAGGCAGATCTTGTCCAGCACGGCCAGTTCGACCGTCACCAGGTAGACGATGAACACGAGGCCGATCGCGGCGGAGGCCAGCCGTCCCCAGCGGAACATCGGCGCGGCGTTGTTCAGTGCCCAGGGCGTGATCAGGACGGCGAAGCCGACGAAGAACAGCAGGCCGAGCAGCGGCAGGGGAACGCCGAGCAGCTTGGAGTACTTGCTGGTCGTCACGGCGTGGCAGTCGACCGTGGCGTTGGCCGAGCAGATCAGCGCCTTCTGGTTGTAATGCGTGTAGGTCAGGTAGATCGAGATGGCGAGACCGGCCAGCGTGAGCGGCCAGGTCAGCGCGGGGAACCAGCGTCCGCCCGCCGAACGTGCCGGCGTCGCGCCGGCCTGCGCCGCCGCTGTCTCTTGCGTCATCGATGATCCTTCCACGACCGCCCGTCCAAGGCCGCCCGTCGCGCCGGGTCCACGGCGGGCGAACACACACCTTACGTGAGTGCGCCCCGACTCATCAGCATGAACCGACGGGGCGTCGGAGGGAGTTCCCGATCTCGGCGACGACTTTCACCGATCCGTTACCCGGGGGCCGCCTGGGCGCCCGGAACGCCGTCCGGACCGGGGTTCCCGGTCCGGACGGGCGCCGAAGCGCGGTTCACGGGTGTGGCTCCGGAGTCAGAGCTCCCGGCGGACGCCCC
This sequence comes from Actinomadura harenae, assembly GCF_003696215.1. Lineage (GTDB taxonomy): Bacteria > Actinomycetota > Actinomycetes > Streptosporangiales > Streptosporangiaceae > Spirillospora > Spirillospora harenae. The sequence goes on along the minus strand of NZ_RFFG01000043.1, from coordinate 52,943 downwards.
GGGCCAGGTCGGCGGTGAGGGCGCGGACGCCCGCGAGGCCGCTCGCCTGGTCGGGCGCGTCCAGAAGGCGGCGGATGAACGCCGAGCCGACGATCACGCCGTCGGCGAACCCGGCGACCTCGGCGGCCTGGGCGCCGTCGCCGACACCGAGGCCGAGGCCGACCGGCAGGTCCAGGCCCTGCTTCTCGATGCTCGCGCGGGTGCGCTCGACCAGCCGCGGAGCGCCGGTGTCCACGGCGGTGCGGGCCCCGGTCACGCCCATCAGGGACGCCGCGTACACGAACCCCCGGGACGCCGCGGTGATCTTCTCGATCCGCTCGTCGGTGGAGCTCAGCGCGACCAGGAACACCTTGTCCAGGTCGTGGGCGTCCGCGGCGGCCAGCCAGTCGCCGCCCTCCTCGGGCGTGAGGTCCGGGGTGATCAGGCCCGCGCCGCCCGCCGACTTCAGGTCGCGGGCGAACGCGTCCACGCCGTACCGGTCCACGGGGTTCCAGTACGTCATGACCAGCGTCGGGACGCCGGTCTCGGCGACGGCCTCGACCGTGCGGAACACGTCCGCGACGCGCGCGCCGCCGACCAGCGCCTGGTGCACGGCGTCCTGGATCGTCGGGCCGTCCATCATCGGGTCGCTGTAGGGCAGGCCGATCTCGATGACGTCGCAGCCCGCGTCGACCATGGTCCTGGCGGCCTCGATCGCGCCGTCCACGGACGGGAACCCGGCGGGCAGGTAGCCGACGAGCGCGGCGCGCCCCTCGGCCTTGGCCTTGTCGTAGGCGGTCTTGACGCTGCTCACTTGGCCTCGTCCCCCTCGGGCATCAGGCCGAAGAAGCCGGCGGCCGTGTGCATGTCCTTGTCGCCGCGCCCGGACAGGCAGACGACGATCGTGGCGTCCGGGCCGAGCTCGCGGCCGACCTTGATCGCGCCCGCGAGCGCGTGCGCGGACTCGATCGCCGGGATGATGCCCTCGGTGCGGCAGAGCAGCGAGAACGCGTCCATCGCCTCGGTGTCGGTGATCTCGTGGTACTCGGCGCGGCCGGTGTCGTGCAGCCACGAGTGCTCGGGGCCGACGCCGGGGTAGTCGAGCCCCGCGGAGATCGAGTGCGTCTCGAGGGTCTGGCCCTCGTCGTCCTGGAGCAGGTAGGTGCGCATGCCGTGGATCACGCCGAGCGAGCCGCCGACGAGGGTGGCCGCGTGCCTGCCGGACGCGACGCCGTCGCCGCCCGCCTCGAAGCCGAACAGTTTCACGTCGTCGTCGGGGACGAACGCGTGGAACATGCCGATCGCGTTGGATCCGCCGCCGACGCAGGCGACGACCGCGTCCGGGAGCTTCCCGGTGAGGTCGAGGCACTGGCGCCGGGCCTCGACGCCGATGATCCGCTGGAAGTCGCGGACCATCATCGGGAACGGGTGCGGTCCCATGACCGACCCGATGACGTAGTGGGTGGTGTCGACGGACGCGACCCAGTCGCGGAACGCCTCGTTGCAGGCGTCCTTGAGGGTGCGGCTGCCGGTCTTCACCGGGACGACCTCGGCGCCCAGCATCCGCATGCGCGCGACGTTCAGGGCCTGCCGCTCGGTGTCGACCTCGCCCATGTAGACGGTGCACTCGAGGCCGAGGAGGGCGGCGGCGGTGGCCGTGGCCACGCCGTGCTGCCCGGCGCCGGTCTCGGCGATGACGCGCTTCTTGCCCATGCGCTTGGTTAGCAGCGCCTGGCCGAGCACGTTGTTGATCTTGTGGGAGCCGGTGTGGTTGAGGTCCTCGCGCTTGAGGAGGATCCGGGCCCCGCCGGCGTGCGCCGCGAACCGCTCGGCCTCGGTCAGGAGGCTCGGCCGCCCCGCGTAGTTCGCGAGCAGGTCGTCCAGCTCGGCGGTGAAGGACGGGTCGGTCTTGGCTGCGTCGAACTCGCGGGTCAGCTCGTCCAGGGCGGCCATGAGGGCCTCGGGGGCGAACCGCCCGCCGAAGGCGCCGAAGTGGCCGGTCGCGTCGGGAACCTGGGTGCCCGGCGACAGGAACGTCCGCGAGGAGTCGGCGGGAACGCCGGAAGCGCCGCGCGCGGCGTCGATGGTCATGGGTTGTTCTCGTCTCTGAGTGAGAGGGCTCGTCGGGTCAGTGAGATGCCGGACGAGCGCGCCATCGTTCGCGCAGCGGTTCAGCGAGCATGCCCCGTACCCTACCGCCAACGGCCCAGGTCCACCGCAGTCCGGGCGCAGAACGCCCGCGGGCGCCTGATCTTCGCGGGACGTGCGAACGCCCGGCCCCTCGGGGACCGGGCGTCATGGGCGGGCCGTCGTGGGCCGGGCGTCGTGGGCCGGCCTCGTGGGAGGGGCGGGTCAGCCGCTCTGGCGGAGGGCGGGGTGGGCGCCGGCGGCGACGAGGTCGGCGACGGCCGAGCGCGGGTCGCGGCCGATGACCAGGCTCTCCCCCACCAGGACGGCGTCCGCGCCGGACGAGGCGTAGGCGAGCAGGTCGTGCGGGCCGCGGACGCCGGACTCGGCGATCTTCACCACGCCCGCCGGGACGCACGGGGCGACCCGGGCGAAGGTCTCCCGGTCGACCTTGAGGGTCCGCAGGTTCCGCGCGTTGACGCCGATGACCTTGGCCCCCGCGTCCACGGCGCGGTCGACCTCCTCCTCGGTGTGCACCTCGACCAGCGGCAGCAGGCCGATCGACTCGGCCCGCTCGACCAGCGAGACCAGCGCGTCCTGCTCGAGGGCGGCGACGATCAGCAGGGCGACGTCCGCGCCGTACGCGCGGGCCTCCCACAGCTGGTAGGAGGTGACGATGAAGTCCTTGCGCAGGATCGGGATGTCGACCGTGGCGCGGACCGCGGCCAGGTCGTCCAGGCTGCCGCCGAACCGGCGGCGCTCGGTCAGCACGCTGATGATCTTCGCGCCGCCCGCCTCGTAGTCGCGGGCCAGCGCGGCCGGGTCGGCGATCGCGGCGAGCGCGCCCTTGGACGGGCTGCTCCGCTTCACCTCGGCGACCACCCCGACGCCGGGCGCGCGCAGCGCCGCCAGCGCGTCCCGGGGCGCCGGCGCCTTCGCCGCCCGCGCCTTGAGGTCGTCGAGCGACACCGTCCGCTGCCGGTCGGCGAGATCGGCCCGGACTCCCTCGATGATCTCGTCCAGCACGCTCACGTCGTGCCCACGCTCGCCCTCGGTCACGCAGGAGCCCCCTATTTTCCGGTCGATCCGTGCACCGATCGTAGCCTCACCCGCCGACGCCGCCCGCACCCGGGGGCGGGCTCAGAAACGCCCTCCCACTACCATTCACCCCCCGAACCCCACTCATGGGGCCAGAGCGTGCGCGAACGGCAGATTCCGGACGACCCAGTACACCAGCAGCAGCCCGACGGCCCCCGCCAGGGCGCCCTTCCTCAGCAGCACCGAGGTGACCTGCTCGCCGCGCGCCGCGCAGTACGTCCAGCGCGCCCAGAGGTACCCGGCGACCGGCATCAGCAGGAAGGCGAGCGGGTTGAGCCCGAACGCGGCGGACACGTGCCCGTGGGTCAGCGAGTTGACCATGCGCAGCCCGCCGCAGCCCGGGCAGTAGTACCCGGTCAGGAACAGGAACGGGCAGGTCGGGTAGTGGCCGGGCGAGTGCGGGTCGACGAACGTGACGACCACGGTGGCCGCCGCGGCCGTCCCCAGCACCGCCAGCGGGGACCGCAGCCGCCGGCTCGCGGACGGTCGCGGCCGCCCGCCCTCCGGCGTCGTCCCGGTGGGAGTCGCTCCGTCCGGAGGCGTCCCCCGCCCCACAGCGCGCACCGCGTCGGGTGTCCCCTGGCTCACCCCACCAGCCTAAGCCGAACCCGTCCCCGAGTTCAGGCACCCGGTGGGGAACCTGCCCACCGAGGGCCACCGACCTGGCGTTCCGGCCGCTGGGAGGGGTCCGCCGGGTCAGGCGTCGAGGCGGTAGCCGACGCCGCGGACGGTGCGGATCGGGCTCGCACCGCCGAGTTTGGCGCGGAGCTGGGCGATGTGGACGTCCACGGTGCGGCTTCCCGCGCCCGCGCCCGGCCCCCACACCGACTCCAGGAGCTGCTCGCGGGTGAAGACGCGGCCCGGGTTGCGGGCGAGGTAGCGCAGCAGGTCGAACTCGGTGGCGGTCAGGGTGACGTCCGCGCCGTCCGCGTCGCAGGTGCGCGCGGCGGTGTCGAGGGTGAGCCCGGCCGCGCGCAGCTCCCGCGTCACCTCGGCCCCGCCGTGCCGCAGCGCGTCCGCGACCGCGCGGACCAGGGCACGGGGCCCGAACGGACGGTCCAGGCGGTGCGCGCCGAGGGTGCGGGCGAGCGCCGGATCCATCGGGCCGAGGACCGCGACGACACGTCCGCCGGGAGAAAGGGGACGGGCGACCAGGGTCGACGCGACCCTCCGGTACAGCTCGACGGGCCGCGTGGTGGTGGACACGTCGAGGACCACCGCGTCCGGGCGCACCCGGGCGGCGGTGTCGGACGCGGCGGACGGGTCGGGCTCGACCTCGACCCGGTAGCCCTCGCGGGTCAGGCAGCGCCGCTGGAGCTCCGCGACGGCGGGGTCGTGCTCCACGACCAGGACGAGTTCACCCGCGCCGCCCGCCACTCCGCTCCGCCTCACCGGCGCCGCGAGGCGGCGTCGGTCGAGGCGGAGACGGCATCGGACGTGGAGGCGGTGCCGGCCGCGGTGGTGCCCGTCGAGGTGGTGTCCTCTTCGGGGTCGGTCGGGTCCTCGCCGCGGTCGAGCGACTTCCAGAGGGCGGACGCGTCGTCGCCGGACGCGGCCGGACGGGCGGCCTTGCCGGGTTTCGCGGCGTCCTGCCCGGTCGCGGGCTTGGCGGCCTGCTCGGGGCGCGCGTACCGGGCGGACAGTCCGGGCCAGCGCGAGCCGCGCGCCAGGACGATCAGCCCGGCCGTGGCGAGCAGCACGCCGCCCGCCATCGACAGGCCCCACCAGGGCTCGACGTGGACGACGGGATGCGCGCCGAGCTTCATCAGCGCGCTCTTCTCCGCCGCGACCTTCGCGGCGTGCGCGGGCCGGGACGCGGTCACCGAGGTGACGACGACACCGGCGCCGAACAGCGCGAGCAGCAGCCCGACGGCCGCCCGGACGCGTCCGGACGTGGCGAACAGCGCGGCGAGCCCGGCGAGCCCGGCCCAGCCGAGCGCGGACGCGAGCTGGCCGACGTCGTGGCCGGTGAGGTGCTGGGTGAACGGCGTGATCGCGTCCTGGGCGCGGACCGTGGCCCAGTGCTGCCCGGCGGCGAGCAGCGTCAGCCCGGCCCCGGCCGCGCAGACCAGGGCCGCGACGCCTCGTTCCCGCGCGGAGGTCACGACTGCTCGGCGGGCCGTTCGCCGACCGCGGCGGGAAGGACGTCGGCGTCGAAGCAGGTCCGGTCGCCGGTGTGGCAGGCCCCGCCGACCTGGTCCACCTTGATCAGGATGGCGTCGCGGTCGCAGTCGAGCGCGACCGACTTGATCCACTGCTGATGGCCGGAGCTCTCGCCCTTCACCCAGTACTCCTGGCGGCTGCGCGACCAGTAGGTGGCGCGGCCGGTGGTGAGGGTGCGGTGCAGCGCCTCGTCGTTCATCCAGGCGAGCATGAGCACCTCGCCGGTGTCGTACTGCTGGGCGATCGCGGGGACGAGCCCGTCGGCGTCGCGCTTGAGCCGCGCGGCGATCTCGGGGTCGAGGCTGGACTCGGAAGGGGCAGCGGACATGCGATCCATTCTGCCGCAGGCCCCGGCCCGTCCGCGTCCAGGTCCCACATTCGTTCACCGTGCCTGCTCACACGGACCCGCCCGCCGAGGCGCCTCCGCCCCCGGAGTGACCAACCCCACACCGGCGAGTCCCTCGAAAGACCGCGCCCGTGCACGGCGGGGGTTGGCGGGAGCGGGGGTGAAGTGGAGCGGGGGTGAAGTGGAGTGGGTGTGGACGCAGCGCAGCCCGCGTTCCGACGAGCGGAGCACGGGCTGCGCGGACGACTGCGGGTGTTACAGGGGGACGACCTGGTCTGCCTGCGGACCCCGGTTACCCTGCGTCACTTCGAACTGGACGCGCTGGTTCTCGTCCAGCGAGCGGTACCCGGAGGTCTGGATCGCCGAGTAGTGCACGAAGACGTCGGGGCCACCACCGTCGACGGCGATGAAGCCGAAGCCCTTTTCGGCGTTGAACCACTTCACGGTGCCCTGCTGGGGCATGTCTTTCTCCTTGCGGCAAAACGTGGGCCCACACCTCGCGGGCCCAGCGCGGTTGCTAGCGGAACGCTCTCGCCCCCCGGGATGGTCCCGGATAGCCAAAACGCCCGCTGCCATCAGTCCGCGGGCGTCCGTACAAACGATCGAGAACCACGACTGCAACCGACCGGTCCACAGTATCACCGGATCCGCGTAAAACGCAGGAGCCGCAACCCTTTCGATCGGTGCACCGAGCGCCTCCCCGGCGCACGACTCATCGGGGCAACACCTGACGGACATCGGTCGATCCGAGTTCGGTGCTTGTTCGGTGCCGGGGAGAACGCGGATTGTCGCTGGCCACCGTGGAGATTCGCCTGTTTCCGGGGAGACGGGACGACTCGTCCGGTGACGTCCGTGAAGCGGCTTGCAAGCGGACTCGCCGATTCCCAAACATCCGGGAGTTCCGCCGAGAGCGGAGCGGTCGGCATCGGATCGGGGATTCGGGCGGACCGTACCCCCGGAAGCGACCGGGTGGTCATGTTCTGCGGGGGCCGGCGCGGGGACCCGGAGGGCCGATCGGCCCGTCGTACTAGGAGATACCGAACCTCCGGAACCTCCGGAACCTCTCGTGTCACACCGTTACCGGGATCCGAATCGGAGAGCCTCCGGAGAGTGGTTCCGGGGGAGCACTCGGCGTCCGCCGGTGACGTCTCGGCGTCCGCCGGCGACGCACGGCGGACACGCCGACTGGAGTGCCCCGGAGCATGGCGAACCTGTCCGCTACGAAACATTTCTAAGGACATAGCGGGCAATTTTTATGCGTTGGAGACGAGTTCCACTCGCGCACGCGCATCCCGGTGGCGCTCCCCCGGACGCATGCACGGCGGATGTCCCCGCGGTGAACAAAGAAGGCGGCGCTGTTCGCCATTCTGTCGAGGTCAAGAAGAGCGTCCGAAGGCCGACTCGGCCACCGCCCCGATTCCCCTCCGCCGCTTCGCCGAACAACCCGGCGCGGGCCGCCTCCGGCCGTGGCCTTCTCGGCACGGCCGGCGGGCTCCGCCCCTGGACGGCGGGGTCCCGGCGGGCCGTCCCCCAGGACGAACCGGGCCCCGTACGCCGACCCCCGTAAGCCGGGCGAGCCGTCCACCTTAGACCCCCTGAGGCGCCTGAGGCGTCCACAGCCCCTCCAGGGAGGGCGGTCCGGAGGTTCGGGGGCGGCGTCCGGCGGGCCTCGGGACGCGCGTCGGTGGGGCGAGGCGGGCGCACGCGGGCGATCAAGGTGGGAATACCCGATACGCCCGGATGGTAGGGATAGTCGCGCCCCACAACCTTCCGGACCCAAGGAGCCCCCGTGCCAGCAGGCTCGTCCCCACACGGAGCCTCGTCCCCCCAACGCCCCGTACCCGACCCCACCCCCGCCCCGGACGACGCCTCCCCCGGCGATGCCGTCCCGGCCGAGGTCGTCGTGTCCGACGCCACAGAGGAGAGCCGTGCCACGGCGGACGACGCCCACGCGACGGACGATGGCGACGCGGCAGGCGACGCCGACGCGGCGGGCTCCGGCGCCCCGGAGGGCTCCGGGGACGAGCTGGGGGCGGGCGGGGCCTCGTCCACCGGGCAGATCCTGCGGGAGGGGATGCGGGTCCTGGGGGTGGCCATCCGGGCGGAGCCCCGGGTGTTCACCATCTCGGTGCTGGCCAGCGCCCTGTACGGGCTGATGACGGTCGGGACGGCGCAGGCGCTCGGCTGGGCGACCCAGCACACCGTCCTGCCCGCGTTCGACAGCGGGCACACGACCGCGGGGGCGCTGACCACGGCCGCGCTGCTGATCCTCGGGGTGGCGTTCCTCAAGGCGCTCGGCGTGGGCGGACGGCGGTTCTTCGCCGGGCTCATGCAGTACCGGATGCAGGCGCGGTACCGGCGCGCGGTCACCCGGCAGTACCTGAGACTGCCGCTCGCGTGGCACCAGCGGCACCCGACCGGGCAGCTGCTGTCGAACGCCAACGCCGACGTCGAGGCGGCGTGGGCGCCCCTCGCGCCGCTGCCGATGGCGGTCGGCGTGGTGTTCATGCTGCTGATCGCGGCCGTGTCGATCCTGCTGACCGACCCGGTCGTGGCGATCGTCGGGTTCCTGGTGTTCCCGGCGATCGCGCTGCTGAACGTCGTGTACCAGCGGCGGCTCGCGCCGGTCGCGACCCGCGCGCAGCAGCTGCGCGCCGAGGTCAGCGAGGTCGCGCACGAGAGCTTCGAGGGCGGGCTGGTCGTCAAGACGCTCGGCCGCGAGGAGGCCGAGACCGAGCGGTTCGCGGCGCGCGCCGACGCGCTGCGGGACGCCAACATCGCGGTCGGGCGCGTCCGGGGGATGTTCGACCCGGTGCTGGAGGCGCTGCCGAACCTGGGGGTGCTGGCCGTCCTGCTGATCGGGTCGGTGCGGCTGGAGTCGGGCGCGATGACGGCCGGCGACCTGGTGCACGTGTCGTACCTGTTCACCCTGCTGGCGTTCCCGATCCGTTCGCTGGGCTGGGTGCTGGCGGAGGTGCCGCGCAGCGTCGTGGGCTGGGACCGGGTCCGGTCCGTCCTGGACGCGGGCGGGTCGATGCCGTACGGGGAGGCCGAGCTGAAGGCGGGGTCCCCCGCCGCGCTGCGGGTCGAGGCCGTCCGGTTCGGGTACGAGCCGGCGGACGGCGCGCCCGCGGCGGACGTGCTGCGGGACGTGACGTTCGAGGCGTCCGCCGGCCGGACGGTCGCGGTCGTGGGGCCGACCGGGTCGGGCAAGTCGACGCTGACCGCGCTGCTGGTGCGGCTGGTGGACCCGGCGGACGGGTCGGTCCTGCTGGACGGCGTCGACGCGCGGGACGTCCGGGCGGGCGGGATCGCCGCGACCGCCGCGCTGGTCCCGCAGCAGACGTTCATGTTCGACGACACCGTCCGGGGCAACATCACGCTCGGGCTGGACGTCCCGGACGAGCGGGTGTGGGCGGCGCTCCGGCTCGCGCAGGGCGACGGGTTCGTCGCGGCGCTGCCGGACGGGCTGGACACGAGGATCGGGGAGCGCGGCGCGACGCTGTCCGGCGGGCAGCGGCAGCGGCTGGCGCTCGCGCGGGCGGTCGTCCGCAGGCCGCGGCTGCTGGTGCTGGACGACGCGACGTCGGCGGTGGACCCGCAGGTCGAGCAGCGGATCCTCGCGGGGCTGCGGGAGTCGGAGGACAGCGGCGCGGCGACCGTGATCGTCGTCGCCTACCGCAAGGCGACGATCGCGCTGGCCGACGAGGTGGTGTTCATCGAGCACGGGCGGGTCGCGGCCCGGGGGCCGCACGCCGAGCTGCTGGAACGCTCCGAGGGCTACCGGAACCTGGTGAACGCCTACGAGCGGGCCGAGTCCGAGCAGGCCGAGCAGGACGCCCTGGACGCCGAGAGCGCGGACGGGGCCGAGGACGAGGACGGGACGGGTGTGGAGGAGACCGGCGGAGTGGGAGGCAGGGCATGACCGCGCTGAGTGAGACCGCCGCGCGGGAGAGCGCGCTGAGCACGCTGCGGCGGGGACTGCGGATCAGCCCCGAGTTCCGCGCCGGGCTGACCGGGACGCTGCTGCTGGCGCTGGTCGCGACCGCGGGCCGGATCGTGGTCCCCGTCGCGGTCCAGCAGGTGATCGACAAGGGGCTCGGGAAGGACGGGACGCATCCGGACCTGCCGTTCATCCGAACGGCGGTCGCGCTGTGCGCGGTCGGCGTGCTGATGACGGCCGTCTGCGCGTACCTGATGAACGTCCGGCTGTACCGGAGCAGCGAGACGGGGCTGGCGGCGCTGCGGGTGCGGGCGTTCCGGCACGTCCACGACCTGTCGATGCTGACGCAGAGCGGGGAGCGGCGCGGCGCGCTGGTGTCCCGGGTCACCGGCGACGTCGACCAGATCAGCCAGTTCATGCAGTTCGGCGGGCTGATGATCATCGTGTCGGCGGGGCAGCTGGTGGTGGCGAGCCTGCTGATGGCGGTCTACTCGTGGCCGCTGATGCTGCTGGTGTGGGCGTCGTTCGTCCCGCTGGCGTGGGCGCTGCGCCGGTTCCAGCGGATGATCTCCGGGGCGTACACCAAGGTGCGCGAACGCACCGGCGACCTGCTGTCGGTCGTCAGCGAGAGCGTGGTCGGCGCCGCGGTGATCCGCGCGTACGGCGCGGAGGAGCGCACCGCCCGCCGGGTGGACGAGACGGTCGACGCGACCCGGGCGGCGCAGACGCGCGCGCAGGGGCTGATCGCGATGACGTTCCCGTCCAGCGAGCTGGTCGCGGCGCTCGCGACGTCCGCCGTCGTGGTGTGCGGGACGCTCCTCGGCCTCGGCGGGCACCTGACCGCGGGCGAGCTGATCGCGTTCCTGTTCCTGGTGACGCTGTTCGTGTCGCCGATGCAGACCGCGACGGAGGTCCTGAACGACGCGCAGAACGCGATCGCGGGCTGGCGGCGGGTGCTGTCGGTGCTGGACACCGAGCCGGACGTCGCCGACCCCGGCGCGGACGGCGAGACGCTGCCGCGCGGCCCGATCGAGGTCGAGTTCGAGGGGGTCGGGTTCTCCTATCCGGGGGGTCCGCCCGTCCTGCACGAGGTGGACGCGCGGATCGCGCCGCGCTCGCGGATCGCGATCGTCGGTGAGACGGGGTCGGGCAAGACCACGTTCGCGAAGCTGCTGACCCGGCTGATGGACCCGGTCGAGGGCGAGGTGCGGGTGGACGGCGTGCCGCTGCGCCGCGTCCGGTTCTCGTCGCTGCGCGACCGGATCGTGATGGTGCCGCAGGACGGGTTCCTGTTCGACGCGTCGCTGGCCGACAACATCCGGTACGGGCGCGCGGACGCATCAGACGCCGACCTGCGGCTCGCGCTCACCGAGCTGGGCCTGGCGGACTGGCTGGACGGCCTCGCGCAGGGCCTGGCGACGCCGGTCGGGCAGCGCGGCGAGTCGCTGTCGGCGGGCGAGCGGCAGCTGGTCGCGCTGGCCCGCGCCTACATCGCCGATCCGGACCTGCTGGTCCTGGACGAGGCGACCTCCGCGGTGGACCCGGCGACCGAGGTCCGCATCCAGCGTGCCCTGGACGGCGTGACGCGGGGCCGGACGGCCGTGTCGATCGCGCACCGGCTGTCCACGGCCGAGGCAGCGGACGAGGTGATCGTCTTCGACAAGGGCCGGATCGTCCAGCGGGGGCCCGCGTCCGAGCTGGCCGCCGTTCCCGGCGTGTACGCCGACCTGCACGCGTCCTGGGTCGCGCAACGCAAGATCTGATCCCCGGGGGCCCCTGGGCGCCCGCGAGCCTCTGCGGAGGGCTCGCGGGCGTTCCGTGGAGGGCTCGCGGGCGTTCTGTGCGCGGTGTCACGGCAGGGCCCGCGGGCGGGTCTCCTGGCCGTTCGGGCAGGGGTTCGAGGGGTGTCCGGCGGGGTACGGACGGGTCGCGGCGCGGGAAAGCACTTGCCCGTTATCTGGTCGAGTGCGCATTCTGCTGGGGTGAACAACGAGGTCGTGGTGGAATCGGCGAGCACCCTGCACGGGCAGCTCCAGCGTGGACTCGGCAGGGCGGCGCGCCGCGCCGCCGAGCGGCGCGGCGCCGGTGAGTACGTGTACGACTGTCTGCGGCGCGATCCCCGGTGGGACCGCCAGTGCGAGTCACGCGGCCTGTACTACGCCCGGTTGATGGTGGACCTCGAGCTTCCGGTCGGCCCCGTGGCCGACCACCTGTTCGACCCCGCCGACCAGGCGGACGACGACGGGCGGCGGTCCGGCCCGCGGGTCGGGCTGGCGCTGGAGACGCTCGCGGCCATGGTCCGGCTGAGCCGCCGCGAGGCGGCCGAGCCGCTGCGCCGGTACGCCGACGAGGGCGCGCACTGGTTCGACGCGCTGGACCTGCTCGTCCGGTTGCGGGATCCGGCGCTGACCTGGGACCTGGACGACCTGGTCGACGGCCGCTGCGACGAGCACGACCTGGCGCAGCTCGCCGGGGAGGCGGGCAACCCCGTGCTGGAGATGTGGGCGGCGCGCAAGCCGCGCGTCGCGGCGGCGCTCGCCGAGCGGCGCGAGCGGATGGCGCGGCGTCCGGTGGGGCCGCGGCGCGATCCGCGGGACCGGCTCGCGCGCTCCGGAGGGGCCGCCGGGGTGGGCGGTGGTGCAGGCGGGCCCTCCGACACCGAGCTGGTCGAGCTGGCCCGTCAGGGCGACGACACGGCCATCGCGGCCCTGTTCGAGCTGGGGCGCAGACGCGTGCCCGCGCTGCTCGACCTGGCGGAGGAGCTGTTGCCGCAGCGCAAGCCGCGCTGGATCGGCGCCGTGGGGAGGGCCGTCGAGTTCTATGGCGCGGAGGCGCTTCCTCGTGCGCGCGTGTGGGCGGCGTCCCCTGGGCCGTTCGCGTACGTCGGCCTCCGGATGATCGCCAATCACGGCACCCGGCAGGACATCCCCCTGCTCATGGACGAGCTGACCGACGCGCTCGACCGGGAGGACTGGGGCGCGGCGGCCGAGCCCGTGGAGGGTCTCGGCAGGCTCCGCGCCGGTGAGGCCGTCCCGCTGCTGAAGTCCGCGTGGACCGACACCGAGTACTCGTTCCTGCGGCGCCGCGTCCTGACCTCGCTGATCCGCACCGCGCCGCACACCGCCGAGTCCTACACCGTCGAGGGGCTGTGGGACTGCGAGGAACCCGTCCGGCAGACGGCCGTCGAGGCCGCGCCGATCACCGAGGAGACCCGGACGCGGCTGCAGCGGCTCGCCCTCGACGTCCCGGAGAGCCCGGAGTTGCGCGCGTCCGCCGCCGCCCGCCTCACCTGAGCCGCGGGGGCGGTAGGGTTCGCTCATGCGTTCGATCAGCGTCGCCCAGCGGCGGGCCCGGCTCGGCGTCCGGCACCGGCTCGCCGCGGCCGGGCGCACCGATGATCCCCTGGCGGTCGCGCGGTCGCTGACCGCGCTGCACGCCACCGACCCGGCGTCGGTGTTCCTCCAGGTCGCGGCGCGCAGCCCCGCGGCGGGGCCGGGGCACGTGGAGAAGGCGCTGTACGACGACCGGGTGCTGCTGCGGCTCCTGGCGATGCGCCGGACGATGTTCGTCGTCCCGAACGACTTCCTGCCGGCGCTGCAGGCGGCCGTCGCCGACCCGCTCGCCGTCAAGCAGCGCCGCACCTACGGCAAGTACATCGCGGGCGCGGGCCTCGGCGGCGACGACCCGGACGGCTGGGTCCGCGACGTCGAGGAGTCGACGCACGCGGCGCTGCTGAGGCTCGGGGCCGCGACCGGGGCGCAGCTCAGCGCGGCCGAGCCGCGGCTGCGGTCGCGGGTGGTGATGGCCCCCGGCAAGTCCTACGAGAGCACGACCGGCATCACGACGTGGATCCTGGTCACGCTCGGATGCGAGGGGCGGATCGTCCGGGGCCGTCCGAACGGGTCGTGGGTCAGCAGCCAGTACGTGTGGTCGCCGGTCGAGACGTGGCTGCCCGAGGGCGTGCCGTCCCTGCCGGTGGACGAGGCGCGGGCCGAGGTCGTCCGCCGCTACCTGCGCACGTTCGGGCCCGCGACCGCGGTCGACGTCAAATGGTGGACGGGCTGGACGGCGGGCGAGGTGAAGAAGGCGCTCGCGGGGCTCGACACGGCCGAGACCGACGCGGGGATCGTCCTCGCCGACGACCTCGAGCCGGTGCCCGCGCCCGAGCCGTGGGCGGCGCTGCTGCCCGCGCTGGACGCGACGCCGATGGGCTGGAAGGAACGCGACTTCTACCTCGACCCCGGGCACGTCCCGGCGCTGTTCGACCGCAACGGCAACATCGGGCCGTCGGTGTGGTGGGACGGGCGGATCGTCGGCGGCTGGGGCCAGGACGCGGACGACGCGGTCGTGTTCCGCTTCCTGGAGGACGCCGGGTCGGACGCGCGGTCCGCCGTCGCCGCCGAGGCGGAGCGGATGACCGCGTTCCTCGACGGCGTCCGCATCACCCCCAGGTTCCGCACGCCCCTGGAACGCGAACTGTCGTCCTGACCAGGCGTCATCCACCTCCTTCCGGCGGCTCGCCGGGCGGCGGGAGGCGCGGGTCGGGGACGAGGCTCTCGGCGGGGCGGTCCGTCCATCCCGCCTGCCGGACGATCTCGTACCGCCACCGGTCCCCGGGGCGCAGGCTCGCGGTGCGCGGGCCGGGCGTCACGACGACCTCCTGCCCCGCGGCGAGGCGGCCCGTCCCGGGGTCGATGAGCAGTTCGGAGTCGATCGTCCCGTTCTCCCCGGTCGTGGTCCGAAGCGCGACGCCCTGGTACCGCCGTCCGGCCGCGTCGGCCGCCGTCACGGTCCGGACGCCGCGCAGGCTGGCGAGCAGCCGGTAGGTCGCGACGCGGACGCCGTAGTCGACCGGAACGTCCACGAGCAGGAACGACGCGCTCCGGTAGAGGTACGCGTCGGGGTCCGCGGGGCGCTCGTGCCCGACCCGCACCGCGTAGTTCAAGAGCGCCGCCCGAAGCTTCGCCGGATCGGTGGGAAGGCGGCGCGCCCCGTCCACGCCGAAGTCCAGGACGGGCCCGTTCCCCATTTCCGGGCCGATGGAACGGTCGGGAACCTCGACGCCCAACGCGTCGGCCCCCGGCTTCCCGTCGGCCTCCCACTTGGCGCGGTCGCCCGCGCTCGCCGGGCGCACGGTGACCTGCTCCCCCGACCACTCGGCGCTCTGGGCCCGGTCCTTCCGCGAGAGCGGCCCGTTCGGCGAGGCGAGTACGTAGTCGTCCTGTTCGACCTGCATCGCGTACTCCACGCCGGGACGGATCGGCGAGTGCACGACGGCGGTCCCGCCAACGGACGATCGCCGGTACCAGAGCCTTCCCGAGCCGGGGGTGTTCGCCGTCCCGTCGGCGGCGGCGAACAGGAACCGCGCCGCGTCCCCTTCCCGGTACACGATCGGCTCTACCTTGTAGTACGGAAGGGCGTCCCGCATGACCCCTGTGACCAGCGACAACGCCGTGACGCTGCACGCCGCGATCGCCCCGGCGAGGAGCAGGACCCCGGCCTTCCCCGGCGGCCGTCCGACGGGCCGTTCCCTCCGGCGTCCGCCGTCCTCCCGGCCGATCTCCGCCATCAGCCGGGCACGGGCGGTGGCGCGGGCGGCGTCCGAGGGTTCGCGTTCCCGGACGTGGATCTCCGCGACGGCTTCCAGGTCACGCATCCGATCCCCCTCGGGTCGACGGCTGCAGCCGCGGAAGGGAGGCCCGGACCTTCCGGCGGGCGCGGCTGAGGCGCGAGCAGACGGTTCCGTAGGCGATGTCGAGGGCCTGGGCGACCTCGGGGTAGCTCAGCTCTCCGAGGGCCACCAGCAGCAGGACGTCGCGGTCTCCGTGGGCGAGTTCGCCGAGGGCCGCGCTGAGCGTGCCGTCCCCGGCGGCGACGGCGCTCAGGACCCGGTCCTCGTGGCCTTCGACGACGTCCCGGTCCTCCATCCGCGCCATCGCGCGGTAGCGGCGCGTCTCGCTGCGCCGATGGCGTCCGATGAGATTGGTCGCGATCCCGTACAACCAGGGCCGCGCCGACGTGCGCACGGTGTCGAAGCGCTCCCGGGCACGGAACGCGATGAGGAACGTCTCCGCGGCGATGTCGTCCGCGGCGTCCGCGCCGAGCCGCCGGTCGACGTACCGGTGGATCTCCGCGTAGTGCCGGTCGAAGATCTCGGCGAACCGTTCCGGGCTGTCCCGCGCGGCCGCGATGATCTCGCCGTCGGACGCGTCGGTGGTCACCGGCGCCGCGTCCCGTCCTGCGATCTGCTCATCACGGCTCCTTCGCTCGGCTCGGAGGGGGCTGACACTCATGTTTGCCCGCTCCCCGCCCACCCCTTCTCGGGTGGGGCCTTGCTGGGGATCGTGTTGTCCAGGGATTCGGTGGTGGGGCTAATCGTTGGGGGTGGGGAGGGCGGTGTGCGAGCTTGGGGTGGTACGGGGCGGCGGGGCGGGCCCTTCACCGGCCCGCCGCCCCGTTTCGCCGTGCTACCGGTCGATACGGACCGCTCCCGAGTGATCCGCGTCGCCCGCGTTCGCGCGCGCGCCCTTGGCGGCGCGGTCGATGAGCCCGGCGATGACCTGGGCGGTCTCGGGCGGGTGCTTCGCCAGCCAGCGAAGGACGGCACGGTCGTAGTCGCCGAGCTCGACGTCGTGCTGCGCGCACGCCGTGAGCAGGAGGTCGTGCGTGCGGGCCTGCATCACGCCTCGTTTCCCGTGTGAGGCGTAGATGTCACGCACCTCGGTGTAGGCGTCGTTCTCGGTCTCATAGGGTCCGCTCATCCCAACCTCTCCATCTCTCTTCACCCTGTTCTTCGCCGCAGCGCGATTCTTGTTCCGATAGGTCAGCGGACCTCGCCGAGCCGTGTCTCCTTTCCCTTCTGCCAGAGCAGCCACGTGCCCGCCGCGATGACGCGTCCGGGCCAGAGGATCCGGTGTCCGTCGCGCAGGTCGTAGACGAACGAGCCGGTGCGTCCGCGCTGGTCGGTGACGGTGTAGGCGAGGACGTCCCGGCCCACCGTCAGTTCCCTGCCGCCGCTCGCGTCGAACTCGGCGGGCAACCGCAGTGTCGGCCCCTGTCTGAGGGACGTCCAGGCGAAGGTGCCGAGGGTCCGGCCGTTCGCCCAGGCGAACGTGGTCCCGTTGGCGCCGGCGACCCAGGTGCGGCCGATGTCGGCCGTCCTCGCGGGGGCCCCTTCCGGCGGAAGGAGGTACCAGCCCGTCCTCCTCGGCAGGGTGGACCCCCGCGTGGTGAAGGTGGCCAGCCGGCCGTTGTCCGTCAGCGCGAACATCGCCGGAGCGGAGCTCGCGACCACGGTGAAGTTCGCGTCGGCGAAGACATGCGCGAGGGCCGTGTCCCGGCTGTACGGGGACGGGTGGTCCGGGCATCCGGCGAAGGTCCGCAGCGTTCCTCCACGCTGGGTGAGGACGAGCCGGCGTCCGTCGTTCCACAGGTCGCGGGAGAGGTCGACGAAACGCGGGAACGACGTCGAGTCTCCGGTCTTCCGGTCGATGCACGTCAGGGTGCCCTCGGAGTCGACGGAGAGCGTCGCCGAGGGGCTCACCGCGAACGCGCCCGCCGGACGGGCCGCGACGGCCGCCGGGGCCGCCTTGGACCGGTCGAGCGTGGCGGACATACGCGGAAGGGGGCGCTTGTCGTTCGGTCCCAGGAGCCACAACTGGTCCTTGAACAGGGACAGGAACGAGCCGTCCGTGCCCAGGGCCACCGGAGTGGAGGGCACGCCCACCAGCTCGCCGGGGATCGCGTTGGGCGCCGGAGAGATCGTCAGGCTCTCGGGGTCGCCCTGGGCCCTGAACAACGGGGCGGTGCCCGCGAGGGCGGAGCCCGACTTGGGGGAGCCGCCCGCGCCGAGGACGACAGGGAGGCCGACCGCGAGCACGGACACGACGGACGCGCCGCCCAGGAGCGCGCGGCGGCGGTGGGTGGCGCGGCGGACGCGGCGGCGGTTCTCGGCGGCGGCCCCGAGGCCGGGGCGGACGGTCGCGGCACGGGTCGCGAACGCGCCCCGCAGGCGGGTCTCGATGTCGTTCACACCTTCTCCTTGAGCTGCTCGCCGAGCGCGGCGACGGCGCGGGACGCGTGGGCCTTGACCGTGCCGGGGGCGATGCCGAGGGCGTCGGCGGTCTCGCGTTCGCTGAGGTCGAGCCAGTAGCGGAGGACGAGCACCTCGCGCTGGCGGCGCGGGAGGCCGTCCACGGCCCGGAGGAGTTCGCGGACGTCCTCGCGGTCGACGGCGGCGGACTCGGGGGTGCCGGACGCGGTGGGGGCGGCGCCGGCCATCTGCGCGTGGCGGCGGCGCGCCATGCGCAGATGGCGGAGCCTGCTGCGGGACGCGTTGCACACGGTGGAACGCAGGTAGGCGAGCGCGGAGTCGGGGTCGCGGAGGAGGCGTCGCCTTCGGTGGAGGCGGACGAAGGCGTCCTGGGCGACGTCCTCGGGGTCGTCCGCGCCGAGCAGCGCGGCGAGCCGGACGAGACCCCAGAAGTGGGCCTCGAACAGCTCGTCGTACGACACCTCTTGGACGGGCACCACGACGCCCTCCGCTATCAGGTGTTGGATCACGGTAAGAGACGAAACCGAGGCCCCGGGGTTTACCTTAAGCGCAGACTTTCTCAGGGAGGGGTGCGGCCGATGGCGTTGCCCGAGCTGGAACCGGGAGTGCTGCCGCCGGGGGCGGAGCGGCTGCGGGCGGAGGTGCGGGCGTTCCTCGCGGCGGCGGAGTTCGAGCCGCGCTGCGACGCGTGGCTGACGGGCGCCGACCCGGGGTTCAGCCGGGAGCTCGGCGCGCGCGGCTGGCTGGGGATGACGCTGCCGGCCGAGTACGGCGGCCGGGCGCGGACGGCGCTGGAGCGGTTCGTGGTGGTCGAGGAGCTGCTCGCGGCGGGCGCGCCGGTCGGGGCGCACTGGATCGCGGACCGGCAGATGGGCCCGAGCCTCCTCGCGAACGGCACGGACGGGCAGAAGCGGGAGTTCCTGCCCGCGATCGCGCGCGGCGAGTGCTTCTTCGCGATCGGGATGAGCGAGCCCGGCGCGGGGTCGGACCTGGCGTCCGTGCGGACGCGGGCCGAACACGCGGACGGCGGGTGGCGGCTGACGGGGACGAAGGTGTGGACGAGCGGCGCGCACCTGGCGCACGCGATCGTCGTCCTCGCGCGGAGCGCGCCGGGCGGTCCCCGGCACGAGGGACGGCACGAGGGGCTGAGCCAGTTCGTCGTGCGGCTGCCGGGCGACGGGGTGACGATCCGCCCGATCCTCGGGCTGTCGGGCGAGCACCACTTCAACGAGGTCGTGTTCGACGGCGCTCCGGCGGAGCTGCTCGGGCGGGAGGGGGACGGCTGGCGGCAGGTGACGGCGGAGCTGGCGCACGAGCGGTCCGGGCCGGAGCGGTTCCTGAGCACGTTCGCACTGGTCAGGCTCGTGTGCTCGCTGGCTCCGGGGGTCGCGTCCGGGCGGCTCGTCGGGCGCCTGTGGGCGTTGCGGCAGGCGTCCCTGGCGGTCGCGGGCGCGCTCGCCGCCGGACGCTCCCCCGATCTGGAGGCGGCCGTGGTCAAGGACCTCGGGACGCGGTTCGAGCGCGAGGTGATCGACGTGGCGCGCGAGCAGCTCGCGGTCGAGCCGGACCCGGCGTCCCCGGACCTGGCGGCGCGGCTGCTCGCGCAGGCCGTCGTGCAGGCGCCCGGGTTCACGCTGCGGGGCGGGACGAACGAGATCCTGCGCGGCATCGTCGCGCGCGGCCTGGGGGTGCGGTGACCGTGGCGGGCGACCGGAGGCTTCTCGAGGAGACGGCGCACGCGATCCTGGGCCTGGACGACCCGTGGCCCGCGCTGGAGGAGGCGGGCCTCACGGGTGTGGGGGTACCGGAGAGCGCGGGCGGCAGCGGCGGCGATCTGGCCGACGTGGCCGTCCTCCTGCGCGCGCAGGGGTACCACGCCGCCGCCGTGCCGCTCGCGGAGACGCTGCTCGCCGGACGGCTGCTCGCGACGACCGAGCACGCGATGCCGTCCGGGCCGCTGACCGTCGCCCCCGGACGGTTCGCGCGGCGCGTGCCCTGGGCGCGGGACGCGTACCGGCTCGTCGTCCTGGACGGCGAGCGCGCCGCCCTCGTCGCCCCGGAGGACGCCGAGATCACGCCGGGGGCGAACGTGGCGGGCGAGCCGCGCGACGACGTCACGGTCCGGGCGGGCCTCGCGTCCGTGGAGTGTCCGGTCTCGGCCGAGGACGTGCTGCTGCGCGGGGCGCTGTTCCGGGCCGTCCAGCTGACGGGGGCGATGCGGCGCGTGCTGGAGCTGGTGGTGCGGCATGCGGGCGAGCGGGAGCAGTTCGGGCGTCCGGTCGGGCGGTTCCAGGCCGTCCAGCAGCAGCTCGCGGAGCTGGCCGGGGAGGTCGCGGTCGCGGACGTCGCGGTGCGGGCCGCGCTGCGCACCCCGGACGACGAGGTCGCGGTCGCGGCGGCGAAGCTGAACGCCTCGCGCGCGGCGGGCGTCGTCGCGGGCGTGGCGCACCAGGCGCACGGTGCGATCGGGGTGACGTCGGAGCATCCGCTGGGCGCGCTGACCACCCGGTTGTGGGCGTGGCGGGACGAGTTCGGCGGCGAGACGCACTGGGCGCGGCGCCTCGGCGCGCTGGGCCGGGTGCCGTGGGAGACGGTCACCCGGACCGACACGTCACCGACTACCGTTACCTGGTAGTAGCCCCCCGACGGAGACCGAGAAGCATGGCTCTACTCGACCGCCTGCCCACTCCCCCGATCCCTCCGCTCCGAATCCCCCGCTACAGCGTGCGGCGCGACCTGCCCGTGCCGATGCCGGACGGCGTGACGCTGCTCGCCGACCGGTACGTCCCGCACGGCGTGCGGAACCCGCCGACGCTGCTCGTCCGGACCCCGTACGGGCGGCGCGGCCCGGCGGCGCTGCTCAACGGCCTGCCGTTCGTGCCGTTCGGGTTCCAGCTCGTCGTGCAGAGCGCGCGCGGCACGTTCGGGTCGGGCGGCGAGTTCGACCCGCTCGGCAGCGAGCGCGCCGACGGCGCGGCCACGCTGCGCTGGCTGCGCGAACAGCCCTGGTTCGGCGGGTCGCTCGGACTGTACGGGGCGTCCTACCTGGGGTATTCGGCGTGGGCGCTCGCCGCGGACGCGGGCCCGGAGCTGAAGGCGATGGCGTTGCAGGTGACCGCGTCGTCGTTCCGTGAGGCCGCCTACGTCGGCGGGTCGTTCGCGCTGGAGTCCACCCTGACCTGGACGGACCTGACGCACCGGCAGAGCACCCGCCTCGGCGTCCTCACCGCGCCGCTCGTGTCGCGGCGCCGGGCGCTGCGGGCGGCGGCGTCGCTGCGTCCGCTCGCGGAGCTGGACGTGCTGACCGGCGGCACGCCCATGCGCTTCTACCAGGACCTGCTCGCCGCTCATCCGGGCGAGACGTCCTACTGGCGCAACCGTGACTTCTCCGGGACGGTCGGACAGGTCGATGCTCCCGTCACGCTCGTCGGCGGCTGGTACGACGTGTTCCTGCCGTGGGAGATCCGCGACTATCTCTCGCTGACCGCCGCCGGGCACCGTCCCCACCTGACGATCGGGCCGTGGTGGCACGCGGACGCCCGGCACGGTCTCGTCGCGTTCCGCGAGGCGCTCGCCTGGTTCCGCGCGCACCTGCTGGACGACCCGTCCGGCCTGCGGAGACACCCGGTGCGCCTGTACGTCACGGGCGCGCGCGAGTGGCGCGACTACCGCGCCTGGCCGCCGCCCGGGACGCGCCCGGAGCGATGGCACCTGCACAGGGGCGGCGGTCTCGGCCCGGACGGCCCGCAGCGGCACGAGCCCAGCGCGTACCGCTACGACCCGGAGCGTCCGACGCCCGCGCTGGGCGGCCCGACGCTCCTCGGGAGCTCGCGGCCGGTGGACAACCGGCCGCTGGAACGGCGTCCGGACGTCCTGGTGTTCACCTCGCCGCCGCTCACGTCCGACCTGGAGGTGATCGGGCCGGTCACGGCGGACGTCCACCTGCGGTCGAGCCGCGCGCACACCGACCTGGTCGTCCGGCTGTGCGACGTGGACGAGGGCGGCGTGTCCCGCAACGTCTGCGAGGGCGGGCTGCGGCTCACGCCCGAGCACCCGGCGGACGCCGACGGCGTGCGCCGGGTGACCGTGGACCTGTGGCCGACCGCGCGGCGGTTCCGGCGCGGGCACCGCGTCCGCGTGCACGTGACCAGCGGCGCCTACCCGAAGGTCGCCGCGAACCCCGGCACCGGCGACCCGCTGACCAGCGCGGCGCTCGCTCCCGTGCCCGCCGACCAGGAGGTGTTCCACGACCCGGACCGTCCGTCCGCGATCATCCTCCCGGTCGTCGAGCGGCCCCCCGAGGCGGCCGTGGCCGACGCGGAGGCCCCGGCGTAGGGTCCGGGAATGGACGACTGGAGGATCACCGGCGACCTGGACGTCTTCGACGCCGCGGCGGGCCCGTTCCTGCGCGCCGACCCGACCCGGAACACCAGCCACCTCACCATCCTCGACACGCTGCGCCGCGCCGGCCCGCACGCCTTCGGGCCCGCCGACCCCGTCTTCGGCTGGATCGGCGCCCCAAAGCCGGTCGCGGCGTTCCTCTGCACCCCCGACCTCCCCGTCCTCCTCACCGACGTCGCGGGCGACGCGGGCGACGCGGCCCGCGCGCTCGCGGAGGTCCTGCCGGTCGCCGCATCCGGGGTGAACGCCGAACCGTCCGCCGCGGCGGCGTTCGCCGACGCCTGGCGCGCCCGCACCGGCGCGACGCCCTGGCCGTTGCAGCGGCAGCGCCTCTACCGGCTGGACGCGCTCGTCCCGCCGCGCCGGATGCCGCCGGGGGGCTCGCGGGTCGCGACGTCCGCCGACGCCTCGCGCGTCATGGCCTGGCTCGACGGTTTCGCCTCCGAGGCCGGTCACGGCGCCCCGCGCGCGGTCGCCGAGGAACGCCTGGACTCGGGCTGCGTCCACCTCTGGGAGGTGGACGGCGAGCCCGTCGCGATGGCCGGACGCACCCCCGCCCTGGACGGCATGACCCGCGTCGCGCCCGTGTACACCCCGCGCGCCCATCGCCGCCGCGGCTACGGCGCCGCCGTCACCGCGGCCGTCAGCCGCGCCGCGATCGACCTCGGCCTGGACGACATCGTCCTGTTCACCGACCTCGCGAACCCGACGAGCAACGGGATCTACCAGGCCCTCGGCTACCGTCCGGTCGCCGACCGCGTCCTGCTCGGCTTCACGGGCGGGAACGCCTGATCCGCCCTGGTCCTGCCACGTTGATCATGAAAGCTCCACGGTTCGTCCACGGCCGCCGAGGACTCCCTGAAAGCCAGGAGCCGCGGCCTCGTCGACCTCCTCCAGGACGTCGCCACCTCCTG
Source organism: Actinomadura harenae (assembly GCF_003696215.1). Taxonomy (GTDB): domain Bacteria; phylum Actinomycetota; class Actinomycetes; order Streptosporangiales; family Streptosporangiaceae; genus Spirillospora; species Spirillospora harenae. The sequence continues at coordinate 29,919 of NZ_RFFG01000043.1, read as the reverse complement.
GTGACCCGACCCCTCGCCGCCCGGCGATCCGAGGCGCGCCGGCCGACGGTTCGAGGCGTCGCCGCCTGGTGAATCGAGGCGTCGCCGCCGCCCGGTGCCCGCCGGGCGGCGGACCGCTTTCTAGGATCGGGTCATGACCATCGACTTGTTCGCGGGCATCGCGGTCAGCGACTATCCGGCGGCGCTGGCCTGGTACGAACGACTGTTCGGAACGCGGCCGGAGTTCGAGCCGAACGACCGGGAGTCCGTCTGGAAGGTCGCCGAGCACCGGTACGTGTACGTCGTCCACCTGCCCGAACGGGCCGGGCACGCCCTGCACACGGTGTTCACGTCCGACTACGACGACCGGCTCTCGGGCGCCGTGGAACGCGGCCTCGCCCCGGCCCGGCGGGAGACGTACGAGAACGGCGTCCGCAAGGCCACGTTCAGCGACCCCGACGGCAACGAGTTCGCCTTCGCGGGCGACCCGCCCGCGTCCTAGGGCCCGGCGCCCTCAGGAGTCGTGGGAGTCGTGCCAGTTCCACCACTGGTAGGGCGGGCTCTGGGGGTAGCCCTCGGGCGAGTCCTCCCAGGTCTCCTGGCGGCCGAGGGCCGTGATGTCCAGGTAGGCCCAGGTGCCGCCCATCACCTCGTCGCCGCGCCCGTTGACGAAGTAGGTGCGGTAGACGGTGTCGCCCTCGCGGATGAACGCGTTGTGGCCGTGCCATTCGTCCACGCCGTGGTCGACGTCGAACCCGTCGGTCATCGTGTACCAGGGCATCGTCCAGTCCATGCGGTCCTTCATCCGCGCGATCTCCGCCTGCGGCCCACGGGACACGAACACGAGCGTCGTGTCGCGGGCGTTCAGGTGGGCCGTGTGGGCGACCTGGTCGGCGACCAGCGAGCAGCCGGCGCAGGGCCGGTGCGGCCAGTCGCCCACACCGGGGTCGAAGAACGCGCGGTAGACGATGAGCTGGCGTCGTCCCGCGAACAGGTCGAGCAGGCTCACCTCGCCGTCCGGGCCCTCGAACACGTACGGCTTGTCGACGCGCACCCACGGCATGCGGCGGCGCTTGGCCGCGAGCGCGTCGCGGGCGCGGGTGAGCTCCTTCTCCTGGACGAGCAGGTTCCGGCGCTCGGCCTCCCACTCCTCGGCGGAGACGACGGGGGGTGTCTTCATGGGTGCTCCTCTATCGGTCAAGATGGTTTCTCAGGGCGTCCAGCGGGCCGTCCCAGTCGCGGGCGAGGGCGGCCAGGTACTGCTGCGCGACGCGCATCGGCGCCGAGCGGAGCCGGTACCGGACGCGGCGGCGCTCTCCCGGCTCGGCCGTCACCAGCCCCGCGTCCGCGAGCAGGGCGAGGTGCTTGGCGACGGCCTGCCGGGTGATCGGCAGCCGTCCGGCCAGGTCGGTCGCGGTGGCCGGGCCGCCCGATGCCAGCTCCGCCAGGACGGCGCGGCGCGTCGGGTCGGCGAGGGCCGCGAAGACCTGCTCCGCGACCGCCTCGGCGTCGGCATCGGAATCGGCGTCAGGCCGCATCGAGGTGCTCGGCGAGGTTCGCGAACTGCGCCTTCCAGCCGTCGGTGTTGCCGCCGAACGCCTTGGCGTGCTCGACCTCCGGAAGCTGCGCGAATCCGGTCTCGACCACGGTCAGCCGCGTCCCGGCGCCGGACGGCTCGAGGGTGAACTCGACGTAGGTGCGGCGCGGGTCGTCGTCCGGCAGGCCGTAGACGTGCCAGGTGAACCCGAACACCGCCGGTTCCTCGACGCGCTCGACCCGCATGCGCTGCTCGAACCCGTCGCCGAAGTCCAGCCACGCCCCGCCGCCCGGCTCCAGCTCGATGCCGGCGGACCGGGCGAACCAGGCGGCCAGGCCCTCGGCCGTGGTCAGCGCGTTCCACACCTTGGCGGGCGGGTGCGCGAGGTCGACGGTCCGCTCGATCCGATCGGGAAAGCCCATGACGTCCTCCTTGTCGCAACCTGTTGGTTGCAACACTATGGCAACCCATCGGTTGCGTCAACGCCGGGATGTCGGGCGCCGCTGCTAGCGTCCGCCGCGTCCGGCAAGATCACCCCCTCCGGAGGCTCCCCATGGATCACGACGCACCCCTGCGGTTCCCCGACCTCGACCGCCTGCGCGCGTTCGGCGAGACCCAGGCCGACCACTACGTCAACGGCTTCGAACTCGAACGCGGCGAGCCCTACCGGGAGGCGGTGCTCCTCGACCGGGTCGTCTCGTTCGCGCAGGCCAACGGCAGCGGCTCGCTGTTCGGGATCTGGCTCCGCGACGACCGCGACGACCTGGGCTCCCTCCCGGTCGTCGCGTACGGCGACGAGGGCGGGCTGCACATCGTCGCCCGCGACTTCCGCGAGTTCCTGCGGCTGCTGGCGTCCCTCCCGGTCGACTGCGAGCCCGACATCGACTGGGGTTCCTTCGGCCTGCGCGAATGCTGGGACGAGGACGACGACGAGGAGGAGGACGAGGACCTCAAGGCCGGCAACGCGGCCTTCCTCGCCTGGCTGGACGCGGAGTTCGGCATCACCCCGGCGGACGACTGGGAGGAGATCGTGGACGCCGCGCAGGCCGAACACGAGGCCGAATGGGCGGCGTGGGTCCACCCCCTCATCCCGGACGCCGTCTACTCCCCGATCCACGACCTGAACCGGCTCGACCGGTTCCGCGCCCCGCTGTTCAAGGGCTTCGCCAACGGCTTCCGGCTGCACGGGACCTACGACGAACGCGTCCGCAGGAACCGGCCGCCGCTCCAGAACCCCGCGCGCACCGACGCCATGGCCGTCTTCGGATCGAACGACAGCGACACCTTCTTCGCCCTGGACGCCGACGGACGCGTCCTCGCCCTCGGCAAGGACGCCGGCGTCCACGTGGTCGCCCGCGACCTGCGCGCGTTCCTCCGGCTGATCGCGGGCCTCACCGACTCCGAGATCTGGTGCGACCAGGACGGGGCCGGGCTGCGCCCCTGCGATCCGGCCCCTGCCCGCGCCCAGTACGTCGAGTGGCTCGAGAACACCCTCGGGCTGCGTCCCGCCGAGGACCCGGCGGCCCTCCTCGCCGCCGCCCGCGACGGCCGCTGACGCCCCGAACCCCCTGCTAGCCTGCCGGAATGGAGATCACCACCCTGGCCGACCGGCCGGAGCTGGAGCACGCGCTGCTCGAGCTGAGCGGCGAGTGGCCGGGGTTCACCGGCCACGAGCCGGTCACCCAGACCCGGAGGCCGGAGATCCCGCGGGTGTTCCCCGAGTTCGTGATCGTCGCGACCGAGGGCCGCGAGCTGGTCGCGCGCGGCTTCAGCGTCCCGTTCCGCTCCCGCGGCCCCCTGCCCGGCACCGGCTGGGACCAGGTCCTGATCTGGGCGTTCCACGACCACGCGGCCGAGCTGAAGGCCGACACGGTCAGCGCCATCGAGATCACCATCCGGGGCGACCACCGCGGCGCCGGCCTGTCGGGCACCCTGCTCGCCGCGATGCGCGTCAACGCCAAGGCGCGCGGCTACGGCGAACTCGTCGCACCCGTCCGCCCGAACGCCAAGCACCTCGAGCCCAAGGCGTCCATGGCCGAGTACGCCTTCCGCACCCGCGAGGACGGCCTGCCCCAGGACCCCTGGCTCCGCGTCCACGTCCGCGCCGGCGGCGTCATCGACTCCATCGCCCCCGCGTCCATGGTGATCGCCGGTTCCCTCGCCCAGTGGCGCGACTGGACGGACCTCCCCTTCGACACCCCCGGCCCCGTCGAGGTCCCCGGCGCCCTCGTCCCGGTCACCTGCTCCCCCGAGCACGACCAGGCCGTCTACGTCGAACCCAACGTCTGGATCCGCCACACCCTCTGACCCCGGAAGACCCCCTCGGCACAGGCCGTCCGCGAGCAGCTTCGCCATCACGGCGGTCTCATCAGAGCGCCGTTGACCATACCGGGGAGCCCTTTCGGGTTCGAGCGAGTTTCACGCGCGCCCAGGGAGCGGTTCGCTACTTGTAGATGGCGAGGCCGTTGGGGACGGGGCGTTCGCGGCCGTCGGACGGGGTGTTGCGGACGGTCGCGGCCGGTTTGCCCGGCATGCGGACGGCCATGGTCGACGAGCCGCCGCCGTCCATGAGCAGGGCGTCGCGGGCGCCGAGGCGGAGGAGCAGCGCGGCCAGGCCCGCCGCCGTGTCACCGGAGCCCGTCTCGCGGCGGCCGTCCAGCACGACCAGGAACATGCGGCGGCCGCCGGGGGCGAGGCCGACGGCGGTGCGGGGGCTGCGGGAGCGCGCGTCGAGGCCCGGCACCGGCGCGCCGTCGCGGAGCAGAGGCAGGCCGCCGAGCGCGTGGCGGAACCGGACGGGACCGGTCAGCGTGGAGGAGATCCGCACCTTGTCGCCGCGCCTGAGCGACCGCAGTTCGGACGCGCCGCCGTCGCGGCCGAGCAACAGGCTCGCGCCGGACGGCAGCCGGCCGCCGGGGTCGCTGGTGCCGTCCACGCGTCCGTCACGGATCAGTACGGCGGCGGTGTCCGGAGAGCAGGGCGCGTTGCGGTGAAGATCGGTGCCGCAGAACGCGCGAGCGCGCGAGGACGGGCCCCACTCGGACGTGTAGAGGCCGACGCCGCCGACCGGCAGCGCGTACTGGTTGAGGCCGCGCAAGCGGATCATCCCGTTTCCCGTGCGCACGGTCCCGGTCAGGGTCAGGCGGGCGACGCGGCCGACGCCGTGCCGGTCCACGCCGATCACCGAGCCGTACGTGCCGGGCACGGCGTCGGGGCCGAACCGCTGGCCGTCCGGGACGGCGCCGCGCACGGGCCGCCCGTCCGCGACCTCCGGGCCGTCCGGCGCGAAGGTCGCGGGCACGCCCGGGTGGGACCGCTCGGAGATGTCGAAGAAGTCGCCGTTGATCCCCGCGACGGCGCGCGCCCCGTTCACCATGTCCGACACCCGCGCCCGGGCCGCCCCGGACGGCGGCCGCAGCACGCCGATCCGCGCCCGGCTCAGGTCGACCTCCAGCAGCGACCCGGTGACGCGCCCGCCGCCGAGGTCCCGCAGGACGACGCCGGGGGCGATCCGCACGTCCGATCCGGGCGGCGCGGCGGGTGCGAGGGCCATCGCGAGCATGATCCGTGTCAGCACCCGGCCCATGCTGGCGGAAGATCACCGCCCGGACGGCGGATCGGCTCGCCAACGGCAGGGAAAGTCGCGCCCAGGCGGGCGCCCAATACGGATCCGGCCTCAGTCGCCTTCCGCCGCCGGCGTGCCCCGAGTGGTTCCACCGGTCGGCGTGCGGATGGCGTTGAGCTGCCGGAGGGCGACACGGTCCGGTTTGCCTGCGGGAGTGCGCGGAAGCGCGTCGACCAGTTGGAGGTGCCGCGGGTGGGTGCGAGGGGGATGCGACCGGTGAAGGAGTCGGCGGAGGTCGGCCAGGTTCGGGGTGTGCCCGGGCCGGGGAACGACGGCGACGGCGGTGCTGCCGTCGGGCAGGGCGTACACCGCGGCTTCGATGACGGCCGGATGCTCGCCGATCGAGTTCTCCAGCGGCTGCGGATAGGCGCCCGACGGCAGGCGGTCGGCGAGTCGTCCCACCAGGAACAGGTAGCCGTCGTCGTCGAGGTGACCGGCGTCGCCGGTGGGAATCCACTCCGGCCACCGATGCGTGACACCGCAGGCCCGGCCGGCGTCCACCGGGGCGGACGACGTTCCGGCCGGGAAGGTGAGGTAGCCGTCCATGTTCTGGGCGGAGCGAACCCACAGCTGCCCGATGCGTCCGGGAGGCAGGACGGTCCCGTCCGGGTCGCAGATCTTGGCCTCCATATCCGGGACGGGACGGCCGACCGAGCCGAGCAGTTCACGACGTCGATGGTCGGCGGGACTCAGCGTGGCGATCAGGGCGGCCTCGCTGCTGCCGTAGTTCTGCATGAGCAGGCCGGGCAGCCGCTCCACGATGGCGGCCAGTCTCGCGGGAACGACCGGGGTCCCCCCGTAGAGCAGCAGCCGCAGCTCTCCGAGATCGGATCCGGTGACGGCCAGATGATCGGCCAGGGCGTACAGCTCGACGGGACGCCCGATCTCGCACTGCCGTGGACGTTCGCGGTGGATGAGGTCGACCATCGTGGCCGCGTTCTTGTCCTCGGCCAGAATGGCGGTGCCGCCGGTGGCCATGGCCCACTGGGCCATCAGGTCCGGCAGGAACGGCCCCGGGGCGACCAGGAATCGCCAGGGGGACGGACCGTAGGCGCCCCGCGCGGTGGCGAACTGGGCGGCCTCGGACTGGTTGCTGTAGGTGATGGCCTTGATGTCACCAGTGGTGCCGCTGCTGAAGAGAACCGAGGCGAGAGCCTCGGGCCGCGCCGCTTCAAGCGGCGGCAACCTTGGAGGCCGCTCGTCGGGCAGCCAGGGTTCCAGATGCAGACAGGGGCTGCCGAACCCGCCGGCCGTCAGAGCCTCGGCCTGCCGCCGCCGGGTGGGATCGACCATGAGGACCGGCACCCGAAGTCCGCGCAGCACTCTGTCGACGTCCTCGAACGGCATGCGCGGCAGGAGGTACACGAACGGGCAGTTGAGGACGTAGGCGGCCAGTCGGCTGATGGTCGATTCCAGGTGCGGGCCGTACAGGCAGGCCACCGTGTCGCCGGGCCGGACGCCGTGGTCGATGAGGCGAGCGGCGAGTGCGTGCGCCGCGGCGTGCACCTGCGCGCCGGTCAGGCGACGCGTCCCGCGCACCAGGACCTCCTGAGCGCCCGCCGCCCGCACGCCTGCCAACAGCGCCTCCCCGAAGGAACCGTCCGCCCTCGGGACCCGTCCCGCCGACGCGCGCGCCTCGGAGCCGCCGCCCACCGAAGCGCCGATCCCCTCCGTGTCGACGGTCGGACGGTCCCGGCCTGAGGTCACCCCCAGCTCCCCTCACCGGCGGGCTCGCCCGCCTGCCGGGGGACGGTCGGACGGCCGCCCACGTGCCCGGTGGCATCGCCGGCCGAGGGCACGTCCGACATGTCGAAGGCGACGCCGTGCCCGCCCAACGGCCGCAGGTGGTCGTCGAGGTGCCAGGGGAACAGGTGGAGGTTCCAGCCGCCCAGGCAGTTGATGTACAGCGTCATGTGCGCCATGAGCGCGATGAAGTCGTCGCGGGCGCTCTCGCTCCCGGGGTCGATCTGCTGGAGGGAGTCCATGAGCCGGTCGGTGTACTCGCCCAGTCGCCGCAACCCGCAGTAGGCCAGGAACTCGGCCGGGACGGCCCCCAGCAGCCGGGCCATCTGCCGCAGGGACTCCAGCGGCATCCCCTGGCGGGCCGCCTGCACCAGCCCCGAGTAGACGTTGTAGCCGAGGGGACGTGTCTCACCGTTGACGAACAGCATGGTGGTCAGCTTCGTGCCGTGGCTGCCCGCGCCGGAGTCGATCAGCCCGGCGTGCAGGTCGACCAGTTCGGCGGGGGCCTGCAACCAGATCCGCTCGGTCTCGGCGTGCAGGTCGCCGATCAGCTCGTCGACCATCGGGTCGGACGCGGTGAGGCGGGGGATCCGGTGGTCGTCCGCGCCGGGTCGCGGGCGGGGGTCCGGTCCGGCCCGGCGGACCTCCACCGGGATCGGTTCCTTGGTGCGGTAGACCGCGTTCCAGACTGCCGTCCCGACGCGGGCGAGCGTCTCCACGTCCTCGGCCACGACCTGTCCGACCGGGGTGGCGGGCATCGGTTCGGTGAGGTCGCCGTACTTGATCCCGAGGTGCTGGAGCCGCGAGCAGAAGACCGTCCCGTCCGGCGCCGTCCTCCGGTCCACCCGGTGCCGTCCCCGCAGATGGAGCAGATCGTGGATCGGCGCGACGTGGAACAGGTGGTGCCCGGCGACGAGGGCGTGGCCCTGGAGGCTGCGGTACGGCAGGGAGTCCCACAGCACGTCGGCCAGCTCCGCGTTGCGCTGGTCCAGTTCGGCGGTCACTGACAGGCCAAGGGTCGGCCACTCGATTGTCAAAGCTCTGTTCACGATGAGTCACTATAGACAGCGGACAGTCATCGCAGAGGCTCCGAACGGGACCCTGGCCTGTCCGGACGGACACCTTCCGGTTACCCCCGAGGCCGCCCGCACTCGCGCGACGGCGATACAGCCACCCGCGCCACTAAATTACTGTGCGTATCGAAATCGTCACTCTTTGCCGGGGAGTCGTGGTGTCGCGATGACAGATCCAGACCGGGCCGACGCGGCGACGGCGGACGGCCCCGGTAGGGGCGAGCGGGCCGAGGTGGTGGTCATCGGCGGCGGGATGATCGGCCTGTCGATCGCCGCGCACCTGGCCGAGGACGGCAGGGACACGCTCCTGCTGGAGCGCGGTGAGCTCGGCTCGGGAGCCTCCCGTGCCACCGCCGACGTCGTGCGCACCTACTTCGGCGGCGACCCCGCGGGGTCGCGGCTGGCCGTGCGGAGCCTGGCGTCCTACCGCCGCCGCGGCGTGCCGCTGCGGCAGGCCGGGTACCTGGTGCTGTTCACCGAGGACGAGCAGATCGAGGCGTTCGAGGCCGAGCTCGCCGAGCAGTGCGACGCCGGCGTGCGGGTGGAGCTGATCGACGCCGACGAGGCCCGGCGCCGCAACCCGCTCGTCCACGAGCCGTCCCTGAAGGCGGCCGCCTGGTCGCCCGACGCCTACGTCAGCGACACCCGGCGGATCGTGGCCGCCTTCGAGCGGGCGGCGCGGCGCGCGGGCGCCCGCCTGCGCACCGGCCGCCCGGCCACCGGGATCGACCTTCCCGCCGGGACCGTCACCACTCCGGACGGGGACGTCACCGCGCGGACGATCGTGTGCGCGGCCGGTCCCTGGTCGTCCTGGATCATCGACGCCGCGGGCGTGCGGGCCCCGCTGGCCGAGCCCGCCGTCCAGGAACTGCTCGGCACCGGCCCGCTCCCGGGGGTGCCGGACATTCCGGTCACCCTGCACGCCGCCAGCCGGCTGCTGATCCGCAAGAGGGGCGACGGGCTGCTCATCGGCATGGGCTCCCCCGGCCCCGACCGGCGCCAGTGGCTGGACCAGGCCACCGCCCAGCTCGCGCGGACCTACCCGAGCGTGGACCTCACCGGCCTCCACACCGCGGTGACCGGCCCCAGGGACGGCAGCCCGGACCGCACGGCCCTGTTCGGACGCCGCCCGGGAGCCACGGAGTTCCTGTACGCCACGGGGTTCTCCGGGCACGGGCTGTGCCAGGCGCCCGCGGCCGGAGAGCTGGTTCGCGCCCTGTTCCGCGGGGACGACCTGAGCGACTTCGGCGTCGGCGCGGACGGCCTCGCCGCCTCCCCCGCGTCCGACCCGAGCTGACCGTCCCGCCTTGGGGCGGCCGCCGTCCCCCGATCGAGAAAGGGCCCCCATGGACGTCCCGACGCACGACGTGATCGCCATCGACGCCCGGATGCGCGACGTGCACGGCCAGAACGAGCGGCTTCGCGGCGCCGGGCCGCTGGTCCGGGTCGAGCTGCCCGGCGGTGTGCGCGCCTGGGCCGCCACCCGCCACGACACCGTGCGGACCGTGCTCTCCCACCCCGCCCTGTCCAAGGAGCTGCGGCACTGGAAGGACTGGGCCGCGGAAGCCGTCCCCGCCGACTGGCCGCTGAACAACATCATCACCGCCCGGTCGATGATCGCCAAGGAGGGGTCGGAGCACCGGCGGCTGCGCCGCATGGTGAGCCGCACGTTCACCCCGCGGCACGTCCAGCGGCTGCGCCCGCGCGTCGCCGAGGTCGCGGGCGACCTGCTCGCCGACCTGGCCGGCCACGCGCCGGGCCCCGTCGACCTGCGCCTCCACTACGGCTACCCGCTGCCGCGCACCATCATCTGCGAACTCATGGGCATGCCCCGCGCCTGGTACGCCGACGGGGGCCGGCTCACCGACTCCCTCGTCCGCTCCACCGACGACGCCGACTACGCCGCCGCCCGGATGGCGACCCTCCACGACCTGTTCGCCGAGGTGATCGCGCTGCGCCGCGCCGACCCCGGCGACGACCTGACCAGCGCCCTGATCGGCGTCCGCGACGAGGACGGCGACCCGCTGTCCGAGGCGGAACTCCACGACATGGTGATGACCCTGTTCATCTCCGGCCACGAGACCACCATCAACCTGATCACCAACACCGTCCACGCCCTGCTCACCCACCCCGGGCAGCTCGCCCTCCTGCGCGACGGGACGATGCCGTGGAGCGCGGCGGTCGAGGAGACCCTGCGCTGGCAGTCCCCCGTCGCCTACTTCCCCATGCGGTACGCCGTCCGCGACGTCGAGATCGACGGCGTCCGGCTCGCCGCCGGCGACGCGGTGCTGATCTGCTACGCCGCCGCCGGACGCGACCCCGCCCGCTTCGGCCGGGACGCGGACCGCTTCCACCTGTCCGACCCTCCGGCCGACCACCTGTCCTTCGGGAACGGCGAGCACTTCTGCCTCGGCGCCGCGCTGTCCCGGGCGGAGGCGGAGGTCGCCGTCCAGGCCCTGTTCGCCGCCTTCCCCGACCTGGCCCTCGCCGCGCCGTCCGGCGGCCTCCAGCCACTCGCGACCGCCCTGAGCAACAGCGTCCGCACCCTGCCGGTCACCCTCGGCCCCCACTCACCTCGAACCTGACCACAAGCCCAGACCGGCAACGAGAGCAGGGGGAATGATGAAGTCGGAAACCGCCCACATCCGTCCGTTGGCGGATCTGGCGACCCCCATGGCGATCCGGGTCGCCGCGACCCTGCGGCTGGCCGATCACGTCGCCCGCGGCGCCCACACGGTCGACGAGCTCGCCGTCCTGGTCGACGCAGACCGGGACGCCCTCGCCGTCACCATGGGCCAACTGGTGACGGCCGGGGTCCTCACCCGGGACGCCCAGGACCGCTACCACCTCACACCCCTGGGGGACCAGCTCCGCGACGAGCACCCCGAGCGCATGCGCGCGACCCTGGACATCGAAGGCGCGATCGGCCGCGCCGAACTCTCCCTCGCGGCCCTCCTCCAGACCGTCCGCACCGGGAAGACCGCCTACTCTCACCACTACGGGCAGAGCATGTGGGACGACCTCGTCGACTCCCCCGCGTTGGCGGGGTCCTTCGACGCGTTCATGTCGTTCAAGACCACCACCAACGCTCCCGCCCTCGCCTCCAGCCCCCTGTGGTCACGCCTAAATCATGTGATCGACATCGGCGGCGGCGATGGAACCCTCGCCCTCGCCCTGCTGGCGGAGCATCCTGTGCTGCGGGTCACCGTCCTGGAACAACCCGGCCCCGCCGCCACCGCCAGCGCCGCCGTGGCCTCCAGGGGACTGGCCGATCGCGCCGACGTCCTCGTCGGCAGCTTCTTCGATCCGCTGCCCGCCGGAGCCGACGGCTACATCCTCAACGACGTCCTTCACAACTGGAACGCGGAGGCCACCACGGCGATCCTGCGCCGCTGTGCCGATGCAGCGGGCGCAACCGGCTCGGTGTTCGTCATCGAGTCCGGATCCGGACTCGATGCCCCCAACAGCGGCTTGGATCTGCGGATGCTGGCCTGGTTCGGAGGACGCGAACGCACCCCCGGCGACGTCGCCCGCCTCGCCGTCCGCGCCGGGCTCGCGCTCAGGACCGTCCACCACGCGCCGCCACTGCACATCGTCGAACTGACGAGACCGGACGACGCCGGACGCTGAACGCGAGCCGCGGGGCCGCTCGTGCGCCGCTCGCGGGGCCGCCCGTGGTTCAGAGGCGGGCGGCGATGGCCTTGGCGTAGCGGGCGGCGGCCTCGGGGTCGGCCTCCAGGAAGAGGGACGGCTCGGTGAGTTCGAGTTCCATCAGGACGGGCGTGCCGTCCGGGCCGGTGACCATGTCGACGCGGGCGTAGAGAAGGCCGGACGCGCCCGGGACGGCGGCCAGGGCCCTGTCGGCCAGGGCGAGCTGCGCCTCGGTCGGGACGGCCGGGGTGATGGCGCCGCGTCCGTCCTCGCCGGTCACCATGCCCTCGACGCCCGCGCCCTCGCGGAGGATGGGCGACTTGCGGGCGGCGTGGCTGAACTCGCCGTCGCAGAACAGCAGGGCGGTCTCGCCCTCGGTGTCCACGGCGGACAGGAACGGCTGGACCATCGCCGGGCCGCCGCGCAGGGACTCCAGATGGGCGCGGGCCCGGTCGTCCTCGGCGCCGCGGCGCCAGCGGGCGGTGTCACGCGAACCGGCGGAGACGGCGGGCTTGACGACGAACTCGTCCCAGTCGGGGAGGTCGTCCGGGTCCCAGAGCGTCGGGACGGTCGGGACGCCCGCCCCGGCGAGGTCGCGCAGGTAGCGCTTGTCGGTGTTCCAGCGCAGCACCGGCGCCGGGTTCTCGACGCGGGGCAGGGCGTCCGCCCAGGTCAGGAACTCGTCCCGGTGGTCGATGTAGTCCCAGGTCGCGCGGATGACCGTCAGGTCGTAGGACGACCAGTCGGCGGACGGGTCGTTCCAGACGACGGGGTCGGCCGTGACACCGAGGGGGGCGAGCGCCGCGCGGAGCATCGCGGCCTCGTGGCCGCCGTCCGGGATCGCGGCGAACGTGGCCAGGGCTACCTTCATCGAACGGGAAATCCTTCCTGTCGCAGGGCGGCCTTCACGTCGGGGATCGTGAGCTCGCCGAAGTGGAACACCGACGCGGCGAGGACCGCGTCGGCGCCGGCGGCGACGGCCGGGGCGAAGTCGCCCACGGCGCCCGCGCCGCCGGACGCGATGACCGGCACCGACACCTCGGCCCGGACGGCCCGGAGCATCTCCAGGTCGTAGCCGGACTTGGTGCCGTCGGCGTCCATCGAGTTCAGCAGGATCTCACCGACGCCGAGGTCCTCGGCGCGCCGGGCCCACTCGACCGCGTCGATGCCCGCGCCGCGGCGTCCGCCGTGCGTGGTCACCTCGAAGCCGGACGCGGTGCCCTCGGCGCGCCGCGCGTCCACCGACAGGACGACGCACTGCGACCCGAACCGGTGCGCCGCCTCGCGCAGGAACTCGGGGCGGGCGATCGCGGCGGTGTTGATCGACACCTTGTCGGCCCCGGCGCGCAGCAGCCTGTCGACGTCGTCGACGGTGCGGACGCCGCCGCCGACCGTCAGCGGGATGAACACCTGCTCGGCGGTGCGCCGCACCACGTCGTAGGTGGTGGAGCGGTCCCCCGACGACGCGGTGATGTCGAGGAAGGTCAGCTCGTCGGCGCCCTCGGCGTCGTAGCGGGCGGCCAGCTCGACCGGGTCGCCCGCGTCGCGCAGGTTCTGGAAGTTGACGCCCTTGACGACGCGCCCGGCGTCGACGTCCAGGCAGGGGATCACACGCACGGCGACGGTCACGAGGCCCCCCGGTAAGCGTCGATCTCGATCTCGACCAGCTGGCGCGGGTCGATGAGGCCCGCGACGACGAGCATGCTCGCGGCCGGGCGGACCTCGCGGAAGAACTCGGAGTGGGCGCGGCCGACGTCGCTCGAGAACGCGGCGTCGGTGACGTACATCCGGGTCCGGACGACGTGCTCGCGGCCGAGGCCGAGGCGCTCCAGCGACCACAGCGCGATCTCGATCGCGGTGCGGGTCTGCTGGTAGGGGTCGCCGACGTGGACGACCTCGCCGTCCACGGTCGAGGTGCAGCCGGACACGAACGCGTGGTCCCCGGCGAGGACGGCCCGGGAGTAGCCGATCTGGTCCTCCCAGGGGCCGCCCGAGGTGATGCGCTCGATCAACGCACGGCCTCCAGCGCCTCTACCAGCGTGAACGCGCCCGCGTAGAGCGCCTTCCCGACGATCGCGCCCTCGACGCCGTCCGGAACGAGACCGGAGAGCGCGCGCAGGTCGTCCAGGGACGAGACGCCGCCGGACGCGATGACCGGCTTGTCCGTCCGGGCGCAGACCTCGCGGAGAAGCTCGGTGTTCGGGCCGCGCAGCGTGCCGTCCTTGGTGACGTCGGTGACGACGTAGCGGGGGCAGCCGTCGTCCTCCAGGCGGGCGAGGACCTCCCAGAGGTCGCCGCCCTCGCGGGTCCAGCCGCGCGCGGCGAGCGTGGTGCCGCGGACGTCCAGGCCGACCGCGATCCTGTCGCCGTACTCGGCGATGATCTTGCGGCACCAGGCCGGGTCCTCCAGGGCGGCGGTGCCGATGTTGACCCGCCGGCAGCCGGTCGCGAGCGCCGCCTCCAGGGACGCGTCGTCGCGGATGCCGCCGGACAGCTCGACCTTCACGTCCAGCCGTCCGGTGACCTCGGCGAGCAGCTCGCGGTTGGAGCCGCGGCCGAACGCGGCGTCGAGGTCGACCAGATGGATCCACTCCGCGCCCGCCTCCTGCCAGGCGAGGGCGGCCTCCAGCGGCGCGCCGTAGGAGGTCTCGGTGCCCGCCTCGCCCTGCACCAGGCGCACGGCCTGGCCGTCGGCGACGTCAACGGCGGGAAGCAGCGTGAGTGACATGGGGTCCTTACTCAGACAGAGAGGATGCGGAACGGACGTCAGTCGACCGTGGCGAGCCAGTTCTCCAGGAGCTGGGCTCCGGCGTCGCCGGACTTCTCCGGATGGAACTGGGTGGCGCACAGCGGGCCGTTCTCGACGGCGGCGACGAAGCGGTCGCCATGCTCGGCCCACGTGACCAGCGGCGGCCGGATGTTCCCGGACGGGTCGGCCTGCAGCTCCCAGTTCTTCACGCCGTAGGAGTGCACGAAGTAGAAGCGCGTTTCGGCGTCGAGCCCGGCGAACAGCCGCGAGCCGGACGGGACGTCCACGGTGTTCCAGCCCATGTGCGGCAGGACGGGCGCGGACAGCCGCTCGACCGTCCCCGGCCACTCGTCGCAGCCCTCGGTCTCCACACCGTGCTCGACGCCCCGCTCGAACAGGATCTGCATGCCGACGCAGATGCCGAGCACCGGACGGCCGCCCGCGAGCCGCCGTCCGATGATCCGCTCGCCCTTGATCTTCCGCAGCCCGGTCATGCACGCCTCGAACGCGCCGACACCGGGGACGACCAGGCCGTCCGCGGCGAGGGCGGTGTCGAAGTCGGACGTCACGGTGACGTCCACGCCGTGCCGCGCGACGGCGCGCTCGGCCGAGCGCAGGTTCCCCGACCCGTAGTCGAGGACGACGATCGACTTGCCCATGCCTACAGGGCTCCCTTGGTGGACGGGATGCCGTGCACCTTCGGGTCGAACGCGACCGCGTCCCGCAGCGCCCGCGCGAGCGCCTTGAACTGCGCCTCCACGATGTGGTGCGCGTTGCGGCCGTACGGCACGTGGACGTGCAGGCAGACGCCCGCGTTGGAGACGAACGACTCCAGGACGTGCCGGGTCATCGTCGTGTCGTACTCCGGGCCGATCATCGGGGCCATGCCCTCGGGCTCGCTGTGCACCAGGTACGGACGGCCCGCGATGTCCACGGTGACCTGCGCGAGCGCCTCGTCCAGCGGCACCGAGGCGTTGGCGAACCGGCGGATGCCCGCCTTGTCGCCGAGCGCCTCGCGGAACGCCTGGCCGAGCGCGATCGCGGTGTCCTCGATCGTGTGGTGGCTGTCGATGTACAGGTCGCCGGTCGTCTTGACCGTCAGGTCGAACGCGCCGTGCTTGCCGAGCTGGGCGAGCATGTGGTCGAAGAATCCGACGCCGGTGGCGACGTCGACGACACCGGTCCCGTCGAGGTCGATCTCGACGAGGACCTCGGTCTCCTTGGTCCCCCTCGAGACCCTGCCCGTGCGGCTCACTTGCTCTCCTCGGTCCCGGCCTCGGCGGCCTTGAGTGCGGTCTTGAAGGCGTCCATCTCCGCCGGGGTGCCGACGCTGACCCGCAGCCACTCGGGCGGTCCCACCTCCCGGATCAGGACGCCGCGGTCGAGCATCCCCTGCCACACGCGGCGGCGGTCGGGGAACGTCCCGAACAGGACGAAGTTGGCGTCGGAGTCGGCGACGCGGTGGCCCTCGCCGCGCAGCCACCCCACGATCGCGTCGCGCTCGCGGCGCAGCTCCCCGACCGAGCCGAGCAGCTCAACGGAGTGCTCGAGCGCGGTGCGCGCGACGGCCTGCGTCACGGCCGACAGGTGGTACGGCAGCCGGACGAGCAGCAGCGCGTCGATCACGGCCGGGTCGGCGGCGAGGTAGCCGAGGCGCGTCCCGGCCATCGCGAACGCCTTGGACATCGTCCGGGTGACGATCAGCCGCGGGTGGCCGTCCAGCAGGGTCAGCGCGGACGGCGTGCCCTCCCGGCGGAACTCGGCGTACGCCTCGTCCACCACGACCATGCCGGGCGCCGCGTCGAGGACGGCCTCGATCGCGGCGAGCGGCAGCGCCGTGCCGGTCGGGTTGTTCGGCGAGGTCAGGAACACCACGTCCGGCCGGTGCTCCCGGACGGCCCGCACCGCGGCCTCGGGTTCGAGCCCGAAGTCCTCGTCGCGGAACGCGTTGACCCAGCGGGTGCCGGTGACCCCGGTGATGATCGGGTGCATCGAGTAGGACGGCTCGAACCCCAGCGCCGTCCGGCCGTGCCCGCCGAACGCCTGGAGGATCTGCTGGATGATCTCGTTGGAGCCGTTCGCCGCCCAGACGTGCCGTCCGGTCAGCCCGGCCCCGGGCGTGTCGGCGTTCAGGAACGCGGCCAGCCCGTCGCGCAGCGCCACGGCGTCGCGGTCCGGGTAGCGGTTCAGCGCGCCCGCGACGTCCATGACGGCCTCGCCGAGCGCCTTCACGAGCCGCTCGGACGGCGGGTACGGGTTCTCGTTGGTGTTCAGCGCGACCGGGACGTCCAGCTGGGGTGCCCCGTAGGGCTCCCGGCCCCGCAGGTCGTCGCGGATCGGGAGGTCGGAGAGGGAAGTCAAGAAGGGATCTCCCAGTCGAAGCGGGCCTTCATCGCGGCCCCGTGGGCGGGCAGGTCCTCGGCCTCGGCGAGCGTCACCACACGCGCGGTGGCGTCCGCGAGGGCGGTCCGGTCGTACTTCACGACATGGACGCCGCGCAGGAACGACTGGACCGACAGGCCGGACGAATGGCACGCGCATCCGCCGGTCGGAAGGACATGGTTGGAGCCCGCCAGGTAGTCCCCCAGCGACACGGGCGCGAACGCCCCGACGAAGACCGCGCCCGCGTTCCGGACCCGCGCGGCGACGGCGTCCGCGTCCGCGGTCTGGATCTCCAGGTGCTCGGCGGCGTACGCGTCGACGACCTTCAGGCCCGCCTCGACGTCGTCCACCAGGACGATCCCGGACTGGCGGCCCGCGAGCGCCTCGGTGATGCGCTCACCGTGCTTGGTGCGGCCCACCTGGACCGCGAGCTCGGCCTCGACCGCGTCGGCGAGCTCGGGCGAGTCGGTGACCAGCACGGCCGCCGCGAGGACGTCGTGCTCGGCCTGGCTGATCAGGTCGGCGGCGACGTGCACCGGGTCGGCGGTGCGGTCGGCGAGGACGGCGATCTCGGTCGGGCCGGCCTCGGAGTCGATGCCGATCACGCCCTTGAGCAGCCGCTTGGCCGCCGCGACCCAGATGTTGCCGGGGCCGGTGACCAGGTCGGCGCGCGGGCACTCCTCGGTGCCGTAGGCGAACATCGCGACCGCCTGGGCGCCGCCCGCCGCGTACACCTCGTCCACCCCGAGCAGCGCGCACGCCGCCAGGATCGTCGGGTGCGGCAGGCCGCCGAAGTCCTTCTGCGCGGGCGAGGTGACCGCGAGCGAGCCGACCCCGGCCTCCTGCGCCGGGACGACGTTCATCACGACGCTGGACGGGTAGACGGCGCGTCCGCCCGGCACGTACAGGCCGACGCGTCCGACCGGGATCCACTTCTCGGTGACGGTGCCGCCGGGCACCACCTGCGTCGTCACGTCGGTGCGGCGCTGGTCGCGGTGGACCTTGCGGGTGCGGCGGATCGCCTCCTCCAGCGCGTCCCGGACGGCCGGGTCGAGGCCGGCGAGCGCCTTCCCGATCTCCTCCGCGGGGACGCGGGTGGACTCCTGCGCGACGCCGTCGAACCGCTCGGTGTACTTCCGCACGGCCGCGGCCCCGTGATGGCGCACGTCCTCGCAGATGGGCCGCACCTTCTCAAGGGCGGCCTCGACGTCGAGTTCGGCGCGGGGCAGCACGGAGCGCAGGTCGCCGGGAAGGGATCCGCGCAGGTCGATACGGGAGATCACCCGTCCAGTCTACGGAGTGCGTCCAAACGACGAAGCACCGTCTCGCCTGCCGAGACGCGCGTCACGACGGCTCGGGGGACGTATGTGACGCACGCGACATCCGCGCACGGCGGAGGCGGGCGCGGCACCGGCGCGGAGCGGAAAGTCTCCCCCACCGGCAAGCTGCCCGACAGGGAAAAGAACGGTGACCGCCGCGCCCACCTCGGCGAATGTGGCCGGCGGACATGGTCGCGGTGGCCGCTGACGCCCCGGTTCCCGCCCTCCCAGTGCGGGAGCCGGGGCGTAGCGCGTTCCTTGGCGACTTCCGATCGCGGGCGCCTTCCGTTACGTCCGCGTTCCCCGGACGGTCAGGCGGAGAGCGTCCCGTCCAGGACGGTGACGGCCCCGCCGGTGAGGACGACCCGGTCGCCGCGCAGCTCCGTCCGGACGTACCCGCCGCGGTCGGACGCCTGGTACCCGGTCAGTGCGTCGCGTCCGAGGCGGGCGGCCCAGAACGGCGCCAGGGCGCAGTGCGCCGAGCCGGTCACCGGGTCCTCGCCGTCGCCCAGCCCGCCGGCGCCGAAGAACCGCGACACGAAGTCGTGGTCCGCGCCGGGCTCGGCGGACGCCGTGACGATCACCCCGCGCGCGTCGATCGCCGTGACCGCGGCGACGTCCGGCGTCAGCGTCCGGACGGTCTTGGCGTCGGCGACCTCGGCGAGGATGTCGCCGATCGCCGTCCGGCCCGTCCAGGCCACCGGGACGCCGAGCGCCGCCGACAGGCCCTCCGGCTCGATGATCTCCTCGGGCGGGCACGCCGGGAAGTCCATGGCCAGGCCGCCCCCGGGCGCGGGCGTCACGGTCAGGACGCCGCTGTGCAGGGTGCGGAACCGGAGCGGCCGGTCCGGTTCCGCGACGCCCGTGCCGAACAGCGCGTGCGCCGCGGCCAGCGTCGCGTGCCCGCACAGGCCCACCTCGACGAGCGTGGTGAACCAGCGCAGCTCGAAATCGGCGTCCGGGCCGGTCAGCGGCCGGACGAACGCGGTCTCGGAGTGCTTCATCTCGGCGGCGACCCGCTGCATCCAGACCGGGTCGGCGGGACCGTCCAGCAGGCAGACCCCGGCGGGATTCCCGGCGAACGGGCGTTCGGTGAAGGCGTCGACGACCAGCATTCTCATGCCCTCGACGCTAACCGCGCGTCCGCCGTCCTGAAACGGCCAATCCACGGGAATGGACTGATCCATGGGCCCGGGAGCCGCCCACCGGTGATCAGGTGGCGGTGGTCAGGCGCGTCCGGCGAGGCGGGTGAGCGCGGTCGCCCGCTCCCGGATCGGAACCCGCGCCCGCCGGGCGGCCACGGTCTCGGCGGACGGGTCCCGGGCCTCGGGAACGGCGCGGGCGGCGTCGGGGCCGTGCGCGGCCTCGTCGTGGAAGTGCGCGTCCCAGCGGCGCGGACAGGCGACGATCCAGCCGAGCACGAAGCCGACGGCCAGGCTCGCCGCTCCCAGCATGAACAGGTTGAGCCACATTGTCGGGCCTTCTCCAGGTCGTTTCCGGGGGGCGAACCCCCCGGGAGTGGGACGACGCTAGTGGCGTCCCCAGGCCCGCGACCGGCCGTTTCACCGGAACCGGCCCGGTGTGACCATGCCCCCATGCCCCGTTCCGGCCACCTCCGGGCGCCCCGCGGGCGACTGCCCCCGCCGGGCCTGGCGACGTAGTCTGGCGGAGAGGGCACCTGTCGCGACCGGCCCGGGGCGGGCACGAGTGGGGAGGACGCGATGACCGATCGGATCGCGCTGTTCCCCCTGAGCGCCGTCCTGTTCCCCGGCGTCGTCCTGCCGCTCCACCTGTTCGAGGAGCGCTACCTCAGGATGCTGGCGGACCTGCGGGCCGGCCCGGAACCCCACCGGTTCGGGGTCGTCGCGCTCGAACTCGGCCGCGAGACCGCCGGTTTCGGCGTTCCGGGGGTCCCCGGGGAACCGGGCGGTCCTGGCGTCCCCGCCGAGCCCCTCGCGTCCGACGGGCTGAGCGGCCTCGGCGGCGCCGGTGAGCCGCCCGCGCCGCTGCGCCTGGCGGAGATCGGCTGCGTCGCCGATCTCCAGGAGGTCGTCCCGCTGCCGGAGGACCGGTACGACGTCGTCTCGGTCGGCGGACGGCGGTTCCGGCTGAAGGAGCTGGACCGTTCCGGCCCCTACCTGTGCGGGGACGTCGAGTACCTGCCGGAGGAGACGGGGGCGGCGGGCGCCGACCTGGTCCGGCGCGTCCGGCGGCTGTTCCACCTGTACCGGCACCGGCTCGCGGCGGCGGGCGCGGACGTGGGCGACCCGGCCGAGCTCCCGGACGACCCCGTCGCCCTGTCCTACCTGGTCGCGGCGGCGACCGTGCTCGACCCGGCGGACAAGCAGCGGCTGCTCGCCGCCGAGGACGCCGCGCACCGGCTGCGCGCCGAACGCGACCTGCTGCTCCGCGAGACCCGGCTGCTGGACGCGCTGCCGACCGTCCCCGCCGGGCAGTTCCTGGACGCCTCGGCCCACCCCAACTGACGGGCCCGCGTCCCGCGCGGCCTGATCGTCCTTTGCGGCAGGATGGGCCCATGGCGAAGGGAAAGCGGCAGCAGGGCGGCACCGGCACCCCGGCGACGGTGGCCGCGGCGAAGGCGAAGATCGAGTACGGGCTGCACCCCTACGAGGTGGACCCGGACGCCGAGTCCTACGGCGAGGCCGCGGCCGACGCCCTCGGCATCGCCCACGACCGGATCTTCAAGACGCTGCTCGCCGAGGTGGACGGGAGGCTCACCGTCGGGGTCGTCCCGGTGTCGGCCTCGCTGGACCTGAAGGCGCTCGCCTCCGCCGCCGGGGGCAAGAAGGCCCAGATGGCCGACCCGCAGGACGCCGAGCGCGCCACCGGCTACGTCGTCGGCGGGATCAGCCCGCTCGGGCAGAGGAAGCGGCTGCCGACCGTGATCGACGAGTCCGTGTCGGCCCTGGAGACCGTCTACGTCTCGGCCGGACGGCGCGGACTCCAGATCGAGCTGGCCCCCGCCGACCTCGTCCGGCTCACCGGCGCCCGGCTCGCCGCGATCGCCCGCCGCTAACCCGACGTCTCGCGCCGCACGCCCTTCGTCCCGTCCCCCGCGGGCCCGTCCTCATCGGAGCCCCCTCCGACCGCGCGCCCTTCCCCACCCGAGCCCGCGCCACCGTCGGCCGGAGCCGCGCCAGGGTCGGGCGAGGCCGCGCCATTACCGGACGGGGCCGTGTCACTGTCGGACGGGACCGTGTCACTGTCGGCCGGGGCCGTGCCGCCGTCGGCCGGGGTCGCGCCGTTGCCGGACGGGGCCGTGCCACCGTGGGGCGGGGGCGCGTCACCGTCGGCCGGGGCACCGGAGTCGGCGGCGGAGGAGGAGGAGTCGGCGGCGGAGGAGGTGTCGGCGGGGAGGCGTTTGACGATCACTTCGAGGGCGGCGTAGGCGGCGACCGCGGCCAGTGGCCAGAAGACCAGGAGGCCGCGCGCGCGGACGTCGGGCGGGCCCTTGACCTCGGTGCCGTCCGCGCCCGTCCGGAGGACGTGCTGGTAGTGCGCGAGCCCGAACCGGTGGCCGACCCACCAGGCGAGCAGGGCCGCCGCCGTCCCGCCGAGGGCGAGGCCGACGAGCAGCGGGACGTCGTTGTCGCGTCCGCCGAACCGGTAGGCGACCAGGCCGCACAGCAGCCCGGCGACGATGCCGATCAGGGCGAACCGGGCGTCGGTGCCGATCGGCGCCTGGCTCTCGCCGTCGGCGAAGTAGGCCTCACCGCGCACCACGACGAAGGTCACCGTGGGCGACACCGCGTGCCAGAGCACTCCGGCGACCGGGCCCAGCACCGCGATGGCCAGGGTGGTGACCACGGCGGTCTGCACCTGACTGAGGGACCGTCCCTGCACCTCGTACGCTCCTCACGGGCCCCATGCGCCGCGCCTGTAGCCGTCCGTCGCCGATCAACAGCGAAAAGCCTAGCCCCCTCCCCGGACGGCCCCGGACCGCGACCCCGCCGCCCGCGTCCCCGCCCCGTTACATATCTGTACATGTCGGAAACAGCTGAGGAACCGGTCTACTCTTTCGCCGGATTCCCCTCTCCGACGGGCCGGTTTCTTGAGATAATGTTGCCCGACATGTCCGGATTCAGTCCCGCGTTCGAGCGCCTCGGCGCCGCCGTCTCCGCGGTGGTCCTGCAGCAGCAGGAGACCCTCGCGGAGTTCCTGCCGCGCGAGGACTGGAGCGCGGACCTGACCGCGCGGACCTACACCAGCGGCGGCGTCACCGTCCGGGTCGGGCTGCTCGGCAGCTACGCCGCCCGCGAGCGCACCTGGCTGTGGGGCTGGGCCAACCCCCAGTTCGGCGAGGACCACCCCGCCGTCCTCCCGACCCTGCCGATCCGGGCCCTCGGCGCGCGCCTCGGCATCCCCGAGTTCACCACCCCCGAGGTCGACCTGTCCTGGTACGAGGGCCCCGCCGGGCACGGCGGCGAGCTGGTCGCCATGGCCGCGGGCGGCGTCCTCGGCGGGGGCGGCTACATCGGCGCCGGTTACGACGGCGGCTCGGCCTACCTGCACGTGGACGACCCGCAGGCCCCGCCCGCCGGCTGGGACCCGGTGCCCGTCCCCCGGCTGCTCACCAACGCGACCAGCCTGTTCTCCCGCGACCCGCGGCTCACCCTCGCCGGGCTGCTCAGCCGGCACCGGATCGCCTACCGCGAGCGGGACGGCGTCACCGAGGTCCCGCTCCCCGGCGGCGGCACGGCCCGCGCCGTGTTCGACGACCACGGCCGCTTCGCCCGCTGGGACGCCGAACTCACCCCCGCGTCCCTCCCGGACGACCGCGGCGTCCCCGCCGTCCACTGATCCCGCCGGCCCCGGCCCCGGCCCCGGCCCCGCGCCGAGGATGATCACGCTCCGCTAGGTTGCGGGGCATGCGATTCGGGATACAGCTCAACCCCGTCGCGAGCGGGCTGGAGAACATCCGCGCGCTCGCCCGGCAGGCCGACGCCGCCGGCCTCGACCTGCTCGGCGTCCAGGACCACCCCTACGCCGCCGACCTCGCCGACACCTTCGCGCTGATCGCCACCGTCCTCGCCGACACCGAGCGGCTCCGCGTCTTCCCGGACGTGGCGTCCCTGCCGATGCGCGGGCCCGCCATGGTCGGCAAGCAGGCCGCGACCCTCGACCTGCTCAGTGGCGGACGGTTCGAGCTCGCCCTCGGCGCGGGCGCCTTCTGGCCCGCCATCCAGGCGATGGGCGGACCGGTCCGCACCACCCGCGAGGCCCTCGCCGCGCTCACCGAGGCCATCGAGATCATCCGCGCGATGTGGCGGCCCGGCGAGACCGTCAGGGTCGAGGGCGAGTACTACACGGTCAAGGGCGTCCACGCCGGGCCCGCGCCCGCGCACCCCGTCGGCATCTGGCTCGGCAGCGTCGGCCCCCGCGCGCTCGCCCTCACCGGACGCGTCGCCGACGGCTGGGCCGCGCCGATCCCGCACTACCTGAACTACGAGAAGTGGCCGGAGGCGCAGCGGATCATCACCGACGCCGCGGTCGAAGCGGGCCGCGACCCGGCGTCCATCACCCGGATCGCGCAGCTCGTCGGGCACATCACCGACGCGCCGACCGGGCCGCCCGCCCTCACCGGCGAGACGCCCGTCCACGCCGACGCCGCGACGTGGGCCCGCGTCCTCGCCGGCCTCGCGAAGGACGGCGGGTTCGACTCCTTCGTGTACTGGCCGGAGCAGGGCGACGAGCGGCAGCTGCGCCTCTGGACGGACGAGGTCGTCCCCGCCACCAGGGAACTCCTCGCCTGACGCGCCGGAAGGCGAGGGGCCGGGACGGTGATCCGTCCCGGCCCCGTCACGTTCGGCGCGTCAGCTCAGGCAGGACGGCCCGAGCAGCTGCTTCAGGTCGCCCATCAGCGCCGGGGACGGCGCGACGCGCAGCCGGTCGTCCAGCCGGACGACGGTGGTGCGCGGGCCGTTCTGGATGTGCAGGTGCACCTCGGAGTTGCCCGGGTGCGTCGTCAGGACCTCCTTGAGGCGGCTGACGACCGGCGGGACGCAGCGGCCGAGCGGCATCGTCACCGACAGCGGGCCGAACGAGTCGGTGACGGTCAGGTCCGGCTGGGTGACCTCCATCGCGATGATCTTCGCGACGTCCTCGCGCCGGTCCAGCCGCCCCTTGACGACCAGGATCGCGTCCTCGGCGAGCAGCGTCGAGCACAGCTGGTAGGACGACGGGAAGCACATGACCTCGATGGCGCCGCCCAGGTCCTCCAGCTGGAACATCGCCCACGAGTTGCCCGTCTTGGTGACCTTGCGCTGCAGGCCGCTGAGCAGGCCCGCGACGACCACGACCTGGCCGTCCGGGCGCTCGCCCTCGTTCAGCGACGCGATCGAGCAGTCGGCCTCGCGCTCCAGGACGTGCTCGATGCCGAGCAGCGGGTGGTCCGACACGTACAGGCCGAGCATCTCCCGCTCGAACGACAGGAGCGTGGTCTTGTCCCACTCCTCGTCCTCGGGGATCGCGACGGCGAACGCGTCCTCGCCCGTCTCGTCCTCCAGGGCGCCGAACAGGGAGTCCTGCCCGATCGCCTCCTTGCGCTTGATGTCGATGACCGAGTCGATCGCCTGCTCGTGCACCATGAGCAGCGCCTTGCGCTGGTGCCCGAGGTCGGCGAACCCGCCCGCCTTGATCAGCGACTCGACGACCCGCTTGTTGCAGACCTGCGCGGGCACCTTGCTGAGGAAGTCGTTGAAGTCGGTGTAGGCGCCCTTCTCGCCGCGCGCGGCGATGATGCCCTCGACGACGTTCACGCCGACGTTGCGGACCGCGCTCAGCCCGAACCGGATCTCCTTCTCCCCGATCGGGGTGAAGTCGGCCTCGGAGGTGTTGACGTCCGGCGGCAGCACCTTGATGCCCATGCGGCGGCACTCGTTCAGGTACAGCGCGCTCTTGTCCTTGTCGTCGCCGACGGACGTGAGCAGCGCCGCCATGTACTCGGACGCGTGGTTGGCCTTGAGGTAGGCCGTCCAGTAGGAGACCAGGCCGTACGCCGCCGAGTGCGCCTTGTTGAACGCGTAGTCGGAGAACGGGACGAGGATGTCCCACAGGGTCTTCACGGCCTCCTTGGAGAAGCCGTTGTCGATCATCCCCTGCTCGAAGCCCTCGAACTGGGCGTCCAGCTCGGCCTTCTTCTTCTTGCCCATGACGCGGCGCAGCAGGTCGGCCTTGCCGAGCGTGTAGCCCGCGACCTTCTGCGCGATCGACATGACCTGCTCCTGGTACACGATCAGGCCGTAGGTCGTGCCCAGGATCTCGGCGAGCGGCTCGGCCAGCTCCGGGTGGATCGGGGTGATGTCCTGCTGGCCGTTCTTGCGGAGCGCGTAGTTGGTGTGCGAGTTCGCGCCCATCGGGCCGGGGCGGTACAGCGCGCCGACGGCGGAGATGTCCTCGAACTCGGTGGGCTTCATCAGCCGCAGCAGGGACCGCATGCCGCCGCCGTCCAGCTGGAACACGCCCAGGGTGTCGCCGCGTCCGAGCAGCTCGTAGGTCGGGGCGTCGTTCAGGGGGATCTTCAGCAGGTCGAGGTCGATGCCCTTGTTCTTCTTGATGTTGTCGACCGCGTCCTGGATGATCGTCAGGTTTCGCAGGCCGAGGAAGTCCATCTTCAGCAGGCCGAGCGTCTCGCAGGTCGGGTAGTCGAACTGCGTGATGATCGCGCCGTCGGCGTCGCGGCGCATGACGGGCACGTGGTCGGTGATCGTCTCACCGCTCATGATGACGCCCGCGGCGTGCACGCCGGTCTGCCGGATCAGGCCCTCGAGACCCTGCGCCAGGTCGATGACCTGCTTGACGTCGGTCTCCTCCTCGTACAGCCTGCGCAGCTCGCCCGCCTCGCCGTGGCGCGGGTGCTTGTCGTCGAAGATGCCGGAGAGGGGGATGTCCTTGCCCATGACGGCGGGCGGGAACGCCTTGGAGATGCGGTCGCCCAGCGCGTACGGGAAGCCCAGGACGCGGCCCGCGTCCTTGATGGCGGCCTTCGCCTTGATGGTGCCGAAGGTCGCGATGTAGGCGACCTTGTCGGCGCCCCACTTCTCGGTGGTGTAGCGGATGGCCTCGACGCGCCGGTCTTCAGGGAAGTCGATGTCGATGTCGGGCATCGACGCGCGCTCGGGGTTCAGGAACCGCTCGAAGATCAGGCCGTGCGGGATCGGGTCGAGGTCGGTGATGCCCATCGCGTAGGCGACCAGCGAGCCCGCCGCGCTGCCTCGGCCCGGCCCGACCAGGATGCCGTTGCGCTTGGACCACATGATGAAGTCGGCGACGACCAGGAAGTACGACGGGTACCCCTTGCCGACGATGACGCCCATCTCGTACTCGGCCTGCTCGGCGTAGCCCTCCGGGAGGCCCTCGGGGAACCGCTCCTCGAGGCCCCGCCAGACCTCCCGGCGGAACCAGCTGTCCTCGGTCTCGCCCTCCGGCACCGGGAACTTGGGGCTCAGGTCGCGGAACTCGAACATGCCCTCCGGGTCGACCTTCTCCGCGATGAGGAGGGTGTTGCGGCACCCCTCCTGCCACGCCTCGGAGGTGTCGATCGAGCGCATCTCGTCGGCCGACTTGATGTAGTAGCCGCTGCCGTCGAACCGGAACCGGTCCGGGTCGGCGAGCTGCTTGCCGACCTGGACGCACAGGAGCGCGTCGTGCGCGGTCGCCTCGGACTCGTGCGTGTAGTGCGAGTCGTTGGTGACGACCGGCCTGATGTCCAGCCGCTTGCCGATCTCCAGCAGGCCCTCGCGGACGCGCCGCTCGATGTCGAGCCCGTGGTCCATCAGCTCCAGGAAGTAGTTCTCCTTGCCGAAGATGTCCTGGAAGTTCGCGGCCGCCTTCAGCGCCTCGTCGAACTGGCCGAGCCGCAGCCGGGTCTGGATCTTGCCGGACGGGCAGCCCGTCGTCGCCATGAGCCCCTCGGAGTGCTCGGCGAGCAGCTCCTCGTCCATCCGGGCGTACTTGAAGACGAAGCCCTCCATGTACGCGCGGGAGCTCAGCTTGAACAGGTTGTGCAGTCCCTGCTTGTTGCGCGCCCAGATCGTCTTGTGGTTGATCAGGCCGCCGCCGGACACGTCGTCCCGCTTCTGGGACGGGTCGCCCCAGGTCACCTTCTTCTTGTGGAACCGGGACTCGGGCGACATGTACGACTCGATGCCGATGACCGGGGTCACCCCGACCGACTTCGCGTGCTTCCAGAAGTCGTAGGCGCCGTGCATGTTGCCGTGGTCGGTCATCGCGATCGCGGGCATCTTCTGCCGTTCGACCTCGGCGAACATCTGCTTCAGACGCGCGGCGCCGTCCAGCATGGAGTACTCCGTATGGACATGCAGATGAACGAACGAGTCACCCACGGCTGACGCGCCTCCTGAGTTGTCGCATGCGACCGCCCGCGTGCGGACGGCACGCGCCGGTTCGGAACTGGCCCGGGGAAGATCGTCGCCGCGGAGCCCCCTCCACGACGACGTGGCCCCAAGAGCCTAACCCCGCCCGCCGACAGTCCGGACCCCGACACGCAGGCGCCCGGCTTGCCCCGAAGTCGGCCGATCGCCGCGTGCGGCGCAGGGGCGGATTCGACCGGTAGGGGTCAGTCCGTGCCGTCGCCCTTGGACGGCCCCCCAGGACCCGCGGACGGTCCCCCGGAGCCCCCGGACGGCCCCTCGGAGTCTCCCGGCGGACGTTCTGTGCCACGCGCCGAATCCCGCCGCGTGTGATCGGAATCGCCCACCGAAGACCCGGCATCGCTCGCCGAGGGCCCGGTATCGCCCGGTGAGGGATCGGCGTCGTCCGGTGAGGGATCGGCGTCGTCCGGCGCGTGCCCGGAGTCGTGGTGCCGGAACTCCTCCACCAGGGTCGAGACCGTCCTCGGCACGTGCTCGTCCGGGTCGCCCGGCGGCCCCTCGGGATCCTCCGCGGGTGTCGGTTCCTCGCTGCCCCTCAGGGCGGGCCAGGCCCGGTAGACGACCGCGACGATCGGGACGGCCACGGCGGCGCCGGGCAGGCCGCCGACGACGCCGCCGACGGTGATCGCGAGGATGACCGCCAGCGGGTGGAGGCGGACCCAGCGGCCCACGACCATCGGCTGCAGGAGGTGGGACTCCAGCTGGTGCTCGACCAGCAGGATGCCCAGGAAGATCAGCGCGGCGACGCCGCCCTTGGCGCCGAAGGTCACGGCCACGGCCAGGCCGCCGCCCACGAAGATGCCGACGATCGGGATGAAGCTCCCGAGGAAGATCACGACGGCGAGCGGCGCCACCAGCGGGACGCCCATGATCGCCAGCACGACCGCGAGCACGACGGCGTGGATCGCGGCCACCAGGACCGTCCCGTGCACGTACTGGGACAGCGTCTCCCAGGCGGCGCGGCCCGCGCGGTCGACCCGAGCGCGGTAGCGGCCGAGGCCGCCGATCGACCAGCCCCAGATGTTCGGGCCGTCCTTGAGCAGGAAGAACGTGACGAACAGCAGGAACACCATCGCGGCGAGGGCCTCGATGGTGGCCGTCCCCCAGTCCAGCGCCGTGCTCGCGAGCATGCCGCGCCGCGCCTCGACCCACTTGGTGCCCTGGTCGACCGCGTCGTTCAGCTTGGAGTGCTGAACGTGCAGCGGGCCGTTCTCCAGCCAGTGCTGGACGGACCTGGCGGTGTCCTGGACCTCGGAGACCAGCTTGGGGAACTCGTCGTTCGCCTGGATGCCGACGTAGGTCCCGATGCCGCCCAGGGCCGCCAGCGCGACCAGCAGCGTCAGCCAGGTCGCCGCCAGCGGCCCGAGGCCGAGCCGCTGGAACCGGACGGTCAGCGGCCGCAGCAGGGCGGTGAGGAACAGCGCGATCGCGCACGGAAGAAAGACGATCTTGAGGGTGCCGACCACCCAGGTGAGCCCGTAGACGACGATGCCGATGGCGATGAGCCGCCACGCCCACGCCGCCGCCGAGCCGAGCAGCGGCGGCACCATCGGTGTTCCGCGTCCGCTCGTCGTCCGATCGTTGGCCACTGCGCGCCCCGTTCGTGCCATGGTCCCGAATGCCGTCAGGGCAAGGTTAGGGGTCTTCGCAACGGTGTGGGGTGTTCGGCCGGGGGCGGACGGCGGACCGTCTCACCCGACGAGACGATCGTCCTGACGATTGGCACGGACGGACGGCGTCCTCTAGCATCGGCGTCGTGACACGTCGTTATCGCAGGTTTACGCAGCCGGCTCCGGGTGAGCCGGTCGGCGCGACCTGAGCGACGACCCCGGAGCCGGCATGAGGCGAAGCCCACCTTGGGCTTCGCCTTCTTTCATGAAGCCGCGGCCCGGGTACGACGTCCAGGGTCGCACGACGAGAGGGACCCCGGATGACCAAGGACCATGCGAACGGCGACCCCGCGCCCGGCACCGGCACCGGCGCGCCCCGCGACGGGAGCGGCGAGCTGCGGATCCGCGTGCCGGACGCGTCGCGGATCACCGACCTGACCGCCGCACGGGCCGCGATCGACGCCATCGACGCCGCGCTCGCCGACCTGCTGGCCCGCCGGACCGAGGTGGCGGGCGTGGTGCAGCGCCTCAAGCCGGTCGGCGGGTTCGCGGGACGCAACCCCGAGCGCGAGCGGCAGATCGTCGCGGCGATGGCCGAGCGCGCGCCCGCGCTCGGCCCGGACCGCCTCGCCCGCATCATGAACGCCGTGATCGAGGCCGGCCTGGAGGTCGCCGAGGAGACGTCCCGGGGCTAGAGGAGACGTCCCGGGGCTAGTGCGCTGACCGGGAAGGTTTGCCGGGTTTGGTCACGCGGCTTTGCTGCGGGGGCGGCCCCATCGTTGTTGGCGTTGGCTGCGGATGCGGGCGCGTTCTCGGCGTTGGGCTGCCAGGATGTCGG
>NZ_RFFG01000042.1 GCF_003696215.1 Actinomadura harenae | reverse complement strand
ACCGTCGACATCGACCCGGATGTCACCGACCGGGCCTCGGCGTGCCTGGCCAAGGCGGGCTACCACGACGTCAAGGTGGTGTGCGCGGACGCCGAGCATCCGGTCGAACCGGGCAGCCGCTACGACCTGATCATTGTCACCGCCGGAGCCTGGGACGTCCCTGCTGCCTGGCGGGACCAGCTCACCGACGACGGCGTGCTCGTCGTGCCCCTGCGCACCTTCGGTCTGACCCGTTCGTGGGCGCTGCGCCGGGCGGGCCACGAGCTGGTCAGCCAGAGCCACCGCCAGTGTGGGTTCGTCTCCGTCCAGGGTGCCGGTGCCCACGAGGTCCGCTACCTCGACATCGCGGACGGCGTCCACCTTCGACTGGACGAGAACCAGCAGGCAGACCCAGCGATGGCCGCCGAGCTGCTGCTCCAGCCCCGTCAGCAGGCATGGGCGGGACTCGGCTTGCCTCCCCGCACCGTTCTGGCGGACTTGGACCTGTGGCTGGCGAGTCGGTTCAGCGATGAGACCGCCGAGTTCGTGATCCTCACCGCGCAAGAGGCCGCGGTCGAGTCCGGACTCGTCGCCCCGGCATGGCGGTTCGGCACGCCGGCCGGCCTGGAGCCGGGCGCGTTCTGCTACCGGTCAGAGCTGCGCTGGTCCGACCGGCGGTTCGACCTAGGCGCGATCGCCCATGGGCCGGAGGCCGCCGCCGCAGCCGGGCGGATGGTCGATCACATGCGGGCTTGGGTGGACGCGGGCGGCCCGGCCCCGGTTCTGCGCGTCCTTCCGGCACAGACTCCCGACGGCGACCTGCCGGCCGGGACGGTCCTGGACAAGCGACACAGCCGCCTTGTCCTGACGTTCACCCCCGTTTCCGAGGAGAAGGGAATCTCCTGATGGACACCACCGAGCAGGACTACCAGCTGGACGTGCGCCTGGTCGACGCGGGGCCCGCCGCGAGCGGTCACGCCACCAGCACCGACGACGGCTGCGGATCGGGCAACACCGGCTCGAATGCCTGCACGGGCGGCGGAAACTGACCTGATCGGAGGTCGGCACCCTTCGCTCGTCCCGGGGCCCGGCATGGTGAAGCGCCGGGCCCCACCCCTGCCCACGGTCTTCCCTCTTCGAGACCCGGGAACGGTGACCTCAGATGCGCGCCCTACAAGCCCCAATGACGTTCGAAGCGACGGAGGCGGCTCTGATCAGAACCGCCGCCTACCCTCCAGCCCTCCGCGTCCCACCATGGCCGGATCTGACGTGTGACCGCCCCGATGAGTGGCTGATGTGGTTGCGTGAGGTGTGGGCGCTACCAGGGTTCGCCGAAGCCGTTACCTGCGCCACGCCGCAGTTCGCGGACCAGGTCACTCGTGTTCTGGCCGGAGAGCCGCTCCACACACGCCGACTGCGCCGCCTGGTCGAGACCACCCTCCGGTACGTGCTGAGGTGGACGACCCGCGCGACGCCGTTCGGCCGGTTCGCCGGGGTCGCCCCGGTCACCTTCGGTGCCCATGCGGTGGTGCGCTGGGGCGAGCGTCATGTCGACGTCGTCCGTCCTGACGAGCGTTCCATCGATGAATGCGTCACTGCGGCCGAGGACGACCTTCCCACGTTGCGGACGGCGCGGGTGGTGACCAGCGCGTTGGGGTACCGGCGGGGTGGTGTGTGGGTTCTCCCCTGCGCCCGGTCCGAAGGCGGACGCAGGTGGGACACCGAGATCGGCCTCACGGAACCGGTGCAGCTGGCGTTGGAGGCCGCCCGTTCCCCCATCGCGTTTGAAGACCTTGCGTTGACGGTCGCTCCCCTCCTCGCCAAGGGCGTGGAAGAGGCCGAACGGTTGTGCCGTGCGTTGGTGCGTACCGGGGCGCTGCTGTCAGCGGTTCGGCCGCCCATGACCGTGGCCGATCCCATCGCCCATTTGGCGGGCAACCTCGCCCCGGGTGATCTGCCCGCACCAAGCGACCATGCCACGGTCGATCGGCGAGTCGACTGCTCGGTGACGCTGCCCTCCGCGGTCGTCGATGAGGCGCGCAGAGCCGCCGACACACTCGTCGCCGTGGCCCCGCGCCTTCCGGGTTGGGCCGCCTACCACGGCGCGTTCATCGAGCGATGGGGACCGGGCGCGGCCGTGCCGCTCCGTGAAGTCCTGAACGCCCTGGGATTGCCTGCCGGATACCGGGGCTCCGCCCGTCGGGAACGCTCCGCGTTCACCGCCCGCGACGCAATGCTGGCCGACCTGGCTCAGCGGTCGGCTCTGGACAGCTGCACTGAGATCGTCCTTCACGATGACCTGGTCGCAGCGCTGCACGGCGATGACGACCGTCCCCCGATCCCCCATACCGAGCTGCGGTTCACGCTGGCCGCGACGACGCTCCGCGACCTGGATCAGGGCTCGTTCACGCTGACGGTGTTGAGCGGCGCCCGCCACGCCGGAGTCGCTGCCGCCCGGTTCCTGCACCTGCTCACCTCGGCCGAACAGGAACGGTTCCGCAGCGTGTACTCCAGTCTGCCGACCGCCATGCCAGGCGCTGAGTCCATGCAACTCTCCGGGCCGCCGCTCGAACCCCGACTCGCCGCAGTCGCTCGCACCACCGAAGTGCTCCCTGTGCTGCCAGTCGGCGACTTCCACCCCGCCCCGGCATGCACACTGGAGGACCTGGCGGTTGCCGGCGACGGCAAGCGGTTGTGGCTGGTGTCCCGATCGACGGGTCGGCCCGTCGAGCCTCTCCTGCTGAACAGCGTGCTGCTGCCGTCGCTCCAGCAGCCGATCGTCCGCTTTCTTACCGAGATCTGGACGGCCTGGACGGCACCGTGCACGCGGTTCGACTGGGGGCGCGCTGACGGGCTGACGTTCTTGCCCAGGATCCGGCGTGGCCGCTCCATCCTGCATCCGGCGCGCTGGACCATCCATCAGGCCGAACTGCCCGATCGAACCGCATCATGGCCGGTCTGGCACAGCACCTGGGAACGGCATCGCATGTCGCGGCATCTGCCGCGATACGTACTGATCGGTGACGACGACGTCCGGCTACGCCTGGACCTGGACGAGCCCGCCCAGCTCGCGTTGTTGCGTAGCGGGCTGGACCGTCATGCGCGCGTCTCCCTCACCGAAGCCCCCGAGCCGTCCGGATGGCTCTCGGGAAGGCCCGCCGAATTCCTCATCACGCTCGTCGCGCCGCCGCCAAGCCCCTGCCCCGCCCCGCGTCCTGCCCGTCCTGTCAACGCGATCCAGCACCGGCCGGCCCTGTCGCGCTGGGTGGACGCGAGGCTGTTCGGAAGGGTGGAGGACGTCCTCGCCGAACTCCACCGATACCTCGATCACCCCGGCCTCCCGGCGGACTGGTGGTTCCTTCGATATCCCGAACCGGCTCCCCACGTGCGGCTGCGGATCCCGCTGGCCGACCCCAGCCTTTTCGCCGCGGTCGCCCGAGAGATCGCCGGGTTGGCGGAGCGGCTATACGACCAGGGACTTCTCACTGACTACGTCCTTGCCACCTATCGCCCTGAGAGCCGTCACGGGGGCGGGGCGGCCCTCGCTGCGGCCGAAGCGGTGTTCGCCGCCGACTCCCGCGCCGTCCTCCAGCGGCTGTCCGGCGATCGGCAGGCAGCCACGGCCGCGGGAATGGTCGCGATCGCCGAAGGGTTCACCGACGACGGCGCTGCCTGGCTTGGCGAGCATGTGCCACGTCGCAGTGGTCCGCGACTGGATCCCGGCCGGCTCCCCTGCGTCAGCTCTTTCCCTCCGCAGCACCACCTCGCGGCAGCGCTGAAGACCTACCGAGCCGCCGCCGACCGGGACGGCCTGGACACCGACTACGTCCTCGCCGACCTCCTGCACTTGCACCACGCCCGCGCGATCGGTATCGACACCGCATCCGAGCTGTACTGTCTGCGCCTTGCCCGCGCCGTCGCCCACAGGGCCCTCATCCGCCGAACGCCGTGAACAGAGCCCAGAACCTTGCCGAGGGCGCCATCGGGGTTGCCCTGCTCCACCTGGAGAAAGGCTGCTGGGAGGCAGCGTTCACAGCCCTGAAAGCAACCGTCGCCGACGGCGTCAGCATCGCCGAGGGCGCCAGTCTCTATTTCGGGGCGCCTGCTCTGGCATTCGTCCTAGCCGCCGCCGACCATCCCAGCCTTGTTCAGGCCAAGGCCGTCGCCGCAGCGGGAACCGCGTTGGTGACGCGACAACGCTTGGAGGCAGCCCATCGCCGCATCGACCGCCACCAACGTCCCCCCTACAGCGAGTTCGACCTCATCCAGGGACTGACTGGGCTCGGTGTCGCCCTGCGGCGCATCGGTGACCACGTTCTGCTCCGCGAGGTCTTGGCCTACCTGATCCGGCTCACCGAACCCCTCGACGGCCTGCCTGGCTGGTGGTGCCCCACCGGCCCCCACCGCGACCGGCCTGGCCCCGCCGGAGGCCACGGCAACCACGGGCTGGCCCATGGCATCACCGGCCCGCTGGCTCTGCTGGCGCTCGCGCTCCTCGACGGCACCGAGATCGACGGGCAGCGTTCGGCGATCACCCGGATCTGTACTTGGCTGGATCGCTGGGAGCAGAGCGACGAGGACGGCCGGTGGTGGCCCGAGATCCTCTACCTCCACCAGCTCGAGCAGGACGGTATTCGGATTCCAGGACCGACGCGCGCATCCTGGTGCTACGGCACCCCCGGCGTCGCCCGCGCCCAACAGCTCGCCGCCCGCGCCCTGGACGATCC
Organism: Actinomadura harenae; assembly: GCF_003696215.1. Classification (GTDB taxonomy): domain Bacteria; phylum Actinomycetota; class Actinomycetes; order Streptosporangiales; family Streptosporangiaceae; genus Spirillospora; species Spirillospora harenae. Next base: position 66,388 of record NZ_RFFG01000042.1, on the reverse strand, counting down.
CGTCCGCCAACGTGCGGCGGAGGTCGCATTCGTCTCTTGCGTCAGCGACCCCCGACAGGTCGGTCGGCTCACCGAAAGGGGGCTCTGCCACGGAACAGGCGGCCTGCTGGCGACCGGGCGGCGGATCGCGGCAGACGCTCGCACCTCGTTCCCCCTCGCGCCTCTACTACTGCGGCACCAGCACGCCGGCGCCGCTCACGACGAGCCCGCCGGATTCCTCGACGGAACCGCTGGAGTCGAACTGGCCACCACAGGCGTCAAGTCGTCCTGGGACGCCTGCCTCTTGCTGTGCTGATCGTCCCAAGAAGGGCTGACCATGACCGAGACCAAGTGGAGGCAGGTGAACCTCACCTTCCCCAGCAGCCATCCCCGCGAGCGCGAGCGCCAGGCCGTCGCGCACCTGAGCCAGGTGCTGCCGCGCGCCGAAGCAAGCTGCCTCATCACGGCCTGGTTCTTCGTTCGCAAAGGGCATTGGCGCGTCCGTTACCTCCCCGCTGGTCCCGACAGCACCGGCCAATCCGTTCACCACCTCCTCACCCAAGGGGTCCAGGCCACCAGCGACATCTATGAGCCAGAGATCCACGCTTTCGGCGGCCCGGCGAGCATGGCCACCGCGCACCGGCTCTTCCACACCGACAGCCGCCACCTCCTCGTCCACCTCAGCGGCCATGCAGGTCACCGCCGAGAGCTGTCCCTCATCCTGTGCACCGCTCTCATGCGCGACGCCGGCCTGGAGTTCGGCGAGCAGGGAGATGTGTGGGCCCAGGTCGCCGACCAACGAGCGCCGTTGTGGACGGATCACCCCTCGACCTCGACCTGGACGACGTTCACCGGCGACGTTCGAGAACTCCTCCTCGGCGACCTCCGCACTGACGACATCACCACCACATGGATTCAGGCGTTTCGCCATGCGGGAGCACACCTGCGGTCCCTGCGAGAGCAGGGCCGGCTCACTCGGGGGATACGAGCCATAGCCGCCCAACACGTGATCTTCCACTGGAACCGAATAGGAATCCCTGGCCCTACCCAGGCGATCCTGGCCCGCGCGGCCGCAGATGCCGTGTTCGGTGAACGGACCGGGACCCTGAGGTGAGCCAGGGGTTCTGAGACTTTTGGGGGAGGGGGGATGTGGGTCTGGAGCAGGACGTGGGGGTGAGGGGTGGGCGCTTAGCATCCTTCGTGATCACTAAACGGGGGAGGACGTACTATGCGCCGCCAGCTGTTCGCACTGGGATTGGCCGTTGCCGGGGTCGTCTCGGTCAGCGCTTGCAACCCGATGATGGACAAGGTGTTCCGGGACGACGCCGCTCTCACCGCGAAGGTGACGTCCGTGCGGCTGGACGGCATGAAGGCGGGCAGTGTGACCGTCGTCGGCGGCACCGCGAAGCCGTCGCTCGCCCGGACGATCCACTACAAGGACAACCGGCCGGAGGGTCCGACGCATCGGATCGAGAACGGGGTGCTGGTCCTGTCCGGGTGCGGCATGGACGACTGCTCGGTCAGTTACGACATCAAGGTCCCGGCGGGGCTGCCCGTGAGCGGCGGAACGACGTCCGGATCGATCCACCTGTCCCACGTGGGACAGGTGAACGTGACGGGCCATTCAGGGGAGATCACCCTGGACGACGTCGCGGGACCCGTCGTCGCGCGCACGCACAACGGCCGGATCAAGGGCGCCGGCATCAGCGGCAAGATCGACGCCGAGACCTCGAACGGGGCCATCGACCTCACGCCGAGCAAGGCGGAGAGCGTCCGGGCGAAGACGACGAACGGCGCGATCACCCTGACCGTCCCGAAGGACGGCCGCTACCAGGTCACGTCGCACACCAGCAACGGCGGACGCGACATCGGCGTCCAGAACGACCCGTCGGCCGCGAACCGGCTCGACCTGACGACCAGCAACGGTCACATCGAGGTCCGCGCCGCCTGACCACCGGCCACCAGGTCGGCCAGTTCGGCTTCGAAGAGCCGCGCCGGGTCGAAGCCCATCCCGGCGAACTGCCCGGCGAGCTCCAGGGACAGGACTCCCTGGCAGCGCGTCCAGAAACTCAGCGCCCGGTGCAGGACGCCCGCCGGGACGGAGGGGTCCGCCCAGTCGCGGTGCTCGTCGATGTGCGCGTCGAACGCCGTGGCCGGACGCTCCGGAAGCGACGCCCCGACCTCCAGCAGCGTCGCCATGATCTCCTGCGAGATGAGCCGGGTGTCGTCCGGCGCGTGGTAGCCGGGGACGGGCGTCCCGTAGATGAGGAAGTACCGCTGCGGGTCCTCGAGCGCCCAGCCGCGGAAGGCGCGTCCCAGCCCGGCGAGGTCGGCGCCACCGTCCGCCGCCGCGCGGACGGTGTCGGCGAGGCTGCGGTAGGCGTCCCGGATGAGCTCGGTGATCAGCTCGTCGCGGCCGGCGTAGTAGCGGTACAGCGCGGGACCGCTCATGCCCATCCGCTTGGCGATCGCGTTCAGTGAGAGCGCGGAGGCGCCCGCCGAGGCGATCTGCTCCCACGCGTGTTCCTTGATCTCCACGCGGACCTGAGCGCGGTACCGCTCGCGCGGCGTCGTCACCGTCCCCCACCTCCCGGCTATACCTCGAAAATTCCGTTAGAAGGTATCACGAACGCTCTTGACGGCCGTCCTCGCGTCTCGTTATAACTTCTAACGAACACACGAGCTTCCAACAAGGAGACGGCCATGCGCACCACCGCACTCACGGTTTCCCTCGCCACCGTCGCCCTCCTCGGCACCCTCACCCCCACCGCACAGGCCGCCGACCACCACACACCCCGCCCCACATGCCGAGGCGAGGGCACCGACCCGAAGGCGAAGATCCGCTACCGAACCGGCGTCCTCATCAAGGCGCCGATCAGCACGGTCTTCGCAGTGCAGACGGACGTCGCGCACTGGCCGTCCTGGCAGCCGAAGGCCGTCCTCTCCGCCCGCCGCCTCGACCACGGCCCCCTGCGCCCCGGGTCGAGCTTCCGCTGGACGACCCCCGGCCCGGCGACGCCCACCACCCCGGCGACCACCATGACGATCACGTCGACGGTCCGGCAGCTCAAGCACGACTCCTGCGTCCTGTGGAGCGGCCCCGCGGTCGGCACGGGCGTCCGCATCGACCAGGGCATCCACCTGTGGACGTTCACCCAGGTCAAGGGCGGCGTCCGCGTCCACACCGAGGAGACCTGGACCGGACGGCAGGCCGAGTCCGACGTCCCCACCGCCACCAGGATCCTCGGCACGGGCCTCGAGGACTGGGTGCGCGACCTGAAGACCGCCGCCGAGGCCCGAGCACGCACCTGAGCAGCAAAACCAAACACGCGTCGCCCCGGCCGACAAGGAACCCCCGGCCGGGGCGACGCGCGTTCGACGGCGAACCACTCGGACACGACCACTCCTCGATGCCCCGCGCCAGCAGGACGACGCCGACCGCGTCGAGACGCGAGAGCGAGGCGAACCCGTCGGCGGCCTGCTGAAGGACGCCGTGCTCCGTCGGCGGACGGCGCAACTCGGCCCCCGCAGCGGAGGCCGCTTCGGCTCCGGCCGCTGCTCCTGGGACTCGGACCGCCGAGGCAGCACCGAAGAGAGATCGACCGTGGCGACGTCGAGGTGATGGCGGTCGCGCAAGGGCCGTCGCCGCCGAGGCCGCGCGGGCCTTCGACCTGCTGGAACCCGCCCTCTCCGGCTACGCGACCGCCTGACCGGCGAACGACCCGGTCAGGGCTCGACCTCGACGTCGCCCCAGAACGCGACATGGTTCTTGATCTTGCGGGCGAGCGGGCTGGGGTGCGGATAGGACCAGCCCGCGTTCCGCGCCTCCCGCCCGTCCACCGTGACGGTGTAGTAGCGGGCGATGCCCTTCCACGGGCACACCGAGACCCTCCGCGTCCGGGTCAGGTACTCGTCGTGGACGGCCTCGGGCGGGAAGTAGACGTTGCCCTCCACCAGCTCCGGCCGTTCCGTCTCGGCCAGGACCGTCCCGTTGAAGATCGCGCGTGCCATAGCCGCCCGCCCCCTCCGCGCGTGCCGTCGCCGCCGCCTCCCTTCCCAGTCAAGCACGCGCCCCCGCCCCTCACCCCAGCGACGAAACGAACCCGAGAACCACCAAGCCCACCAGCCCCACACCGAACCGCCCCAAAGCCCGCCCACCAGGCCGCGGCCCTTCAACAAGAACCGCGACCCCAAGCGGGACGAACGCGACGCACAACCCCGCCCCACCCACGATCGACAACGGCGTCGTGCCCTTCAGCACCCCAAGCGGCATGAGCGCCGCAAGCGCCAGCGCAACCCCGCGCACAGGGCCCAGCACACCAGCCCTCCAAGCCCCGAACGCCAGCACGGCCCACCCGAACATGATCGCGAACGGCGTGTACTGGAACAGATGAAACGCCTGGTAGGAAGCGGCCACGGCAGCGGTGGCCGTCGTCCGCCCCTGGGAGTCGACAAGCCCGAAGGCCAGATGATCCGCCCCCGCGTGAAAGGTGCGCGCGAACAACCCCACCGTGGCGAGCCCGGCCCCGAGCGCCGCCGTCCCCGGACGCCGAGCACCCACCCGGACGGCCAGCGCGCCGACGGCGGGCCACAACGCCACCGTCCCGGCCGCGAAGCAGCTGTAGGACGCGGTCATCAGCGCGGGATGGTCGCCATAGGCGGCCAGCTGGTCCGGGAAGAAGAAGTGGAACCGCACCCTCAGGAGCACCCCGAGAAGCACCAGCGAAGGCCCGAGGACCAGCGAGGCACCCCCCAGCCAACGCCCCGGAAACACGAATTGCGTCGAGTTCATGACCCCAGGCTGCCGACACACCCCCACCCGCCGAATCCGACCAAGACCGACACCTCACCACCCCCGATCATCCCCAGGGATGATCCATCCTGGGCTGACGCCCCGCCACGACCTGCGCCGATAACGTGCGGAACGTGGACGAAGCCGACTTCGAGATCCGCCAGGCGCAGGACATACGCCGGGGCCTGCCGCGCGCCCTCGACGTGCCCCTGGCGCTGCTGCTGACCGCCGCGGACGTCGTCGTCGCCGGGAACATGCTCAAGGACCGCCCCGGCTTCGCCCCGCACTTCCTCGCGTCCTGCCTGGTCGCCGCCGCGCTCGGCCTGACCGTGGCCGTCCGCCGCCGATGGCCCCGCCGCTCGCTGACGGCCACCGCCGCCCTGTCGTCGCTCGCAGCCGTGACCGGCGTCCTATGGGATCCGTTCGTCGCGACGGCCCTGGCCCTCTCCACAGTCGCGACCATCGAACCCACGAAGCGCTCCGCCCGCGCCCTGGCCGAATGCACCACCGCCGCAACCATCTCCACCTTGACGGCCCAACTGACCCACCCCCGATACGGCACGACAACGGCCCTCGCCTGGACGTTGGTGACCTGTGCACTCCTCACCACCGCCTGGCTGACCGGTAACAAACTGCGCCGGCGCCGCTGGAACGCCACCGACCTGGAAGACCAACGCGTCCGCCGGATCGTCGCCGACGAACGCCTGCGCATCGCCCGCGAACTCCACGACGTCGTCACCCACGGCATGGGCCTCATCGCCGTGAAGGCGGGCGTCGCCAACCACATCGCGGAGGCACGCCCCGACGAGGCGCGCGACGCGCTGCGCGTCATCGAGCGGACGAGCCGCGACGGGCTCGCCGAGATGCGGCGCCTGCTCGAGATGCTGCGCCGCGACTCCGCGCCCGGAACCGACCTCGCCCCGCCCGGACGCGACGGCCTGGAGGACCTCGCCGCACATGCCCGGACGGCCGGAGTGGACGTCGAGCTCACGGTGTCCGGCGAATACGATCTTCCCGAAGCGCTTCAGCTCACCGTCTACCGGATCATCCAGGAGGCCCTCACCAACGTGGTGAAGCACGCGGCTCCCACCCGGTGCCGGGTCACGGTGGACGTCTCGTCCCGGCAGGTGAGCATCCGGGTCGTGGACGACGGCACGACGACCCGTCCAACACCCGCGTCCCCCGGCGGCCACGGCCTCGTCGGGATGCGCGAACGCGTCGCGATGTACGGCGGCTCCCTCGACGCCCGTCCCCGTCCCGAGGGCGGCTTCGCCGTCACCGCCACTCTCAGGAACGACCGGTGACCGGGGACCCGATCCGCGTGCTCGTCGCCGACGACCAGGCCCTCCTGCGCGGCAGCTTCCGGGCCCTCATCGAGACGACCCCCGACCTCACCGTGGTCGGTGAGGCCGCGACCGGCGCCGAGGCCGTCGACCTCTGCCGCGCGCTGCGCCCCGACGTCGTCCTCATGGACGTCCGCATGCCGCACATGGACGGCATCGAGGCCACCCGCCGGATCCAGGGGTCCGCGGACACCGCCGGCGTCCGCGTCCTCATCCTGACCATGTTCGACATGGACGCGCACGTCTTCTCCGCGCTGCGCGCGGGCGCCGCCGGGTTCCTCCTCAAGGACACCCCGCCCGCCGACCTCCTCAACGCCGTCCGCGTCGTCGCCGCGGGCGAGGCGCTCCTCGCCCCGGCCGTGACCCGCCGCCTCATCGCCGAGTTCGCCCGCCATCCGGCCTCCGAGCCCGCGCCGTCACCGGCGCTCGACGGCGTCACCGACCGCGAACGCCAGGTCCTGACCCTGGTGGCCCGGGGCCTGTCCAACACCGAGATCGCCGAGCGCCTGCACCTGAGCCTGGCGACCGTGAAGACCTACATCGGACGCCTGCTCACCAAGCTCCAGGCCCGCGACCGCGCCCAGCTCGTGATCGTCGCCTACGAGTCGGGCCTGGTCACCGCTAGGGCCGGAGATCGGTGACGCCCTTGCCCGTCACGATGTCGAACGGCACGGACGCCTGGTCGTGGACGATCAGCCACGCACCATCGACCCGCTCGAAGCAGAACGTGCCGCGGACCCACATGCCCTCGGTCGCCGTCCCGTCCCGCAGGGTGCCGCTGAGCCGTCCGAAGCCGTGCCCGAACGCCACGTCCCCGCCCACGGTGACCACCAGGTCACGCAGCTCGTAGGCGACCTCGTCGAAGATCGCGAACACCTTCTCCCAGTTCGCCATCTTCGCCTCGACCCCGACGTGCTGCAGCGGCGGCTCGACGTCGAACGACACGACGTCCTCCGCGTACAGCCCCTTCAGCGCCTCGATGTCCTTCTCACCGATCCGCTCGACCACCTCGCCGAGCCGGCCCCGGATCTCGGACTCGTCCTCCGCACGCCGCGTCGTCATCACCGACGGCCCCTTCCTCTCACGAATGCCTTACCCCTACGACGACGCAGCCCCTCACAACGTCAGGCCCACTCCCATTCCGCGAGGGTCGTCCGCATCAGCCGCGCGGCCGTGGACAGGTGACCGCCCGCTCCCCAGTACATGGTGAGCACCCGCCGGCAATCGGGACCGTCCACCGCGATCCAGGCGCTGGGCGGGCCCGCGTCCGACCGCCGGGCCAGCGCGGGGACGAGCCCGACCCCCAGCCCCGCCTTGATCAGCTCGGCGATCGCGCTCGCCTCGTCCCCCTCGCAGACGATCCGGGGCGTGAGGCCCCGCGCCGCGAACAGCCGGTCGAGCAGCCGCCGCTGCCAGTGCCCCTTGTGCGTCGAGATGAACGGCTCACCGGCCAGCTCCTCGACGGTCACCGACGCGCGTCCCGCCAGCGGATGGTCCGGGGGCGCGACCAGCCACACCGCCTCGTCCACCAGCTGGACGGACTCCAGCCCGTCCGCCGGGATCGGCTGCGAGGCCACGCAGAGGTCGACCTCCTGGGCCAGGAGGGCGCGCGCCATGTCCGCCGCGGGCATCTGGTGAAGCTCGACCTCGATGTCCGGATGCGCCCGCTTGTAGGCCGCCAGCGGCCCCGTGAACGTCATCAGCGTCTCGGACGCCAGCCGCACGCTCCCGAACCCCTCACCGGCCGCCTCGGCGACGGCCCGCCGCCCCGCCTCGAGCTCCCCGAGCGACCGTTCGACGTACCCCCGGAACAACCGTCCCGTGTCGTTCAGCCGGAGCCGCCCGGCCCGGTCGAACAGCGGCGTGCCGAGCTCGCCCTCCAGCCGCGCGATCGTCCGGCTCAGCGACGGCTGCGCGACCCGCAGCTCCTCGGCCGCCCGGCTCAGATGCTCCAGCCGAGCCACCACAAGGAACTGCCGAAGCGAGTTCAGATCCACGCATGCCTCCACGAACATAACCCCATAGCAATACTGATCTTAGACACCAGCACACTCGAGTCATAACGTCAGGACGATCACGACACCTGACGAAAGGCGCAGCATGGCCACCACGACCGACGTCGAACACAGAACAAGTCCCGTGTGGTGGACGCTCAGGACGATCGTCGGCCTCCACGTCGTGGCGATCTTCGGCCAGCCGGTGTTCGCCGGGGTGCTCCTCAGCGGCGACTTCGACGGGCTGCGCATGCACGCGACGGGCGCCAACGTCACCACGTCCCTCGGCTACGTCCAGCTGATCGTCGCGATCGTCGTCTGGGTCCGCCTGCGCCGCGTCGGGCCGTTCGCCGCCACCCTCGCCCTCGTCGCCGCCGAGACCGTCCAGTACTTCGCCGGACAGGCGGGCGCCCTCTGGCTGCACCTCCCCCTCGGCGTGGCGACCATCGCCGCGCTCGTCGTCCAGTTCGTCGCCGTCTGGCGCCAGGAGCCCACCCATGACTGACCTGACCCGCCGCCACGCGCTCGGCGTCGGCGGAGCACTCGGCCTCGTGGCGTTCACAGGCCTCACCACCGCGAGCGCCCTGGCCCGCCGCCCCCCGAGAACCGGCGCCCACCTGGCCGGCCAGGCGCCCCTCCCACCCCCGTACCAGGTCCCCCTGCCGATCCCCCGCACCCTGAAGCCGCTCGCCACCACAGGCGGCGTCGACCGCTACGAGATCACCCAGCGCGAGACGACGGCCGAGATCCTGCCCGGCGTCAGAACACCCCTCTGGACGTACGACGGCACCTTCCCGGGCCCGACGATCGAGGCCCGCCGAGGCCGCCCCGTCATCGTCCGGCACCGCAACGAACTCCCCGTCCCCACGGTCGTCCACCTCCACGGCGGCCGCACCCCGGCGTCCTCGGACGGCTACCCCACCGACCTGGTCCTCCCCAGGGACTGGCACGAACCCGCCCGGATGAACGGCATGCACATGGACGGCATGTCGGGCATGCGCGACCCGCGAGCCGTCGAGTCCCGCCTGACCCGCGACTACACGTTCCCCATGGACCAGCGCCCGACCATGCTCTGGTACCACGACCACCGCATGGACTTCACCGCCCCCGCGATCTGGCGCGGCCTCGCCGGCCTGCACATCATCCGCGACGACGCCGAGGACTCGCTCGGCCTCCCCGCCGGCCCCCGCGAGATCCCCCTGGCGATCACCGACCGCGCCTTCTCCGCGGACGGCACCCTCCGCTACCCGTCCCTGGACCCCACCCTCCGCACGAAGCCGGGCGTCAAGGAGGAGTACCTCGCCGGAGTCCTGGGCGACGTCATCCTCGTCAACGGCGCCCCCTGGCCCGTCCACGAGGTCGACGCGGCCCGCCACCGCCTCCGCGTCCTGAACGCCTCGAACGCGCGCCACTACGAACTGGAGGCCGTCACCGACGACGGCCGCCGCCTGGACCTCGTCCAGATCGGCGCGGACCAAGGGCTCCTGACAACCCCGGTCACCCACCGGACCATCCCCATCGCCCCGGCCGAACGCTACGACGTCGTCATCGACTTCAAGGACGTCAAGCCCGGCACCAAAGTAAGGATCATCAACCGCCTGGGCTCCGGCCGAACCCGCGACGTCATGGCCTTCCGCGTCACCCGGAGAACAAAGGACGACACCCGCATCCCCCGCACCCTCTCGAACGACCTCCCGACCTGGCGCCGCGGAGAGGCCACCCGCGTCCGCGACTTCTCCTTCCGCGCCGGACGCATGAACGGCGGCCACGGCTGGCTCATCGGCGGCAAGCCCTTCGACCCGTCACGCACCGACGTCACCGTCCGCCTGGGCGACGTCGAACTCTGGCGCCTCGTCGCGGACGTCCACCACCCCGTCCACCTCCACCTGGTCGGCTTCAGGGTCCTCTCCCGAGGCGGACGCGCCCCCCGCCCCCAGGACGCGGGCCTGAAGGACACCATTTCCTTGCGTCCCGGAGAGACCGCCGAGATCATCACCCGCTTCGACGCCTACCGGGGCCGCTACCTCTTCCACTGCCACAACGCCGAACACGAGGACATGGGCATGATGGCCAACCTGGAAGTCCACTAAGGCCAAAGGCCCCACACCGGAGGGGGCCGATGGCGAAGCCGAGGCCCGCAACACCGATGGCGAAGCCGAGGCCCCGGCAGAGCCGGGAAAACATGGACCCGCAGGAACCGGAACGTAACCCGACAAGCCCAGCCGCGAGGGGGGCGTGGGGGGCGGCAGCCCCCCACATCGGGGGCTCCGGGGGTCGCCCCCCGGGAAAAACGAAGTAGGGCCAGCGGCTCGCGCTTTCAGCGAGCACACTGACCCTAGGATCTACGTGGGCGAGGAGGGATTTGAACCCTCACATCCTTTCGGACACACGGACCTGAACCGTGCGCGTCTGCCGTTCCGCCACCCGCCCCGGGTGTTGCCCCGTTTCCGGGTGCAGGAAGAGATTAGCACGGTCTGGGGGGTGGTTCGGCAACCGGATACTTCTAGCGAACCTTGACACCGATACGATCGTCTACCAGTGGGGAAGGGAGGTGCCCGTGGGCGTCATTCAGCGCTTCGAGCGACGGCTCGAGGGCATGGTCGAAGGTGCCTTCGCCCGGGCGTTCAAGTCCGAGCTCCAGCCGGTCGAGGTGGCCAGCGCCGTGCAGCGCGAGATGGACGACCGGGCCGCGATCGTCGCGGCGGGCCGCACCCTGGTGCCGAACGACTTCGTCGTGGAGATCTCGCAGCAGGACGGCCAGCGGCTCCAGGTGTACGCCGACAGTCTGAGCCAGGAGCTGGCGAACCTCGCGCGCGAGTACGCGAAGGAGCAGGGGTACTCCTTCGTCGGGCCGGTGCGCGTCCGGTTCGAGAACGCCGACGACCTGGCGACGGGCATGTTCCGGATCCGGTCCGGGGTGATCCGCGGTTCCACGGTGGAGGGCGGGGAGATCCGCCGGCCGCCGTCGGACTATCCGCGCGGCCCCGGTGGCGCGTTCGGCGGCAATCCGCGGCTGCTGGTCACCACGACGATGGACAACGGCCCGGCGCATCAGAGCACGTATGAGATCAACACTCCGGTCACCTTGCTCGGGCGCGGTACGGACTGCGACCTTCGTTTGGTGGATCCGGGGGTTTCGCGGCACCATGCCGAGATCCGTGTAGAAGGTCCCGAAATCGCGCTTGTCGATCTAGGGTCGACCAACGGTTCCTTCGTCAACGGTCAGCCGATCCGGCGGGTCACCCTGGTGGACGGCTCCCGTGTGACGATGGGGCGCACCACACTCGTGTTCCGCCGCGATAGGGAGTAACCCCGACTCCGATGTCCGACTTCACCCTCACGCTGATCAAGCTGGCGTTCCTGGCGGTGCTCTGGCTGTTCGTCATCGCGGCCGTCGGAGTGATCCGGGCCGACCTGTTCGGCTCGAAGGCCGCGACGAAGGCCGCGAGCCGGGCGGCGAGCCGCGCCTCGCGGGCCGTCCAGCAGCGACCGCCGAAGGCCGCCGCGCGGCCGCCGCAGGGCCCGCCGCCGGGACCTCCGCAGGGGCCGCCGCAGGGGATCCCCCAGGGTCCGCCTCCGCACGGGGGTCAGCGGGGCGGTGGAGGGCCGACCCGCCTGGTGGTCGTCCAGGGCGAGCGGACCGGGACCATCATCGATCTGACCGGGGTGCCGATCACCATCGGGCGCGCGAATGACGCGACGCTCGTGGTGACCGACGACTACGCTTCGAGCCGACATGCCCGGATTTACGCGCAGGACGGCCAGTGGATCGTGGAAGATCTCGGTTCGACCAATGGGACCTATCTGGGCCGCACGAAGGTGACCCGTCCGATGCCGGTGCCGCCGGGCGTCCCGATCCGTATCGGCAAGACCGTGATCGAGCTGCGCAAATGACTCTGGGAATCCGCTACTCCGCCCGGTCCGACGTGGGCATGCTGCGTGAGGGCAACGAGGACTCGGGCTACGCGGGCACACATCTGCTCGCCGTGGCCGACGGAATGGGCGGCCACGTCGGCGGCGAGATCGCCAGCGCGGCCGCGATCTCCGAGATCCGCAAGCTGGACAAGGCCATGCCCGCGACCGAGCTGCTCGCCGCGCTCGAGCACACGGTCAAGGCCGCGAACGAGAACCTGCACCGGATCGTCGAGTCCGACCCCGCGTTGCAGGGCATGGGCACGACGCTGACGGCGATGCTGTGGGCGGGCAACCAGATCGCCCTCGTGCACATCGGCGACTCGCGCGCCTATCTGCTGCGCGACGGCAGCCTGTTCCAGATCACGCACGACCACACGCTGGTGCAGTCGCTCGTCGACGAGGGCCGGATCAGCCCGGACGAGGCCGCCTCGCACCCGCAGCGCTCGCTGCTGCTGCGCGCGATGGACGGCCGCGGCGAGATCGACCCGGACCTGTCGCTCCGCGAGGCGAAGGCGGGCGACCGCTATCTGCTGTGCTCGGACGGCCTGTCCACGGTGGTCACCGCCGAGACGATCTTCCAGGTGCTGACCGACGCGGAGGACACCGACCACGCCGTCCGGCAGCTGATCGACCTGGCGAACCGGGGCGGCGGGCCGGACAACATCACCTGCGTCTGCGCGGACGTGGTGGAGCTGGGCGACCAGCCGCCGCCTCCCAGCCAGGGACGTGCCGTGGGCGCGGCGGCGAGCGCGGGCCCGCCGCCGGTTCCCGGCGACCCGAACGCGCCCGGCGGCCCCGGCATGCCTCCCGGCCCGGGGATGCCCGGGGGGCCGGGCGACACTCCGGCGAGCCGCGCCGCGCAGTTGCGCGACACGATGCCGCAGCAGCCCGTCGCGGTGGACGAGCGGCCGCCGATGCAGCACCCCGGTGCTCCGCAGCCCGGCCCCGGTGGGACCGGTCCGCAGGCGACCGTCCCGGATCCGCGGTACCAGGAGCCTCAGCAGTTCGCCGCCGAGCAGCAGTTCCAGCCCGCCGGACGCCGTGAGCGCCGCGCCGCCAAGCGCGCGCACCGCGGCCCGCGCCGCTGGCTGTGGCTCGTGGTCGTGGCGGGCGTGTTCGTCGTCGCCGTCGCCGGCGGCGGGGTCTTCTTCATCCAGACCGCGCGCGCCGGCTACTACGTCGGCGAGCAGAACGGCAACGTCGTGTTGTTCCGTGGAACGACACAGAAGATGCCGCTGATCAGCCTGTCCCGTAAGGCCGACGAGCAGCCGAACCCGCCGATCAAGGTGTCCGACCTGCCGCAGGACCGCGCCCAGGCCGTCCGCGCGACCTACACGGTGAAGGGCCCGCAGGCGCTGGACGACCTCGTCAAGGCCGTCTGCAAGTACAGCCTGCGCGACGAGGGCGGCAAGGTCGCGATCAAACGGGGCGTCGAGCAGAGCGACTGCGCGCCCACGACCGTCAAGCCCGGCACCATCACGGTGAGCGAGCTCCCGACGTCCGACCAGAACTCGGTCCGCGACGGGAAGTTCACCTACGTCGGCGTGGCCGGGGCCGACAAGAAGATCGCCGAGCTGTCCGCGCGGGTGGACCTGTGCCGGGGGGCGCACCCCACGATCAAGGACTGTCCCGCTCCGTCGAGGGGCAGGTCGTAACGCATGCACGCTCTCGGGGAGCAGATCCGGGCGCAGATTCCGTACCAGCGCCGCAACGCCGCCTCGCTGGCGCTGCTGGGGTTCGCCATGGTGCTGACGCTGGCGGCGTTCGCCGAGGTCGGCCTCGCCCGTGACGGGTCGATCCCGGCCGGGCTGTTCGTCTATGGCGGCGGCCTGGTCATCCTGGCGCTGGTCGCCTACGCCGCGCAGCTGCGGTTCGCGCCGTTCGCCGATCCGCTGCTGCTGCCGCTGGCGGTGGCGCTGAACGGCCTCGGCCTGGCCATGATCTACCGGCTCGACCTGGACACCAGCGCCGACCGCAAGGCCGCCGAGCTCGCGGGCAAGAAGGTCATCAGGGACGCGGCCGACGCGTCGGGCCAGCTGATCTGGACGTTCGTCGGGATCGCGCTGTTCGTCGCCGCGATCGCGATCATGCGCGACACCAGCAACCCGGACGCGAAGCTCTCGTTCACGCCGAAGACCGCGCAGCGCTACACCTACATCATCGGTCTCGGCGCGATCGTCATGCTGCTGCTGCCGATCGTCCCGGGCATCGGCGCGGAGATCAACGGCGCGCGGGTGTGGATCAACGTCGGCGGTTTCTCGGTGCAGCCGGGTGAGTTCGCCAAGCTGATGCTGGTCGCGTTCTTCGCCGGGTATCTGGTGAACAAGCGGCAGGCGATGTCGCTGATCGGCAAGAAGATCGGCCCGCTGTCGCTGCCGCGTGCCCGCGACCTCGGCCCGGTCATGGTGATCTGGGTGCTGTGCCTCGGCGTCCTGTTCATCCAGAAGGACCTCGGCACCGCGCTGCTGTACTTCGGCCTGTTCGTGTCGATGCTGTACATCGCCACGCAGCGGGTCTCCTGGGTGATGATCGGCGTCGGCCTGCTGGCCGTCGCGGTCTTCGTCATCACGCTGCTGCCGTTCATGGCGCACGTGAACCAGCGCATCGACATCTGGCAGAACCCCCGCCCGTACTTCGACGGCGGCTGCCTGATGAAGAACGGCAAGGTCGTCCCGGTCAACCCGAACACCGACATCTTCAAGCAGGCCAAGGTCACCCTCGAGGCCAAGGCCCAGCAGCAGGACGCGGCGGGGCAGAAGGCCACGGCGCTGCAGACCCGGCTCGTCGGGCCGGGCTGGTGGGCCTGCACGAAGATGGGCGGCGAGTACTCCGACAGCGCCCAGCTGATGAAGGGGATGTTCGCGCTCGGCCAGGGCGGGGTGCTCGGCACCGGGCTCGGGCAGGGCAAGCCGTGGCAGACCCCGCTGTCGTTCAGCGACTTCATCTTCGACTCCATGGGCGAGGAGCTGGGCCTCACCGGCCTGATGACGCTGCTGCTCATGTACGCGCTGATCGTCCAGCGCGGGATGAAGACCGCCGTCGCGGCGCGCGACCCGTACCTCAAGCTGTTCGCGGGCGGGGTGTCGTTCGCCCTGGCCCTCCAGGTGTTCGTGATCGTCGGCGGCGTGACCAAGCTGATCCCGCTGACCGGTCTGACCACGCCGTTCCTGTCCCAGGGCGGGTCGTCGCTGATGGCGAACTGGATCCTGATCGCGATCCTGGTCCGGATGAGCCACGACGCCCGCAAGCCCGCGCCGCAGGCCATCCAGGACGAGGGGATGACGCAGATCGTGAGCCTGCGATGACCTCCCGTCCCGCGGCCCCCGGGGCGCGGGGCGCCCGCCCGGCGTCGCCGCGCCGCCCGTCCCTCCCGCGCCGCCCAGCCCTTCAGTGCCGCCCGTCCCTTCAGGGCCGCCCGTGCCTTCAGGGCCGCCCGTGCCTCCGGGGCCCCGCTCCCCGGCCCCACCGTCCCCGTAGCCCCCAAGCCCCCCAGCGAGGAGAAGCCGCGTCGTGAACATGGACAAGCCGGTCCGGCGGGTCGCGGTGTTCGCCCTGCTGCTGTTCTTCGGGCTGATGGCCCAGGTGAACTACGTGCAGGGCAGCCAGGCCGACAAGCTGCAGAGCGACCCGAACAACACGCGCCAGATCAGCCAGGTGTTCAACAACCCGCGCGGGCAGATCACCGCGGGCGGCGAGGTCCTCGCCTGGTCCACGCCGACGGGCAAGGACAACCCCAAGTACGGCCGCAACTACAAGGACGGCAAGGTCTTCTCGCCGGTCACCGGTTACTTCAACGGCGGCGGCTCCAAGGTCGAGCTGGCCTACAACGGCCTGCTCGCCGGCACCGACAAGCGGATCACGCACCAGCGGTGGTTCGACCAGTTCATCGGCAAGAAGCCCGAGGGCGGCAACGTCGACCTGAGCATCGACCCCGCGGCCCAGCGGATCGCCTACGAGAAGCTCGTGAACGGGACGACCCGGCGTTCCGGCGCGGCCGTCGTGGACATCAAGACCGGCGCGATCAAGGTCCTGGCGTCCAACTCGTCGTTCGACCCGACCGACGTGGCCCCGCAGAAGGGGACCAAGGGCGGCCAGCTGCTCGAGCAGATGGACAAGACCACCGACATCATCAAGCCGCTGATCGACAACGGGATGAGCGAGGTGTTCCCGCCCGGGTCGTCCTTCAAGACGGTCGTCGCCGCGATCGGTATGGAAGAGCTCCACCTGAACGAGAACAGCCAGGTCAAGACGGGTCATATGACCCTGCCGGAGTCGGGCAAGGAGCTGCCGAACTCGCACGACGGCGGTAGCTGCGCGGGCACGGCGTCGCTGAAGGGCGCCTTCGCCGAGTCCTGCAACACCACGTTCGGCCAGATGGCGCTCGACCTCGGCATCGACAAGCTGAACGCGGGCGCGGCCAAGTTCGGGTTCGGGCAGAACATCCGGGTCGAGCCCCTGATGCGGTCGGCCAAGAGCCAGGTCCCGGTCTCGATCCCCGACCTGGCGACCGGCAAGTCCATCCCGACCGGCAAGGACGCCACCGCGCGCTCCGGCATCGGCCAGGAGAACGTCCAGGCGACCCCGCTGCAGATGGCCATGGTCGCCGAGGCGGTCGCCAACGGCGGCAAGATCATGCAGCCGTACGTCGTGAACCGCGCCACCGCCAAGGACCAGTCCGAGGTCTACAAGGCGTCCCCGAAGGTGTTCTCCCAGCCCATGTCGTCGGACACGGCGAGCCAGCTGCGGGACATGATGCGCGCCGTCGTGTCCGAGGGCACCGCCACGATCCTCCAGGGTTCCAACATCGCGGGCAAGACCGGCACCGCCGAGCAGGGGGCGGAATTCCCGAACGCCCGCTGGTTCGTCGGTTTCGGCCCGTCCGACCACCCGCGCTACGCGTTCGCGGTGGTCAGCGAGGGCAAGGGGGACGGCGCGCACGGCGCCGGCCCGATCGCCGCCGCCATCATGCAGGCGGTGATGAAGAAGTGAGCACGGGTACCCTCACGGGGAGCCAGGACGGGGCGCGCCTCCCCCTGGCCGGGACGACGTCTCCCGGCCTGGACGGGACGGCGCGCACCGGCCGGAGCGGGGCGCTTCGTCCGGCCGGGTCCCACCCCGGACGGACGCGCCACGACTCCGTCAACTCCGAGCCCGGCTCCGCCGCGTCCCCGTGGCGGGCGGCTAGGTTCGGGGGACAGGGTGACGACGTACGAGGGAAAGTGCACAGATGAGTCAACCTCGGCTGCTCGGCGGCCGCTACGAGCTGGAGTCCGTGATCGGACGCGGCGGCATGGCCGAGGTCTATCGTGCGCGTGACCTGAGGCTCGACCGCGTGGTCGCGGTCAAGACCTTGCGCCCGGACCTGGCCCGCGACCCGATCTTCCAGGAGCGGTTCCGGCGCGAGGCGCAGTCGGCGGCGTCCCTGAACCACCCGTCGGTCATCGCGGTGTACGACACCGGCGAGGACGCCGTCGGCGACACCCCCATCCCGTACATCGTCATGGAGTACGTGGACGGTTCGACGCTGCGCGACCTGCTGCGCGAGAACCGGGCGCTGATGCCGCAGAAGGCGCTGGAGATCACCGACGGGATCCTGCGCGCCCTCGACTACAGCCACCGCGGCGGCATCGTCCACCGCGACATCAAGCCGGCCAACGTGATGCTGACCCGGCAGCACGAGGTCAAGGTGATGGACTTCGGCATCGCGCGCGCGATGTCGGACGCGGCGTCCACGATGACCCAGACCGCGCAGGTCATCGGCACCGCGCAGTACCTGTCGCCCGAGCAGGCGCGGGGCGAGCGCGTGGACGCCCGCAGCGACCTCTACTCGACCGGCTGCG
This sequence comes from Actinomadura harenae, assembly GCF_003696215.1. Lineage (GTDB taxonomy): Bacteria > Actinomycetota > Actinomycetes > Streptosporangiales > Streptosporangiaceae > Spirillospora > Spirillospora harenae. The sequence continues at coordinate 48,525 of NZ_RFFG01000042.1, read as the reverse complement.
TGCTGTACGAGCTGCTGACCGGGCGTCCGCCGTTCACCGGCGACTCCCCGGTCGCGATCGCCTACCAGCACGTCCGGGAGGAGCCGACGCCGCCGTCCCAGATCGATCCGGACATCCCGCAGTGGGCGGACGCGATCGTCCTGAAGGCGATGGCGAAGGCCGCCGCGGACCGCTACCAGAACGCCGGCGAGTTCCGGCAGGAGGTCCAGCGGGCCCTGCACGGGCAGCCGGTGACGTCGACCGCGGCGTCCACGATGATGCTGGGCGCGGCGCCCACGGCCGTCCACCAGCCGCAGCAGCACACCCAGGTCATGGGCGCGACGCAGGTGCAGCGGCAGGACGGCTACGACCTGCCGCCCGTCCAGTACGGCGACTACCGGCAGGACGGCGACTACGACCGCGGACGCCACGGCGACGGCGGCAAGGGCGGCGGCAGCAAGGCGGCCATCTGGATCGGCGCGGCGGTGGCCGTGCTGGCGGTCGCCGCGCTGCTCGGCTGGCTGATCGCACCGCCCGGCGGCAGCGACACGGTCAAGGTCGCGGCCGTCGCGAACATGAGCGTCGACGAGGCCACCAAGGCCCTCAAGGACCAGGGCTTCACCGTCGCCGCGGACCCGCAGAAGGAGTACAACAAGGACGTCGACAAGGGGAAGGTCATCAGGTCCGACCCCGCCGAGGGCACGGCGGCCAAGAAGGGCTCGATGGTCGCCCTCGTGGTGTCCCGGGGTCCGGAGCCACCGAAGAAGGTGGACGTCCCGGACGTCAGCGGCACGGCCGAGGCCGACGCGAAGAGCACCCTGGAGGGCCGCGGCTTCAAGGTCGACATCCAGCGGATCGCGTCCAACGAGGTCCAGCAGGGCATGGCGATCAGGACCGACCCGAAGGGCGGCGAGCAGGTCGCGCCGAACTCCTCGATCACCCTGTACATCTCGTCCGGGGCGCAGGACGTCGCGGTGCCGAACCTCCAGCGCCTGCCGAAGGACGTCGCGTGCCAGCGGCTCAGGCGCCTGAAGCTGACCTGCGTCGTCCAGGAGCAGGCCTCGCCGGACCCGACGATCCCGCCGGGCGTGGTGTGGAACGTCAGCCCGCAGCCGGGCACGAAGCTGCCGTCCGGTTCGTCCGTGACGGTGATCGTGACGCCGCCGCAGCAGGCGACGCCGCCGCCGGACCAGACCCAGGGTCCGCCGCCGCAGCAGTGACGGTCTGAACGTGGCAGGCCCGGTCCCCTTCGTGGGGGCCGGGCCTGCGGCGTTCGGTTCCGGGGCGGGCGGGCGGGAAGCCGCCCGGACGTGCTCTGGACATGGGAAAGGGCCTCCGCCACTCGGGGGCAATGGCGGAAGCCCTCTCGCTATGGTCTTCGTACCCGGAGGTATCGGCGTTACATGAGGCACTCAGAATTTTCGCCGCAAACCCCACGGGGTCTGATCAACCGGATGCGCCGCAGGTGAGGAGCCAGTTCCGGAAGAGCTCGTGGCCACATGCGGACAGCACCGATTCGGGGTGGAACTGCACGCCCTCGACGGGCGCCGACCGGTGCCGCAACCCCATCACGACACCGTCCGGGGTGCGCGCGGTCACCTCGAGCGTGCCGTCCGGGACGGTCTCGGGGCGGACGGACAGCGAGTGGTAGCGGGTGGCCGTGAACGGGCTCGGCAGCCCCGCGAACACCCCCGCGCCGTCGTGCTCGATCGGGCTCGTCTCCCCGTGGACGATCCGCGGCGCGTGATCGACGGTCGCGCCGAAGACATGCCCGATCACCTGGTGGCCGAGGCAGACGCCGAGCAGCGGGACGCCGCGCTCCACGGCGTCCCAGACGAGGTCGAGGCCGACGCCCGCGTCCGCGGGATGGCCGGGGCCGGGGCTGACGAGGACGCCGGCGACGTCCCGGGCGTCCTCCACGGAGACGTCGTCGCGGTCGGCCACCCGGCAGTCCGCGCCCAGCTCCCGCAGGTACTGGACGATCGTGAAGACGAAGCTGTCGTGGTTGTCCACGACGAGAACACGCACCCGTCCATTCTCCCCGGAATCCCCACAACACGCCGAACCGCGGTCCGGGTGCACGTGCGGAGCGTAACCTCTCGGAACCCCTCCGAGATCAGAAAGGCTCCCCCATGCTCTTCCGCGCCCTCCTGTCCGGCGTTCCGCTCGTGTTCCCCGCGCCGCCCGCGTCCCTGTACGGGTCGTTCGACTACGAGGACGTGCGGGGCCTCTCCGGGCACGGGCACTGGGGGCCGCCGCACGGGACGGGCCACGAGTACCTCAGGACCAAGGTCTGCGCCCGCGACGTCCGGCCGGACGGACGCGCCGTCCGCATGACCGTCGCCCTCAAGGAGCCCGGCACGCCGACCACCCTGTACGTGGACGCCGTCAACCACCACGGGGCGGGCTCGACGTCCTGCTCGTCCCTGGTCGGCCTGGGCGCCGAGTGGATGTTCGCGCGCGGCGGCACGATCGACCGCCACGGCGTCTACCGTCCCGGGCCCTGGCGTCGCGTCCGCTGAGGTCAGGGGCCGTGGCGGGAGGGGCTGGACGGGGCGGTGGCGGGGCTGCCGTTCATCACGCCGTGGTCGAACTGGATCTGCGGCTCGACCCACGGGAACACGGCGTACCAGAGGATCACCGCGACGACGAGCGCCAGCCCCGCCGCGACCGCCGTCTTCAGCGGCCACCCGCCGGGGAGCAGCCGCCAGATCAGCGCGTACATGCCCTGTCCTCCTACTTTCCGGTGACCCGCGGGTACTGGGCGGACAACTGGCCGAACACGATCAGCCGCTCGGCCGCCGAGTACATCGGGTGGCAGGTGGTGAGGGTGATCATCCGCTTGCTCGGCCGCTCCCCGGGATGGAACGGCACGGGCGCGGTGACCTGGACGTCCGTCGGGTCCACCACCTGCTTGGCGGTGACCTTGTAGACGTACTTGCCGTCCCGGGTGTCGACGTCGATCTCGTCCCCCGGCTTCAGCTCGCCGACCCGGTTGAACGGCGCGGAGTAGGTCGTCCGGTGCCCGGAGACCACGAAGTTGCCGACCTCGCCGGGCAGCTGGGTGCCGGGATAGTGGCCGGGCCCCTTGCGCAGGTCGGCCAGAGAGACGCCCTCGATCACCACGTAGTGGTAGGACGACCCGAACCTCGGGATCCGGATCATCGCCAGGCCCTTGCCGAGCCTCACCCGCTCAGTGGTGACCTTCCCCGGGGCGGTCGCGCCCTCGGACGCCCAGGAGCGCATCATCTCCTTGGAGAGCTTGTCCTGCTGCTCGTGCGTGTAGCGGCCCGTCCCCCACAGCTCGTAGGTCACGAACAGCAGCAGGACCAGACCCGCGGTGATGCACAGCTCGCCCAGTCCGCGGATCAGCACCCGCACCGGCCCCGCCCCTTCCCTCCACCACCCACGCCACCGGACGCCCTGGACGCCCTGGACGTCCGGGTCGTCCGGGTCGTCCGGGTCGTCCGGGTCGTCCTCCGGGTCACTCCGGCGGACGGCCCCCGGCCGAGTCGCCCGCGTCCGGCGGCACCGTGGCGTGCTTCATCGTCACGTTCCCGGTGTAGGCGGGCAGCGTCACCCGCCGGAGCGCGTGCACCTTCCAGCCGAGCCCGTAGGCGCGCACGTACCGCTGGTACACCGAGATCGCGGAGGAGGCGTCCAGCGCGGCGCGGAGCCGGCCCGGGTCGCCGACGGCGGTGATCCGGAACGGCGGCGAGTACACCACCCCCTGCAGGATCAGCGTATTGCCCACACACCGGACGGCGCTGGTACCGATCACCCGTTGGTCCATAATTTGCATGCCCTGGGCGCCTCCGGCCCACAGCGCGTTCACGACCGCCTGCACGTCCGCCTGGTGGACGACCAGGTCGTCCGGGCCGGCTCCGGCCGGCGGCGCGTCCTGGGTGCCGCGGGGCGCGTCGTCCAGGACGACCCGGACGCCGTCCCCGCCGACCGGGGTCATCCCCGCCCGCGCGGCGAGCCGGTCCGCCTCGCCCTGGGCCTGGTTCACGCGCGCGTCGGCGCGTCCGGCGGCCCTCGACAGCCCGTCCACGTCCCGGCGCAACCGGTCGTAGTGAGCGCGTTCGCCCAGCGTGCGGCGCTGTTCCGAGGTGATCAACTCGGTGATCCGGGTCCGTCCGGTGTCGCGCAGGTCGGTACCGCGGGCCGTGCTCGCGCTCGCCGCGAACAGGGCTCCCGCAAGGACTGTGAGAGCTGGGATGATGCTTCCCCACGCTCGACGCCGTACGCTGCTCACCAGCGACTACGCTAACCGACAAACCACCCATGAGCGGACCGGTGCCGCCGGCCGACCGCCCGAGGAGACAGAACCCACCGTGGCCAAGTCCAAAGTGCGCAAGAAGGCCGTCTACACTCCGCCGCAGAAGTCCAAGGCGCCCGAGGTCAGCCCCCGTTGGCTCGCGCCGACGATGGTCGTCCTCTGGCTGGTCGGCCTGGCCTGGATCGCCGTCTACTACATCAGCGCCGCGACGGGCGTCGACATCCCCCTGATGACCGGCCTGAAGAGCTGGAACCTGGGAATCGGCTTCGTCGCGATCATCCTGGGCGTCGGTCTGTCCACCAAGTGGCGCTGACCGTTACCCACTTTCGCACGGCCTGAATCCACCAAAGTTATCCACAGGCTGGGGACAAAGTCTCCCCAGCGCCCCGTCCAGCCGCGCCTCCCCTGAGGAGCCGCGGCCAGAAGTGCTGCCCGTGTAACCACCTTCCGGGAACGCGGGCAGCCGCCCCTCCAACGAACCGGCCGACCTCGTCCACAGCCTGGGGAAAGCAATCCCCCTCCCCTGCCAACGGATGTCCGCCCCGAATCTCACCCCGCACCTCGCCCCAGCCGACCACCCCAACACCCCAAGGCCGCCGCCTGAGGGCGAAACTCAGGCTCAGGCCGGCAACCCGCACCCTCAAGATCGCACTTGGGGGCAGGCGACGTCCGGGCAGGCCTCAGGGCCGGGCGACCCGAGATCAGGCAGACGAACGACAGAGGACGAGCAGAGCGCAGGGCGAGCGGCGCCGGACGGCGAACGAGGCGCCCCGCCGCCACGGAGCAGACGGCGGGCAGCGGGACGGTCCCGCTGCGCACAAGGTCGGCAACGAACCGGTGCGACCATGCCCCGGTCAGCGACGAACGCGGCCGCCGCCGGTCGGAGCCACCACAGGGCGAGGTCGCCACGGGGCGGGGTCGCCACGGGGCGGGGCACCGCCAGGCGGGGCACCGCCAGGCGGGGCACCGCCAGGCAGGGCACCGCCAGGCAGGGCACCGCCAGGCAGGGCACCACCGGCCAGGGATCAGGTGAGGCCGGTGCCGGTGCCGATGCCCGTGGTGAAGGTGGCGGCCTTCACAAGGACGAGGACGACGAACAGGGCCAGGACGCCGAGGGGTGCGGCGATGTGCAGCCAGCGCTGCCGGACGGCCGGGGCGTAGGCGTACACGAAGCCGATGGCGAGGCCGGTCACGAGGCCGCCGACGTGGCCCTCCCAGGAGATCCCGCTCACCGAGAACGTGAAGATCAGGTTGATCGCGAGCAGGAACAGGATCGGCCCGGTGGGCGCCCCGCTCCGCCGCGCGACCACGAAGAACGCGCCGAACAGTCCGAAGATCGCGCCGGACGCGCCGACCGCGCTGGCGTAGGGGTCGACCAGCAGCAGGAGGATGTTCCCGCCCAGTCCGGACAGCAGGTACAGCGACAGGTAGCGCGCCTTGCCGAGCGCCGCCTCCAGCGGCGGGCCCAGCACGTACAGCGCCCACATGTTCAGCAGGATGTGCGTGAACCCGAAGCCGTTCCCCTTCAGCGGCTCGTGCAGGAACACCGAGGTGATCAGCCGGTACCACTCGCCGTCCAGGACGCCGGCGGCGAGCTGGCCGTCCGGGTGCGTCCAGGCGCCGAGCATCATGAAGTCCGTGACGACCTTCTCGGAGGCGATCTCGCCGATGTAGGCGAGGACGCACGCCGCGATCAGCGCGTAGGTCACCACGGGCATGTCGGACGGCCGCCTGCTCATCGCCGCCGCGCGCGGACGGCGCGTCCCCTTGTGACCCTCGGCGACGCACTCCGGGCACTGGTGACCGACCGCCGCGTCGCGCATGCAGTCGGGACAGATGTACCGGTCGCAGCGGTTGCAGCGGAGATGGGCCTCCCGGCCCGGGTGCCGGTAACAGGTCGGGACCGGCGTCTCGGGTGCGGGCTGTTGGTCAGTGCTCATGGTGGCGGCTCCGTGGGGCCTGGGCGTTGCGGCGGCGGGGCCGGCACGCGTCCCGGGCGAACCGGGGCGCGGACCGGGCGGCGGTCCGGGGGACGGGTCCCGGTCCACGTGGACCGGGACCGTCTCCCCCTACCTAGTCTTACGACTGGCGCCGCTCGATCGTCACCGACTCGATGACGACGTCGTCGACGGGACGGTCCATACGGCCGGTCGGGGCCGTGATGATCTCATCCACCACGTTGGTGCCCTCGATGACCTTGCCGAAGATCGTGTGGCGGCCGGTCAGGTGCCGGGTGTTCTGCACGTTGGTGGTGATGAAGAACTGCGAGCCGTTGGTGCCGGGTCCGGCGTTCGCCATGGCCAGCAGGTACGGACGGTCGAACTTCAGCTCGGGGTGGAACTCGTCCTGGAACTCGTACCCGGGGCCCCCGATGCCCTTTCCGAGCGGGTCGCCGCCCTGGATCATGAAGTCCTTGATCACGCGGTGGAAGATCGTCCCGGCGTAGAGCGACGTGCCGGTCATCTCCTTGCCCGTGTCGGGGTGCCGCCAGGACTTGGTCCCCTCGGCCAGGCCAACGAAGTTGTCCACCGTCACCGGAGCCTTGTCCGGGTACAGCTGGACCACGATCTTGCCCTTGTTGGTGTTCAGCGTCGCAAAGATTTCCTCGGCCACGCGGGCCCCCTCCTCGTCGAGATGCTTGCGTTCGAGCCGGTCGCGGCGCATTTTGTCGGCCGCACTCCTGTCCACCCTGAGTGACGGTTTGATCACTCTTACAGGGTTTACCTCCCGCTGCACGGGAAGGCTGCCTGACAGGACCTCGCAAACAGGGAGGTTAGCGTGTCCCTAAAGATGAGCATCCGTCGGCGCCAAGAGGCCGACTCGCGGTTCGGCCGCGCCCAGGTGACGTTCCGTCAGGGCATGGCCGCCTGGCGCGACGGCGCCTCGACGGCACGGGAGCGGATGGGCCCGGCCGCGCAGCAGAGCCGGGAGATCGCCGCCGAGCGCATGCTGGCCTTCCGGGCCTGGAGCGCTCCAAGGCTGCGTGTCGCCGCCAAGTACGTCGAGTCGGACCTCGGCCCCAAGGTGAGCACCGCGCTCACCGAGACGGCCCACCGCATCGAACCACGCCGTCCGGCCCGCCGGGCCCGCAGCGTCATGGTGGCCCTGCTGGCCGGAGTGATGGCGGCCTGCGTCGCCGGCGTCCTACTGACCCGCCGAAACGCCGCCCAGAACGCCCACATGATGACCGACGAGTCCGCCTCCGAACCGGCCGACTCCCGACCCGTCGACCAAGTCCCGTCCCACACCAAATAACGGCGGCGACCCCGCCACCCAAGAAGGACCCGCCCGCCGGGTCCTTCTCCATCTCCCCACTCCTCACCCCCAAGCCAAAGCCACCGCCCAGAGCTTCACAGAGAGCCCGCCGCACGGCACCTGACGGACATGGGACCCAGCGCGCATCGGGCCCGACGCACGCGGCGCCCAGCACGCATGGGGCCCGACACACGCGGCCCGGCGCGCATCGGGCCCGACACACGCGGCCCGGCGCGCATGGGCCCGACACACGTGGGACCCGGCGCATGGAGCCCGGCACGCGTGGGGGCCAGCACGCGTGGAGCCCAGCGCGCATGGGCCCGCACGCGTGGGGACCTGCACGCGTGGGGACCTGCACGCGTGGGTTGGCCGAGAGGGTTGGCGGGGAGCTGGCGGTGGGGGGTTGGTCGGGGTTGGGGGTGGTGGGGCTTGGGGGCTTTGGGGTGCTACCAACCGGTACGGTGGCGCCATGTCGCCGACATCGCGTCCGCTGGGGCAGCAGGTCGCCGGGCTCCTCAAGCGCAGGGCCAGGCAGGGCCTGCACCTGGCCGTGCATCGGGGCTGGGAGTGGGTCCAGCGGCATGGCGAGATCACCCCGGAGACTCCGGGCCGCCGCCGGTTCGCCCACCTGGGTGAGGGCGTGTGCATCGGCTTCCCGTCCGGCGCGATCTACGGCGAGCCGTGGATCTCCATCGGCGCCCACACCCTCGTCGGCACCCACGTGACGATCTCCGCCGGCTTCGTGCCGGGCCTGGACCTCGGCCCGGACGTCATCGTGAAGATCGGCAGGGGATGCTCGCTGGGGCGCGGCACCCACATCGTCGGCCACCAGTCGATCGAGATCGGCGACGACGTCTTCACCGGCCCGAACGTCTACATCACCGACCAGAACCACACCTACGCGGATCTCGACATGCCCGTGGGACGCCAGTGGCCGGAGAACAACCCGGTCGTCATCGGGTCCGGCTGCTGGATCGGCACCGGGGCGATCATCCTCCCCGGCACCAGGCTGGGGCGGAACGTCGCCGTCGCGGGCGGCGCGGTGGTCCGCGGCGAGTTCCCCGACCACTCCGTCATCGGCGGCGTCCCCGCCAAGGTCCTCCGCAGCCACACCCCGGAGGAGGGCTGGCAGCCTCCGCTCCGGAACCAGCCCCTCATCTCGCTGGACGAGCTGGCCGCCCTGTCGCTGGACGGCATGGAAGGCCTCCAGCTTCTCCAGGACAAGCTCCGCGAAGCCGCTCCCGCTCCCACCGAGCTCCAAGAGGAAGCGGGCTGACCTCGCCGCCTCGGCGCTCGGACGCGGGCCGTGTTCGGGCTTCTTGATCACCTCCCGTTCGGTTCGGGATCGGCTGGCGCCGACCCTCGACGGCTGACGGGATCCATCCTCGGCCGGGCTCGAGGCCGACGCCAGCGAGGCGCCGAACTGTGGACAACCTCGTCGACAGTGCTGTTTTCCCGGTGAACAAAGCGGACGGGCCGCCGACACCGAAGTGTCAGCGGCCCGTCCTGGGCGTTCTAGCGCTTAGTTGAAGCGCGCGCGGCTGCGGTCGGAGCCCTCACGGCGGGGACCGCCGTAGGAGCCGTTGCGCCGGCCGGTGCCCGCTCCGCGCGGGGCGCCGCCGCCACGGCGGTCGCCACCCGCAAAGCTGCCGTGCTCGCCACGGGGAGCCCGGCCACCCTCACGGCGGTCGCCACCCGAGAACTCGCGGCGCTCACCGGAGAAGTTGTTCCCCCGGCGGTCGCCACCCTCGAAGTTGCGGTCGCCACGGTAGCCGCCACCCTCGCGACGGTCGTTCCCGTAGGGACGGTCACCGCGGTAGCCGCCGCCCTCAGGGCGGTCGTTACGGAATCCATTGTCCCGACGGTCGTCCCCGTTGGGACGGTCGCGACGGTCGTCGTTCCGGCGGAATCCGTCCCCGCGGGAGTCGTTGCCACGGCGGTTGCCGTCGGAACCACGGTCGCCGCTGTTGAACTCGCGGTCGCCGCGGTACCCGTTCCCCTGGCCACCGCTACGGCGCTCTCCGCCGAAGTCACGGTCCCGTCGGAACGAGCCCTCGGAACGGCCCTCACGGCTGCCGCCGCGGGGACCGTCCTCACGGAACCGGCGCTGGCCGTTGTAACGGCCACGGCCGCGGCCCCGGCCCCCCGCCTCACGGCGCGGACGCTCGGGAATGACCGGGCCCTCGATCGGCACACCGGACGGCTCCCGTGCGCCCGTGAGGCGGACCAGCTCCTCGTCACCGGACGTGACGCGGTGCTTGGGCGCCTCGATGCCCGCGCGGCGGGTCATCGAAGAGGTCGAACGCACCTGGTGCGGCAGGACGAGCGTGACGACGGTGCCCTTCTCGCCCGCACGCGCGGTACGTCCGGCACGGTGCATGTAGTCCTTGTGGTCCGCCGGCGGGTCCACGTGCATGACGAGGGTGATGCCGTCGACGTGGATGCCGCGCGCGGCGACGTCCGTGGCCACGAGGACGTCGAACGTGCCCTCGTGGAACTCGGCGATCGTGCGCGTGCGGAGCCCCTGGGACTTGCCGCCGTGCAGGCCGGCCGCGCGCACGCCCGCCTGGGTGAGCTGCTTGGCGAGCCGGTCCACGCCGTGCTTCGTGCGTGCGAACAGGATCGTCCGGCCGTCACGGTTGGCGATCTCGGCCGTGATGGCGGCCTTCTCCTTGGGCGCGACCAGGAGGAGGTGGTGGTCCATCGTGTCGACGGGCTCGTCCACCGGGCCGATCGCATGGTTGACCGGGTCGTTCAGGTAACGCTTGACGAGGACGTCCACGTCGTTGTCCAGGGTGGCGGAGAACAGCAGGCGCTGACCGCCGGGACGGGCCTCGTCGAGGATGTCGGTGACATCCGGCAGGAAGCCCATGTCGGCCATGTGGTCGGCCTCGTCCAGCACGACCATCTCGAGGTCGGACAGGTCGGCGGCGCCCTGACGCATCAGGTCCTTGAGACGACCCGGGGTCGCCACGATGATCTCCACGCCGCGGCGCAGCGCGTCGATCTGCTTGAACATCGAGGTCTGGCCGATGACGGTCTTGAAGTGCAGGCCCAGGGAGCGGCCGAGGGGCTCCAGGTTCGTCACGACCTGCTGGGCGAGCTCGCGCGTGGGCACGAGGATGAGGCCCAGCGGACGGCGCGGCTCGGCGCGGCGGCCCTCCAGGCGAGCGAGGAGCGGCAGGCCGAACGCCAGGGTCTTGCCCGAGCCGGTCTTACCGCGGCCGAGCACGTCCCGCCCGAACATGATGTCCGGGATGGCGGCGGACTGGATCGGGAACGGGGACTCGATGCCCTGACGTGCGAGCGCCGATACGAGCGGCTCCGGCAGGCCGAGTTCGGCGAAGCCGGGCTGTGCCTCGACCCTCGCGGTGTCCGCGATGTCCTCCGCAGGGGTGGACGGGGCATGGGCAGCAGAAACGTCGGTCACGCAATACCTTCCGAGAGGGGGCGCGTCTCGGGAGGCACCACAGGGGCCGGGGAGGCGGCCGTGATTCGTGCGCTGCAAGGACGAGCCAGTCGTGACGCCGCCGCAGTTCGGGCGGGCGTCATAAGAGTGATTTGTTCATCCTAACGTCGGGAGGCCCCCTGCTTATGCCCATCTCGAACGGACGCGCACGTCACACGCACCACTTCGCCCGTGTCCGTCCACGTGCGCGCAGGTGATCGCTATGCCCCGGGGTCTCTGGCGAGGCAGCCATCAGAGGCGCGGCCCGCCGAGCCCTTCTGGTGCGGGACCTCTGCGTGGACGGCTGGACCGCTCACCCACGAGGAAAAGCCTCCCTGCGAACAGGTTATCCACAATTTGGGCGTCGGCTGGAAGGCGTGCCGGACGGCGGCGACGATGGTCACGTGGACCTGCTCCGAGCTTGCCGCGGTGGGGGCGGAGTGGCGTCCACGTCCAAGGCCGCGCCTGCGTCCCGCTCCCGCTCAGGGGGGAGGCGGATCCGGGACGCAGGTCGCGGTCCGTGGAGCGCACACCCCGTCCGGCCTTGCGGGGATGGTGCTCTGGGACACCCAGGTAGATCTTTCGGGCGAAAGGACCGTCCCTTTCGTCCGGCGTTGAAGAAAGGAGGTGAGGCCAGGGGTCAGCAGGCGCAGGTGATGCCGGCCACCGGAGCGGTCAGGGGATCTGGAGAACGACGGCTGACACCGGCGGCGGTCTCGACCGGGTACCCCTCGCGGGCCCAGTACTCGAACCCGCCGATCATCTCCTTGACCCTGTAACCGAGCCGGGCCAGCTCCAGGGCGGCCTTCACCCCGCCGTTGCAGCCCGGACCCCAGCAGTAGACGACCACGAGCGCATCCCGATCGAGAACTTCACCATGGCGGGCGGCGATCTCCAGCCGGGGCAGGTGCACGGCCCCGGCGACGCGCCCCATGTCCCACGCCTCACGGGCTCGCGAGTCCACCACGATGACCTTGTCCGCCCCCTCCCCCATCTGGGCGAACACGTCCGACGGGTCGGTCTCGAAGGCCACCCTCGAGGCAAAGAACCGCACAGCCGCACGCTCGGTCCGGATCTCATCAACAGTCACGATCGACTCCTTACTGATGTCTACAAGGTCAACCCCACGCCCCGCCCCACCCCGCCTGCCACGGCCCGGCCCTGACAGGGCCTGTGAGGAGGTCTGTGTGGGGGCCTGTGTGGGGGTGATCTGTGGGTGGGTGTTCTGTCGGGTGGACCGTCTTGTCGATGGTCGCTGGTTTGAGTGGGGGTGGGACAGTGGCGTGAATGCCGTTGATCGTTAAGATCTGGCCATGATCCAGGTGGGGCGCGGGCACGAGGTCGCAGTACTGGCCTTTGACGGGATGGCGCCGTTCGAGCTGGGTGCGGTCGTCGAGGTGTTCGGGCTTGCCCGGCCGGAGTTGGGCGTGCCCTGGTATGACCTCCGGGTCTGTGGCCTGACGCCGGGGCCGTTGCGGATGGTCGGTGGGCTCGACATGACGCCTGATCACGGGCTGGAGGCGTTCGCTGCGGCGGACACCTTGATCGTGGTGGCGGTTCCCGATGTGCGTGGTGAGGTGCCGGGGGCGCTTGTGGACGCCTTACGGGCAGCGCATGAGCGGGGTGCCCGGGTCGTGTCGAACTGCTCCGGGGCGTTCGCCCTGGCCGCCGCCGGGCTGCTCGACGGGCGGGCGGCCACGACTCACTGGCTGTACGCCGACCTGCTGCGGCGGCGATATCCGGAGATCGAAGTCACGCCAGACGTTCTTTATGTGGACGGCGATGATGTGATCACCGGCGCGGGGAGCGCGGCCGTCCTCGATCTGTGCCTGCATCTGGTCCGCAAGGATCACGGCGCGCGGATCGCCAATGCCGTCGCGCGACGGCTCGTCGTCCCGCCACATCGGGACGGAGGCCAGGCCCAGTTCGTGGCGGCCGCCGTTCCGGAGCCGGCGGCGGACGATGCGATCGCGCGTGCCATGGACTACGCCTTGGCCAACCTGACGAGTCCGCTGACGATCGCCGAACTCGCGCGCGTCGCCTGTCTCGCGCCTCGTACCTTCATCCGGCACTTCGGTCGGCAGACCGGCACCAGTCCGCTGCGCTGGGTTCTGCACCAGCGGATCATGGCCAGCCTGCCTCTGTTGGAGGACGGGGCGACTCCGGTGGAGAAGATCGCCGCCGTGGTCGGATTCGACAGCCCGGCCACCTTCCGCCACCACTTCTCCCGCATCATGTGCACCTCTCCGTCCGCCTACAGGAACGCCTTCCGAGCCGGGGACGGCGGCCTTCGGGCTGGCGCGCGGGATGGACGAACCTCGTCCCAGTCGGCGGCGGACCGCCGCTGACCGAGCGCCAGGTCCCGTCACGCTCGAGGCATGCGGTGGGGACGCCTCTTGCTGCGGACGCTCCGACTTCAGCTGGCCAGGTACCCGTATGCGCACAGCCAGCCCGATCCAGCCCAGCCCCACTCACCCTGGCTGAATCGGGTCAGCAGGCGAAGCGCAGAGGCAGTTCGTCGCAGCGCGGATGGAGGCGACCCGCTGCAACTCGGACGGGGTAGCCCGCTGTAACGCGGACGGGGGTCCGTCACCGCGGACGGGTGGTCCGCCCAGCGCGGACGGTCGGAGTTTCGCGGATGGGTAGTTCACGTGCGCCACGTCCGGTTCCCAGCCGTCCGCTGCCGGAGCTGCGGCCAGTGCAGGGGGAGGTGGGGAGTGGGGTGAGTCGGTGTGGGTGTGGGGTGGTCGGGGCGGGGGTGGGTTGGGGTGGGGGTGGGTGGGGGTAGGTCGGGGTTATGGGGGTGGGGGGTGTTGTTCGGGCTGTGGGGGCCCGGGGGTGGGTTCGGGTGCTGGGGTCGGGGTTGGCGTTGTGGGTGGCGAGTGTGCTGGTCACGGCGTTGACGGACAACTCGAATCTCTTGCCGACGATCGTGTTGCTGGGCAGCTTCGTGGTCCCTGCGGCGTTCGTGGTGTGGGCTTACGCTCATGGGACGTCGGCGGAGATCACCGTTCCTCGTCTGTTTCGCGCGTTCGTCGTGGGTGGCGTGCTCGGGTTGCTGGGCGCGTCGGTGTTGGAGACGTATCTGCTGCATCCGTCGCCCTGGATGTACGTGGGTGTGGGGCTGATCGAGGAGGCGGTCAAGCTCGCGGCGCTCATCTACGTGGCTCTTGGGGTGCGGATGCGGACGACGCGGGACGGGCTGGTGCTCGGCGCGACGGTCGGGTTCGGGTTCGCGGCGTTCGAGAGCGCCGGGTATGCGTTGAACGCGCTGTTCACCGTGCACGGGCTCAGTCTTTGGGCGCTGGTGGAGACGGAGATTCTTCGTGGGGTGCTCACGCCGGTCGGGCATGGGCTGTGGACGGCGATCCTGGGCGGGGTCCTGTTCTCGGCGTCGCGGGGGCGGCGCCGGTTTCGCATCAGCTGGCTGGTCGTTCTGGCATGGCTCGGGGTTTCGGTGCTGCACGCGCTGTGGGACTCGATGCACGGCATCGCGATCGCGGTGACGCTTCGGTTGACCGGGGACGCGTGGCAGTACGGGCTGATCGACCGCGGGTATCTGCCGGAGGCCACGTCCGAGCAGGGGCATCTGATCGCGGTCCTGGACTGGGGCGGGCTGTTCGCGATCTCACTTGTGGGGTTGGGGTGGCTTCGCGCGCTGGCGCGGCGTTCGCCGTCGGATGACGATGGGGAGTCTGAGGCGACGTCTGTCGCTCCGCCTCCGCTGCCCGCGTCCGTGCAGCCCCCGTTGTTCGGGACCGGGGCGCCTCCCCGACCGTCCAATCCCTGATCGGCCAATCCTGCCCGTCCGGGCCCCGGGCTGTACGGCCCTTGGCTGGTCGGGTCATGTGGTGGTGCTGAGGGTGAGGTAGAGGACGGGGTAGGGGAGGGTCTTGTAGGAGTGGACGCGGAGGACGGTGGCGATGGCTCCGAGGAAGTAGAGGGCCAGGCCGAGGGCTGCGGCGACGCCGACGGCGGGGACGGCGAGGCCCGCGAGGAGGCCGAGGGAGCCCAGGGCCTTGGCGGTGCCGAGGGCGGTCCACCAGGTGCGGGGGACGCCGTACTCGACGAGGGGCTGGGTGACGAAGTCGGCGCGGCGGAGCAGGGAGACGGCCGAGAAGCCGATCCAGGCGGCGGTCAGGACGGTGACGACGGTGTAGGTGGTGGACATGGTGCGCGCTCCTTGGTCGTTCGGTGCTCTCGTCTCCCCGACGGAGCGCGTCGCGGTGGTGTGACAGATGGGACGGGTCATCTCGGCCGTCTTGGGATGACCTTGGTGACGACGTGGCCCGAGGGCGCGCCCCAGATGACGACGTTGCGCATCGTGCCGACGCGGCGGGCGGTGGCGGTGAAGGTGACCTTCGCCTTCTGGCCGGGGGCGAGGCGGCCCGTCCAGGTCAGGCGGGGTCTGAGGTAGGCGACGCGGCCGCGGGTGGCGGTCGCGTCGCCGTTGTAGTCGCCGCGGCGGAGGATCCGGGCCATGTTGTCGACGAAGTGGGCGTCCATGGGCTTCCCGCCGTCGTTCTCGACGGTCAGGGTGTAGCGGACGACGCCTCCGGCGCGCACGTGGTCCTTGTCCACGGTCTTGCGGACGCTCAGCTCGGCCGGTCTCGGTGTGGGCCGGGGCGTGGACGAGGGGGACGCGCCGGTGCACTGGGCGTGGACGTCGCCGAGGACGAGCCGGGCGATCGGGCCGGAGTAGATGCGGCTGGTCTCGTCGTACAGCGTGCCGTCGATGGCGATCTCGGCGCGGGCCTCGGCGGTGGCCGGGGTCGTCCGCTGGACGCGGGTCATCGTCACGTTGAGGACGCCGGTCGAGACGCGGTCGTAGCCGAGCTGCGCACCGGTGACGGGGACGCGTTTCGCGCCGTCGCCGATCGGGATGCCCGCGATGGTCGGTTCGGTGAGGGTGTTGCGTGTCCGCGGCGGACGGCATCGGGCGTCGGTGCGGAGGGTGGCGATGCGGAGGAGTTCGGGGCCGCGCGGCGCGAGGGCCATGCCGAACGCGTCGGTGTCGCTGGTCGCGTCCCAGGCGTCGCCGGAGGTGCCGCCGGAGGGTTTCGCGACGGTGACCAGGGATTTCACGTGGTCGGGGTCGTGGGAGTAGTCGGCACGGCGCCCGTCGGCGGCGTCCTCGGTGTCGGCCGTTCCGAGGCGTCCGGCGAACGCGGGCTGGCCGATCGCCGGGACGCCGTGGACGGTGAGGTTCACGGCGACGAGAGACGCGTAGGGCCCGGGGCGGAGCGCGGTGGACGAGCTCGTCGTCGCCGACGGGGTCACCGGCGGGTAGGCGGGCGGGTGTCCGGTTCCGGCGGCGCCGAGGGTGATCACGGCGGCGCCCATCGCGAGCGTGGCGCCGAGCAGGGCGAGCGGCGGGGCCAGGTGGCGGTGCCTCCGCCATCGTCGCGACAGGATCATGCTGGCATCCAGCCATATCCGGACCCGCTTTGACCTGGAACGACACCGTCGGGGACCGGATATGTCCGGGGCCGTGACCGACGATCTACCCGCGTGACGCAGCTCACGGACGGAGTCGTCACGAACGGCACGGCCCGCTTGTCCCATGGGCGTCCAACGGGAACGTCCTCAGGGAGATGAGGAAGATGCGCAAGGACATCGTCGTGGTGGGGGCGGGGTACACCGGCATGATGTGCGCCGTCCGGATCGCCCATCGCACCCGCCGTGACGGGGACGTCACGGTGACGCTGG
The DNA here is from genome assembly GCF_003696215.1 of Actinomadura harenae. Lineage (GTDB taxonomy): Bacteria > Actinomycetota > Actinomycetes > Streptosporangiales > Streptosporangiaceae > Spirillospora > Spirillospora harenae. The sequence goes on along the minus strand of NZ_RFFG01000042.1, from coordinate 31,852 downwards.
TCAACCCGTCCGACCGGTTCGTGGAGCGGCTGCGCACCCATCAGACCGCGGCCGGGCAGGAGCTCACCGTGCACCGGATCCCCGATCTGCTGGACGGTTCGGGCGTCGTGTTCCGGCAGGGGAGCGTCACGGCGGTCGACCCCGAGGAGCGCCGCGTCACCCTCGCTGACCTTGGTGTTCTCAAGTACGACACGCTCGTGCTCGCGCTCGGGAGCCGCGCCGACACGTCGCTCGTCCCGGGCGCGGAGGAGTACGCGTTCACGCTGGACGAGCCGCGGCGGCTGGCGGCGCGGCTGGCGGAGTCCGGCGTCGCGGCGGTCACGGTGTGCGGTGGCGGGCTGACCGGTGTGGAGGCGGCGGCCGAGATCGCCGAGAGCCACCCGGAGCTGAAGGTCACCCTGGTCAGCAGGGGTGAGCCCGCCTCGATGACGGGTGACCGGGCGCGCGCCTACCTGGCGACGGTGTTCGAGAGGCTCGGTGTGTCCGTGCGCAGCGGCGAGGCCGTGGCGAAGGTGCTGCTGGACGGGGTCGAGCTCGCGGACGGTTCGGTCGTCCCGTCCGATGTGACCCTGTGGACGACCGGTGTGCGCGTGCCCGCCGTAGCCGCCGCCGCTGGGATCACCACGGACGAGAACGGACGCGTGGTCGTCGACGCGCAACTGCGCTCGGTGTCGCATCCGGACGTGTTCGCCATTGGGGACGCCGCTGCCGCCCGGCAGGCGTGGGGGCCGATCCACGGGACGTGCCAGAGCGGCATTCCTACGGCAACGCATGCCGCGGACAACATCGCGCGACTTCTGCGTGGGCGGACCCCGAAGCCGTTCCGGTTCGGGTACTTCCACCAGCCGCTGAGCCTCGGACGCAAGGACGGGCTCATCCAGTTCGTCCGCAAGGACGACACGCCGCGACGGTTCATCCTCACCGGGCGCCTGGCCGCCCGCTACAAGGAGACCGTCAGCAGCAGCCCGATCCCTGTCTTCCGGATCAGCAGGCGTGTCAATGTCTACCCCTACCTCTCCAAGGGTGGCCGGGCCACCCGCTGACGGAAGGACGGCCGGCCCGATGACGACCGCGAAACCCATCGGCGATCCGTTCACCGAGCATCGGCGTCTGCTGTTCGGCACCGCGTACCGGCTGCTGGGCAGCGTCGCCGACGCCGAGGACGTCCTCCAGGACGCGTGGCTCGCCTGGAACAAGGCGGACCGCTCCGATGTCGGGAACGCCCGCGCCTACCTGGTGCGGACCGTCACCAACCTGTCCCTCAACCGGCTGACGTCGGCCCGCGCGACACGCGAGTCCTACGTCGGGCCGTGGCTCCCCGAACCGCTTCTGACCGAGCCCGACCGTGCCGCCGAGGAGACCGAGTCGGCCGACACGGTCTCGACCGCGATGCTGGTCGTCCTGGAGACGCTGTCCCCGGTCGAGCGGGCGGTGTTCGTGCTGCGCGAGGTGTTCGGCTTCTCGCACGCGGAGATCGCCGGGTTCGTGGACCGGCCCGAGGCGTCCGTGCGGCAGGTCGCGCATCGGGCGCGCGAGCACGTGCGGGCCCGCCGTCCCCGGTTCGACGACGATCCGGAGCGCCGCCGCGTCCTCACCGAGCGGTTCATGGAGGCGGCGGCGGGCGGCGACATCAACGCGGTGATGGAGCTGCTCGCGCCGGACGTGACCTGCTGGTCGGACGGCGGCGGGAAGGTCACCGCGGCGCGCCGTCCGCTGCACGGGCCGGACCACGTGGCGCGCTGGCTGGTCGGGACGCTCGCCAAGCCGGTCTCGGCGGGCATCACGCTGGAGACCGCGACGGTGAACGGCGAGCTGGGCGTCCTCGCGGTGCTCGGCGGGCGGCCGATCAGCGTCGTCACCTTCGATCTGCTCGACGGCCGCATCCAGAACCTTCGCCTTCAGGCGAATCCGGACAAACTCATCGGGCTGCGTCGCGGCTGACGTCCGCGTCAGGATGGGCCGCATGGAAAACGTGATCATCCTGGCGGGGCCGCCCGGGGCGGGGAAGACGACCGTCGCCGGGCTGCTCGCCGAGCGGTTCGAGCGCGGCGTCCACCTGCACACCGACGACTTCTGGGCGTTCATCAAGCGCGGGCTCGTCATGCCGTACCTGCCCGAGTCGCAGGCGCAGAACGAGACCGTGATGGACGTCGTGGCGGGCGCGGCGTTCGGGTACGCGGCGGGCGGCTACACCGTGGTCTGCGACGGCGTCATGGGGCCGTGGTTCCTGGACAGGTTCACGGGGCGCGGGACGCCGTTCCACTACGTGATCCTGCGTCCGGACGTCGAGACCGCCGTGGCGCGCGCGACCGCGCGGGACCCGGAGCGGCATCTCACCGATCCGGGCCCCGTCCGCGACCTGCACGCGCAGTTCACCGCACTGGACGGCTACGACGAGTACGTCCTCGACTCGTCCGGTCTCAGCGCGGACCGGACCGCGGACGCCGTGTACGCCGCGATCCGGGACGGCGGCCACCTCTTCAAGCCGCCCCGCTGAGCAGCGCGGCCTCGACCTTCGGGTCGAGGCCGACGGGCGCGCGGTCGGCGCGCTGCGGCGCCTCCCCGCCGACGCTCCGCAGCCACGCCCAGGTGTCGGCGACGGTCTCCTCGACCGGACGGCAGGTCAGGCCCTCACCGAGCGCCTTGTCGACGTTCGTCCGGTGCAGGAACTCGTACAGGTCGCCCGGCGGAACCCAGACCGGGAGGTCCTGCCAGGGCTGGACGCCCGCCGCGAGGATCGGGTCCGGGTCGACCCAGCGCAGCCGCGCGTCCGCCCCCGTCACCCGGACCAGCGTCTCCAGCAGCTCCCGCGTCGTCGTGTGCCCGATCGGGCCGGTCAGGTTGAACGCGCCTCCGACCTGCCGGGCGGCCGCGTCCAGCGACCAGGCGGCCAGGTCCCGCGCGTCGATGAACTGGAGCTTCAGCTCGGCCGGGCCGGGCGCGAGCACCTCGCCGCCCCGGGCGACGCGGTTCAGCCACCACGGCAGCCGCCCGATGTTCTCGTAGGGGCCGAGGATCAGCCCGGCGCGCGCGAGCAGCGCCCGGTCGCCGAACGCGCGGACCGCCGCGAGCTCTCCACCGGCCTTGACCCGCGCGTAGTCCTTGGCCCGGTCGTGGTACTGATCGTCGTCCGCCGATCCCTCGACGACCGGCGCGCTCTCGTCGGCGCCGACCGGGATCGCGTACTCGTAGACCGACCGGCTCGACACGTACACGTACGACGCGGCGCGCGTGGCGAGGAGCTCCGCCGCGTCCCGGACGGCCACCGGCGCCCACGACCAGGTGTCGAGGACGACGTCCCACTCGCCCGTCCTCAGCGCGTCCAGGCCGCCCGGCGCGGTGCGGTCGCCGCGCAGCGTCTCCACCCCCTCGACCGCGCCGCGCGTCCCCCGGTTGAAGACCGTGACGTCCCAGCCTCGGGCGACGCCCTCCTCGACGACCGCCCGTCCGACGAATTCCGTCCCGCCAAGAACCAAAAGCCTCATGACTCCGTGCTATCACCGGGACGCCGTGTCCGTTCAAGGGCTTCCGCTCTTCGCATTACCGCTCAGAGCGAACATCCGCGAGCTTCCGGCCGCCGTAGGACGTCATAGGACGAAGCACTCCCCCGGTTCGCGGGGGCCGCCTAGGATCACCCCCGTACCCGCCCGGTGGGAGAAGCGATGACCGCAGAATGGGTGCCGACCGGAGTCGACACCACCGTGCCCAGCCCCGCGCGCATCTACGACTACTTCCTCGGCGGCAAGGACAACTACGCCGTCGACCGCGTCGCCGCCGAGGCGTTCCTGCGCACCGCGCCCCAGACGCTCTCGGCGTGCCGCCACAACCGGGCGTTCCTCAGCCGCGCGGTCACCCACCTCGTCCGCGACTGCGGGATCGACCAGTTCATCGACGTCGGCACGGGGCTTCCCACGCAGCAGAACGTCCACGAGGTCGCCCAGCGCCACAACCCGGACGCGCGCGTCGTCTACATCGACAACGACCCGATCGTGGCCGTCCACGCGCGCGCCCTCCTGGCCCAGGCCAGCGGTGTCTCGCTGGTCCAGGCCGACCTGCACGACCCGGAGGGCGTCCTCGCGCACCCGGACGTCACGGGCCTGATCGACTTCGACCGTCCCGTCGCCGTCCTGCTCCTGGCCGTCCTGCACTTCTTCCCGGACGCCGACGACCCGCACGGCATCGTCGGACGCCTGATGTCCGGCACCGCCCCCGGCAGCCACCTGGTCATCTCCCACGGCACGTCCGACCCGGACCCGGACATCGCCCACCGGGCCGAGAAGGTCTACGACCGGCACTCCTCCGCGTCCCTGCACACGCGCACCGCCGCGGAGGTCGCCCGCTTCTTCACGGGGACCGAGCTGCTCGACCCCGGCCTCGTCTACACCGCCGACTGGCGTCCGGCGCCGGACGCCGCGCCCGTGACCCCCGACGAGGCCGGCATGTACGCCGCCATCGCGCGCAGGCCCTGACCTCAGCGTTCCGGGTTGATCGTGCCCAGCCACAGGACGTCGCGGGCCCGGGTCATGGCGACGAACGTCTGGCGGCGGGTCAGCGCGGCGCGTTCGTCCGCGGTGGGATCGCCGCCGGGGACGACGGGACGGGCGTTGAACGCGGGCAGGTACACGTTCTTGAACTCCAGGCCCTTCGAACGCAGGTAGGTGCCGATCTTCAGCGCGTCCGCGGGACGGCCGTCGTAGCCGTCCAGGCGGAGGACGGGCAGGCCGGCGCGGGTCAGGAGCCGGTGGTAGTGCTCGACGTCGTTGCGCGAACGGCAGAGGACGGCGGTGCCCGACAACGCGTCCGCGTCGTCCTCGGCGCGGGCCGTGAGGGCCTTGACCAGGTGTTCGTCGTGGTCGGCCTCGGAGCGGGCGGCGGCGTGGACGACGCGTCCCTCGTGGTAGGTCGTCTCGACCGTGCGGTGGCCGTTGGGAGTGGGACCGTCCAGGTCGTCGAAGGGGTCCTCGGAGACCAGGCGGAGGGCTTCGTCCAGGATCGGGGCGGCGTTCCGGTAGTTGATGCGCAGGACGGCGCCGCGCCCCTTGATGCCGACGCCCGCCTCGGCCAGGCGGAATCCGCCGGGGTAGACGGCCTGCTGGCCGTCGCCGATCAGAAGGAGCCCGTTGGGGCGGTCGCCCGCGAGGGCGTGCAGGAGGCGGACGCCGATGAGGGTGAGGTCCTGCACCTCGTCCACGATCACGGCGGCATAGGACGGCGAGACCGGGCGTTCGCGCAGCTCGCGCAGGGCCAGGAGCAGCACGTCGTTGAAGTCGTGGACGTCACGCCGGCGCCGGAGCAGCTCGTACGCCTCGTACAGGCGCCAGACCGCCTCGCGGTGCGCGGCCTGGAGCGGGGTGCGGCGGCCGTAGCGGCTGACCGCCAGGTACTCCTCGGCCGTGGTGAGGCCGCGTCCCTTGATGACGTGGTCGATCTCCTGCTCCCAGTAGTGCGGGAGCGGGTCGATCTCGGTCAGGGCGCTGCCGCGTCCGACCTGGAGCCAGGCGCGGGAGAAGGCGTCCTCGACCTGGCGGCGGTCCAGGTTCACGCGGATCCCGCGGTCCGTGAGGAACCGCTGCGCCCATCCGTGCAGGCTGGTGAACTCGACGCGGTCGGCCAGGTGCCCCGCCATCCGCTGGAACAGCCGCCCCTGGACGCGCGGCAGGTTGTTCACGAACGTCACGTACATGATCGGCCCGGTCGTGCGCGTCGCGATGTGGACGGCGCGGTGCAGCCCCACGACCGTCTTCCCCGTTCCCGCCGGACCGCTGATCCGCGCCGGGCCGCTCCAGTCCCGCCGCGCGATCGCCACCTGGTCGGGGTGCAGGAACGTCATCCACTGCTCGATCGGGCCGTGCAGGACGGACTCCAGCACCGCCTTCTCGACCTCCTCGACGTCGAACAGCGACTCCGCCTCGCCCGCGCCGGCGCCGGCGTCCGGACGGCGCTCCGGAAGCGCGCAGGACTCGACGCCGGGGAACCCTTCCTCCAGGTGCGCCGCGACCGCCTTCACCATCGGCGCGTTCAGCCGCCTCGGCGCGGCCATCAGGACGTTGACGACGTCCTCCCGCCCGACGAGCCGGACGCGGGCGAGCTGCTCGTCCAGGCGGTGACCAGCGAAGATCATCAGCGGCTGGACGGCCACGGGCGACATGCCGAGCGCCGCCGTCCGCTCCTCGACCGCCCGTGCCAGCGCCGCCATCCGGGCGAGATCGTCGTCGTGGCCGGTGAGGCGTCCGTTCTCGACGGACGGCGGGACGGGGCGGTTCACGACGTCGACGACGAACACCCCGCCGCGTCCGACCAGGATCATGGGGGCGTCCGCCGACGGCGTGCCGGGCCAGGTCCGGTCGACCAGCAGGCGCCATCCGTCGGCGGTGAGCGTCAGCAGCGTGGCCGCGACACGGCGTTCCTCCTCCGACGCGTCCGTCCACCGGCGCGCCCGTTCCGACGCCTCCCGCGAGCGCCGGGCCAGCTCCAGCGCCTCTTCGCGCGCCCGTCGTCCCCGTGCCCCAGCCGATCCGCCATCCACCAACGCGCACCCCTCGACCAACGTCGGACAGTCACGACCCCCCTCACAGATAGCAACAATCAGGTCGGAGCAAAAGGGGGTGGTGCCTTTCGTACAAGTGACGGTGTTGGCCGAGGGAGTACCGGCGAGTAGCGGGGCACCATCACGGTCGGGTCACGCTTCGTCACACTTGACGGAGTTCGCAGGGTTCCGCCGGAATGGCTCGGGTTAGGCTGTGGCCCGCTTCCCGATTCGTCCCATCGAGGAATTCCGGGGGTGCGGTGACGCGTCCGAACGACCCTCCCGAACCACGCAACGAACCGCCCGAACCGCCCGAACCGCGGCATGCGACGTCCGGCAGGCCGGCCTCCTTCAGACCCGGGCCGCGTGAGGCGGACGAACGCCTCCGCTCGTCGCGACGCCTCGGCCGGAACTGGTTTCTCAGGGACGTCCCGGAACTTTCACCCCGGAAGTGGCGTCTCACAACGGACGACTCTGCGAGACGGGCGGGGCCCATGAAGAACGTCCTGGTGTGGTTGTCCGGGGCCGATCCCGACATTCTGCGGCGCGCTTCGACCGACCGCGCGAAGTACGTCGGAATCGGCGGCGCGGTGCTCACCACGGCGACGCTCGCGTCCGTCTCGATGTTCTTCGCGCTGCGCATGGCGGTCGGCGCCTCGGTGTGGGCGGCCGTCCCCCTGTCGATGATGTGGTTCCTGGTCATCCTGAACCTGGACCGCTGGCTCGTCGTGTCGCTCACCCGCAGCCAGGGCAGGCTGCTGACCGTCCTGCTGGCGCTGCCGCGCGTCGTCATGGCGCTGCTGTTCGGCGTGATCATCTCGACGCCGCTGGTGCTCCAGATCTTCGACGACGAGGTCCGGGTGGCCGTCGACAAGATCCACGACGAGGACTCGCGGGCCTTCCAGCGCAACCTCGACACCGGGCCCGACGCGCAGCGCATCCGCGTGCTGGAGCAGCAGGAGGCGCAGCTGCTGAAGCAGCGCACCGGCGACGGCCTCGCCAACCCCGAGGACGACCCCGAGATCAAGCAGCTCCGCGCGCAGCTCCCGGCGCTGCAGAAGGAGTTCAACGACTACGACGACAAGGCCGCCTGCGAGCTGACCGGCGACCGCTGCAACGGCACGAGCGGGCGGAGCGGCGACGGGCCGCGCTACCAGAAGTTCGTCCGGCGGCGTGACCAGGCGAAGGCCCAGATCGACCAGATCGACAACCGGATCGGCACGAAGTCGGGCGCGCTGAACCAGGCCGCCGCCAAGAACAAGGACGTGCTCGTCGCGCAGGCGCAGCAGAAGCTCCCCGGCGTGCAGAGCGAGCTGAAGACGCTGCGCGGCCGTCAGCTCTCCGACCGTGCCGCGTTCGAGAAGAGCAACAAGGACAACACCGGGCTGCTCATCCGGCTGAAGGGCCTGGACCGGGCGTCCCAGGGCGAGAGCCAGCTGCAGTGGGCGCGGCGCCTGCTGTTCCTGTTCATCACCGTCCTGGAATGCCTGCCGATCATCGTGAAGGTGCTGTCGCTGTTCGGCCCGCCCGGCGCGTACGACGAGGCCGTGGAGAAGGTCCGCGCCCGCGACCGGCTCCTGCTCGACGACCAGGTCCGCAAGCAGGAGGGCGTCGGGCTGCGGGAGAACAGCGGCCAGACCGACTTCGCGCGCCGCCTCCAGGAGCGCCGCGCCGAACTGGTCGAGACGTCCGTCCAGGAGATCATCGAGGTCGAGCGGCGGTTGCAGCGGCTCGAACTGGAGCGCTGGGAGCGGGAGCAACTCGGGCGCTTCTCCGCCGGGGCCAACGGGAACGGGAACGGCAACGGCCATCCGGTGAGTGTTCCTCCGGCGGCGCCTCCGGTGCCGAACGGCGGGCTGAGCCACTCGCCGGTTCCGCCGGTCATCAGGACGGGGACGCCCCCGCCCGCGTGGGGGAACAACGGCCCGAACAACGGCCCGAACGGTGGCGCGAACGGTGGCGGCGCTCCGAACCGGGGTGGTCCGACGGGGGAGCGGATTCGTCCCGCGGGGGAGGCGTCCCCGATGGCGAGGCCGCGTCGCGGGGGCCTGCTGGCGGGCCTGACGCGATGGCTGAACCGGCGGGGCGGGCGGTGACCCGGACCTGCTCGGCGGGGGAGGCGTCCGATGGATCCTGACGCGCCGCTGCCACCGGACGCCGAGGCGCCGCTCCCCTGCGCCGTGTGCGGGCTGGTGCCGGACGACCTCGCGCGCTTCGAATGCGCCGAATGCGGTTGGACGCCCCTCGACGGCGATCTCGACGGGACGAAGCTGAGCGAGGCGCGGCTCCGGTACGACCTGCGCGCCGCCGCGCGCGTGGGCGAGAAGGCGCGGCCGTTCGTGCGCGGCGTCCTCGATGACGACCAGTGGGCGCGGGCCTGCGACGACGCCGACCGGGAGCGGACGCGCCTGCTCGACGAGGCGGCGAAGCCGACGGCGGCCCCCGGTGCCGGTGCCGGGGGGTGGACGCTCGAGTTCGGGCGGCCCGACCTCGGTCGCGATCCGTCCACGTGGGCGACGCAGTGGGCGTTCGACGAGCTCCTCCGGCACGACGCGCGCACGCCGGTCCTGATCGACGTCGGCGCGGACGGCGTGTCCGTGATGGTCGTCCGCCCGGACGCCGTGGACGGCCCGGGCGATCCCTGGTCGCGCGAGGACCACTCCTGGGAGCGGCTCGCCGGGCCGCTCCTCGCGTCCGAGGACGGCGAGCGGGCGTTCCAGCTGGCGGGCGGTCTGCACGACATCGACCGCGCCCGGCTGACCGAGGCGCTCGACCTCGGATTCGCGCGGCTCGCGGAGCGGCTGCCGTTCGGCGTCACGACGCTGCTGGCCGACTCCGCGCCCGGCTGGACGGTGCCGGGGCTGGCGATCGCGCGGCTGCGGCTGCTGCGTCCGGACGCGCGGCTCGTCCGGTCCGGGCGGCCCGCGGCGGACGAGCTGGCGGACGCGGTCGCCCGGCTGCCGCTGCCGGCGCAGTACTGGCTGGTCGCGGCGCAGTTCGAGGGGCCGGGCGCGCAGCCCGTGCTCGTCCCGCTGTTCCCGGCGGGGAGCACGTCCGGGCAGGAGGCCGTCGTCCGGGTCGCGCGCGGGCCCGGCGGCGCGGACAACGACGTCGTCCTCGCGGTCGTCGCCGCGCCCGCGCATCCCGCGCCGTCGTACGACCCGCGTCCGGTGTCGGTCCAGGCGACGCGGCTGCCGCGCGGGGTGCTGTCGCTGCGCGCCAGGCTCGACGGGCCCGGACGCGTCCGCTGGCCCGACCTTCCCGACGTCCGGCCCGACGCGCGCCCGCTCGACCGGCTGTACGCGCACACGCGCGCCTGCCCGGCGCCCGCCGACGTCGTGGACGTGATGTGCGCGATCGAGCTGGGCGGCCCGCCGGTCCCCGCCGCCGCGCGCCGCGAGCTGCTCGCCGGGACGCTCGAACTGGTCTCGGCCGACCTCGGCGAGCACGCCGGGGTGTCGGTGCGCGGCTACCGCGAGCACTCGTTCGAGCTGGGCGAGGAGCACGACGCCGTCGTCGAGGGCGTGTGGGACGCCGATCCCGACCGGGCGCTCGACGTCCTCGCCGCGATGGAGCGGCGCGCGCGGCCGTACCAGTCCGACGCGGCGCCGCTGGAGGACGCGCTCGCCGAGATCGTCGCCTTCCTGGAGCGGAAGCGGGACGCGCGCGGCTGGCTGAACGAGATGAACCATCCGCCGTACCGGGTGCTGGTCGTGCTGGCGGGGCGTCCGCCGCATCCGCGCGGCCAGGGCCAGGACCCGCTGCGCGAGCTCGCCCAGCCGTGCCCGCGCAAGGACGACTGGCGCGCCGCCGCCGACGCGCTGCGCCGCTCCGGCGTGCGGCTGGTCACCGTCCTCGACGGCGCGACCGACCCGGACCGCGACTACTGGACGGCGCTGGGCGCGCACCGCCGGCTCACCCTGGAGGGCCTGACGCCCCGCGCGCTGGCCGACGCGATGGGGCTCGTCCCGCCGGGCGGCGCGAGCGTCCCGTTCCCGCTGATGGCCCCCGTCTTCGTGGAAGGTGACCCCGCATGACCGACCCGTCAGCTCCCCCGCCGGTCCCGGCCGTGCCTCCGGCCGCGCCGGAGGCCGCCGACGCCGGGCCGCCGCCTCCCGAGGCGTCCGCGGCCCCGCCGGAGCCGGTGGAGGAGGTGCGTCCGGGCAGGACCAGCATCGGCATCTGGGGCGCGCCCGCGAGTGGCAAGACGACCTTCCTCGCGGCGCTGCGCATCGCGATGAGCCTGGGCGATCCGGGCTGGCGGCTGGACGGCGCGAACGACGACTCGACCGCGTTCCTCGCCTACAGCACCGACCGGCTCAGCGAGCAGCGGATGTTCCCGCACGCGACGCAGTCGTCGGAGAAGCTGTCCTGGCGCCTGCACGGAACACGGCAGGTCAGGAAGCGGACGAAGTGGTACCGGCCGCCCGCGCGGCGGGGCGTCACGGTCCGCGTGAACCTCGACTTCGTCGACCCGCCGGGCCGGCTGTTCGACAGCCGCGCGGGAGCCGAGAGCGCGGCGTCCGGCACGGGGTCGGGATCGGTGTCCGGATCGCCTGGTGGGCCCCGGTTCGCCACGGGCGGGCCCGGGGGATCGTCGGGCGGGCCGCGGTTCGCGACCGGCGAGCCCGAGTCGTCCCGGCGCGGCGAGGGAGGCGGCCGGGACCGCCGCGAGCTGGTCGAGCACCTGGCCGCGTGCGGCGGGCTGATCCTGCTGCTCGACCCGACCCGCGAGCGCGAGGCCCGCGACTCCTACCAGTTCTTCAACCGGACGATCCTGGAGATCAGCCAGCGCGCGCCGGAGCACCGGGACGACCACTACCTCCCGCACCACCTGGCCGTCTGCATCACCAAGTACGACCACCTGTGGGTGCGCGACATCGCGCGGCGCGGCGGCTACGAGTCGGTGACCGACCCCGACTTCCTGTTCCCGGCCGTCCACGCCGAGGTCGCCGAGCGGTTCTTCGAGGAACTGTGCCGCGCGGACGGCATCGGTAACATCGACGCCATCCGCCGCGAGATCAGGCAGCACTTCTCCCCCGACCGGACCCGCTACTTCGTGACGTCCGCCGTGGGGTTCTACATCGACCCGCGGACCGGGAAGTTCGACGACGAGAACTACAGCAACCTCGTCCGCCGCACCCACACCGACGGATCGACCACGATGCACCTGCGCGGCAAGGTCCGCCCGATCAACGTGATGGAGCCGATCATGTGGCTGGTGGAGCGGCTGACGCAGGCCCAGGCCCAGGCCGGCGGTGCCGGCGGGCTCCGGGGCCCGGCGAGCGGGAGCGGTGGATGACGACGGTCGCTCTCTCGGCCGGATGGGCCGTGCGCGGCAAGACCCCCGGCACCTACGACGACTACGGGATCCTCGGCAGCGGCGGCGACGCCTTCGGCGCGGACGACTTCACCGCCATCCTCGACCGCTACACGCTGGGCAACCCGCCGCCGGAGCGCACCGGCGCGGAGGCGCTGCCCTGGATCAGCCTCACCGAGGTCCTCGACGACCGCGGCAGCTACCTGGGCGTCGCCATCCACGACTGGACGGACGGCACGGACGCGGCGGGCCGTCCCATCGTCCGGACGCGTTACGGGTGCTTCCCCTACGAACAGTTCGTCCGGGCTCCGGTTTCCTATGCGAGCCTCGTGCGCGCGGTCTCCGGCCTGGGCCCGGACGGCTTCCCGCCTGCCGCACTGGACGTCCCGCCCTATGCGCCTGAAGAGATCGCCCAGGACATCGAGCGTCACGACTGGCTCGGACGGGCCGCCACCACGGCCGCCCTCCTCCTCGAAGGCCCGGTCACCATCACTGGGGCGGACGACCTGGACCACACCGTCCGGCTCCGTTTCCTAGACGCGGTAGCCGCGCTGCTCCCCTTTGGTTGGCGTCCTGGGCTGACCGCCGCGACCTGGCTGCGCGGCGACAACTCCAACATCGGCCTGACGTTCGCCTACCATCCGCGTCCGGGCAGCTTCGAACTCGACTGGCGTACCTCGGAGCCGCAACCGCCCACGGACTGCCGTCTCGCCTACGCGTACGCGCACGAGCTGCACCGCTCGATCTCGCACCGCAGCCTGCTGGAGGTTCTGGACTACCTCTCCGGCCGGTCCGAGTACATGGTGAACGCGGATCCGACCCGGGCCTACGACATCCTTGTGGATCTGGACCGTCCCGCCCTCGTCCTAGAGCGTGTGCGTCGGAACGAATGCGACGCGTCCGAGGTGGCGGCGCTGCTGGAGAGCGGACGCTACAAGGAGCTTCCTCGTAGAAGCGACCACGAACTCCTCTTCGCGGCCTTCATCCGGCTTGGCGGGGATCTGGCCGCGGTTCAGAGCATCTGGCAAGAGCTGGGTGTGGGCGTCCCTAGCGAACCTTGGCGTGCCCTCACCAACGAGGTGTTGCGACGCGTCCGGAGCGCGCCGTCCGAGGACCCGAACCCCTACGTCCGGCTCGCCGACGCCCTCGGCCACACGGACAAGCTGCTGGCGGACGTGGTCGGGACGTCCCGTGACCCGAGACTTGGCCTCGCACCCGTCCAGGCCACGGCGAACCTCATCGAGCGCTGGACGGATCCGCGCACGGCCGATCGTCCCGCCATGCTGCGCGCCCTACGCGGTCAGTCGACGCTCGTCTGCGCGCTGGTCGCCGACCTCGACCAGTCGGGCGGCCACCACGAGGACGCCTGGCTCGACCTCCTCGCCGGGGTCGCGCCGCACGACCTGCTGCACCCGTTCCACGCGCTCCGCACCCCCGACACGTCCGTCTCACCCACCGAGATCGCAGCGTTCGCCCGCTATGGCGCGGACTGCGTCGCGCTGCTCGTCTCCTCGGCGGCACGTCGCGAACGGCTCGACCTGCTCGCCGCCGTCCTGATCCGCTGGCTGGCCGGGCTGCCCTCGTCCGAACGCGCGAGCTGGCTGGACCGGCTCCGCGACGTCCAGCCGACCCGGGGCGCGGACGCCGCCGTCCTCGACCTGCTGCGGATGACCGCCGGCCGGGGGCCCGTCCACCTGGAGACCCCCGACCGGCACGCGTACACCACCACGTTCCGCGCCCTCGTCACGGACGAGTCCCTCAGCAAGCTCACCAACAACGTCCAGGGCGCGCTGACCGAGCACCTCGCCGACCTGCGGTGGGCCCACGATCCCGACCAGGTCGCGCTGATCACCGCCCTGGCCGGCGCGCTGTGCGCGACCGAGGGCCTGAACCGGTCCGCCGTCGTCGAGGCCGTGGTGCGCGGACGCGCCGCCAACCCCGGCATGGCCGACTGGCCCGCGTACCGCCGCTGGTGGGAGGCCGCCGCCGACCGCCACCCGTCCGTCGCGGCCGACGAGTACCGGACCGTCCTCCAGGCCCTTCCGACCGACGCGCCGTTCCGCGACGTGGGCCGCCTGATCGCCGAGGCGACCGCGGACGGCACCAAGCCCCTGCCGATCCTCCAGGCCATCGACGGCTCCGCATGGCGGTTCACCGGCCCCAGCCTCCTCGCCGCCGTCCTCGAGGCCCGGATGACCGCCGTCCACCTCTACGGCTGGTCCTTCAAGCAGGCCGACGACGCGGCGCACCTGCTGATCAGGACCGCGCACGGCGCCTCGCGCCGGCTCGCGCGCGAACTCCGCGACGCCGTCGACACCCGCCTGCCCAGCGACCTCGGCTTCCAGCTGACCCTCGTCGAGACGGCCTCCGCCTCCCCGTCCCAGCCGGACGACCTCGACCTCACCGAACGCACCCGCGAGACCCTGGAGGAGGCCGAGTCCCGCATCCGCTCCTACCAGGGACGACGCGGCATCCTGGGCCGCCGCAAGAACAACTGACCTCTCCTCGGGGCCTCCGGCGCCCTCACCTACCGCCCGTCACCGGACAACCGGACGAGGTGCTCCGGAGGCTCGATCCCCGCGGGCAGCACCGGGTCGGCCTGCAACGCCCCCCACCGGGTCTCCAGCGGAAGAACCCCGGCCCAGAGGCCCAGCGCCACGTCCGGGCCGTCGCCGTCGTCCGGCGGACCGACACGGATCTTCACGGACGCCTCGTCCAGCGACAGCGCGAGCAGCACCGTGGCCGCCAGCTCCTTCTTGCTGGGCCGGCGCGCGTAGTCCCACTGACCGGGCGCCGAATGCTCGCTGAGGATCCGCAGCCCCTCGAGCTTCTCCTCGGGATCGGTCACCGCCCGCGGCACCCCGAAGACCATCGCACTCCGGTAGTTCACCCCGTGCTCGAACAGCGACCTCGCGAGGACGAGCCCGTCCACATGCGTCACGGTCACGCACACCTCGTCCGCGACCCCGGCGACGAGACTCCGGCTCGCCACCGACCCGTGGAAGTACAGCGTCCCCGCGTCGCACCCGTAGACGGTCGGCACCACCAGCGGCGTCCCGTCGACGACGACCCCCACGTGGCACACGAACCCCGCCGCCAGGATCGCGTCGAGATCCGCCCGCACCCGGCTCCCCTGATCCCGCAACCGCCGATGCCGCGTCCGCTCGTTCTCGGGCAACAACGAATCCATGAAACCTCTCCCGAACCACAACAAATCCCCGCGATCATCCCCCGTCCCACCCTCCGGAGGCGAGGCCGGATCGGCATCCGCCGGAACTCAGCCGCGCAGGACGACCCGGCCCGCGAACCCGCCACGCTCGCCCGCCTTCGCGGCACGCGCCTTCTCCAGGCCGGCGGGGGACACACCATGCAGCGCGGCCAACGCGTGAACCACCTCAAGAACGTCGGCCAACTCACCGGGATCGCCGTCCGCGATCCCCACCGGTTCCGCGTCCATCCCGCGATCCTACGAAGCGCACCCCATCCCGCCGCGACGTGCCTGTAGACGTCTTTGAAGTCGGATATCGAGGGGTGTGGAAGGTGGGGGTGGCCGGTGGTGGTCAGCGGGGGGCGGGGGGAGTGTCTAGGCTGGCTCGGGTGGATGCGCGGGGTTGGGACGAGCGGTATTCGGGGCGGGATCTGGTGTGGTCTGCGGACCCCAACCGGTTCGTCGCCGAGGAGTGCGCCGGGCTCGCGCCCGGGCGCGCGCTGGACGTGGCATGCGGCGAAGGGCGGAACGCGCTCTGGCTGGCCGAACTCGGCTGGACGGTCACCGGAGTCGATTTTTCGGCGGTCGCCATCGCGCGGGCGCGCGAGCTTGCCGAAACGCGGGGGATCTCAGCCGAATTCTTGGTCGAGGACGTCATCGCCTGGGAACCGCCCAGCGAGGCGTTCGACCTGGTAGTGATCGCTTACTTGCAGCTGCCGGAGATCGGCGGCGTGCTCGCGAGGGCGTCGGAGGCGCTGGCGCCCGGCGGGGTGCTGGTGTTCGTCGGGCATGACCGGACGAATCTGACCGAGGGCGTCGGCGGGCCGCAGGATCCGGCGGTCCTCCACACACCGGCCGACGTGACCGCGGCGCTGCCGGGGCTGACGGTGCAGCGGGCCGAGCGGGTCCGGCGGCCCGTGGAGGTGGACGGCGAGGAGCGGTTCGCCGTGGACACGCTGGTCAGGGCCGTCCGGCCGCCGCGCACCTGAGGCTGTCCGGGGTGTGGTGCAGGCAACGTCCGCGGGGCGGGAATGCCTGACGGGGGCCTGCCGTTACATCACACGTGGCCGATGTGCCTGGTGTCCCCGGGCCTCATCTATCGCCTTCACGGAATACCGTTCGGCTGGAGCCGTGTTGCGCCTTTCGCCGAGAGGCGACCCACACATCGGTCAGACGTGGCGGAGCCCCGCCGGAACCCCGTTCCGGCGGGGCTCCGTGCTTTCCGGGCTCCGTTCTGCTCGCGTTCGGGGCGGTTCGCCCGTGGTGGCAGACTCGGGGCATGGGTCTCGCTTCGCACCTGGAAGAACTCGGCCGGCCGTGGGTCGAGCGGCAGCTCGCGCATCCGACCGTGGAGGGCATCGGCCGCGGTGATCTCGACGAGGCCGTCTTCCGGTCCTGGCTGGAGCAGGACTACCTGTTCCTGCTCGACTACGTCCGGGTCTTCTCGCGGCTCGCGTGGCAGGCGCCGTCCGCGCACCTCGGCGACCTGGTCGACCTCGCGCACGCGACCTTCCACGACGAGCTGGACCTGCACCGGGGGCTGTCCTCGGAGTTCGGCGCGGACCTGGACGGCGCGAAGAAGGGCGGCCCGTGCGCCGCCTACACCGAGTTCCTGCTGGAGTCGGCCGCGGATTACGGTCAGGGGCTGGCCGCCCTGTATCCGTGCATGTGGGGGTATTCGACGCTGGGGGCGCGGCTCGCGCTGAACCCGCCGTCCGAGCCCCGGTACCGGCGCTGGGTCGACACCTACGCCGATCCCGGGTTCGCCGAGCTGACGCGGCGGATCGCCCAGATGATCGACGAGGCCGCCCCGGACGCGGCGCGCGCGGAGGCGGCCTTCCTCGAGGGCATGCGGCACGAGCTGGCCTTCTGGGACGTCCCTCTGTAGGGACGGCCGGCGGGTTCAGTACGCGCCGTTGCCGCTGACGACGGCGCGGACGGTGCGCCAGAGGATCTGCAGGTCGAGCAGCAGCGACCAGTTCTCGACGTACTGGAGGTCGAGCCGGACGGCCTCGTCCCAGGAGAGGTCGGACCGTCCGCTGACCTGCCAGAGTCCGGTGAGGCCGGGCTTGACGGCGAGCCGCCGGTAGACGTCCTGGCCGTACCGCTCGACCTCCTCGGGCAGCGGCGGACGCGGTCCGACCAGGGACATCTCGCCGCGGAGCACGTTGAACAGCTGCGGCAGCTCGTCGATGGAGTAGCGGCGCAGGACGCGGCCGATCCGCGTGACGCGCGGGTCGCGCTTCAGCTTGAACAGCACCGAGCCGTTCTCGACGCGGGCCGACAACTCGACGCGGCGGCGCTCGGCGTCGGTGACCATCGTCCGGAACTTGACCATCCGGAACCGATGTCCGGCGCGTCCGATTCTGGTCTGCAGGAAGAACGCCGGGCCCGGGTCGGTCGTCCGGACGGTGATCGCGACGGCCAGCAGCAGCGGCGCGACGGCGATCAGGAGCAGGGCCGCCGTGACCCGGTCGAAGGCGGCCTTCGCGGCGCGCGCCGGGCCGGTCAGCTCGGGATGGTCGATGTGCAGCAGGGAGAACCCGGCGACGGGGCGGATGGTGAGGCGCGGGCCCGCCACGTCCAGGAGTGCGGGCGAGACGAAGAGGTCGGTCCGAAACTTCTCCAGCCGCCAGGCGAGCCGCCGCAGCTCGACCCCGCCCAGTTCGAGGCAGGGGAGGACGGCGACGGCGTCGGCGCGGCAGCGTTCGACCACCTCGGGGACGTCGTCGAAGCCGCCGAGCACCATGACGTCCTCGACCGTCCGGCCGGGTGGTTCGGGCGTGCAGACCGCGACGACCTGCATCCCGTGGTGCGGGTGCAGCGAGAGTTCACGGACGAGGTCGGCGGCGCCGTCGCGGTAGCCGACGGCGACGACGCGGCGCATGCAGTCGCCGCGCTCGCGGGCGCGGTGCAGGCGGCTGCGGGCACCGCGGCGGGCGGCCACGTCCAGGGCCACGAGCAGCGGCAATGCCAGAATCACATATCCGCGCGCGACTTCCGCCTTCGTGGCGTATGACAGGATCGCGACGGCCGCAGTCAGAGTGATACCCGCATTCAGTACCTTCCGATATTCGGCCGCTCCGCTGCCCAGAAATCGGTGGTCGTAGCAGCCCGCGAACGAGAGCCATGGCACCCAGACCACCGGGAGCCCGATCCCGAGCAGGATGTCGGGCCACCGCCCGCTCTCGTCCCAGCCGGAGAAACGCAGCGCGAATCCGGCGATGCCGGCGGTGGCCGCGCACGCCAGGTCCAGCACGACCAGCAGGTGGACATACCGTGCGAACCAGGTGGCGCGCGCCGCGACCCGGCCGCCCGTACCGGAATTAACGCCGTCGATAACGGTCACTTGTGGTGCCCCCGAAAACAACGCCTTTGCCCTGAAATGCCATTAAGCCGGATGGGTGCGTGTCGCACGGTCTCCGAGAGCCGTCGCAGAGCTGACTCGGCCATTGATAACCCGATGCAGGCGCGCGGCAAAGCGGAAGACAGTGGCCGTATGTGGTCAGAGCGAAATAGCAGGAAATTGTGAACCTCGTAGCTATTGTCTGTCGCGTCGGGGTGACGGAAGGGCATCGGGGTGGGCGGGTACAACGGTGTGCGCGGGGTCGGCCGCGACGTCGGCGGGGCTGAACGAGACGTCGGCGGAGCCGAGCGAGGCGTTGGCGGGGCTGAACGAGACGTCGGCGGAGCCGAGCGTGGTCTCGGCGGGGTCGGGCGGCGCGTCATCAACCTCACGACGCACGGCATCGGGCCGCGGCGAGGCGGACGGTCACTCGATCCAGGCGAGGACGGCACGTGGGTGGACGTCGACCGCTTCGAGCGCGTCCTCGACGCGGTCGCGGACCGTCCGGACGTCCGGCTGACCTTCGACGACGGCAACGCGTCCGACGTCGAGACGGCCCTTCCCCGGCTGCTCGCGCGCGGTCTGACCGCCGAGTTCTTCGTGCTGGCCGGACGGCTCGGCGAACCCGGGCGGCTCACCGCCGACGGCGTCCGCGAGCTGGTCGACTCCGGGATGACGGTCGGCTCGCACGGCTGGGCGCACCGCGACTGGCGACGGCTCACCGCCACGCAGGTGGGTGAGGAGCTCGTGCGCGCGCACGATGTCCTGAGCCAGATCACGGGCGCTCCGGTCACGCGGGTCGCCGTCCCGTTCGGCTCCTATGACCGGCACGTCCTGCGCCGCCTGCGTCGTGCCGCGGTCACCCGCGCGTACACGAGCGACGGCGGTCCGGCCCGTCCGGACGCCTGGCTTCAGGCGCGCACGAGCCTCCGGCACGACCTCGACGACGCCTGGATCGCCCGTGTCCTCGCACCGCCCGGGCCCGCGCTCCGGCTCCGTCGCGCTGCCGCCCGCCTCGTCAAGCGCACCCGCGGAAGGTGACCGAATGCCGCATGCCAACCCCGCAGGGCCCGCCCGGCCGCCCCGCGTCGCGGTCGTGGTCGTGACGTACAACAGCGCGAACGTGCTGCGCGGATGCCTGGATTCGATCCTTCCCGGGGCGGACGGCGCGGCGCTTCGAGCCGTGGTCGTCGCCGACAACGCCTCGCGGGACGAGTCGGTGGGCATCGCCAAGGACGCGGCGGCGACGCTGCCCTTGCAGGTGATCGAGACGGGCCGGAACGGCGGGTACTCGGCAGCGATCAACGCCGGAACGGCGGTCCTCGACCTGGACGACCTGGACGCCGTGTTCATCATGAATCCGGACTGCCGGTTCCTGCCGGGGGCCCTCGCCACACTGGCCGGAGCGCTCGCCGAGGATCCCGACCGGCGGGGCATCGCAGTCCCGCGCCTGTCCCAACCGGATGGGACGCTCCAAGGCTCGCTGTTCCGGCAGCCCAGTGTCGCGCGCGTGTGGATGGACGCGCTGGTCGGCGGACGCCGCTCCCGTTGGGGCGAGAAGGTCATCGATCCGGACGCCTATACGCGCGCGCACGAGGTGTCGTGGGCGACGGGCGCGGCGCAGATGCATTCGGTGGAGACGATCCGCAGAGTCGGCCCATGGGACGAATCGTTCCTGCTCTACAGCGAAGAGACCGAATACGCGCTACGGGCCGCTGACCATGGGCTCTGCACTTGGTACGAGCCCGCCGCCGGGGTGGTGCACCTGGGCGGCGAGTCCGACTCCAGTCCGATGCTGTACTCGCTGCTCACCGTCAACCGAGTGCGCCTCTTTAGGCGGCGGCAAGGGACACTCGCCGCCGTTCCGTTCTTCGTGGGTATCGCGTTGGGTGAGCTCCTGCGCGCCCTCGCCGGACGCCGTACCTCGCGTGCCGCGCTTGCCGCGCTTCTGCTGCCGTCCCATCGGATCCGGGAGCTGAAGGCTTGATGGCGCCGGTCTCCCGGCCCGGCGTACAACTGCGCCTTGTCGGGCTCGACGCTCTCGGCTCGGCCGAGCTCGCCGCGTGGCATGAGCTGCGAGCGGCGGACGCGCGCTACGACAGCCCGTACTTTCACCCGGCTTTCGCAGCCGCCGTGCACGCCTCGGGACGGCCGGTCACGGTAGCCGTGGCGAGTGAGGGTGAGCGGATCACGGGGATCTTCGCCCTGCATCGTGACGGCGCGGTCGCGCGTCCGGTCGGATGGCCGGGGGCCGACTTCCAGGGGCCGATCTCGGCGCCCGGAACACCGTTCCCGGTGCGGTCCCTGGTGTCGGGCGCGAGCGTCCGGACGCTGGAGTTCGACCACCTGGCCGACGGCCTGCCCGGGTTCGAGCCGTGGGTCGAGTCGCGGCGACCGTCGCCGTTTCTCGACGTCAGCGGGGGGTTGGACGGCTACCTCGGCCGCGCGTCCCGCAGCGGCAAGGACAACATGGGCCAGGCCAGGCGCCGCGCCCGCAAGGCCGAGCGGACGCTCGGACCGGTCACCTTCGAGGCCGACACGGTCGACCCGGCCGCGCTGGACGAGCTGATCGGGCTGAAGCGCGCCCAGTACGCGGCGACCGGCGCGCGCGACTACTTCGCCGATCCGACGCGGCGCGACCTGCTGCATCGCCTGCTGCACTCCCGTTCGTCCGATTTCGGCGGGGTGCTGTCCGTGGTGCGGGCCGGGCCGGAACTCCTCGCGGCGCATTTCGGTCTGCGCTCCGAGGGCGTTCTGCACTGGTGGTTTCCGGTGTACGACCCGGCGCACTCGGCGCTCTCACCCGGCTGGATCCTGCTCCGCGAGCTGGTCACCGCCGCGCCGGGACTCGGTATCACCCGCATTGACCTGGGACGCGGCGAGGACGAGTACAAGCGCCGCGCCAAGACCGGCGAGACGTACGTGTGCCAGGGCGCGGTGCTGCGCGGCCCGGTCGCGCGTGCCGTCCGACGCGTCCGGAACAACGCCGTGGGAACGGCCCGAAACACGTTGCGCGACACCCGGTGGGCTCCCGCCCTCCGCCGGGCCCGCCGCGCGATGGAGACCGTCCGTCGATCCGAGGACGGCCTTCGATGACCCCGCCTGTCACCCACCCCGCACTCGGTCCCTCCCCTGCCCGGCGCCAGGGGGCGCCGGCTCATCCCTGGATGCGTGAGCTTTGGCTGTTCACGGCGGCAAGAGCGGCGAGCGCCCGGCCCGGCGGACCCCCGCCCGGCGGCGCGCCCTGATCCTCGTGGAGAACCTGTCCGTCCCGTTCGACCGGCGGGTCTGGCAGGAGAGCACGGTGTTGCGCGACGCGGGCTGGGAGGTGCACGTCATCTGCCCGCAGGGAGCGAAGAACGACACCGAACGTGAGGCGTTCATCGACGGTGTCGCCATCCATCGCTATCCACTGGACGCGGCGCGCGGCGGGCCGCGCGGCTACCTCGCCGAGTACTCCACGGCGCTGTGGCACACGGCCAGGATCGCGCGACGGCTCGTCCGGGAGCGCGGCCCGTTCCATGTCGTGCACGCGTGCAACCCGCCTGACCTGCTGTTCCTTGTGGCGCGGATGCTCAAGAGGCAGGGCACGCGGTTCGTTTTCGACCAGCACGACCTGGTGCCGGAGCTGTACCTGTCCCGGTTCGGGCGCGGTGAGGACCTCCTCTACCGCGGCGTCCGCCGGGTAGAGCGCGCGACCTATGACGCCGCCGACGTCGTCATCGTCACTAACGAGAGCTACCGGGACATCGCCCTCGAGCGTGGAGGGAAGCGTCCCGAGGACGTCTTCGTCGTGCGCAGCGCCCCGGCGACGGACCGCTTCCGGCCCGTCCCTCGGCAGGACGAACTGAAGCGCGGCAAGGAACATCTGCTCGTGTACCTGGGCGTCATGGGCCCGCAGGACGGTGTGGACTATGCGCTGCGTTCCCTCGTCAAGCTCCGCGACGAACAGGGACGGAACGACTGGCATGCCGCGTTCCTCGGCGATGGCGACATGTTCGAGTCCCTTGTCCAGATGGTTCGTGACCTCGGCCTAGAGGACCGGGTCGAGTTCCCCGGACGTGTCCTGGACGACCGGCTGCTGCCCTATCTGTCCACAGCGGACGTCTGCCTGGCGCCCGATCCGTACAGCCCGCTCAATGACCGGTCCACGATGAACAAGGTCATGGAGTACATGGCCATGTCGCGGCCCACGGTCTCGTTCGATCTGCACGAGTCGCGCGTGTCCGCTGGGGACGCGGCGCTGTTCGCCCCTTGCGACGACGAATCCGCGTTCGCCAAGCTCATCGCACAGCTCCTGGACGACCCTGCGGAACGCGCGCGCATGGGAGAACTGGGCCGCCGACGTGTCGTGGGACCGCTCTCCTGGGACCACTCCCAGAAGGCGCTGTTGGCGGCCTACGATGCGGCGTGCGCCCCGGAACGGATGCGCCGCACCTCCCTGGCCCGCCGCCTAGGACGCCGCACAGCATTGGAGGGGTCGTGAAGCAGACGTTGCGCAGCCGCTTCGTCGAAGGGCCCGACTCACTGGGCGCGAAGGCCCGGCAGCGGCGTTGGGACATGTTCCGCCAAGCGTTCCCCGACCTGGACGCGATGTCGGTGATCGACCTTGGCGGAACCTACGAGTTCTGGGATCGCGCTCCTGCGCGCCCGGCCCGGCTGCACATCGTGAACCTCCTGGAGAAACAACCGGACGACCTCCCGGACGGCGTGACCGCCGAGACCGGCGACGCCTGCGACCTGCGCGAAGACCTGCTCGGACGCGATTTCGACCTGGTCGTGTCCAACTCGGTGATCGAGCACGTCGGCGGGATCGCGCGGCGCGAGCGGTTCGCGCGCGCGGTCCGGGAACTGGCCCCCCGGCACTGGGTGCAGACGCCGTACCGCTACTTCCCGATCGAACCGCACTGGGTGTGCCCGGGGTTCCAGTTCCTCCCGCTCAGCACGCGCGCGCGTCTGGCCGAACGCTGGCCGCTCGTCAAGGTGAAGCCCGAAGGACGCGAGGCCGCCATCGCGGACGCGCTGGGCGTCGAGCTCCTCGGTCGGACGGAGATGGGCTACCTGTTCCCCGAGTCGGACATCCTCGGCGAGCGGTTCGCGGGCCTGGTGAAATCGCTGATCGCTGTGAAACGAGGTTAGGAATGGCGACTGCTGGCGTCGGTCCCCCAGCTGACGGGACGGTCTCGCCGCACCCGGGCCAGGGCTTTGTCCAGCGCCAGCACCGCAAGGTAGCAGGCGGCCTCGACGGCCCCGACCCTCCGCACGCGCACGAGGCCGAGCAGATCCGGAAGCCGCAGCGGGTTCGCGGTCACCGGCCGTCCGAGCTCCGCGAGCTGCCGGTTCCCCAGCCGGACCCGGACCCGCCGGCGCAGATGCGCCCGGACGGTCCGGGCCGGGCGTACCACCGAGGCCGCCTCGGCGACGACGGCGCGCTCGTCCTGGCCGAACGAGGCGTGGACCCAGCCGTCGTCGGCGAGCAGGCCGTCCGGCAGCGGGAACACCCGCGCGTGCCCGTCCTCGGTCAGGACGTACACGCCCGTCCCGGCGAGGCCCCGGGACGGAGCCACAAGGGCCTCGTGCACGCGGTGGACGCGCCGGGCGACCGGACCGGCACCGGACAGGTCCAGCACGGGCCGAGGCGCGCAGGCCAGCACTCCGGGCTTCTGAACGGCCTCCACGAGCGCGCGGACGCCGTCCGCGGAGAGCAGGACGTCGGCGTCGGCATAGACCCGGGGGAAGACGCGCGCGGACTCGTCGCCGAGCCGCAGCGCGTTGGCCTTGCCCGGCGTCTCCGTCTCCACGACCCGGACGCCCGCGTCCCGTGCCACCCCGGCGGTGCGGTCGGTGCAGGCGTTGGCGACCACCACGACGTCGAACTCCCCGGGAACGGCCCCGTCCAGGAGCCGGGCGAGCAGACCGGCGAGCCCGGCCTCCTCGTTGTGCGCGGGAATGACGACGCTGACAACCGGCCCTTCGGTGAGGTCCACGACATATGAGAGTAGAGCGAACCAAGCTGGACGGGATGCTCCTGTTCGTCCCCGAACCGCACCACGACGACCGCGGCCTGTTCACCCGGACGTTCGACGCCGCCGTCGCGTCCGCGCACGGGCTGGACGCCGCCGCGTTCCTTCAGGACAGCCAGTCCAGGTCACGCTATGGAACCGTGCGCGGCATGCACGGGCGCTCGGGGCGAGGTGAGGGCAAGCTCGTGCGCTGCGCGCGGGGTGCGGTCCTCGATGTCGTCGTGGACGCGCGCCCGGGGTCGTCCACCTTCGGCCAGCACGTGACCGTCCGCCTGGACGACGAGACGTTCACGACGCTGTTCGTCCCGCCGGGCATGCTGCACGGCTTCCAGTCCCTCACCGCCCTCTCGGACGTCTGCTACCGCATCAACCGGGAACACGACCCGTCCGAGGACCTGTCCGTCCGCTACGACGACCCGGACCTGAGGATCCCCTGGCCGCTCCCAGTGGCCGCGATCAGCGACCGCGATCTGGCCGCCGGCCCCTGGTCCGCCCTACGCGCCCGGCTCACTCGCTAGGCGGTCCTTCACCGGCCGGACGTCTGGGTCCTTGAGCGTCCTCGTGCGCGCGTTCCTGGCAGGCCCCAGACCGCGCAGCAGGAGGAACGTCGTCAGCGTGGCCGTGCCCGCCGCGGCGATGGCCAGGGCCCGGCCCGCGACGACCGCGCTCGGCGGCGCAAGATCGGGATCACCCGTCAGATCCAGTGCCGTCGCAGCCCTGTGACCTGCGAGAACGGCGATCGCGGTGGACGCCGTCACAACAATTCCGAGAACGCCCCCAACGATCCACCCCCCGTCGTTCGTTGTGGTGAGTGGAACAAGGAGACCGCGGCGACGGAGGAGGGCGACCGTGAGGGACACACCGATCATGACGATCAGCGCACTGCCCACGGTGTCGCTCGGGCGGTGCCAGCTGACCGTCACCGTCGCCGCGCCGATCCCGGCCGAGCCCAGCAGCACCGGCAGGGCCGTCCACGACCGCCACCGCACCGGGACGGCCAGCAGCAGCCCGCAGAGCACGGCCGTCGCGACCGCCGTGTGCCCGCTCGGAAACGACCGGTCCTCCCGGCGGAAGCCGTGGGCGAGCAGGATCGGCCGCGGCAGCACCGCCTGGAGGATCTCGGTCGTCGTCACCGTCGCGAAGATCATCAGGACGGCCGCGACCGCGATCGCGCGGCCGCCCGCCCGGTGCCCGATCCAGCCGACCAGCCCCGCCGACAGCACCAGCGAACCGACCGAGATCAGGTCCAGCACCATCACCACCGGCGACTCACGATCCGGCCACGACGCGCGCAGCACCGCGTCCTCGAACCGCTGTCCCGGCACCGTCCACACCGCCAGCGCGTACACCGCGACCAGCAGCACGCCGCACACGGCGGCCACACCCACGGGAACCGCGCCGGCCCGGCCCTCCACCCCCCGAGACGCCATGCCCACCAACGTAACCAGGCCGGACGGGCGGCCGTGGGAACCGGCTGGCCACAATCAGCCGTCGGCCGGGGAACCGCCCCGCCCGTCCCGCCGCTGTGCTCACAATGCGACCTATGACCGAGTCGTTCGGCCGCAGCCGGGCCCTGACGGTCGCGACGGCGGGGCTCCTCGTCCTCGGCCTCGCCGCCTGCCAGGGCAGGGACAAGACCGCGTCACCCCCCGCGGGCGCGAGCTCCGGGCCCACTCCCGGCCCGTCCCCCACCAGGACCGGCCCTCCACCGACGCCCACGGACGTCCCGACGGCCGACTCGACCGCGACCGGCCGCCCCGGACGCTGCCCGGCCTACCCGACCCCCGACTGCACGGGCGCCCCGCGCACCCTCACGGCCCCGCGCAAGCTCAAGCTGAACGTCGACGACGACGCTCTGCTGATCGACAAGCCCGGCACCGTCCTGAACGGCGTCCACGTCCCGGGCAACCTGGTCATCGCCGCCGACGACGTGACCATCCGCAACAGCGTGATCGACGGCCGCGTCACCAACGACTACAAGGACGCCGACCACCCGTTCACGATCACCGACACGACCGTGGGCCGCCCCGACCGCTGCGTCAGCGAGGACGCCGTCGGCACCTCCCGCTACCGCGCGTCCGGCCTGCTCGTCCGCGGCTTCAGCCACGGCTTCAAGGTCTCCGGCGACGCGGTGAAGGGCGGCGACGTCGAGATCACCGACTCCTTCGTCAAGAACTGCTCCAACGGCGCCGACCACGCCGACGGCATCCAGGTCTGGGGCGTCCACGACGCCCGCCACCTGGTCGTCCGGCACAACACCTTCGACCAGCGCGGCGTCTCCGACTTCACCGCCCCGCTGTTCCTCGCCGACAGCGCCGGCGGCACCATCAGCGACGTCACCGTCGAGAACAACCTCGTCGCAGGAGGCACCTACAGCATCCAGCTCAAACACGTCGCCGGCCGCCTGACCGTCCGCGGCAACCGCATGGTCGACAAGACCTGGTCCTACGCCCCCGTCGAGTCCTGGTGCCACGCCATCCAGACCTGGACCGGCAACACCATCGTCACCATCGACCCGGCCTACAAGATCACCGCCACCCTCCGCCCCCTCCCCTGCACCGAATGACCCGCCCCGCCACGGGGGAGTGCCCGGGTCAGGGGGTCGGGGTGACTTTGGAGCGGAGGGCTCGGGCGGCTCGGGTGTTCCGGGCGCGGACGCGCCAGGGGACGGCCGTGGGGGATTCCTGTTCGCGGGTGATGCGGAGGAGGGCCCCGGCGGCGCCGATCATGAGGAAGGTGAGGCCGGTGATGGTCGCGAAGGAGAGGAGGTCGAAGGTGACGGCGCCGACGAGCGGGGCCGCGAGGGAGGCGGTGACCGAGAGGGCGAGGTCGCGGGTGTCGGGGTCGGAGAACGCCTTGCCGCGAGCGCGGATGGAGGAGTAGATCCCGCCGAGGAACAGCAGGACGAGCGCGGTCGTGCCGAGCAGGCCGGTCTCGACCATCGACATGATGTATTGGTTGTCGAAGGCGTTGTAGACGGGGAAGTGCCAGGTCCCGTCGCCGCGTCCGAAGATCGGGTGCTTGGAGATCTCCATCGCGGCCTGCCCGTAGCGGTGCTGGCGTGCGGTGATGCTGGTGTCGGCCTGCGCGTTCGCGAACAGGTTGTAGATGGCCCGGACCAGCCCGCCCGCGACCATCAGGACGGCGATCGAGCACGCCGCGACCACCACGAGGGCGCGCGTGCGCATCCGCGGGGGCCAACCAGCGAGCAGCACCAGGCCGACCGCGAGCAGCGTCAGCACGCCTGAACGCGACACCGAGAACAGCATCCCGGACAGCAGCAGCGTCGCCGACCCCCACCACGGCCAGGCGGGCTCTCCGGCGCGCCGGGCGCGCAGGGCGTAGTGGATCGCGAGCGGCAGCACCATCGTGCACACGATGCCGAACTCGATCGGATGCCCTGTCGTGGCCGCCACGCGCAGCTGCCCGCCGCGGGGGATGATCGTCGGATTGTCGTCGCTCGTGTACCGCAGCAACGGCACGACCATGTACGTGGTCAGGTCGAACATGAACAGGTACTGCACCGCGCCGACGAAGGCCGCCACCGTCCCGCCCGACACGACCCACTTCAGCAGGACGTCCAGCCGGTCGAGCGTCCGGACGCCGTCGCACACCGCCAGCGTCACCCCGGCGAACGCCACCGCCAGCACCAGCGAGTGATCGAGGAGGTTCCGCTCGTCCGCGGGCAGGTAGCTGCTGTTCGCCGCGCCGTAACAGGCGAACATCACCGCCACGTAGAACGACGCGACCGTCCGCGCCGCCGCCCGCCCCTTGGCCACCCCCGAGTTCGTCACGAACTGCGCGGCCAGCCACGTCAGGCCCATGCCCAGCGCGACGAGGTCGGCGGGCGTCAGCGAGATCCCCGTCCCGCGCACCACCAGCCGCGCCGGGACGACCAGCGTCGCGAGCGCGAACATCACCCCGAGCGTCGCACCGTCCGCCCGAGCCGCCACCCCGCCCGCCCGCCCGCGGGTCGTTTCCGGAGCCCTGCCTCTCCCGGCTCCTCGCCGCCCCCGCCCGGATCCGCTGACGTGTCCCCGATTCCTCCCGACGATGTGGGCCGCATGGGGCCGTTCTACGGACGGGGCCTGGCGGCCGTGGTCCTTGAGGTTCGGAGCTTGGGAGGACGGGGTGGGCCCAGGGGCGGTGTTCTCGGGCACGGTCAGTGCCCTCCGGCGGGTTCGGGCTCTGGTCTGGGGGCGGGGTGGGGCCGGAGCGCGGGGTTGTTCCCGGCACCGGCGGATTCGCGGCGGCGACGGCGGTACTGGGCGTAGCTCTCGCCGCCGTAGGCGAGGGTGAGCGAGACGATGACGGAGAAGGCCATGAAGGCCACGGCGGCGCGCTTCTTGCCCTTGCGCTGGACGACCGGGGTCGTGGGCGGGACGGCGCTGCTGAGGGTGATGAACGTGGCCGGGGGCGCACCAAGGGAGTGCTGGCGTTCGTCCAGGACGCGCTGGGCCTGCTGCACGAGCTTGGCGTTGGTGGCGAAGGCGTCGTTCTGGGACGTGCTGTCCACCTGGATGTAGATGAACGGGCTGCCGTTGTCGAGCAGTTCGGGGTTGTTGCTGCCGTTGCCCACCTGGACCTGGGTGGAGCCGCCGGGCGACGCGCCGATCCGCTGGCCGACCTCGGGCGATCCGAGGATCTGGATGAGGATCGCGGCGGTCTCGCTCAGTCCCCGGTCGTAGATCAGCAGCGGGTTCCGGTTGGGCTGTTTGCGCTGGTCGACGGTGATGTCGCCGCCGTTCTTCGGGCTGGACAGCACCAGCACGGACGTCGAGACCCAGTGCGACGGCGTCAGTTCGAACACCGCGCCCGCCATCGCGAGCGACAGCACGAACGCCGGGACGGTCAGGTACCAGCGCCGGAACAGCACCAGCAGCGTGCTCCAGAAGTCCATCGCGCCGTGTTCACCTCACCCGGGGAGCGGGCGCGTCCTCGGAGTCCTCGCCCACCTCCCGTTCCCGTGCCGAGGCCTCGGCGCCGAGGATCTCAAACGCCGCCGTCCCCTGCCGTCCGTTCGCCGCCCGCGCTCCGCGCTCGCGCCGGTGCTCGCCCTGGGCCGCGCCACCACCGCCGAACGAATCCTTGAAGTCGCCGCCGCGCGCCCCCTCGCCCCCGCGCGCCCCCTCGCCCCCGCGCGCCCCCTCGTCCACGTGCGCACGCTCGCCCCCGGGCGAATTCTCACCCGGACGCGACAGTGCCTCCTCGCGGGGTTGCTCGACCGGATCCGCTGTCGCCTCCTCGCGGGAGTGTGCGGCTGGATCCGCTGGTGTCGCCTCGCGGGGTTGGTCGTGGACGGTTTCGGTGGGGTCGCCTAGGGCGGGCAGGCTGTAGTCGTGGGGTGTGGGCGCGCCGTTGGGGGATGGACGGTCGGTGCCGTTCTCCCAGGTGGACGCGTCGTATGCGCCGGCCCCGGACGAAGGTGAGGGAAGGGCGGGGCGGCGGGCGGGACGCAAGGGAGCGGAATCCGTGGTGGTGCCGTAGTAGAAGTCGTAGGGGGTTTCGGAGGCGGCCTCACGGAGGGCTCGGCGGCGGGCGCTCAGGTAAGCGATGCCGAAGCCCAAGCAGACGACGGCGGCGAAGGCCGCACCGGAGAATTCCCATTTCTGGGTCGTTTTGGCCTGGGGCGACGAAGCCGGGACGACTTCGGTGAGCATCAGATAGGTCTGTCTGGGCGCGCCCAAGGCGCGTTGGCGGTCGACCAGATCGCCGCGCAGATACTGTTCGGCGTTCCGGACGATCCCGGCGACGGCCCCTTCTTGCGTGCTCGTGACCTGGACGAAGATGAACGGGCCGGTCTGGCTGGCGGTCATCACCTTGCCGTTGCTGGTGCCGTCGTTGATGACGACCTTGGTGGGGCTGCCCTTGCCCGCGCCCATCTTCGTGAGCGCCTCGTCCGTTCCGGCGGCCTGGATGAGGATGGCCGCGGTCGTCTTCAGGCCGTCGTTGAACTGGAGCAGGGGGTTGGTCGTCCATCCGGGGCGGTTCGGGTCCTCGAGGCCGCCGGCGGACGGGGTGGTGAGCACGAGCAGGCTGGACGAGACGTAGGTGACCGGCGTCAGGACGAACATGAGCGCCGCGACGCCGAGGCCGAGCACGACGACGGGCGGCCCTATGAGCCGGTTCCGGGCGATGCCCAGGATCGTCTTCCAGAAACCCATGTGTGCCCCCGGTCGGCCCCCGTGAGGACGAGGGCGGTCGACTGCGCCGCGTCCGGCAGATGATGTCGCTGTCATGGTGCATCCGGGTGATGCGGATTTCATCGGTGCAGGCGTCTCCATGGCCACTATCGGCCTGTGGAAAACCCCAGATCACCGCGCATCGCACCGGTTGCGAGACGGGCCATTCTCCGGGCCCGGTGTTCGGCCACGCGCCGTTCTCTGCGGGCCCAGGTGGCGCGGACGGCGGCCCGCGCGCGGCGCCGTTGGTCGTCGGTCAGTTCCGGGGTGTTCGCGGGATCGTCCACCCACCGGTAGATCTCGAGGCATTCGAGGGTCGTCGCGCAGTGCGCCTGCCATGACGGAACGCCCAGGCGCCGGGCGAGAACGCTCGGTTTCTCGGTCTTCCAATGGCGGTGCGCGAGTATCTCGTCGACGTGTCCCCAAGGGCCGGCGAGGGCGAGTTTCGTGGCCATCACCTCGTCCTCGCGGAGGATGTTCCGGCGCGGCAGGGCCCGCAATACGTCCCGGCGGAAAAGGCCGTAGAGCGGGTCGATGAGGAGGTGGCTGGAGTTCAGCAGCCGCAGCATCGTCGTGAAGCGCACGAGCGGGTCGTCCGACGCGAGCCCCCGGTCGCTGAAGGGGGACGTGCTGACGACGCCGTCGTCGCCCGTGTAGGACGTCTGGGACGTGACGAGCACGAGCCGCTCGTCCTCGCCGAAGACCTTCAGCGACCGGGACACGAGCGTCGGTTCGAGCACGTCGTCGTCGCTGACCCAGCGGAAGTACTCCCCGGACGCCAGCCGGACCGCGCTCATGAAGTTCGGCAGGATCCCGATGTTCTCCGGATGCCGCCGGTAGGTGACGCGGGGGTCGCGGGCGGCGAGCGCGCGGCAGCGGTCGCCGGTGTCGTCGTCGGACGCGTTGTCGCAGATCAGGAACTCCAGGTCCGGGTGGTCCTGGCCGAGCACGGACCGGGCGACCCGGTCGATCCGTTCCCCGGCGTTGCGCACGGGCAGCGCGATGGTCACCAGCGGCATGACGGTCAGCCCTCCTTGGACATGGCGGGGATCGGAAGTCGGTGGGCGACGCGCAGGAACGCGTCCTTCGGGACGGCGAGCAGCAGGTACGCGAGGAGTCCGAGGCCGCCGGCGACGACGAGCCGCACCGCCGCGACCTGCCCGAACGCGACGGTGACCGCGTGGTCGGCGGCGAGCACGACGGCCGCCATGGCCGCGGCCGCCGCGGCCGGGCGGGCGAGCGCGGGC
>NZ_RFFG01000041.1 GCF_003696215.1 Actinomadura harenae | reverse complement strand
GCGACGCGTTCGTGCTGGGCCTCCATGCGCAGGACGATGTCGGCGTCCAGGTCCACCCGGGCGAGCAGCGGCGGCCAGAGCAGCTCGTCCTCGCCCTCGTGGTGGTTCTTCAGGCCCAGCCGGTAGATGCGGAAGTGGTCGGCGATCACCTTGGCGCGAGCGGTGTCACCCGGGACGACGGCCGCGACGAGCTTCACCAGCAGCCGTGACTCGCGGCGGAGCACGCGGTGGATGATCTCCATGTCCTGGGTGTCGACGCTCATCGGTTCCTCGCCTTTCGTGTCGGTTGCGACGTGTTCAGACTGCTCCCGGGGTTTTGGAGGGGACTTGGAACCGACTTGGACCCGTCCACGTACGATGTGCGGATCATGGTCTTCATCCGGGTGCTGGGCGCGTTCGCGACCGAGGTGGACGGTGAGGCCGTCCACCTCGGCGGGCCTCGGCAGCGGGGCGTGCTGGCGTTGCTGGTGGCGGCGCGCGGGCAGGTCGTGCCGGTCGACCGGATGATCGAGGACCTGTGGCGCGGCGAGCCGCCCGCGCGGGCGCTGATGTCCCTGCAGGCGTACGTGTCCAACCTGCGCCGGCTGCTGGAGCCAGGACGTCCGCCGCGCACGCCGGCCCGGCTGCTGGTGAGCGCGTCGCCCGGGTACGCGCTGCGGCTGCCGCCCGAGGCGGTGGACGCGTGGCGGTTCGAGGACCTGCTCGACCAGGCCCGCGCGGACACCGACCCGCGCGCCGCCCAGGCCCGGCTCGCCGAGGCGCTGGCGCTGTGGCGGGGACCGGCGTTCGCCGAGGCCGCCGACGAACCGTGGGCCGCCGCCGAGACGGCCCGGCTGAACGAGCTGCGCCTGGCCGCCACCGAACTGCGCGTCGCGGCGGGCCTGCGCGTCGGCGATCCCGCCGCGGTGGTTCCCGAGGCCGAGCGGCTCACCCGCGACGAGCCCCTCCGCGAGGAAGGCTGGCGGCTGCACGCCCTGGCGCTGTGGAGCAGCGGCCGCCAGGCCGACGCGCTCGCGACGCTCCGCCACGCGCGCGGCGTCCTCGCCGAGGAGCTCGGACTCGACCCCGGCCCGGACCTGACGGCGCTGGAGGAGGCGATCCTCACCCAGCGCACGGACATCATGCGCGAGGCCGTCCCCCCGCCCCCGCGGCCTGCGCCGCTGCCGCGCTCGGCCCCGACCATCAAGACGCCGTTCGTCGGACGCCAGGCACAGCTGTCGGCGCTGGTCACGGCCGCCACCGAAGCCGCCGCCGACGGGGCCCGCGTCGCCCTCGTCACCGGGGAGGCCGGGCTCGGCAAGTCGACGCTCCTGGAACACCTCGGCGGCCGGCTCGAACGCGACGGATGGCTGGTCGCCGTCGGCCACTGCCCCGAGGTCGACAGCGCCCCGCCCGCCTGGGCCTGGACCGAGACGCTGAGAGCCGTCGCCGCGACCACCTCCCCCGGCGAGTTCGCCGACGACCTCGCACCGCTGCTCACCGACACCGGACCGGTGAACGCCGACGCCACCGCCGGACGGTTCCGCCTGCGCCGAGCCGTGTGGAAATGGCTCGCGGCCGTCGCCGCCGAACGCCCGGTCGCCGTCGTGCTCGACGACCTTCACTGGGCGGACGCCACCACGCTGGAGCTACTCGGCGGCGGCCTCGGCCTGCGCGCCCCGATCCTGATCATCGCCGCCTACCGCGCGGACGAGGCGGACGAGAGCGGGCGCCTCACCGAGACGCTGGCCTCCCTCGCCCGCGCGACACCCCTCCGCCTGCCGCTGACCGGGCTCGACGACGAGGCCGTCGCGGAACTCGTGCGCACCGAATGCGAGGCCGACGAGGAGACCGTCGCCGGGATCGCCGAGCGCACCGGCGGCAACCCGTTCTACGTGCGCGAAAGCGCCCGGCTGCTGAACGGCGAAGGCGCGCTGGTCGCCCTCTCCGAGGTCCCCGAAGGAGTCCGGGACGTCCTGCGCCGCCGCCTCGCGCGCCTGCCCGAGGGAGGCGTGTCCGTCCTGCGGCTCGCCGCGGTCGCGGGCCGGGAGAGCCCGGTGGACATCCTGGTCAAGGCCGCCGACGCCGACGAGGACGGCGTGCTGGACGCGCTGGACGCGGGCGTCATCGCCGGGCTGCTCGACGAGCCCGCCCCCGGACGCGTCCGCTTCGTCCACGCCCTGGTCAGGGACACGCTCATCACCGACCTCAGCCGCCTCCGCGCGGCCCGCATGCACGCCCGGATCGCCTCCGCCCTCGAAGGCACCGACGACATCGCGGCGCTGGCCCACCACTACGCGCGTGCCGGCTCACCGAAGGCCGTCGGCTACTGCGTCCAGGCCGTCGAACTCGCCGAGGCCCGCTACGCCCACGACGTCGCCGCCGACCTCCTCACCGACGCCGTCGCCCACTCGACCGGCCCGGACGAGCGCGTCGAACTCCTCGGCAGGCTGCTGCGCGCGCAGATCCGCGCGGGAGCCGTCGCCGCCGCCCGCGAGACACGCCGTGAGGCCGTCGAGTACACCGAATCCCTGGGCCGCGAGGACCTGATGATCGCCGCGTTCACCGCATGGACGGAGCCGACCTTCTGGCAGGCCCGCACCTACGGCACGGTGGACCGGCCCGTC
Source organism: Actinomadura harenae (assembly GCF_003696215.1). Lineage (GTDB taxonomy): Bacteria > Actinomycetota > Actinomycetes > Streptosporangiales > Streptosporangiaceae > Spirillospora > Spirillospora harenae. The sequence continues at coordinate 69,219 of NZ_RFFG01000041.1, read as the reverse complement.
GTCGACCGCCTGAGCCGCCTGCTCAAGCGCGACCTGCCCCCCTCGGTGCGGTCCCGGCTCCTGACGGCGTACGCGGACGAACTGGTCGGCGAGGACGACCCGACCGTCCTGGAGGCGGCCCAGGAGGCACTCGACCTCGCCACCGAACCCCGGCTGCGCGCCGCGGCACTCCAGATCCTGGTCGAGATCCACGGCGATACCGAGCTCTGCCGGGAGCTCGTGGCGATCGGCACCGAGCATGACCTGCCCGTCTACCGTGTCACCGGACTGCTCAACCAGGCCGGCGCCGCTGCCGCCGCCAACGACCCGGCGACCATGCGCCAGATGATCACCGAGGCCCTGGAACTCGCGCGCGCCTACCGCATGCGGGAGGCGGTCGCCGCCGCCGAGATCGCGCTGGCGGGCCTGGCCCTCATCGAAGGCCGATTCGCCGACGCCGAACTCCTCTACGTCCAGGCCGACGAGAGCATGCGGCGCGCCGGATCGGTCCACGCCGCGGGCTTCCTCCAACTCGCTCTGGCCACGATCTGGCTGAACGACGGCACCCTCGGCGCGCACCTGGACGACGTCCGCGCCCTCCACGCCGCCCTCGGCCCCATGACGTCCGACCTGCTCGCGCTCGCCCTCCACGCCAACGGCCTGGACGCCGAAGCCCGCGAGGTGAGCGCGTCACCCGAACCGATCCGCCCCGACTTCTTCTTCACCTACCTCACATCGCTACGCGCGATGGCCATCGTCGCCCTGAACGACCGCGACGCCGCCGAGGAGATCTACGCGACGCTGCTCCCGCACCGCGACGGCCCCCCGGCGGGAGCCGCGAGCCTGTCGGTGGCCCTGCGCCCGGTCGCCCACACCCTCGGCGAACTGGCCGTCCTCCTAGGCCGCGACCACGAGGCCGCCGCCCACTTCACCCAAGCCACCACCATCGCCGCCCTATGGAACGCACCCCACTGGACCGCCACCAGAATCCTTCAGAACCGCCCCGCGGAACCAGGAACCGACACTTCCGGAGCCGCATACAAGTGACCGCCCCGAATGCGGTGCCGAGCAACGCCGGACGATCCGATCCGTGAATCAGCAGTTCATGTAGATGCCTCAAGGGGCGAACGGCTTGATCTCCCCCGCGAACACGATGACCTGGTCGATGAGGCTCCGTCGCAGATGGACGACATCCGTTCCCGCCAGGCGGGGGCCTCCATCAGGCGTGGTGAAGACCCACTGGTAACGGGCCCACTCGTCAGGCATGTCCACCGCTGAGCAGCGCGCCATTGTGCCGGTCCCCGCCGGGTGGCGTCGGAGGTCCAGCACGAACCGCTCGACCGCCCCGATTCCTTCGCTGCGACCCAACGGCCCCCAGAAGACCACGTCTGAGGTCAGGGCCTGGGAGAGCAGGGCGGTCACCGAGCTGTCGTCCGCGGCGTTGAACGCGGAGATGAACGTATCGATCGCAGAGCGTGCGGTCTCTTCCGGCATGCCCCAGTAATACCAGCCGTGTCGCGAGCGCTCCTCCCACGAGCCGCCTTCCGATCACGGTGAACTGGTCACGGCACTGGCTCGGCGAACACAAGGTGTCGCCGCGTTCTTGTCGGTCGGGCCAACGTGCTCAGGTGAGGGTGACCCGGGCATGGTGGTCACCAGCGTCACGAGCCAGGAGGTTGTGAGCATGCGCCGATACCAGCCCGGCGACACCGTGGTCAGGCGCGACGTCTTTCGTGGTCGCGTCTGGAGCGCGCACGCGCTCCGCGTCATCGAGGACACCGAGCACGCCCTGGTCACGGGATCGTGCCCAGGCGCGGACGTCGTGGCCGCGACCACGTGGATCGACTGGCTCCTGACAGGCGACACGGCACGACGCGACCAGGCGGTGCCGCACCTGGCAGCGGGGGAGTGGGAGCTCGCTCCCTGGACATGGCGCGACACGGTCTTGCTGATGTGGAACCCGCTCGGCGAGTGGTTCAGCGTGAACGCGTTCTTCGACCCATCCGACGACCACCGGCTGATCAACTGGTACGTGAACTTCGAGCGGCCGGCCCACCGCGCTCCGACCGGCTTCGACACCTTCGACCTGCTCCTCGACCTGGTCATCGCTCCGGACCTTTCCACCTGGAGGTGGAAGGACGAGGACGAGTACGCCCACGGCCGCCGGGTGGGCGTCATCGACGACGACGCCCACCGAGCGGTCGACAAGGCTCGCGACCGAGCGGTCGCGATGATCGAGCAACGCGAGGGCCCCTTCGCGCCGGACTCCCCCTGGCGGCACTGGCACTGGAATCCCGCCTGGCCCGCTCCCGCACTTCCGCCCATGTGGTCGACCGCCGCAGGTTGCGATTCAGGTGCGTGAGGATGCCAGTGAAGGGTGAGTCTCGGTATTGAGGCGTTCGTCAGGACTCCAGGACGGCACGGGCGGCGTTGTGGCCGGGGATGCCGCTCACGCCGCCGCCGCGTCGGGCGCCCGCCCCGCAGAGCAGGATGCGGGGGTGGTCGGTTTCGACGCCCCAGCGGCCTTGGTCGGCGGGGTCTTCGGCGAAGGGCCAGGTCAGGTCGTGGTGGAAAATGTGGCCGCCTGGCAGGCCCGCGTCGGTCTCCAGGTCGACGGGGGATTTGGCCTCGACGCAGGGTGTGCCGTCCGGGCGGTGGAGCAGGCAGTCCTCGATGGGTTCGGCGAGGACGGTGTTCAACGAGGCGAACGTTGCGCGTAGCGCCTGGTCGCGTGCGCCGTCCGGGGCGGCGCGGAACAGGCGTGCGGGCATGTGGAGGCCGAACAGGGTGAGCGTGTGGGCTCCGGCTTCGCGCAGTTCGGGGCCGAGGATGGACGGGTCGGTCAGCGAATGGCAGTAGACTTCGGCGGGCGGCAGCGGCGGGATGTGCCCGGCCGCGGCGGCGGCGTGGGCGGCGGCCAGCTGGGAGGCGCTCTCGTTGATGTGGAAGGTGCCGCCGAACGCCTCGTCCGGACGCACCGACGGGTCGCGCAACCGCGGCAGCCGCTTCAGGACCATGTTCACCTTGAGCTGTGAACCTTCGGGAGGTTCGGCGGTGCCGCCCATCAGCCGGGCCAGCGTCGTGCGGGGGAGGTTCACGAGCACGTGCCGCGCGCTGACGGCGTGCTCGCCCGTCTCGTCCCGGAAGGTCACCTCACCGGACGGGTCGATCCCGATGACCTCGGCGCCCGTGCGTAGTTCCGCGCCGGACGCGCGCGCCGTCCTCACCAGGTCGGCGGTGAGGGCGCCCATTCCACCGACGGGCACCTTCCAGTCGCCGGTGCCGTCGCCGACCACGTGGTAGAGGAAGCACCGGTTGGCCAGCAGGGACGCGTCGCCGGGGTCGGCGAAGGTGCCGATCAGCGCGTCGGTGAGGACGACGCCGCGCACCAGGTCGTCCCCGAACCGCTCGTCGACGACCTCGCCGATCGGACGTTCGAACAGGTCACGCCAGGCGTGGTCGTCGGCGACGGTCCGGCGCATCCCGGCGCGGCCGGTGAGCGGCTCCAGCAGCGTCGACGCGACCCGCCGGGCCACGTGCCCGGTCATCGCGGAGAAGCGCTGCCACGCCTCGAAGTCCTTGGTGCCGCCGGTCAGCGCCGCGAACGAGGCGGCGGTGCGCGCGGTGTCCTGGTCGTCGACGAGCAGCCCGCCGTCGCCGGACGGAGTGTAGGAGGCGTAGCGGCGGTGGCGCAGCTCGACCCGGAGCCCGAGGTCGCGCACGATCTTCGAGGGCAGAAGGCTGACCAGGTAGGAGTAGCGGGACAGGCGCGCGTCCACGTCGGGGAACACCCGCTGCGAGACGGCCAGCCCGCCGAGGTGGTCGGCGCGTTCCAGCAGCAGCACCCGGCGTCCGGCCTGGGCGAGGTAGGCGGCGGCGACCAGGCCGTTGTGCCCACCGCCCGCGATCACGACATCATGCATGAACCCAGCAGAACACGCCGAGCCGCCTCACGAGGAGGCCGAGCGCGGAAATCGCCCGACATTTCGATCTTGGAGTGGAAGCTCGCGCCGCGCCGGCCAAGGCCTTCAGCGCGGGTCGGCGGCGAAGGTGAAGGCCGCGGCACGGTCCCGCAGGAGCGCGGACGCGACCGGGGCGCCCCCGGGTACTCCTTCCGGTTCGAAGCGGACGCCCGTCGCCGACGCCTGCGGCATCACCTGCTCTGTCTTCGCCAGCGCGGTGAGCGCGACCTCGCCTCTGCCGACGGCACCGTTGGCGGCCGAGGACGCGAGCGCGGCGGCCACGGCGAGCGCCTCGTCCGGCGGTGCCCGGGGCCTCGGGGCCGGCGCCTTCGCGGGGTTACTGGTCCGCGCGCCTGACCAGGGTGGAGGACGTGGTGTCGATCCGGTAGTCGCGGATCGCGTCCGGCTTGCCCTGGAGGAGTTCGGCTGGAGCGTCGACCTCGTGCACGGTCTGGCCGTCGAGTGGTCGGAAGAAGACCCGGGTCGGCGCGTCACCGCCGCGTACGTTCGCCAGGTTGGCGGCGGCGAGGATACGGCCGTCGGCGTCGGCGACGACCTGCAGGCGGATCTTCGGGGTTCCGGTCATCAGTACAGCCCCCCGATCGCCAGGTCGAACCACGTGTCGTGGTCGGAGCGGTTGGCGATGGTGGAGAAGTAGACCCATTGGTCCTGGACGTAGCCCTTGGAGTCCAGGACCCAGTTGTGCGACAGGCCCTGCCCGATCACCTCCATCACGGTCGGGTCGTTGACCGAGAGGGTGCTCAACGGAGCGGCGGTCGCGAACTGCGCCCCCTTCCGATCGCCCTTCCCGAACATGTACGCGACGCTGACCGTCACGTTCACCCCTATGTACAGGTGCTGGAATTCCCACGCGATCGCCGTCGGCATCTGAACACCTCGCCTTCGCCGCAGTCGCCACTCCCTTGTCCGACTGGGGCCAGTACATCAGGACCGTCCACGCGTGGCGGCATCCGGGCCCGGACCAGGCGTTGGTCCGCGACGGCGGTGCTTGGGAGAAAGGCCCCGTCGGGAAGTCTTTCCAATTCCGATGCACCCACTGAACGAGATCGTTCTCAGTGCCAACGGGTGTCCCCGGCATCAGCCCCGACAGGCGGCTTTCACGGGTCGGTCCCCGCGTGGGTCCGGCCCGCGGCGTGTCGTGGATGACCGTCCGCTGGGCCCTGTCTCGCCAACCGGCGGAGATGTGAACAGAAAATGACCCAAACCCTCCCTAGGTTGGATCTCAGGCCGGGCGGACGGGCCCGAACCTCCCAAGGAGAACTCTCGACCGTCCTCGTCACCGCCGTGACCTCCCGCACCGACGCCTGGACGATCCTGCGGCCCGTCACCTTCGCGAACAACCTGCTCTCCTGGGCCTGGCAGATCCGGTCCGGCGCGCCGATCCGGGCGCCGTTCCTCGGGTCGGGACAGGCCCCGATCCACGAGCACGACGTCACCGAGGCGGCCGCCGAGACCCTCGAGCCGACTTCGAGGCCGCCTGACGGATGGACGAGCCGCCACGTCCGCCGATCGATCCGGTCCGGGACCGGCGGGACGCGTCATGAGGGCCGATCGGGCCGTGCGGAGCGCTTGTCGCGTTTCCAAACGGCCCGTTCGGCAAGGGTGGTGTCGGTGTGTCGGCAGGCAAGTCTCGCAAGCGATCAGCTTCGTAGCGTGGTTGACTAATTACTCATTGCAATGAGTTGATCGCGGTTTCTCCGTCGGCGGTCCGCAGAGAGGAGCGTGCCCATGGTGCCCTCGGGAGGGTGGGCCACTGCCTGTCCAGTGGCCGACGACTGCTTCCCCGTCGAGTCGTACAGCGGCGTGCGCGCCCCGCTGTCCCCGGCGTTCGCAGCAGTGTGTCCTGGTTGCCGGACTTCGGGGGAGTGACCGTGGCGGACGACGACCTGCCGCGCTTCCCGTTCAGCGCACGGGGTGACGAAGTGGCCGCACAGTACCGAGAGCTGCCGCCGGTCACGCGGGTGCGGACCAACACCGGTGACGTCGCCTGGCTGGTCACGGGGTACGACGCCGCCCGCGCGGTGCTCGGCGACGCGCGGTTCAGCCACTCCGAGACGGCGCGTCCGGGCGTCCCCCGGCAGGACACGCCCACGGTGCCGCCGGAGATCATCACTTCGATGGAGGTCGCGCGGTCCGTTGGCGTGCGCAGTGAGATCATGCGGGCGCTTGGCCCGGCGGCGGTCGAGGAACTGCGGCCGCTCGCCCGCGCCACCGCCGGGGAACTGCTGGACGGCCTCGTCCGGAGCGGGCCGCCCGCCGACCTGTTCGCGGACTTCGTGGCGCCGCTGCCGACCCGGGTGGCCTGCGCGATGGCGGGCCTGCCGTTCGAGGACGCGGACACGCTCGACACCTGGGGCCAGGTGGGGACCAGCATGAGCGTCCACACCCCCGAGGAACTACGGGCATCGTACGAGGAGTACTGCGCCTACCTGCTCGTGCAGACGCGGGCCCCTCGCGACGGGTTGCTCCAACGGGTGCACGACGTCGCCGTGCGGAGCGAGATCGACGTGGAGCAGGCCGTGATCCTCGCCGGGGCGATGTTCATCGTGGCGCAGAGCACCGTCGGGGTGCTGGCGCACGCCGTCCTGACACTGCTCCGCGACCCGGGCCTCATGCGCCGCCTCCATGAGGACCCGGCGCTCATGCCTTCGGCGGTGGAGGAGTTCCTGCGGTACGCGCTGTGGGTGCACGACGGCATACCGCGCATCGCCACTGCGGACGTCGAGGTCGAGGGCACGCCGATCCGCGCGGGCGAACTGGTGCTGCTCAGCCTGGACATCGCCAACCGCGACCCGTGCGCGTTCGCCGCGCCGGACCGGTTCGACCCGGCGCGGACGCCGAACCCGCACCTGGCGTTCGGGCTCGGCCACCACTACTGCCCGGGGACCGGATTCGCGCGGATGGAGATGACCGAGGCGCTCTCGGCCCTGGTCGAGCGGCTCCCGGACGCCCGGCTCGACGGCCTGGCCGGACGGCTGGACTGGCACTCGGCGCTCACGATCAGGCGGCCGGTCCGCATTCCCGCGCGCTGGTGAGCTGCGCGGTCATCCAGGGAGGGACGATGACAGGCGAGCGGCACGCGGCCGGACTGGACGAGGGTCTCCGGCTCATCGGTCACGCACGGGCCGAAGGGGCGCGCGACTTCACGCTGATGGGACGCCGCTGGGAACTCGCCGAAGGCGTCTTCTCACCCGTCCACACCCACGGCACCGAGTTCTACACCCGCGCCCTGCCGTACCCCATCGGCGGCCGGTTTTTGGAAGTCGGCAGCGGCGCAGGGGTCACCTCGGTCACGGCGGCGCTCGCCGGGTGCGCGGCGGTGACGGCCGTCGACGTCAACCCGTCCGCGGTCACCGCGACGGCCCGGAACGCGGCCCGGCACGGGGTGCCCTGGGTGCGCGCCCTCGTCGGCGACGTGTTCTCCGCCGTGCGCCAGGACGCTCCCTACGACGCCGTCTTCTGGAACATCCCCTACGTTTCCCTCCCCGAGGCGGGCGACCACGACCCGGACCTGGCCAAGGGCGTCTTCGACATCGGGCATCGCTGCCTGCGCGCCTACCTCGGCGGCGCGGCGGACGTCCTGGCACCGGGCGGCAGGCTGTTCCTCGGCCTCGGCGACATCGGGGACCGGACGACGATGGAGACGGTCGCCGCCGCGAACCGGTGGCATGCCGTCCTGCTCGCCGCGCTCGCCGCCCCACCCGACCCGCACGTCGAGCACCGGCTGTTCGAGCTGGTCCGGGCCACCGCACCGGACGGGCCGGGTGACCGGCGATGACCGGGCCCACCGTCACACCGTCCTTGGACGGGCACGCCGGTGAGGCCCGGCGGCACCGCGAGCGGCGGCGCGGCGAACTCTTGGAGCTGCTCACCCGGCGCGGGCTGGAGTTGCCGAGGAGTCAGCGGCTCACCTGGATCAGCGACATGCAGCAGGGCGACGGCGGCAAGGGCGCGATGACCGACCGGCTCGCGCCGTCCCACCAGATCGTCGTGCGGGTGCAGGGCGGTGACAACGCCGGCCACACCACCGTGTTCCGTGACGCGGAGGGAAGCGACGTCGTCCTCAAGGGGCACCTGCTGCCGTCCGGGCTGCGGCACGACAGGACGGTCGGGGTCATCGCCAACGGCGTCCTGCTGAACCCCGGGACGCTCGCCGCCGAGATCACCGACCTCGCCCGGCGGGGCGTCGACTGCTCCGGACGGCTCTTGCTCAGCGACCGCGCCCACCTCGTCCTTCCGCTGCACCTGCTGGCGGACGCGCGGCAGGAGGACGGACTGCGCAAGGACGGCCGGGCGATCGGCACCACCCAGCGCGGCATCGGCCCCGCCAACGTGTGCAGGACCAACCGCAGCGGCGTCCGCGTCCGGGACCTGGACGACATGGCGGTCGTCGAGGGACGGATCCGGCAGAGCGCGGCCCTGCTCGGCCTGCCCGACGAGCACGTGCCCGAGAGCCTGGCGTGGCTGGAGGAACACCGCCACTTCCTCCAGAGGCACAGCGTCGACTCGGTGCGGCTGCTCAACGCCGCCGCCGACGCGGGCTACTCGATCCTCTTCGAGGGCGCCCAGGGCCCCCTCATCGACCTCGACCACGGCATCTACCCGTATGTGACGACGTCCGCGACGGCGATCCACTCGGTGGCGAGCGGCACCGGCCTGGACCTGACCCGGATCCACCACCGCGTCGGCGTCCTGAAGTGCTACCAGACGATGGTCGGGAACGGCGCGTTCGTCACCGAGGACACCGGGGAACTCGGCGCCCGCCTGCGCGAACGCGGGCAGGAGACGGGCACCACCACCGGACGCCCGCGCCGCTGCGGCTGGCTCGACCTGCCGCACGCCCGCTGGGCCGCCGAGCTGAACGGCAACACCAGCGTCGCGCTGACCAAACTGGACGTCCTGGACGGCTTCGACCTCATCGGCGTCTGCGTCGGCTACGAACGGGACGGCCGCCGCTACCTGCCCTTCGAACCGGACCACGCCTACCTCGCCGGATGCGCGCCGATGTACGCCTACCTGCCGGGCTGGCGGACGTCCACCCGCGCCGTCCGCCGGTACGCCGACCTGCCCGCCGAGGCCCGCGCCCTGGCCGACTTCGTGAGCCGCTACCTGGACCTGCCGGTCAGCGGAATCGGCACCGGCCCGCGCGACACCGACCTGCTGACCGTCCCGCTCGGCGAACTGGACCACCTGATGCGCCCCGCCCCACCACGCGTCCCCGCGCCCCGCGCGGGCCACCGGAAACCGCCGCGCGTGACGGTGTTCTGCGGCGCCGCCCCCGGAGTCCGGCCGAACCACCGCGCCCTCGCGGCCGACCTGGGACGCGCCTGCGCGGAACGGGGCGTCGGCATCGTCTACGGGGCGGGCGGCGTGGGGATGATGGGCGCCCTGTCGGACGCCGCGCTCGGCCACGGCGGCGAGGTCATCGGCGTGATCCCCGAACCGCTGAAACGCCGCGAGTTCTGCCGTCCCGACCTGGCCGACCTGCGCGTCGTCCCCACCATGCACCAGCGCAAGATGCTGATGCATGAACTCGGCGACGCCTTCATCGCGCTTCCCGGCGGCTACGGCACCCTGGAGGAACTCCTCGAGATGATCACCTGGGCGCAGCTCGGCCTCCACGAGAAACCGGTGATCCTGCTGGACGACACCGGCCACTTCCAACCCCTGATCGACCTGTTCGACCACGCCCACGCCGAAGGCTTCGTCGCAGACCAGGACCGCTCCCTGGTGGTCCGGGCCCGAACAGCCGAGGAGGCCCTCCACCTGGCACACCCCAGCCAAGCCCGGCGATGAAGGACGTGAAGACCGTCGTCATCGGTGGCGGGTAGGTCGGTCTCGCGGCCGGGGACGCGCTCCTGGACGCCGGATCCCCTGCGTCACCGAGGCGCGGGCATAACCGACGGGGATCGTGGCCGGACTGTTCAGCACCCGCCCAGGGCCGGCCTGCCCCTCCTGCACCCCTGAACCGCCACGCGACGTGGTCGCCAAGCCGCCAACCCGCACGAGAAGACCCCGGAATGCGTGTGCATTTCGGGGTCTTCTCGTCCCAGTCACCTGGGGATGTGGCGCGTCGCCCTGCCGTAGCCCCACATGAGGGCGACACGCCACACGTCGGTGGTCAGGGGAGGCTGGGGATGCTCGGGGGGCTGTTGGTCCAGTCGGCCTGGAGGTACAGCTCCTTCTGGACCTTGCCGGGGACGTTGGGAAGGGTGCGCGTCGTGCTCAGCACGAGCGAGGAGTCCGGGTCGATGATCACGGTGTCGGTGACCTCAGGCATGACCCGCACGCGCAGGCCGAAGCCCTTGCGTCCGCGCTCGTCGGTGACCTGGCCCATCGAGGTGACCCCGGGCATGGTGGCGAGCATCCGGTAGGCGGCGGCGCGCACCTTCGGCGGTGCGGGGACGGAGCTGAGCAGGTCGGACACGCAGTTCTTCACGACCTCGTCCGCCGTCCCGCCTGCTGTGGGGTGCTTGCGGGGGATCGCCCGCTTCAAGGCGTTCTTCAGTGCGCCAGGGGTGGCCGGCAGCGCCTGGACCTGCTTGAACGTCATCGCCGCGTCGCAGACCGAGAAGGTCTTCGTCCCGGTGTCCTTCATGAGGGCGGGGGAGATCGGGGCCGGGTCGGGGGAACCGGCCCGCTTGAAGGCGGGAGCGTCCTTGGGGGTCATGGGCACGGCGCCGAGCCCCCGGAATCCGGTCCAGGACCGGCCGTCCCGCTGGCTCCACTGCCCGATGAGCTGCTGCCCGAGCATCCAGTAGTCACCGCGCTCGTTGTAGAAGGCGTTCGACTGGATCCGCAGGACGTGCCAGTACTGGCCGGTGGCCGGCGCGGTCTCGGCGTGCTCGGCGGCGGTGAGCAGCACGGTCTTCGCCGACATCGGCTGCACGGCCTCAGGCCCGTGGCCGGCGTCGGGCGCGCGCGGAGTCGTCCCCGAGGACAGGACGACCGCCCCCGTGACCGCGGCGGCGGTGGCCGCCAGGCCGAAGCCGCTCCACAGGATGGGACGGCGCTGGGCGCGGCGCTTCGGCGGCTCGGGCTCGCTCGTCCCGCTGAGAAGGCGCCGGCGGACGGCGGCCTCGCTCTCCGCCGTCGGCGGCTCGTCCAGCATGGTGGCGATCATCTCGAGTTCGTCCAAGGTCACAGTCCTTCCGAGTGGGCGGGCAGACCGGCGCGCAGCTTCTTGCGCGCTCGGCTCAGGCGGGAGCCGACGGTCCCGTACGGGACGCCGAGGACGTCGGCGATCTCCTCGTGGGTGAGCTGGGCGAGGGCCTTGAGCAGCACGACGTCGCGGTCCTTGTGGGACAGCGCGGCGAGCCCGCGGGCCAGCGACGGCTGGAGTCGTTCGGCGGACACCGAGGCCGCGACCCGGTCCTCGTGTCCGGCCGGGTCACGTTCCACGACGACCTGCGCGAGCATCTTGTAGCGGCGGGTCTCGGTGCGACGGTGCTGGGCGATGAGGTTGGTCGCGATCCCGAACAGCCAGGGCCGCACGGACCCGCGGGACGGATCGAACGTGTCGCGGCGGCGGAACGCGGTGAGAAAGGTCTCGGCCACGACGTCCTCGGCCGTCTGCGGACCGAGGCGCCCGGCGACGTACCGGTGGACGTCGGCGTAGTACCGGTCGTACACGGCGGTGAAGTGGTCGCCGTCTTGCACGGACGCGGCGAGCAGCTCCGCGTCCGTCGGGGCCGTGTCGGGCGGGGCGGTCACGCTGCCGTCCCTTCCATTGAGTCCAGCATGGGCACCTTCTCCGGGAGGATGGTCGTCACTCCTTCTCCGCTCGCCGCCCAGATCCCTTTCACACAACGGGCGCCCCACTCGCAGACAAGATCGCCGACGCAGCCGGCGGACGCCCACACACCCCCGCCGGCATCGACGCCGCTTCAGAACGTGGTCACCTGGATACGATTAGTGTCCGGCGCCCGGTGTGATGGAGTGCAGGTGAACGCTAGCGAGATCATCTCGGCCGAGGAGTTCGGGGAGTACCTGCGGAAGTTGCGCGGACGGCTCACCCAGCAGGCCGTGGCCAGGCACTCGAACATCGACCGGGACGCGCTGACCCGCCAGCGCGTCTCCAACATCGAGAACGGTGCGCTCCCCACCGCGCAGCAACTCCGCTGCTACCTGCACGGATGCGACAGGCTCGGCGTCCTGGACGGCCTGGAGCCCGTTCGGCAGCGGATCGAGGAGTCCGCCGCACGTGCGAAGCGCGCGGGTGACCCGACAGGGCCGACAGGCGTGCACCGGGTGTCGCGGCGACTGGCGGTGACGGTGGTGGCCGTTGCAGGGACGACAGCGGCGGTGACCGGTGTCGCGGTCGCCCTGTTCATGGGCCGGTACGCGGGCGACGGCGCGCCCGAAGCCACCACGGCGCCGGGCGTCCCGGACTGCGTCGACGGGAGCGTCTGCTTCTGGCCGGAGCCGAACTTCATCGGCAGGAAGATCACGCTGCCACCGGACTACTTCACCGACAGCACTTGCCAACCCCTGCCGTTCGTGGCCCGTTCAGTCCAGAACAACAGCCGGGAACGGCAGCGGCTCTTCGCAGGGACGAGCTGCACCGGCCAGGTGACGATCCTGCAGCACCTCAACCGGGCACCGCTGCCGTCCGTCGCGGTGCTGAGCTTCCGGCACAGCTGACGGGCGATCCCCCCACCACCCCCGTGCGCAGGGGCATCGCGCCGTCAGCAGCCGTCCTCAGGTCAGGAGATCTCGATCGTTTCGTAGTGCTGCCAGGAGAAGTGCGGGTAGTAGTCCCGCGACCCGCCCTCACCGATCGCGTAGGTCATGCTGTTGGGGGGCGTGCTCCAGATGACCCGAACCTGGACGGTCCGGCCGCAGCTCACGTTCGTCGCCTGCACACCGTTGTTGAGGATGTGCCTGACGTGGACGCATCCGTTGGGCCCGGCCGCCACAACCTCAGGGCTCCTCATGCCGCCCGACGGCATGACCGCCCCCTCGGCGACTCCGCTGAGCAGCAGGGAGCCGCCCATCGCAGTGGCGGCGGTGAGGACGGCCGCAGCGCCGCGCAGTGTGTTCCGCATGTCGTTCTCCTTCTGGTGATCCCGATGTCCCGCGGGTCCGCGACGACACGGCAGAGGTCCTGTCCGTGCGTCAGCTTGCCGAGGACCCGCGAGACCACGAGAACAGGGCAGGGACGGCAAGTGCCATCAGGAGCGGTGTCACGACGTGCCCGGTCATGTCCGCGGACACTCCTTGACAGTCGTGACAGGCTCGCCATTCGGCCACGCTGGTGCCTCCCTCGCCCTCGTCCACAACATGAGCGAGATCGACCTGCCCGAGCGGGACGACCCTTACCTGGGTGAACTCGATGACCGCGACTGGGCGCTTGTCAGAGTCGATGACCACCGACCGGCGGACCGTCGCCGAGGCGAACCTCGGCTGATCAGGTCGTCTGCTTCAAGTACCCAGCGGCGACGAGGCAGGCGAGGGCCATGTCGGTGTCGGTCAGCTGACCGCCCAGCGCATGCGCGATGAACTCCCCGATCGGCATCAGCACCGGCTCGATGAACTCGGCGTCGTCGAGCCGCTGCTCCCCGACCCACCTGCAGTCCCGCGCGACGACGGCATGCCGGCGGTGCGTCGCGTACGACGCGAGCCACGTCTGCATGACGACCGCAGCCGACTCAGCCTCATAACCGGTCTCCTCGCGCAACTCACGCAGAGCGGCCCCGAGGACGTCCTCCGCGCCGGTCACGTTCCCGCCCGGCATCTCCAGCAAAACCGCATCCGGGCCCGGCCGGTACTGCCTGGCCAAAACGACCTGCTCGTCCTCGGTCAGAGCAAGGACCGCCACGGTCGACCCGCCCAGCAGAATGTCCCAAGGCTCCTCCCGGCCGTCCGGATACCGGTACACACGGGAGCAAACCTTCAAGAAACCAGCGGGCGCGCCTTCAGACAGCTGCACCCATTCCAGATCGGCATCACGCACACACCGAAGCTACCGACCGACGGCCGCAGGCATCGGGAACACCGCGAACACGCCGACGCCGGCAGCGGGAACCCCGGCCCTGGGACGCCGTCCCTCCCAGATCGCACCGCGCCTACTGGCAGGCCCCGACGTGCCGAACAAGGTGTCGCGTCATGGTTCTCCAGCGAGCGCACGGAGCAGGCAGCCACGACTCGGCTGGCGGGGCGGCTGTGGGCGGGGAGCTGCGGAAAGTGTTGAGTGCGCTCTGGATTGGCTTGAATGGCTGAGAATTGATTGATTCGGCGTGTACCTTCGGACGTCATGCATGTGGTCGAGATGCGGCAAGAGCTGGAGGTCGAGGTGCCCTGTGAGTGACGCTTACTCGCCGATTCCGGAACTGAACCTGCTCAAGGGGTTCCAGGATCGGTCTGCGGACTTCTTCTCGCCCGGCTTTGAGCTGCGTGAGTACGGGAAGGGGGTGGCCTGGTCGGACGACGAGGCGCCGGAGTTCGATGCGCGGATCATCTCGTTCGCGCGGGCCACGGTGTCGGGCTCGTCCTATGCGTTGTGGCGGTACGACGATGACGCCGACCTTTCTGCCCTGCCTGTCATCTTCTTCGGGGATGAAGGTGACCTCTACGTCGCCGCACACGATCTGCGTGACCTTTTCCATGAGCTCGCCCAGGACGACCCCGACGACATCGCTCCTGACCGCCGGTCGTACATCGAGACTCGCCGCGCCTACAAGGTGTGGTTGGAGAGCACGTTCGGGCCCGTGCCGCCGGAGCGCGAACGTGGGCCGATGGCCGAGTACGGCTGGAGGTTCGCCGACTGGCTGACGGCCGTGGGGATGGAGGACGCGGCCGAGATCGTGGTCGACAACCTTGAGGCCATGGGGATCGACCGTCCCTGAATCCTTCGGCGCCGACTGTCGGTCCTGATCACTACGGTGGGGCCGCATGACCGATCTGTACATCGTTTCCTTCGATGAGTGCGACGACCGGACGCTGACCGGGCGCGTGCATCTGTACAACCCGGACGCGGCGAGTTTTCCGAAGGGGAAGACGTTTCCCGCGCAGCTTCTCATGGACGCCTGGTCGATGATGCTGAACGGATTCTCGTTCGAGCAGGCCCCTTTCGACCGGGACGAAGGAGTTCGTCTTGCTTCGGAGGCTTCCGGTGCCGCGGCGATGCGCGAGCTCGAAGAACTTCTCTTCGGCAAGAGAGTCTGGGTGGACGCCGGGGGTCATCTCCTTAAGGAAGGGTCCAAGAAACTGCGGGAACCCCGGGTCAAGGCGTCCGAGGTATACAAGGACGACCTCCATCCGTACGGCGGAATAGGGAGGGAGGACGGACGCCACTTCGTGACGCTGAGGCCGAAGCCGGATGAGTTCCGCCGCCGGGCGGACGGCATGATCATGTCGTACGACCTGGGCCGTCCGGCCAACCTGCCGCAGGGGCGTCCGCCCGAGCGCCTGCACGAGGACGCGCTCTACGAGCTGCTCGACCGTCCCTTCGAGGAGCGCCCGTACGCGCCGTTCACCGTGAAGGTGACCTCGGCCCGCCACCTCGAGCCGCTGGCGGGCGGGATGCGCTGGAGGACCGCGCTCAGCGGGCAGCTACCCGAGCTCTGACCTGCGCTGTCTTCACCTGTCGCACAGCTTTCGGTGACCCGGCCGCGGGGAGGCTCCTGATCGTTCCAGCCGTCGCGTGAAGGTCGGCGGCTCGATCACCGGGGAGTCGATGTGCTTCATGTCCACACCGCCCAGACCCTCGCCGCGTGCGGAGTCGCGGCGCTCGTGACCGCGTCCTGGGCCGCTCCCGCCCGACCCGCGAGCGCCGCACCGCACGCCGCACCGCACGGCGTGCCGCACGGCGTGCCGCACGCCGTGCCGCACGTCGGTGGCCGCGCCGGGACGAGTGCGCTGCCGCCCGGGTCGTGTCACGCGTCCAGCGTCGATCCCGCGACGACCAGGCCGGACGCGCGGTGCACACCGGGCGCGCTCAACCCGGACGTCACGCAGGCGAACATCCACCGGACGGTCTGCGTCGCGGGCTACACCAAGCGGATCCGTCCACCCGCGTCGTACACGGGCGCGCTGAAGCGGCGGCAGATCGCCGAGTACGGCTACCGAGACACGAACCCGTCCTCCTACGAGGAGGACCACTTCATCCCGCTCAGTCTCGGCGGCGCGCCCCGTGACCCGAAGAACCTGTGGCCCGAGCCGGGCGCGTCGCCCAACCCCAAGGACACCGTCGAGTTCAAGCTCTACAAGGCCCTGTGCGCGGGTCAGGTCACGCTCGCCGCCGCACAGCACGCGATCACCAAGGACTGGACGACCGCGGGTTCACTCGTTCCGTAGCGACCCTTGTTGGCAGGGTGGACAACAAGGTATTGTCCACCCTGCCAATAGGAGGGGTCATGACCGGACGGCGCAGGCGGACGCCCGAGCAGGCACGCGAGGAGATCCTCGACGCCGCGACCGACCTCATCGCCCGCCACGGCCCGGACGGCGTGGGCCTGCGCCGCGTCGCGGAGGCCGTCGGCGTGACGCACGGCCTGGTCACCCACTACTTCGGCACGTACCGGGCGCTCGTGCGGGCCGTCCTGGAACGCGAGAACGAACGCAAACGCGACCTTGTGCGCGAGCGCATGCGCGCCGACGGGGGAGTGCCGTACGCGCGCGGGATGACCGAGGTGCTCTTCGACATCCTCGCGGACGAGCGCTACGTCCGGCTCTGGACCTGGTCGCAGCTCCACGACTGGGACGTCGAGAGGTCCACGGTCAGCCTCGCCAAGCTCGTCGACGCGATCGAGGACGGCGTCCGCAGCGTCCTGCCCGGACCGGACGGCCCCGACCGCGCGCGCATCGAGATGGTCGTCCTGTTGTGCATGTCGGGCGCCTACGGCTACGCGATCGGACGCCGCTACTGGCTCACCGACCTCGGGCACGACCCCGACGACCCGGACCGGGACGAGGCCTACCGCGCCGCCCTGTCCACCGTGCTCGCCGCCCACCTCGAAGGAAGGACGAAGTGACCGAGACCCCCGAACCCCCCGTCCCCGCCGCACGCCCGGACACCCCCGAGGCACGCCCGGACATCCTCGCCTCGGACGACGACCGCACCCGCGCCGAGGTCCGCGTCCGGGCCGCCGTGGAGAGCGGGCGCCTGGCGCTCGACGAGCTCGGACCCCGCCTGGACGAGGTCTTCCGGGCGCGCACCCGGGGCGACCTCGAGTCCGCCTGCCGGGGCCTGCCCGAGCCGGGTCCCCGGGACGCGCTCGTCGTCGACCGCGCCCCGACCTCGCGGAGCTTCCTCGTCGGCATCTTCGGCGGCTTCGAGCGCACGGGCGAGTGGGTCGTCCCGCCGAAGATGACCCTCTGGACGATGTGGGGCGGCGGCGTCCTCGACTTCTCCGAGGCGCGTTTCAGCAGCCAGGAGACCCAGATCCGCTCCTTCTCCATCTGGGGCGGCACCCGGATGGTGTTCCCCGACGACGTCGAGGTGGATGTCAAGGGCCTCGGCCTGTTCGGCGTCTTCGACAAGAGCGCCACCCGCCGGATCGGCAAGGCCGGCACGCCGCGCGTCGCCGTCCGGGGCCTGGCCCTCTTCGGCGCCATCGTCACCCGGACGAAGGCCCTCCGCCGCCGTCCACGGGACTGACCCGCAGGCGCGTCACTCCGAGGACGCCGCCGGCTCCTCGATCAGCTCGCGCGCGCCCTTGGCGATGAGCTCCCCGCCCACCGTCTCGCCGAGCTCCTCCGCCCGGGAGGCGGGCGCGACCCCGGACGCGGAGATCATGCGGCGGCCGTCGGAGGAGAACACGGCCGCCCGCAGCTCCAGCCCGTCATCGTCGGCCGGTCGGGCGTGCCCGGCGATCGGCGTGTGGCAGTGGCCGCGCAGCACCGACAGCAACGCCCGCTCGGCGGCCAGCCGCCGCCGGGTCGGCGCATGGTCGAGCGCGCCGACCGGCTCGGCCGCCGCGTCGTCCCCGGCCCGGCGCTCCACGACCAGCACTCCGGCGCCGATCGCCGGGACGATGTCCAGCCGCTCGTGCGAACGTTCGATACCGAGCCTCTGCAACCCGACCCGCGCCAGCACGACCGCCGCGAAGTCGCCGCGGTCGAGCTTCGCGAGCCGGGTGTCCACGTTGCCCCGGACGGGCTCGAACCGAAGCCGGGGAAACCGCTGGACGAGCTGCGCGTGCCGCCGCACCGACGACGTCCCCACCCGCGCCCCCGCCTCCAGGTCGGCGAGGTTCCGCACGTCGGCGTCCGCGCCGAACACCGCGATGTCGCCGGTGTCCTGGCCTTCCAAGCACGCGCCGAAGACCACACCGTCCGGCCTGGGGACGTCGCCGGGCAGGTCCTTGGCGCAGTGCAGGGCCGCGTCGATCTCACCGTCCACCAGGGCGCGGTCGATCTCCTTCGCGAACGCGCCCTTGCCGCCGAGCGCGACCAGGTCGCCGATCCCCTGGTGGCGGTCGCCGCTGGTGCTGATCGGCACGATCTCGACCCGCAGCCCGCCGTGCGACCGCTCCAGTTCTTGCGCGACGGTCCGCGCCTGCGTCATCGCGAGCGCCGACGGACGCGTCCCCAGCCTCATGTGTTGTCCCATCCGCGACGGCTCAGCAAGGCGCCGTCCTGTAGTTCTTCGAAGACCTGGACGATGTGCGGAATCGTCTGAGCGGGCAGCCGGGAAGGGGACGCCCACATCAGCCCGGAGCACCGGTCCGGTTCCATCACCTTCGGCTCACCCGAGACGGCGTCGCACCAGAAGTAGAAGTCGAGCAGCGTCCCGAACGGACCGGGCGGCGAGTCGTTGCGGCGATGCATGACGTGAGCGGGCGCCACGGTCTCCGGGTCCGCGTGAAGCCCCGTCTCCTCGGCCAGTTCCCGCACCACGCACGAGGTGACGTCCTCTCCGGGGGAGAGCTTGCCCGCGGGCGGATGCCACCATCCGTCCCGGTAGCCGGTGCCGGACCTCTGCAACAGCAGCACCTCGCCCCGCCCGTTGCGGACGAGGGCGTGGCACGCCACCCACGCGCCCCACCACCCGTGCGACACGGCGTCCGCGAACTGCGCGACCACCGTGTCCGCCACCGTTTCGGGCATTCTGGACGAGGATTCGTGCACCGCGGCCTCCCTGCTGCAGAGTCACCGCAACGCTACTCACCCCCTCGGCACCAAGCGCCCGAACCGACACGCCGAACGTGTGTCCCCGCCCACAGGAGGAGACGCCCCGAAACCTGGGTGGGGGGAGGAGTGGAAAGGGCTAGGTTGTCTCGCATGCCGGATGATGCTTCCCTTGTCGACCTGATCCAGGAGAGGCGTTCCGACCCTGCGGTGCCCGCGCGGATCGGACGTCATGACGTGCTGGTGGAGAAGGGCTTCATCGGGACCTTCGTGTACCGGATCCATGGTGAGCGGGTTCTGGTCGTCCATGCGAACAAGGGGTACCGGGACGACGTCGTCGCCGCACTTCTGGACGCCGTGGACGACCTCGCTGACGACCGCGACCCCGCGAACGCCTCGATCGTCCGGTTGCGTCCGATCGAGGTTCCAGGGTTTCCGCTCGACCGGGCCGTGTTCCTCGGCCCCGGGAACACGACCTTCTTCAAGGACGGGCCGCTGGCGGAGCGCGGGATGCAGGTCATCCCGGTGCACCGGTCGGAGGCCGCCGACGGTGAGGAGTACGAGGCCTTCTGGCCGGGCGTCATCGGCAAGAACCTGTCGATCCGGCACTACGACTGGACGCGTGAACCGTCGCCGAGGGTCGACGTGCTGCGGCTGGACAGCGGCAAGGGCGGCCCGTTCCGGCACAACCGCAACAGCCGCAGGAGTTCCAAGCCGGGACTCACGCGCGCGCAGCTGGTGTTCGAGCACGATCTGCCCGTCCTGCCGGACGGCGTCCGGGTGTCGCTCAGGGACATGCGCGGCCACGACCTGCGCGTCCACCGCGAATGGGACCGGCTGCGCGGGACCCTCCAGATCCCGGGGCGGGACGAGCCCGTCGACGTGGACGTCCCGAGGCTCTCGGCCCCGGCCGCCTTCGGCCCGCTGTTCGCCGGGGCCGACTTCGAGCCCGCCATGTTCGAGACGCGGACGCCGCCCGAGCACATGCTGATGATGCGGGTGAGGGACGCCGAGCGACGCCGCGATGACGACGGCGATCATCCGGCCTCCCTGGACGAATGCCTCCGCTGGCTGGACGCGCTCGCTCCCACCGACGGCAACCACTTGGTCCTCACCGGACGGTCGGACGGCGTCGTCCAGATGAGGTGGGAGGGGCCCGGCGAGCCGAGGCTCTGGCTGGAGACGCCCGAGCCCGCCCACCGCCACTCCCGGGGACGCCACGTCACGCGCGACGAGGCCACGGCCATGATCGAGGCGCTGGCGCGCGACGACCGCGTGGCCGTGGACGACCTGGGAGACCTGGAGACCGCTTCCTGGGGGACTTCAGTCTGAGCAGAGCTGGACGAGCAGCGTGCCGACGGCCCAGTCGCGCCAGCGTTCCACCGTCCAGCCGCGTTCGACGGTGAACAGCAGGAACAGTTCGGGGCTGAGCAGGCCGTAGAGCACGTCGGCCATGTCCCGCACGGACAACTCGGCCCGCGCGCCGGGTTTGGCGTGCAGCGCCGTCGCCGCGTTCTTGATGACGGTGTAGCGCGGGTCCGCGTCCTCCGGCCAGAGGGCGGCGACCTCCGGGTCGCTGGCGACGGCCTCGCGGGCGATCTTGGTGAGCGGCGCGACGCGTTCGAGGACCGCGCTCGTCCCGGCGACGTAGGCGCGCACCATCTCCGGCGCCGTCTCGGCGGCCAGCGCGTCCACGTACCAGGGGCGCTCCATGGTGGTGAGCGGCCGGTCGTCGCCCGCGACGGTGACGTCCAGCAGCTCCTTCAGCAGCGTGCGCTTGTTGCCGAAGACGAAGTAGATCGTCTGGACGGCCACCCCGGCGCGCCCGGCCACGTCCTGGAGGGTGGTCGCGCCGTACCCCTGCTCCCGGAAGGCCTCGAACGCCGCCGCGCGGATCCGGCGCCGGGTCTCCTGTGCCTTCTGCGCCCGTTTCCCCGGGGGCTTGACCTCGCTCATGGTTGGAGTCTATCTCTAGATTAAGTCACTAGAAGTCAACTCTAGAAACGAGGTCCAGTGATGACCGTCCTCCGCACCACGCGCTACCAGACCGGGACGTCCACCGTCGAGGAGGTGCTGACCAGGCGGAACGACCTGGTCGCCGCCATCCGCGCGGCCTATCCGGGCCTGGACGAGGCGCGGCTGACCCGGGCCGGGGACGGCACCTGGGTCGACCTCTGGCGCTGGGAGTCGGCCGAGCTCATGGAGGCCGCCGTGGCCGGCGCGCCGAAGCTCCCCGAGTCCGCGCGGGCCTTCGCCCTGACCAGTGACGTCACCGTCGAGGTGACCGAGGTCGTCGACGAACGCTGACCCAGGTCCGGGCCCGGCCCGGCCCCACACCCGGGCCGGGCCCGGCCGAAGGCATCTCGACACCGGACACCGACACGGGGGCGGAGTGCGGTGACGAAACTGGCCGGGGTCGGCGTCACGCGGCAGGATCATCAGGGACGATCCCGACCGCGCACGGAAGGCCCGACGATGAACGAGGCGACGCTCGACCTGCTGCTCGACGTGGTCGGACGCCTCGAACGCAACATCACCGCGCGGCAGTGCCCGGCGATCTGCGGCCTGGTCGGAGACCGCCACCTGACCCTGTCGGACTACGAGTACCTGCGCGACGACCCCGCCGCCGAGGCCTTCGAGCGGCGCGCCGCCGCCCAGGCGCGGCGGATCCGCGCGGACCGGTGGGTCATCGCCGTCCCCATGATCATCGCGATGGGCCCCGGCGCCGTGCTGAACGGGCGTCCCGTGTCGAACCAGGGACTGCGCGACGGCGAGCAGGAGGCCATCGTCTGGACGGCGTTCGACCGCGGCGACGGCATCGACTACGGCATCGTCGCCTACACCCGGCGCCCCAACGGCCAGCCGGTGTACCACGACCCCGAGATCTTCACGGCCCCCCTGACCAGCACCGCGACGGCACCCGGCTCGACCCTCCGCCGGGCGCTGCTCGACGCCGACTGACCGGAGACCGGCGGGCCTCCGACCTTGGGCATCAGACCTCGAGCATCAGACCTCGAGCATCAGCGCCCGGTGGTCCGACACCTCGGGCTCGGCGAGGATCTCGAACCGCCGCACCGCGGACGGGTCGGAGACCAGCAGGTAGCTCGCGTGCCGCAGCGGCTTGAGGTACCGGGACGTCCGGGTGTCGGACTCGCGGACGAGGTCGGTCAGCCCGATCCCGGCGAGCACCTCGAACGTCTCGCTGTCCGGCAGCAGGTTGAGGTCGCCGCACACGACCACCAGGTCGCCGTCCTCGCGCGCGTCGGTGACCAGGTCGGCGAGCCGCTTGGCCTGGTCGCGCCGCGCCGGGGTGTCGCCCTTGCCGCCGGCGTCGCGCAGGCCGTGCAGCTGGACGACCGTGACGAACCGTCCGGACGCGCGGTCCAGGACCCGCACGGCCAGCGCCGCCCGGGGCCGGTCGCCGGGCGGCCACTCGTCCGGATGCTCGGAGTACTCGCCATGGACGAGCGCCGTCCGCGTCGCGACCAGCGGGAACGTCTCCCCGACGAACGTCGCGACGCCGAAGTCCTGCCGGTGGACGGTCCCCTCGTGGTCGCGGACGGGACCGGCGTCACTGACGGTGAACACGGGGTGGTGCCGGGGGAGCAGGGTGCGGACGTCGTCCAGCAGGTCCGCGCGCTGCGGGAGGGACCGCTCGGCGTCGTCGAAGCGCGTCCACCCGCCGAGCGCGGCGGTGTGGGTCACCTCCTGGAGGCAGAGGACGTCGGCGCCGTTCGTACCGAGCCAGGGGGCGAGGTCGTCGAACATCGCGCCGCCCCAGGCGTTGAGAGAGATGATCCGCACGGCACACGAATCTAGGCCACGTCCGGCGGCGCCGCGCACACCGGCCCTCCGCGGGTCCGTCCTAGGACGCGGACCTGGTGAAGCGGGCGATGAGGTCGTGCAGGTAGTCGCGGAACCGGCCGACGCCGGTGGGCTCGTCGCTGCCGTGGCCCTGCCCGTCCTGGCCGATGAAGCCGAACTGGACGAACCCGTGGACGCACCAGACGATGTTCCAGATCGCCAGCTCCACGTCCACGCCCGGCAGGACGGCGGGCGACATCACCTGGTACATCGTGGACAGGACGGGCTTGGCGAACGGCGTCTCGACGTCGAGGTCGGCGGCGTCCCCGGCCCAGCGGTGCATCCACATCCCGACGAACGCGCGGTGGGAGAGGCAGAAGTCGAGGAAGGCGTCGCCGATCCCCTGGACCCCGGCCGCGTCGGGGGTGAACGCCTCGATCGCCCCGGCGAGGGCCTCCTGTTCCTGCTGGTGAAGCCAGGCGAACACGCTGAGGTACAGGGTGGGCTTGTCGCCGACGAGCTCGACGAGCTCGGAGGTCGGGAGGCCCGTCGCGTCCGCGATCAGCTTGAGGTCGACGACGTCGTACCCGAGGTCGGCGAACAGCCGGCCGGCGGTCTCGTAGATCTGCTCGCGACTCGCGTTCACTTTGGGCATCTCCACCATGACTCTAAGTTAGGTGCGAGAGCGTGAACGGCGGAAAGCGCCGCGCCGCGCGGGGAAGGGCGGAGAGGACGTGACATGGCGAACGACCTGGTGAACGGGGCCGGCGGCCAAGCGGGCTGGTGCTCCTCGTCGGGAAGGGGGATCAGCCCGCCGACTTCGCGTTCGCCTACGGCGCCCCGGAAGGCCCCGGGCGTTCGTGAGCACCGTCAAGCTGCGCCAGGCCGGGTTCACCAAGGCCCTCGACACCGAGGCGGCGATCCGCGACGCGCTCGAAACGCTCATCGAGGAACGGCTGCTGCCTCCGACGCGGCGATCTCCGCGAACTCGGTGAGCAGCGGGTTGCGGCGGGCGGCGTCCCAGGCGAGGTGGACGGCCGTGGGCGCCAGGTCCTCGACGGGGACGTAGGCGATGTCGGGACGGGTGTAGAACGTCGCGACCGACAGCGGCAGGATCACCAGGCCGCGTCCCGCGGCGACGTGCTCGAGCTTCTCCTCCACACTGTGGAACACGGGCGCCGCCGGACGGTTCCGCCGGCGCATCTCGACACCGATGTCCCGCCACTCGGGGACGGCGTCGGGGTTCTGCAGCAGGTGCTCGTCGGCGAGGTCGGCCGCGGCGATCCCCTCCCTGCCCGCCAGCCGGTGGTCGCCGGGGAGGACGACGACGCGCGGCTCGGTGAACAAGGGGCGGACCGTCAGCCCCCGGAGGTCGGCGGGCGGGCGGAGGTAGCCCACGTCGACGCGTCCGTCGCGGATGACGTCCACCTGGTCCTCCCAGGTCGTCCGGACGAGCTCCACCGACAGCCCGGGATGCCGGGCGCCCAGCTCGCGCACGGCGGCGGTGACGATCAGGCCCGGCATGAACCCGACCGTGAAGACGCGCGGCCCGCGCGCCGCCCGCCGGACGCGGCGGCGCAGCGCCTCGGCGCCCGCGAGCAGGGACGGCGCGTCGGCGAGCAGCTGCCGTCCGGCGGGGGTGAGCGCGGTCGAGCGCCGGTCCCGCTCGAACAGCGTCGCCTTCAGCTCGTTCTCCAGCGCCCGGATCTGCCGGGACAGCACCGGCTGGGCGATGTGCAGGGACGCGGCGGCGCGGCCGAAGTGCAGGTGCTCGGCGACCGCCACGAAGTAGCGCAGCTTGCGCAGGTCGACGTCGGTCATGATGCCCTCAGGGTATGACAGCGCCGCGCGAAGGTCTTGGACGCGGCGGCGGTCCCGGCCGCATCGTGAAGGGGCAACGAGAGATCGGAAAGGATCGACATGCCCCCCTTCGACAAGCTCGCGGGTCAGCGCGTGGTGGTGCTCGGCGGAACGTCCGGGATCGGGCTCGCGGTCGCCGAGGCCGCCGCCGCGGCAGGCGCGGTCGTGACCGTGGCGTCCAGCCGGAAGGAGAACGTCGAGCGCGCGCTCGACCGGCTCCCCGCGGGATCCACGGGCGAGGTCGCCGACCTCACCGACCCGGCGCTCGTCCGCGACCTGTTCGCCCGGCTCGGCGAGATCGACCACCTCGTCTACACGGCGGGCGACCCGCTGCCGCTCGCGCCGGTGACCGAGATCGACCTCGACGCCGCCCGCGACTTCTTCGCCCTGCGCTACTTCGGCGTGCTCGCCGCCGTCCAGGCGGCCGTGCCGAAGCTGCGCGAGGGCGGCTCGATCACCCTGACGACCGGCACCGCCGGTCCGCGCCCGGTGCCGGGCGCGGCGGTCACCGCCAGCATCTGCGGCGCGATGGAGGGCCTCACGCGCGCCCTGGCCGTCGAGCTCGCACCGATCCGCGTGAACGCGGTGATGCCCGGCGTCGTCCGCTCGAACCTGTGGGCGTCGCTGCCCGACGACTTCCGCGAGCAGCTCTACGCGGACACCGCCGCCGCGACGCCCCTGAACCGCGTAGGCGAGGTCGACGACATCGCCGAGGCGTACCTCTACACCATGACCCAACGCCACGCCACCGGCACCATCATGACCCTCGACGGAGGCGCCGTCCTCACCTGACGATCACCCGAACACCGTCCTCGGGAAAGACCACTTTGTCGGACCGCCCGGCCAGGATGCCGTCGTGATCTTTCTCGAGGAACAACTCACAGAGCTGGCCCGCAGGCACCTGCCGCCGGCCGTGGCGGAAGAGTGGATCGCTCTGATCCGCCCGGCGATCCACCTACGCCACCGCACCGACGGCGAGCCCACACTGGGGCGGCTCGGCGGCCTGCCCTCCCTGCCCGGCGACGTGCCCTGGCCGAGCTGGGAGGGCCGGTGGTCGCTGAACTTCGTGGCCTCGCTGGACTGCGGACGGCTGCCCGTGGCGTCCCTCGACCTGGACCTGCCGGCCGAGGGCACGCTGCTGTTCTTCTACCTCGACAACGAGGACGGACGTTCCTTCGACGACGAGGGCAGCGAGCTGCCGGTGCCCGAGGTGGCAGGCGAGGATCAGGGCTCGCTCGCAGAGACGCGGGTGCTCTACCTGCCGCCCGGGGTGGAGACCGCCGAGCGGCCGGCGCCGGGCGACATCGTGCCGTATCCGCGGGTCGAGCTCGGGGCCCGGCTGATCGCGACCGGGCCGGACTTCTCCCACCCGGAGTTCCAGGAGGCGGCGCGGCGGGTGGGGGCGTCCGAGCGGGCGTTCATGGACGACTACCGCAGCGCAGAGCCGATCTACAACGCGGTCACCGATGTGATGCCGTGGCCGATGCACTGGCTGGGAGGGCACGCGCGGCCCGTCCAGGACGCCGTAGAGCTCGACGCGGCGTACACCGCGTTCGCCGGGCGGGTCGGGTTCGATGACCCGCGGCTTGCCGAGGAGGCGTCGCGGTGGAGGCCGCTCGCGCAGTTCGACAGTGACGAGGCCGCCGGGATGCAGTGGGGAGACGTAGGGACGATCTACTGGCTCATGCGGCCCGGCGACCTCGCCGCGCGGCGGTTCGAGGCCGCGGCGTTCACCGTTCAGTACTGCTGAGGGTCAGTCCGTGTACTTCTTGCTGTAGAGGGTGACCTGCGTGCCGGACGAGACGCGGGCGCCCGGGGTGGGGATCTGGCGGACGACCACCCAGTTGCGGTCGATGAGCAGCTTGCGGCCGCGGCCCGTGGCGTCGCGCTCGGCGAGGTTGCGCAGGCCGCGGGACTGCATGAGGTTCTGCGCCTTCTGGTGGTTCATTCCGACGACGTTCGGCACCGTGACGGTCTGGTAGGAGCGCCGGACCGGGGCGTGGTGCCGCCGGTGGGAGTGGGTGCTGCACCCGGTGACCGCCACGGCGGTGAGGAGGGCGGCGGGGACGACGAGGGCACGCGTGGACAACAACACTGCTCCAGGAGCGGAGGGATCAAGAGACGCGTTCTGTGACGCGGCGGACGCGTCCCCGGTTCCCGGAAGATCAGTTCTCTTGCGGAGCCGGATGCCAGGGCCTGTCCGGCCTGGTCGCGCGCGCCTCGGCGGCGACCCGGAGCGCGTAGCCCGGAGTGCCTCCCGTCCCGGGGACGGGGCCCAGGTAGTGGTGGCCGGTGAGGTGGCACCACGCGGGCAGGTCGATCGGGGCGGCCGGGTCGGACGCGAGGAGGTGGACGAGCGTGCCCGGCGCGAGGCCGGCCAGGTGGGCGCGGAGTTCGAGGAGGAGGCGCACGCAGGCTTTGTCGCCACCGTCGATGACGATCGGTTCTTCCGGACGGCTGGTCACTGTGCTGCTTTCACGGCGTGGAGGTGCGGGGTCGGTCCTTACTACCGTGCCCCGGCGGCTTTGGCCAGAGCGGCGGCGGCGAAGCGGACGTCGCCGGGGGTGCTCCAGCGGCCGAGCGAGAGCCGGAGGGCGCCCATCGCGCGGTCCCGCCCCATGCCCATCGCCGTGAGGACGGGCGAGGGCGTGTGGGCACCGCTGTGGCAGGCCGAGCCGGTGGACGCCGCGATCCCGGGGACCCGGGCGAGCAGCTCATGGCCGAGCACGCCGTCGATACTGACGTTCAGCGTGTTCGGGAGGCGTGCTCCGGGCGGGCCGTTGAGATGGATGCGCCCTGGCAGGGCTTCGGTCAGGCGCCGGTGCAGATCGTCGCGGAGGGCGCCGATCCGCCCGGGCCCGCCCGCGGCGAGCTCTTCGGAGGCGAGCCGGGCGGCGGCGCCGAGGGCCACGGCCAGGGAGACGTTCTCCGTCCCGGCGCGCAGGCCCCGCTCCTGGCCGCCGCCGTAGACGACCGGCTCGAGGCGGACGCCGGGGCGCACGCGCAGGGCGGCGATGCCCTTGGGCGCGTACATCTTGTGCCCGACGATCGTGAGCAGGTCGACGTCGGACGCGTCCACCGGGATCTTCCCGACGGCCTGGGCGGCGTCGCAGTGGAACAGGGCGCCGTGGCGGCGGGTCAGGGCGGCGAGCTCGGCGATCGGCTGGAGGGCGCCGGTCTCGTTGTTCGCGGCCATCACCGACACCAGGACGGTCGCGTCGTCCAGGGCGGCGGCGAGGCGTGCCGGGTCGACCAGGCCCTCGGCATCGACGGGCAGCACCGTCACCCGCGCTCCGTGGAGACGTTCGAGGGCGTTGCAGGTCGCGAGGGCGGCCGGATGCTCGGTCGCCTGGGTGATCACGTGCGGGTCCGGGAGCCCGGACGCCAGCACCGCGCCGCGCAGCGCGAGCAGGTCGGCCTCCGATCCCGAGGCCGTGAACACGATCTCGTCCGGCCGGGCGCCGACCAGGGCGGCGACGTCCGCGCGGGCGCGCGCGAGCGCGGCCGCTGGGGACGTCCCGTACGCGTGGGCGCTGGCGGGGTTGCCGAACTCGCGGGTGAGGTGCGGGAGCATCGCCGCCACGACGCGCGGGTCGACCGGCGTGGTCGCGTTGTAGTCGAGGTAGACGGGACCGCCGGTGAGGGCGGGGTGGACCTCGGCCCGGCCGTCCTCGTTCATGCTGTCGTCGTCGTGCGTGCTTCGGTCGTCGTTCATGCTTCGGCTCCGGCGGTGACAGGGAGGCCGGAACGGCGCCACTCGGGCAGGCCGCCGTCCAGCGGGCGGGCGTCGAACCCATGGTCGCGCAGGAGCCGGACGGCGTCCGGGGCGAACACGCAGTACCGGCCGCGGCAGTAGGCCACGATCTCGGTGCCCGCGGGCAGGTCGGTGAGCCGGGCGGCGAGCAGGTCGTGCGGGACGTTGACCGCGCCCGGGATGTGCCCGGCGGCGTACTCGGCCTCGGGCCGGACGTCCAGCACCAGCACCCGGCCGTCGCGCAGGCGGCGGGCCAGCTCGTCACGCGCGACCGGGTCCAGGGCCGCGACGTCGCCGAGATAGTCCCGGGCGGCGTGTTCCACCTCGGCGAGGCGGGAGGCGGCGAACCCCTGCACTTGTCCGACGAACTCCTCGACCTGCTCGTCCGCGAGCCGGTAGATGACCCTCACGCCGTCGCGGCGGGCGTCGACCAGGCCGGCCCGGGCCAGCTCCCGGAGCTGGGCGGAGGTGTTGGACACCTTCATCCGGGCCGCCTCGGCCAGGTCCTCCACGCCCCGCTCGCCCTGAGCCAGCAGGTCCAGTAGCTCGAGCCGGGCGGGGTTGGACAGCGCCTTGCCCACCCGGGCGAACTGCTCGTACAGGTTCGTCTTCCGGGTACGCTCGTCCATCAGTATCTTCCAATCTTCTTTGGAATATTGTAGTACGGAACGGGTCGGGGAGCGAACTCCCGCCCGGGCCGTGCGCGTCACCGCTTGTGGAGGACCCCGTGGGCTTCGCCCGAGACCATCTGACCAGGCCTGCCGAGCCACCCGCCGGGCCGTCCGGCAGGGCCCCGTCCTTCACCGCGTCCCGCGCGCCCGTCCTCGGCCTGCGCGCGAACCTCGCCCAGTTCCTGCTGCTCGTCGCGGTCAACGCGCTGGTCGGCGGCATGCTCGGGCAGGAGCGCACGGTCCTGCCCCTGCTCGCCCGTGACACCTTCCGCCTTTCGGCGTACACGGCCGCGCTCACCTACATCGTGGCGTTCGGCGCGACCAAGGCGGTCGCGAACTTCTTCGCCGGGACGCTGTCGGACCGGTACGGCCGCAAGCCCGTTCTGGTCGCCGGATGGCTGGTCGCCGTCCCCGTGCCGCTGCTGCTGATCTGGGCCCCGTCGTGGGGCTGGATCGTGTTCGCCAACGTCCTGCTCGGCGTCAGCCAGGGTCTGACCTGGTCCACGACCGTCATCATGAAGATCGACCTGGTCGGGCCCGCGAGTCGCGGCCTGGCCATGGGCTTCAACGAGGCCGCCGGGTACCTCGCCGTCGCCGTCACCGCGCTGGCGTCCGGCGCGATCGCCGCGCACGCCGGGCTGCGGCCCGGCCCGTTCCTGCTCGGCGCGGCCTACGCCGCGCTCGCGCTCGGCCTGTCCACGCTCGCGGTCCGGGAGACCCGCGAGCACGCCCGGCTGGAGGCCGGGCGGCACGCCGCGTCCGGCCACGATCCGGACGCCGCGCTCTCGACCGGGCAGATCGTCCGCCGGACGAGCCTCGGCGACAGGTCCCTGTCGGCCGCCAGCCAGGCCGGAATGGTCAACAACCTGAACGACGCCCTCGCCTGGGGCGTCTTCCCGATCCTGTTCGCCGCCCACCACGTCCCGCTCGCGCGGATCGGCCTGCTGGCCGCGCTGTACCCGGCCGTGTGGGGTCTCGGCCAGCTCGTCACCGGCTGGTGGTCCGACCGCGCCGGACGCAAGCACCTCATCACCGCGGGCATGCTCGTCCAGGCCGTCGCGATCGGGCTGGTCGCCCTCGGGACGAGCGTCCCCGCGTGGGCCGCCGCGCAGGTCCTGCTCGGCGTCGGCACCGCGCTGGTCTACCCGACGCTGCTCGCGGTCGTCGGCGACATCGCCCACCCGGCGTGGCGGGCGCGCGCCGTCGGCGTCTACCGCCTCTGGCGGGACGGCGGCTTCGCCGTCGGGGCCGTCCTCGCGGGGGCCGTCGCCGACGCCTGGGGCCTGACCGCCGCGATCTGGGCCGTCGCCGCCCTGACCGCGGTCTCGGGGCTGGTCGTCGCCGTCCGCATGGACGAGTCGCATCCCGCCCGGGCACGCGGGGTGGTACCCGCGGAGGGCGCGCCGGCGGCGGCCGATCACCCCCAGGGGTGACGGCTCCGGCCGCCGGCGTCCGTACGCTGACGGCCATGCTCTCGCCGGACCTGCTCGTCGACGCCGACGTCCCCGCCCCTCCCGTCCCCGCCCGCCGCCGGAGGCTGCTCGCCCTCCTGGCGGCCGCGCTGGTCGGGGTCGGGGCGGGAGCGCTCACGTTCGGGCTGGAGCGGCTGGAGGACGCCCCGGCCTGGTTCGGTTTCTGGCACGGCCTCGCCCCGTGGGGCGTGGTCGCCGCCGTGGTCGGGGCGGGGCTCCCCGGACGGTGCCGCGCGGCCGCCGTCGCCGGGGCGCTCGTCCAGGTCGGCCTCGTCACCGGTTACTACACGCTCGAGATGGTCTCCCTCGGGACGGTCTCGACGAACCTCGCCGTGTACATGGCGGTCGCGGTGGCGGCGGGTCCGTTCTACGGGGCGTCCGGCGCGCTGCTCGGCGGGCCGGAGGGGCGGGCGCGGACGGTCGCGTCCGGCGTCCTGGCCGCGCCCTGGCTCGCGGACGGGTGCCGCGACCTGCTCGAGGACGTGAGCGGCACGGGCTCGCCGTCCGTGCTGGCGGTCGCGGTGGGCGTCCTGGTCGTGGGCGCCGTCCTGCCGCTGGCGCTGAACCGTTCGCTGCGCGCGGGATTCGGCGGCCTCGGGACGGCCGCGCTGGTCGCCGCGCTGATCCTGGCCCTGGAGGAACTGCCCCTCGGCTGACCGGCGGGGGCGCCGCTCAGACCTGGACGACCGTGACGCCCGCCGCCTCGAGCCGCTCCAGTTCGTCGCGCGGCGCGGACGCGTCGGTGATGACGGTGTCGAGGTCGGTGACGGGGCAGACGAAGCCGAGTCCGGTGCGTCCGAACTTGGATCCGTCGCAGACCGCGATCCGGCGCTGCGCGGCGGCGATCGCGGCGCGCTTCACCGGCACCTCGGCCAGGTCGTGCGCGGTGAGCCCGTGTTCGGCCGACAGGCCGCAGACCGCGACGACGGCCGTGTCGACGCGCAGGGCCCCGAGCGACGCCTCGGTCAGGTGGCCCGCGAGCAGCCAGGTGCCGGGGATCATCTGCCCGCCGGGGACGAGCAGCCGGACGTCCGGGGCGGTGCTGAGGGCGTTCAGCGAGTAGAGGTCGAGCGGGATCGCGGTGACGCGGCGGTTCGCCAGCAGGCGGGCCACCGCGAGCGTGGTCGTGCCGCTGTCGATGATGACCGACTCGCCGTCGGAGACCAGCGCGTCGACCTTCGCGGCGATCGCCCGCTTGGCGTCCACGGCCTCGTGCTCGCGCAGCGCGAACGGGGGGTTCTCGCCGCGCAGCAGCAGGCTGACCGCGCCGCCCCGGACGCGCCGGAGGACGCCCTGCTCGGCGAGCAGGTCCAGGTCGCGGCGGATCGTCATCTCCGAGCAGCCGGTCTCCGCGGCCAGCTCCGCCACGGTCACCCGCTCACTCGTCCGCAACCGTTCGATGATCTCAAGATGCCGGTTCAAACCTTCCATATGTGCAATCACACGTGATACGTGTCTATAAGTCAAGCTTCCACTCGTGATTCGAGAGAGGAACCAGCGTGGAGAGCACCGTGGGCGGCCTGGGCGGCATGGACCGGAGCATGGACCGGAGCGTGGACTGGGTCGTCTTCGACTACGGCGGCGTGATCTGCCGGCCGCCGTCCCCCGAGGCGGGGAGGCGGCTGGCCGGCGAGGTGGGCGTCGAGCCGGGCGAGTTCTGGCCCGCCTTCTGGCGCCGCCGGGCCGACTACGACCTCGGCGCCGTGGACGCCGCCGCCTACTGGCGCGACGTGTTCGCCCAGCTGGGCCGTCACGACGCCGAGGTGGACGTCGAGCGGCTGGTGGCCCTCGACCTCAGCGCCTGGCTCGACCTGGACGCCGGGACGCTGGAGGTCGTCGGCATGCTGGCCGCGCGCGGCGCCCGGCTCGCGCTGCTGTCCAACGCCCCGGTGGAGATGGCGCGGGTCATCGACGGCGAGGGCTGGTCGGCCGCGTTCCGGCACCGCCTGTACAGCGCCGACCTGCGCATGGCGAAGCCGGATCCGCAGATCTACCACCGGATGTGCGCGATCCTCGGCACCCGTCCCGGTCAGGTCCTGTTCATCGACGACCGGGTCGAGAACGTCGACGCGGCCGAGGGCATCGGCATGCGCGCGCTGCTGTTCCAGGACGCCGCCAAACTCTGGAGCGAGCTGTCCCTGCTGCTGCCCGCGTCCCCGGCCGGGCCCCAGTGACCCCACCACCGCTCCCCGCGAGGGCGCGCGATCTGGGCCCGACGTCGTTCGGCCGGACGGCCGTCGCCGGGATGTGCGTGTCCTTCGTGGTGATCGGCGTCCTCCAGGCGCTGTACGGCCCGGCGGCGCCCGCGGTGCGCGAGCGCTTCGGGCTGTCGTCCGGGGCCGTCGGGCTCGCGCTGTCGGTGCACTTCGTGGGCGCGCTGCTCGGCGTCCTGTGCACGCCGCGCCTGCGCCGGATCGGCAACCGGCGGTTCCTTGCGGCGGCCGTGACGACGATCGCGGCCGGCTGCGCCGGGTTCGCCCTGGCCCCCGCGTGGCCCGTCGCGCTCGCCGCCGCGTTCGTCGCCGGGGTCGGGTTCGGCTGGATCGACGTCGGCGTGAACGAGCTGTTCATCGAGTACTACGGGACGGACGGCCGGAACAGCACGGGCATGCTGAACCTGCTCCACGGGACGTTCGGCGTCGGGGCCGTCCTCGCGCCGCTGCTCGTGGGCGCGCTGCCGAACCGCATGTACCCGTGGGCGTTCGCGCTCTGCGCGCTGCTGTCGCTCACCGTGCTCGGCACGGTGCGGGGCGTCGGCGGCGGCCCGCGCCGGACGGCGGCGTCGCGCGACGTCCCGTGGGCGGCGGCCGGACGCATGACCGCGCTCTTCACCGTCTTCTTCGCGCTGCACGTCGGCGTCGAGTCCGGGGTCGGCGGCTGGGAGACCACCCACCTCGTCGGCCTCGGCTGGACGCCCGGACCGGCGGCGATGGCCACGTCCACGTTCTGGCTGGCCTTGACCGGGGTGCGGTTCGCGATCGGCCCGATCGCCCGGTACGTCACCGCGCAGCGGATCCTGATGGCGTCCCTCGCGGTGATGGTGCTCGGCCTGCTCCTGGCGCAGGTCGGCCCCGCCGCCCCGGCCGGATACGTTCTGGCCGGGCTCGGTGTCGGCCCGCTCTTCCCGACGGGGCTGGTGTGGCTGACGCAGAAGATGCCGGGCGTCGGCGGCGTCACGTCCTACGTGATCGCGGGGTCGATGCTCGGCGGTGTGCTGCCCAGCGCCATCGGCGGGGCGGCCGGACGGTGGGGACCCGGAGTGATCCCCACCGTCCTGGCGGCCCTGGCCGCGACGGCGCTCGCCCTCGCGCTCGCGATCAGAGCGCTTCCGGCGACCAGGGCGACCAGGGCCGCCGCCGCCGTGGCGCGGACCGAACCGGCTCGCGAGCCCCGGCCGTGACGGGTCGTGCGGCGTCGCGTCAGCGGCGGGGGCCGCGGAACGCGACGAGCAGGCGGCTGCGGCCCCGGTCGGACAGGCCGTCCGGGCCGGGGGTGCCCGGCGTGGCCGCCACCTGATCGAGCTCCGGGACGGCCCGCCGCAGCGCGGCGCGTCCCAGGTTCAGGAGGACGAGCTGGTCGGACGGCGTGATCCCGAGCAGCCACGCGGCCTCGTCCTCGTCGCAGCCCTCCGCGTCGGCGAGCAGCAGCGGAAGCCGGAATCTCAGCGGCATCGCGTCGAGCGCGGGCCGCAGCGCCTCCAGCGCGGGGACGCTCAGCGGGACGCCCGGGACGGCCTGGCCGTTCGCCGCGACGTCCTCGGGATGGACCGCCACCTCGAGCGGCCAGCGCGTCCGGCCCGCCTCGATCACCGCGCGCAGCAGCCGGAGCCGCGGCGACGGGCCGTCCGGCGGGGGAGCGTCGCGGACGATGCCCAGCAGCGCCTCGCGCGCCATTGTCTCGGCGCGCCCCGGCGCGGGGCCGGCGACCTCCCGGGCGAGCCGGGACAGACGCCCCCCGTAGAAGTCCACCAACTGCAGGAACGACGCCTCGTCGCCGGCGAGGGCCCGCTCCAGGACGACATCGTCCGAAGGACGGTCGGATGCGAGGTCCACCGGTCCTCCTTCCGTTCTTGACCTTCCGTTTTCGACCGTTGGGCACGGTACATCACGGGCGCGACGGTGAGCGTCGGAGGCCCTCCGCTCCGTCAGCTCCCACGCCCCGACCGGCGGGTTCCCGCCGGAGCGCCCGGCGTGGGGACCATCCGGGGGCACATGCGGACACGGAGGAATTATGATCATTTCCCGCACGATCGAAGGTGCTTCGGTAACGTGATCACCCGAGGTTCATGAGGGAAGGTGCACGATGGAACGCAGGCCGCGGCCGGGTGCTGGGCCCGCCGTTCCCACCGAGGTGCCGCTGGGGCAGCCCACCGCCGCGCGGATGTACGACGAGGCGCTCGGCGGCAAGGACCACTTCGCCATCGACCGCACCGCCAACTCCCGGCTGTACGGCGCGATCGGCGAGGAGCGGGTGCGCAACACCGCGATGGAGAACCGCCGGTTCCTCGGCCGCGCGGTCGAGTACCTGTCCCGCGAGTGCGGCGTCCGCCAGTTCCTGGACGTCGGGTCCGGGCTGCCGACGGTCCGCAACACCCACCAGATCGCCAAGGAGGCCGACCCGGACTCCCGCGTGGTCTACGTCGACATCGACCCGATCGTGGCGGTGCACGGGCGCGCCCTGCTCGCCGACGACAACACCCGGATCGTCACGGCCGACATGCGCCGTCCGGAGACCATCCTGGACGACCCGCAGCTCAACGGCCTGCTCGACTTCAGCGAGCCCGTGGCCGTGCTGTTCGTGGCCGTGTTCCACTTCATCACCGACGAGGACGACCCGGCCCGCATCGTCCGGGCGTTCCGCGAGCGGCAGGCGCCCGGGTCCTACGTGACGATCTCGCACCTGTGCGCGGACGGCATGGCCGAGTCCGAGCAGCAGGGCTGGTACTCGGGGTTCTCGGGGGCGACCGTCCCCATGGTGCTGCGCACCGAGCCCGAGGTCCAGGGGCTGTTCGAGGGATACGACCTGGTGGAGCCGGGTCTCGTCCGCCCGTGGCGGTGGCGTCCGTCCGACGACGGCTCGCCGCGCACCGACTCGCTCCTCGGCGGCGTGGCCCGCCTGGGCTGACGGCGCGGCGTGCGGCGTGCGGCGTGCGGCCGCCAGCCCCCGTCTGTCCATGATCTTTCCGGGGCCGTCCGGCCGGACGCCCGGCACGGGACATTCGAGGCATCGGGACGGGGCGGTGTGTTCGCTCAGGAGGGGACCGCCCCGTCCGGCGGG
Organism: Actinomadura harenae; assembly: GCF_003696215.1. Taxonomy (GTDB): domain Bacteria; phylum Actinomycetota; class Actinomycetes; order Streptosporangiales; family Streptosporangiaceae; genus Spirillospora; species Spirillospora harenae. Next base: position 33,347 of record NZ_RFFG01000041.1, on the reverse strand, counting down.
GCCCGCCGTCAGAGATGGACGGACGGATCCAGGAACTCGTCGGTGACCAGGTCGCCCGCCGCCAGCCCGGCCGGGACGGCCTTGCCGTTCCGCGCCTCCAGCGGACGCAGCAGCCCGATCACCTTCGCCACCCGGGACGTGTCGAACGACCCGAGCACGCCGTTCGCCCCGTTGCGGACGATGCCGTACTTGGCGAGCGCGTCGTGCGCGAACGCCGCGTGCTCGGCGGTGTAGGCCGCGGTGGTGTTGAAGCGCTTGACCGCGTCCACGATCATCGCGTTCGTGGACGCCGGGTCGCGCATGTACTCGGCCGTCGAGCGCTGGAAGATCGGCACGAGCCGCTTCAGGCACGGCGCGAGCTTCGCCTTGTCGGCGGGCCGGAACGCCACCGACTCGGGGTAGATCGCATACCCCGTGTCGTGGACGAGCTGGAACGCGACCGGCTTGTGCCAGGCGGTCACCTCGTGCTCGTAGGCGTACGGCTCGTTGGTGACGTACCCCTGCTGCGCGACCTTCCCGCCGGACGTCGCGAACCGCGCGGGCGAGCCGTCGTAGGAGCCGTCCACCTGGGACTTGCGCAGCAGCCCCGAGCCGGTCAGGTAGTCCATGAAGGGGACGCCGTTGGCGTACAGGACGGTCGCGCCCGCTCGTCCGATGTCGGCGATGGACTTCCACTCCGGGTGCGCCTGCGGCGACCACATGATGATCTGCGGGTTGACGTCCATCGGAGAGAACACGGCCTGGAGCCGGTGCGTCCCGGCCTGAGCGACCTGCTCGTCCGTGGCGACCACGCCCAGCGTGATGGACGGGTCGGACGCCATCAGCGTCGACACCGGCTGGAACCCGGTGACCGGCCCGCCCGACCGGATCTGGAACGTCACGCCCGTGTCGTGCCCGTCCACCGTCAGCGGCGCGGTGAGCGTCTTGCGGCTCGTGTCCACCTTCGGGGACGACCCCAGCAGGTGGTACAGCCCGCCGTGCTCGGCCTGCGGGTACCAGTTCATCTGGAGCGTGACCGTCGCCGGGCACACTCCACGCAGATCGTCCTTACCGGACGCGGCGGGCAGTGACGGGGCCGCCTGCCCGCTGTCGCTCGCGCCGTCCGAGCACGCCGTGAGCGCGGCCAGCAGCACCGCCGCCAGCCCGGCCGCGAGCGGCGCGGCCGGCCGCCTTCGCCGCGTGCTTCGCCTGGTTCGCATGTTCCCCCACCTTGTTCGTTCCGGTTCCGCCGCCTTCAGCGGCGGGTGCCGTCCGTGCCGTGCAGGCGCGCCGCCCAGTGGGCGAGCAGCCCGAAGAACCAGAACACGGCCAGGCCGAGCAGGCTCGCGAGCAGCACCGCCGCGAACATCCGCTCCGACTCCAGCCGGGCCCGGTAGACGTTGATGAGGATGCCGAGACCCGGCTGCCCCTGCTGGTAGAAGTAGTCGCCGACGACCGCGCCGACGACGCTCAGCCCGGCGGAGATGCGCAGCCCGGTCAGCATCGCCGGGACGGCCGCGGGCAGACGCAGCTTCAGCAGCCGGCGCAGTCGCCCGGCGCGGGCCAGCCGGAACACCTCCTCCAGCGTCCCGTCGGTGGAGCGCAGCCCGAACAGCGTGTTGGCGATCACCGGGAAGATCGCGACCAGGACGCACACCAGGACGCGGCTGGCCATCCCGAACCCGAACCAGAACCCGAGCAGCGGCACCAGCGCCAGCACCGGGACGGTCTGGAGCACCACCGCGTACGGGTACAGCGACCGCTCGATCCAGCGCGCCTGGCTCATCAGGACGGCCAGCGCGACGCCGATCAGCGCCGCCAGCAGCAGCCCGATCCCGGCGACCTCGGCCGTCCGGCCGAGCGCCGCGAGCAGCTCGGCGCGGTTGGCGGCGTCGAGGAACCCGACGCGCACGACCGCGTCCGGCGGCGGCAGCAGGAACCGGCGCTCGGGGCTGAGCAGATGGTCGCTCACGCCGTACCAGGCGCCGATCGCCAGCACGAGGACGATCAGCGGCGGAAGCCACGCGCGCACGCGCAGACGCGCGGCGGACCTGCGGAGGCGTGTGGTGGAACGGTCCCGTGAGGGCGGGGACGCGGAGTCGCGGGCGGTCGTCCCGCCCTGCTGGAGCGGCATGTCAGGCGGCCTCCGCCATGCCCCGGTAGAGCCGTTCGGTCAGGGCGGCGACGACCTCGGCGAACTCCGGCGTCGCGCGCAGCGGCCGTTCGCGCGGGGACGGGAACGGGACGTTCACGCGCGCGACGATCCGTCCCGGCCGCGCCGACATCACCAATACCGTGGATGACAGGAACACCGCCTCGGCGACCGAGTGCGTGACCAGCACCGCCGGGCGGGGCCGCGCCGCGAGCAGCGCCGCCAGCTCGTCCCCGAGCCGGGCCCGGGTGATCTCGTCGAGCGCGCCGAACGGCTCGTCCAGGAGCAGCGCGCCGGGGTCGTCGGCGAGCGTGCGGGCGAGCGAGACCCGCATCCGCATCCCGCCGGACAGCGCGGCGGGCCGGTGCCGCGCGAACTCCGTCAGCCCGACCAGGTCGAGGGCCTGCGCGGCCCGCTCCCGGCGCTCGGCGCGCGGGACGCCGCGCAGCTCCATGAGCAGCTCGACGTTCGCGCGGACGCTCCGCCAGGGCAGCAGGGCGGCGTCCTGGAAGACGTAGCCGATCCGGTCGGCGGTGCCGCGGACGGTCCCGGACGTCGGAGTGTCGAGCCCGGCGGCGATCCGCAGCAGCGTGCTCTTGCCGCATCCGGACGGCCCGACGATCCCGACCAGCTCCCCGTCGCCGACGCCGAAGCCGACGTCCGCGAGCGCCTCGGTGCCGTCGTCGTAGACCTTGGACACGCCGGCCAGCTCAAGACGCGGCCCGCCCGTTCCGGCGGCCGCGGTCCGCTCGGTCATATCTGGACGAAAGGGATGAGGCGGTGCACAGGTGGGAGCGTACCTCCTCACCCGCCACATCCGTCTCGCCCGGTGATCACGGTCACGCCCGTCCGCCCGGCCTCGCCCGCCGGCGACCCCGGGACGCCCGGTCAGTTCGCGGGGGAGTGGTCGTCCGCCTCCAGGACGTAGCCCCGCCCCCACGCGGTGCGGATGGTGAGCCCCAGCGGGCGGACGCGCCGCCGGATCCGCTTGATGTGCAGGTCGAGGGCGTTGCGGCTGGCCTGGTGGCCGTCCTCCGACAGGTGGGCGCGCAGCTCCTCGCGGGCCGCAATCCCCCCGAACCGCTTGATCAGCAGGTGCAGCAGCCGGGCCTCGCTGGGCGAGACCGCGACGCTGCGGCGGCCGTTGCGCAGGATGCCGTCCTGGTCGAGATGGGGGCGGGTCCCGGCGCCGCCGCGGGCGCGGAGCGCCGCGATCCGGGCCTGGAAGTCCCGGTTGGTCGCGGGCACCCGGATCCAGTCCTCCCGGACGTCCGCGCAGACCGGCGGCTCGTGGTCGCGCTCGACGACCAGCAGCCGCAGAAGCCCGTGCTCGCGGCACAGCTCGCGCCGCTCGGACTCGGCGGGCCAGCGCAGGATGTTGACATCGCGCTTCAGGGAGAGCCGCTGCAGTTCCACGGTCGCCGGGGGGAGCGGGCGATCGGGGACTAAAGGGCGGGGCTCGTCTCGTGTCATGCGTGGCGGGGGGTGCACCGGTCCGCGCCGACCTCCCTCTGTGAACAGCGACCACAGCGACCGTCGTTATGGAAACCCATGATCGTGTAGCCCGCAAGGCGCGGCGAGATGTGATGTGAATCACATGGACATGACACGGTCGCGGCGCCGTCCTGACGACGCTGTCAACCGGTCCGCCCGCCCTTCGCCGCCCTTTCTGCGGCGTTCCCCACCGGAGAACGAACGCCCCAGGAAGCGCCCGGCGTGTCAGGACCTGCCCGCCATGCCGGACGCGTCAGGAACGCCCGCCGTGCCCGGCGGCGTCGGGAATCGTCCGCAGCGCCGTGCGCGTCAGGAACCCGCCGCCCCGCCGAGCGCGTTGAGCAGCCGGTTCACCGGGCTCGCCAGGTTCCACGCGTCGGCCAGCGCGACCAGCGCCTCCGGATCGCGCGGCGCCGCGGGCAGCCGGTCGTCCAGCCCGGTCAGGACGGGCGCGTCGATGTCGGTGACGACCTGGACCACCGACGGCGCGGTGGCCAGGTAGTCGCGGGCGGCCTCCAGCCGCCGCCGGGACCCCGCCGGGAACCCCTCGTCCGAGCCGGAGTCGAGCGCCGCGAGGATGCCCGGCACCGAACCGAACCGGGTGACCAGCGCCGCGGCGGTCTTGTCGCCCACACCGGGCACGCCCGGCAGGCCGTCGCTGGGGTCGCCCCGCAGCGTCGCGTACTCACCGTAGCCGCGGCCCGGGATGCCGTACTTCGCCGCCACCGCCGCCTCGTCCATCACCTGGAGGTTGCGGATGCCGCGCGCGGTGTACAGGACCGCGACCGGGGCGCGGTCGTCCACCAGCTGGAACAGGTCGCGGTCGCCGGTGACGATGTCGACCGGGCCCTTCTCCGTACCCCGCACCGCGAGCGTGCCGATCACGTCGTCGGCCTCGTAGCCGGGCACCCCGGCGCGGGCCAGCCCGACCGCGTCGAGCACCGCGTCGATCAGCGGGAGCTGCGCGGCCAGCCCGTCCGGGACCTGGTCGCCGCCGTCCTCGGCCACCCGGTGCGCCTTGTAGGACGGCAGCGCCCGCACCCGGAACTCCGGCCGCCAGTCGGCGTCGAACGTGCACACCAGCCGCTCGGGCGACCGGTCCCGGACGAGGGTGGCGATCATGTCGACCAGCCCGCGCACCGCGTTCACCGGCGTCCCGTCAGGGGCCTTGACGCTGTCGGGCACCCCGAAGAAGGCGCGGAAGTACAACGACGGCGTGTCCAGAAGCATCAGCCCGCTCATGCCCGCCATCGTCCCACGCGGGTCCGACGCTTCAGGTGACCCGCACCGCCAGCAGGCAGGTGTCGTCGTTCGGGTTGGCCGCGCCCAGCGCGGTCAGCACATGCTCGATCAGCTCGTCCGGGCCCGCGTCCGGACGCTGCTGGACGGCCTCCCGCAACAGCCCGAACCCCTCCGTCAGGTCCCGGTCACGACGCTCCACCAGCCCGTCGGTGTAGAACAGCAGGACGTCCCCGGGCTCCATCTCCAGCGTCGCCAGCTCCAGCGGCGGATCGTCGAGCGCGCCCAGCAGGACGCCGTCCGGGCCCTCCAGCAGCCGCGCCCGCCCGCGGCGCAGCAGCACCGGCGGCGGATGCCCGGCCCGCGCCCACCGCAGCGTGCGCGTCTCCGGATGGAACCGGGCCGCGATCACGCTCGCCGTCAGCGACCGGCGGCGGTGCATCACCAGCCGGTTCAGCCAGATCAGCAGCGCGTCCGGGGGAGCGCCGGTGCAGGCCAGGCCGGACAGCGCGTTGCGCAGCCGCGCCATCGCCGCCGCGGCCGCCAGGCCGTGCCCCGACACGTCCCCGACCGCCAGGAACACCTCGTCGTCCGACAGCGCCGTCGCCTCGTACCAGTCGCCCCCGACCCGCGCCTGCGACTGCGCGGGCAGGTACCGGACGGCGACCCGCAACCCCGGCAGCGTCCGCGGGCCCCGCGGCAGCGGCAGGATCGCCCGCTGCAGCTCGACCGCTATGTGCCGCTCCTCGGCGATCCGCTGCCGCTCCCGCTGGAGCTGCTGGCGCGTCACGGCGAGCATCTCGTCCGAGCGGCGGCGCTGCGACACGTCCTGGAACACCGTGTGCAGCGCGACCGGGCCGCCGAGCGGGTCCAGGATCGGCTCGGCCATCACCCGCAGGTGCCGGACGTCCGCGCCGACCCGCACCCGCAGCTCCACGTCGGCGGGCTCACGGCGGCCGAGCAGGGTCCGCATCAGGTGCTCGGCGCGCGGCAGGTCCTCCCGGACGACGTACTCGTCGAGCATCGCGGGCGGCAGCGGGCCCGCCGCCCGGGACCGTCCGAAGATCGTGTACAGCTGGTCCGACCAGCGCACCTCGCCGGTCGTCAGGTCCCAGCGCGACCAGCCGAGGTTCCCGAGCCGCTGCGCCTGCGCGAGCTGCGCGGCCAGGTCGGCGGACTCCCCGTCGAGCTGCCACGACACCAGCACGCCGCCGCCTACCCGGCAGGCCCGCACGGTCAGCGTCGTCGCCGCCCGCCGCCCGCCGCCGTTCAGGCTCGTGTAGGGACGCGGCCCCGGCCGCAGCGGCACCCCGCCCTCCAGCACCCGGACGTAGTCGGCGAACAGCCCCGCGACGGCCAGCCCCGGATAGGTCTCCAGCAGCCGCGTCCCGACGATCTCCGCCGGGCGCCGCCCGGACAGGTCGGTCGCCTCCGCGTTCACCGCGTCGACCAGGAAGTCCACCACCCGGCCGGACGCGTCGCGCACCGGCGACATCAGCGCGGACGGCGCCTGGATCGCGTCCAGCAGCGCCCGCAGCCAGGGCGCCCCCGCCAGGTCGCCCGACTCCGGAGCCAGCTCGGCCAGCCGCCGCGCGCACGCCGCCAGCACCGACCGGACGTAGCGGCGCGCCCCGTCGTCCAGGACGGTCCCGGGCGTCCAGCCGATCTCGGCCGCGCCGACGACGCGTCCGCCGACCGCCAGAGGAAGGCACGAGTGCGGACCCCGCGGCCGCGCCGCCGCGCCCACCAGCACCAATGCCTCTGGATCCGGCCCCCATAGCGGCACTCCACCGCGCACCGCGCGGACTAGGCCGATGCCGGTGTGCGGCGGGATGCGCGCCCACTCGCTCACCACGCGCGCGGGCAGGCCGTGCGCGCCCGCCACACGCAGCGCGCCGTCCGGCTCGAGCGCCGTGACCAGCGCCGACTCCGCGCCCAGCCAGCCGAGCGCCTCCTCGGTGAGCCGCCGCGCCAGCTCGTCCCCGGTGCGGGCCTCGGCGAGCGCCGCCGCCGACAGGTGCCGCGCCGCAGCCAGCGGCGCGGGCAGCGGCTCCGGGACGACCAGGGGAACGGCGGGACGCACATCGGCGTCCGGATGGGCCGCCGCGTCCGGCCCGCACGGAGCGGCGCCCCGGCCGTCCCGCACGGCGTCCCCGTCCGGCGGTGACGCGAGGTAGGTGCCCGAATCGAACGCCGTGCAGGCCGGACGGTCCGGATCCCCGCAGGCCGGACGGTCCGGACCCCCGCAGGCCGGACCGTCCGGCCCCCCGTCGGCAGGCACGTCAGTGTCGGCGCCGGTGCCGAGGAGCAGCGCGGCGGCCACCGGCGGCTCGACGCCGCTCTCGGCGGCCAGCCGCAGCAGCCGCTCGTGCGCCTCGTCCACGCCGCAGCCGAGCCGCCCCGCCAGCAGGCCCTTCGCCTGCTCGACCACCGCGCGGGCGCGCTGCTCGCGGCGCTGCGCGTCCAACTCGGCGCGCAGCCGCTCGACGACCACGATCAGTTCCGCGCCCGGCGCCGGGCCGGGCGGTGGGCCGGCCGGGTGACCGGTCAGGTGGCCCGGGACGCCGGAGAAGGCGTCGTCGGGCCGGGACGGCGGCACGGGCGGCGCGTCCGGACGGCCGGGGCCGTGCGGATCCGCGCTCTGAGACTGGGACGTCACGGGATCTCCCGTCGCGTTCAGACCCGCCGCTGCGGGTAGGCCAGGGGCAGGGCGGCGCGACGGCGCCCCCCGGAGCCTGCGATCCTGGTTCGGTATCCGGACATGGCATGCCAGTGTCGGAGCATGTACAGAATGTAACAGGGCCGGTTTTCGGGAGAGGAGGAAGCGGGGTCCTCCGTGCCGCGACCGCGCGCACGAGACCCAGCGACCAGCATGGACAGGGATGTGACAAGGGCGTTGTATCCGCACGAGCGCGTCGAGACGGTGCGGGAGGCGACCGCGAAGGCGGGCCTCGCCGCGCTGCTGCTGACGCCGGGCCCGGACCTGCGGTACGTCAGCGGGTACGACGCGCTGCCGCTCGAACGGCTCACCTGCCTGGCGGTCCCCGCCGAGGGCGCGCCGTTCCTGGTGGTGCCGCGCCTGGAGCTGCCCGCCGCGCAGGAGTCGCCCGCGGGCTCGCTCGGCGTGGAGATGGTGCCGTGGGACGAGACCGACGACCCGTACGCGCTGGTCGCGCGGCGGCTCGGCGTCTCCGGCGGCAAGGTCGGCCTCGCCGACCGGATGTGGGCGATGATGACGCTGCGGTTCCGGGACGCGATGCCCGGCGTCGAGCAGGTCCTCGCCGGGACGGTGCTGCGCGAGCTGCGGATGCGCAAGAGCCCCGCCGAGGTCGCCGCGCTGCGCGAGGCGGGCGAGGCGATCGACCGCGTGCACCGCAGGATGGCCGAGTTCCTCCGGCCGGGCCGCACCGAGAAGGAGGTCGGCCGCGACATCCACGACGCGATCCTGCAAGAGGGCCACACCACGGTCGACTTCGTGATCGTCGGGTCCGGCCCGAACGGCGCGAACCCGCACGCCGAGCTGTCCGACCGGGTCATCGGCGAGGGCGAGCCGGTCGTCGTCGACATCGGCGGGCAGATGCCGAGCGGCTACTGCTCGGACTCGACCCGCAACTACTGCGTGGGCGAGCCGCCCGCCGACTACCGGACGTACTTCGCGGTGCTGGAGGAGGCGCAGCGCGTCTCCTGCGAGGCCGTCCGCCCGGGCGTGACGCCGGAGGCGGTCGACGCCGCCGGACGCGACCTGATCGCGGCCGCCGGGTACGGCGAGTACTTCGTCCACCGCACTGGTCACGGCATCGGCATCGAGACGCACGAGGAGCCGTACATCGTCTCGGGCAACACCGAGCCGCTCGAGCCGGGCATGGCGTTCTCGATCGAGCCGGGTATTTACCCAGGTGCGCACGGTGCCCGCATCGAGGACATCGTCGTGTGCACCGAGGACGGTTACGAGGCGATGAACAAGACCGAACACGGCCTGGTCGTCATCGGCTGACAATAACGCTTTTCGCGCGAAGGCGGGTCCGCTCACGCGGGCCCGCCTTCGCGCGTCTCGGGCCATATAACGATCTCCATACCAAAGCGATCCGCACGCGCTCCCGCTGTTGCGCGGCCGTGGCGTCCCCCTGTACCTCCTTGGAGCATCCGGCGGGTTTTACAACGGAGTGACACGAAACGCCGGGCCGTTCCGGCCCGCAGAGGAGGAGGGACCGTGGCAGAGGTCGCCCTGCGGGGAGTCGGGAAGGTGTACCCCGACGGAACCCGTGCCGTGACCGACCTGGATCTCGGCATCGCGGACGGCGAGTTCCTCGTGCTGGTCGGGCCGTCCGGGTGCGGCAAGACCACCGCGCTGCGGATGCTGGCGGGCCTGGAGGAGATCTCCGAGGGGGAGATCGCGATCGGTGACCGCGTCGTCAACCGGGTGCCCTCGAGGGACCGCGACGTCGCGATGGTGTTCCAGAGTTACGCGCTCTACCCGCACCTTTCCGTGCGCGACAACATCGGCTTCGGGTTGTCGCTGCGCAAGGTGCCGAAAGCCGAGATCAGACGGCAGGTGGACCACGCCGCGCAGATTCTCGGGCTCACCGACTACCTCGACAAGAAGCCGCGGAATCTGTCCGGAGGGCAACGTCAGCGCGTCGCGATGGGACGCGCGATCGTCCGGCAGCCGCAGGCGTTCCTGATGGACGAACCGCTGTCCAATCTGGACGCCAAACTGCGCGTTCAGATGCGCGCCGAGATCGCGCGCATCCAGCGCGACCTGGGCGTCACGACCGTCTATGTCACCCACGACCAGACCGAGGCCATGACGCTCGGCGACCGGGTCGCGGTGATGAAGAAGGGCGTGCTCCAGCAGGTCGCGCCGCCGCAGGAGCTGTACGACCGTCCCGCGAACCTGTTCGTCGCGGGGTTCATCGGCTCGCCCGCGATGAACCTGCTGCAGGGCTCGCTGTCGGACGGCGCGTCGCCGGCGCGGCTCACCGTCGGCGGGCAGACCCTCGAGTTGCCCGCCTCGGTCTTCGACGCCCGTCCCGCGCTGCGCGGCTTCCTCGGCAAGGACGTCGTCGTCGGGATCCGGCCCGAGGACATGGAGGACTCCCGCCTCGTCCCGGCGGACGCCGCCGGGGGACCGGCGGGCGGCACGCTGACCTCCACCGCCGAGCTCGTCGAGGCGATGGGCTCCGACGTGCTGGTGCACTTCACCGTCCAGGCGGCCCAGGTGGTCACCGAGGACACCCGCGAGCTGGCGAGGGACGCGGGCACCGACGTGCTCGGCAAGCTCGAGGGCCCGCACACCGATCTCGTCGCGCGGTTCAGCCCGCGCACCACGGTGAAGGCAGGCGACCCGGTGACGGTCCACGTCGACACCGGACGCCTGCACTTCTTCGATATCGAGTCCGGCGCCGCGATCTGGGGCGAGGACGCCGGTTCGTCCAGGGAGGATGAGGAATGAGGACAGGCAGGCGGGTCATCGGCGCGACCGTCGCCGTGGGGCTGGCGCTCACGGCGGCCGCGTGCGGTGGCGGCGACAAGAAGAAGGACGACGGAGGCTCGGCGCAGGGAAGCGAGCTCAAGGGCGTCAAGATCGAGGTCGCGGCCAAGTGGACGGGCACGGAGGAGCAGAACTTCCGGCAGGTCCTGAAGGCGTTCGAGAGCAAGACCGGCGCGACGGTGTCCTACGCGTCCACCGGTGAGAACACCGACGCGTTCCTCGGCCCGCGGATCGCGGCCAAGAACCCGCCGGACGTGGCGATCCTGCCGCAGCCCGGCCTGCTCCAGCAGTACGCGGCCAAGGGCGACCTGAAGCCGCTGTCGCCGGACGTGGTCGCCGAGATCGACAAGAACTTCTCCCCGTACTGGAAGAACCTCGCCTCGGCGAAGGGCCAGACCTACGGCGTGCTCGCCAAGGCCGCCTACAAGTCGATCATCTGGTACCGGCCGAAGGTGCTGCAGGACGCGGGCGTGACCCCGCCGGCGACCTTCGACGACCTGGTGAAGGCCGCCGGGACGCTGCAGGACGCGGGCCAGACCCCGTTCACGATCGCCGCCGCGTCGTCCGACTCCTGGACGCTGACCGACTGGTTCGAGAACGTCTACCTGTCGCAGGCCGGGCCGGACAACTACGACAAGCTGTCCAAGCACGAGATCAAGTGGACCGATCCGACCGTGGCGACGGCCCTCCAGACGCTCGCGAAGATCTGGGGCAAGCCGGAGTGGATGGCGGGCGGCCTGGCCACCGCGACCAAGACCAAGTTCGACGAGTCGGTCACCCAGGTCTTCGGCCAGGACAAGGCCGCCATGGTCTACGGCGGAGACTTCGCGGCCGCGAACATCTCCACCACCAAGGCCAAGGTCGGCACCGACGCGCAGGTCTTCCCGTTCCCGAAGGCGGGCAACACCGCCCCGGCCGTCCTCGGCGGCGACGTCGCCGTCGCGCTGAAGGACAGCAAGGGCGCGATGGCCCTGATGAAGTACCTGGCGTCGCCGGACGCGGGCACCACCTGGGCCAAGCTCGGCGGCTACCTGTCGCCGAACAAGAACGTCGGCCCGGACGCCTACTCCGACCCGATCTCCAAGCAGCTGATCGACGCGATGCAGAAGGCCGGGGACTCCGCCCGGTACGACATGTCGGACCTGGCCCCGGCCGCGTTCGGCGGCACCCCCGGTTCCGGCGAGTGGGAGGCCCTGCGCGGGTTCCTGCAGAAGCCGTCCGACGTCAAGGGCGCCCAGGACAAGCTCGAGTCCGAGGCCGCGAAGGCATTCAAGAGCTAGGACGGTTCCGGCATGACGGCTCCGAAGGACCGGGCGCCCGGCGACGACGGGACGCCCCCCGGGGACGAGGCGCCGCAGGGACGGGAGGCGTCGCCCGAGGCCGCGGACACCACCGCGGCCGAGGGCGGCGCCCCCGCCGCCGTCGCTCCCGACACCGAGGCGTCCGGACCGGCGGAGGCGACGGCCTCCGCGGCGTCCGACACCTCTGCTGAGACCACCGAACCCGCGAAGACCGAACCAGCGAAGGCCGAACCCGCGACGGCGGGCAGGGCGGCGAAACGCGCGCGGGGGCTGACGCCGCCGTCGTGGCTGTCGCTCGGCTTCCTGCTGCCCGCGCTGCTGCTGCTCGGGTTCCTCGTGGTGTACCCGATCGTCTTCTCGGTCATCCGCAGCTTCTTCGGCGCGGACGGCCACTCGTTCGCCGGGGTGGACAACTACACCGGCATCTTCCAGGGCCACGACAACATCGTGACCGTCCGCAACACCGCGATCTGGGTGGTGGTGGCGCCGACGCTGGTCACCGTCCTCGGGCTGATCTTCGCGGTGCTCACCGAGCGGATCCGCTGGTCCACCGCGTTCAAGCTGGTGGTGTTCATGCCGATGGCGGTGTCCTTCCTCGCCTCCGGCGTGATCTTCCGGCTGGTGTACGAGCAGGACCCGAACATGGGCGTCGCGAACGCGGCGGTGGTCGCGGTGCACGACACGTTCGAGCCCGGCGCGGGCTACCCGGGCGCGGGGCCGCGCACCGGCAAGGACGCCCTCGGCACCCAGCAGGGCGACGGCACGATCATCAGCACGCGGCAGTACGCGGCCGGGCAGAGCGCGCTGCTGCCGCTGCTGCGGATCAAGCCGGAGGACCTGCCGAAGAAGCCGGTCCAGGCCGTCCCGCCACCCGCGGCGAAGCCGGGCGAGCTGACCGGCGCGGTTTGGTTCGACTTCACCAAGGGCGGCGGCGGGACACCGAACCAGCCGAACGCGGGCGAGTCGGGGCTGCCGCGGATCAAGGTCGAGGCCGTCCGGGACGGGAAGGTCGTCGGCAAGGCCACCACCCGCGACGACGGCACCTTCACGATGAGCAAGGTGAAGGGGGACGGGCCGGTCACGCTGCGGCTGCCCAAGTCAAACTTCACCGCCTCCTACGGCGGCGCGCAGTGGCTCGGCAACACCCTCATCACCCCGGCGATCATCGGGTCGTACCTGTGGGTGTGGTCGGGCTTCGCGATGGTGCTCATCGCGGCCGGGCTCGCCGCGATCCCCCGGGACGCCCTGGAGGCGGCCCGCGTGGACGGCGCGACCGAGTGGCAGGTGTTCCGGCGGGTGACGATCCCGCTGCTCGCGCCCGTCCTCACGGTCGTCCTGGTCACGATGGTCATCAACGTGCTGAAGGTCTTCGACCTGGTCTTCATCATCGGCGGCGGCGATCCGCACGCCAGCGTGCTCGCGCTCCAGATGTGGGTCGAGTCGTTCGGCGGCGGGAACGACCCGGGGAAGGGCAGCGCGATCGCGGTGCTGCTGTTCCTGCTGGTCGTCCCGGCGATGCTGTTCAACATCCGGCGGATGCGGCGGGAGCGGGCATGAGCACGACCGAAACCGGGACGGCGGCGGCCGGAACCCCCGGAAACGACGGGTCGGGCGCGCCGCGCCGCGGGATCGCCGCGCGGATCGTCGGCAGGATCGGCGGCGGCGTCGCGCAGTTCCTGCTGATCGTGGTCGCCGTGGTGTGGCTGGTCCCGACGTTCGGGCTGCTGGTCGCGTCGCTGCGGTCGACGTCCGACAACGGCGCGTCCGGCTGGTGGAAGGTGTTCTCCAAGCCCGGCCAGCTGACCTTCTCGGCGTACTCCGACCTGCTCGGCAAGGGCGACTTCGTCGACTCGTTCTGGAACACGGTGCTGATCACCGTCCCGGCGACCCTGCTGGTGGTGGTGATCGCGTCGCTGGCCGCGTACGCGTTCGCGTGGATGGAGTTCCCCGGGCGGGACTGGCTGTTCCTCATCGTGGTCGGACTGCTGGTGGTGCCCGTCCAGGTCGCGCTGCTGCCCGTCGCGAAGCTGTACGGCTCGGTGCGGATCGGGAGCTTCCACCTGTTCGGCTCGATCGCGGGCGTGGTGCTGTTCCACGTGGCGTTCGGGCTGCCGTTCGCGATCTTCCTGCTGCGCAACTTCTTCGCGGGCATCCCGAGGGACCTGCTGGAGGCCGCGCGCATGGACGGCGGCTCGGAGTGGACGATCTTCCGGCGGGTGATCTTCCCGCTGGGCGGCCCGGCCATCGCCTCGCTGGCGATCTTCCAGTTCCTCTGGGTCTGGAACGACCTGCTGGTGGCCCTGGTGTTCGCCGACACCGGCAGCCAGCCGATGACCAAGTGGCTCCAGTCGCAGATGCGCCAGTTCACCGGCAACATCGACATCCTGGCGCCCGGCGCGTTCTTGTCCCTGATCGTGCCCCTGGCGGTCTTCTTCGCCTTCCAGCGCTACTTCGTCCAAGGCGTCCTCGCCGGCTCGGTGAAGTAGCCCTCGACCGCCGACACCGGCACCACCCAAGAAGCCCCGCGCGACGAACCGCGCGGGGCTTCTTCCATGCCCACTGGTCTGGTCGCTGACCAGTTGTGGCTAGTGAGCTGGTCCGGAGATTCTTGAGCAGTAGCGGCAGATGCGGTCGATGATCTGGTCGGGGGTGGCGGTCCAGGTGAAGGGCCGGGCGTGGGTGTTCCAGGTTGTGATCCAGGTTTCGAGGGCGGTGGTGAGTTCCTCGATGGAGCAGAAGACGCCGCGGTCCAGGCAGCGGCGTTGGAGTTCGGCGAACCACCGTTCGACCTGGTTGATCCAGGAGGAGTAGGTGGGGGTGAAGTGCAGGGTGAACCGGGGATGGGCCAGCAGCCGGCGCTGGATGACCGGAGCCTTGTGCGCGGAGAGGTTGTCACAGATCACGTGAACGGCCAGTGCGGGGTCGGTGTGCTGGTCGATGACGTCCAGGAAGTCACGGAAGTCGACCGCGCGATGCCGGGTGGACAGTTTCCCGATGACTTGGCCGGTCGCGGTGTTGAGGGCGGCGAACAGGTCGATCGTGCCGTGCCTGCGGTAGTCGTGGCTGCGGCGTTCGGGGACGCCGGGCAGCATGGGCAGCACCGGCGCGGTCCGTTCCAACGCTTGGATCTGGGGTTTCTCATCCACCGAGAACACCACCGCGTTCGCCGGCGGGGCCAGGTAGAGACCGACCACGTCCCGGATCTTGTCGATCAGCAGCGGGTCGGTGGAGATCTTGAAGTCCTCGGTCCGCCAGGGCTGCAGCCCGAACGCCTTCCAGATCCGCTGCACGCTGGACGGTGAGATGCCGACCTGTTCGGCCAGTTCCCGTTTGGACCAGTGGGTGGCTCCCCGGGGTGTCTCCTCCAGGGTTCGGACGACCACCTCCTCCACCTGCGCGTCGGTGATCGACCTCGGCGCCCCCGGCCGTGGCTCGTCACTCAACCCGTCCAGCCGCCGGGCCAGGAACCGTGCTCTCCACCGGGACACGGTGTTGCGGGCCACGCCCAGCCTGGCCGCGACCGCCAGAATGCTCCGGCCCTCAGCGCACTCCAGCACGATCCGCGCCCGCATCGCCAGGCCCTGAGCGGTCGAACGCCGCTTGGCCCAGCCCTCCAACACCATCCGCTCGTCCTGCGACAACACCAGCGGCACCAGCCGATTGTCAGCCACAACCACCAGCACAACCCGCCACCGACCCCGACGCCACCCCAACCCAAAATCTGAAACAGAACCCGACTCACGTGGTGACACCAGAACTCAAAACCAGCTCACTAGGTGGCGGTGCCGCACCTGCGGCGGCGAGCGGGGGAGCGCGGCGACGCTGTGTGTCCGAAGGACGCGCCGAAGGGGTGCGGGCGTGCGTCGTGCGTGGCGAAGGCGGGGCCGGGGCGCCGGAAGGCGTCGACTGTGCGCCCGTGGCCGTGGCCGCGCAACGGGCCGGACGAAGCCATCGGGTTTTCCCTGCGTTCATGAGGCGTTCCCCGCCTGTTGGCGGTTCTTGTCGGCGGGTGGGGCCGGGTTCAGCATGGCGACTGTTTCGTCCCATCAGGCATGGGTTATCCATCCTTGTCCGAAAGGACCCCGCCGTGCCTCGTCCCCGGAAACCCCGAGCCGGCCTGGCCGTGCTCACCGCGACCCTCGCGGCCCTCACCGCGCTCTCCGCACCCGCCCAGGCGAACGCCGCCCCGCCCGCGCCGCCGCGCCCGCCCCGCCAGTCGGCCGACTCGGGTCCCGCGGTGCGCCACGACGTCTCGCCGCCGCTGCGGTCGATCCGTCCCGTCCCGCCCAAGGCCACACGACACAGCGAGCCGGACGACGAGGTCCGGCTCCCGCACCCGCCCGCGGCGAAGATCCCCGACCCGGTGCGGCAGCGCTCCGGCGGGACCACCCGCACCACGTCGACCGCGAGCAACTTCGACGGCGTCGGGCAGGGCTTCACCGGCCCCCAGGGCACCTACTCGGTGACCGGGGTGCCGCCGGACCCCAACGCCACGGTCGGCTCGACGCAGGTCGTCGAGGTCGTCAACACCGCCTACGCGGTCTTCAACAAGTCCACCGGCACCGCGACCTACGGCCCCGTCAACACCAGCACGCTCTTCTCCGGGTTCGGCGGCTCCTGCGAGACCACCAACGACGGCGACGCGACCGTGCGGTGGGACACCCTGGCGAGCCGCTGGATCGTCACCCAGTTCGCCAACGTGTCGTCCGCGAGCGGCCCCTACTACGAGTGCGTGGCGGTCTCCACCAGCGCCGACGCGACCGGGTCGTACAGCCGGTACAGCTACCAGTTCACCGACTTCCCCGACTACCCGAAGATCTCGGTCTGGCCGGACGCCTACTACCTCACCTACAACCTGTTCAACGGGAACACCTTCGTCGGCGCCGAAGCGTGCGCCATGGACCGCTCGAGCATGCTGACCGGCGCCGCGGCCACCCAGCAGTGCTTCACCACCAGCTCGTCCTACGGGGGACTCCTCGCCGGCGACCTCGACGGCTCGACCCCGCCGCCGTCCGGTGAGAACGAACTGCTGGTCGGGCTCGGCGCGACCAACACCTCCCTGGCCTACTGGAAGTTCCACGTCGACTGGACGACCCCCGCGAACTCCACGTTCACCGGGCCGTCCAGCCTGACCGTGGCCTCCTACACCACCGCCTGCGGCAGCACCGGCACCTGCGTTCCGCAGAGCGGCACGACCCAGCAGCTCGACTCGCTGTCGGACCGCATCATGTACCGGCTGGCCTACCGCAACTTCGGGGACCACGAGGCGTTCGTGACCGACCACGCCGTCACCGTCGCGAGCGCGGTGGGGACACGGTGGTACGAACTGCGGCTGTCGGGCGGGAACCCGACCGTCTACCAGCAGGGCACCTACGCGCCCGACTCCACCTACCGGTGGATGGGCTCGATCGCGATGGACCACGTCGGCAACATCGCGCTCGGCTACTCCCAGTCCTCCTCGTCGAGCCACCCGTCGATCCGGTTCACCGGACGCGCGCCCGCCGACCCGCTCGGCACCATGACCCAGGCGGAGACGACCACGATCACCGGCGCGGGCTCGCAGACGTCCTACAGCCGCTGGGGCGACTACACCTCGATGGCGGTCGACCCGAGCGACGACTGCACGTTCTGGTACACCAACGAGTACGAGCCGGCCAACGGCAGCTTCAACTGGCACACCCGCCTGACCTCGTTCACCCTCCCGGGCTGCGCGAGCACGCCGACCAACGACTTCTCGATCTCGGCGAGCCCCGCGTCCGGCAGCGTGACCGCCGGCGGCTCGGCCACCACCACCGTGTCCACGGCCGTCACCACCGGGTCGGCGCAGACCGTCACGCTGGCCGCCTCGGGGCTGCCCACGGGCGCGACCGCGTCGTTCAGCCCGTCCTCGGTGACCTCGGGCGGTTCGAGCACCGCGACCATCACCACCGGCTCGTCCACCCCGGCGGGCACCTACCCGATCACCATCACCGGAACCGGGACGTCGGCGACCCACTCCACCGGCTACACCCTCACCGTCAACCCGGTCGGCGGAGGCGGGATCACCAACGGAGGCTTCGAGACCGGCAGCCTGTCCGGCTGGACCGCGAGCGGCCCGGCGACCAGCGTCACCAGCACCGGCCCGCACGGCGGCGTCTACGCCGCGCTGCTGGGCAGCAGCAGCACCGCGACCAACGGCGACTCGTCCATCGCGCAGACCTTCACCGCGCCCACCGGCACCACCAAGCTGTCCTTCTATTACAACGTCACGTGCCCCGACACCGTCACCTACGACTGGGCGACCGCCACGCTGAAGGACAACACCGCCAACACGACCACGACGGTCCTCGCCAAGACCTGCGTCTCCAGTTCCGGATGGAAGCAGGTCACCTCGGCGGTCACCGCCGGGCACTCCTACACCCTCACCCTGACCAGCCATGACGACGACTACAGCGGCGACCCCACCGCCACCGCCTACGACGACGTCACCCTGAGCTGACACCGCGCGAGCCCGCCGTCCGACGCCGGACGGCGGGCACCCGCACGTAGACTCGAAGCCCGGGACCCGTCCCGTGAGGAGGACCCGGCCATGCGGTCCCTGACGGCCCTGTTCCTGCTTCTCTGCGCGGCCTGCACGAGCCACGACCCACCGAAGGCCGCCCAGCCGAAACCCGGCCCGTGCGAGTCGGGGGATGTGACCCTCACCGCGCGCAGGGGCGAGCGGCCCCCACCGCTCTGCCTGACGGTCGGCGCGGTGCTCCGGGTCGTCGCCGAGCCGTCCTCGCGCCAGCCCTGGTCACCTCTCACCAGCACCGACGAACAGGTCCTGAGCTGCGTCTCGCGACCCGGGTCCGAAGGAACCATCACCGCCACCTGCACCGCGAGGCGTCCCGGCCGGGCCACCGTCGCCACGGTGACCGCGCCCTTCCCCGGCGACCCCCGCGGCCCGGCCCAGTTCCGCTGGACGCGGCAGATCGAGGTGGTCGCGCACGGACGGGCCTGACCCGGCCTGACACGCGAAACGGCGTCCGGGGCGGGAAACCCCGGACGCCGCTCCCTTCTCTACCGGATCAGCGGGCGTCGAAGCGGTCGAGGTCCATGACCTTGGCCCACGCCTTGACGAAGTCCGCCACGAACTTCTCCTTGGCGTCGTCGCTGGCGTAGACCTCGGCGACGGCGCGCAGCTCGGAGTTCGAGCCGAACACCAGGTCGGCGCGGCTGCCGGTCCAGCGGACCTTGCCGGTCTCGGCGTCGCGGCCCTCGAAGAGGTTGTCGTCGCCGGTCGACTTCCACTCGGTGCCCATGTCGAGCAGGTTGACGAAGAAGTCGTTCGTCAGCCGTCCCGGCGTCTCGGTGAACACGCCGAGCTGGGTGTCCTTGTAGTTCGCGCCCAGCACGCGCAGGCCGCCGACCAGGACGGTCATCTCCGGCGCGCTCAGCGTCAGCAGGTTCGCGCGGTCGAGCAGCAGGTACTCGGCGGACAGGCGCAGGCCCTTGCCGAGGTAGTTGCGGAACCCGTCCGCGGACGGCTCGAGGTTTGCGAACGACTCGACGTCGGTCTGCTCCTGCGAGGCGTCCGTGCGGCCCGGCGTGAACGGCACCGCGACGTCGACCCCGGCGTCCTTGGCGGCCTTCTCCACGCCCGCCGAGCCCGCGAGCACGACCACGTCGGCCAGCGAGACCTTCTTGCCGTCGCTGCGGCCGGAGTTGAACGACTCCTGGACGTCCTCCAGCGTGCGCAGCACCGGGGCCAGGCGGTCCGGCTCGTTGACCTCCCAGCCCGCCTGCGGCTGGAGCCGGATGCGGCCGCCGTTGGCGCCGCCGCGCTTGTCGCTGCCGCGGAAGGACGAGGCCGCCGCCCACGCCGTCGACACCAGCTGCTGGACGGTCAGCCCGGACGCGAGGATCCGCGCCTTGAGGTCGGCCGCGTCGGCGTCGTCGATCAGCGCGTGGTCACGGGCCGGGACCGGGTCCTGCCAGATCAGCTCCTCGGCCGGGACCTCCGGGCCGAGGTAGCGGACGACCGGGCCCATGTCGCGGTGGGTCAGCTTGTACCAGGCGCGGGCGAACGCGTCGGCGAGCTCCTCCGGGTGGTCCAGCCACCGGCGGGTGATCTGCTCGTACACCGGGTCGACGCGCAGCGACAGGTCGGTGGTGAGCATCGTCGGCTGGTGCTTCCTGGACGCGTCGAACGCGTCGGGCACGGTGCCCTCGCCGCCGCCGTCCTTCGGCCGCCACTGGTGGGCGCCCGCCGGGCTGTCGAACAGCTCCCACTCGTACCCGTAGAGGATCTCCAGGAAGGAGTTGTCCCACTGGGTCGGGGTGTTGGTCCAGATGCCCTCGAGGCCGCTGGTGATGGCGTCCGGGCCGACCCCGGTGCCGTGGGTGCTCTTCCAGCCGAGGCCCTGGTTCTCCATCGGCGCGGCCTCGGGCGCCGGGCCGACGTTGTCGGCGGGGCCCGCGCCGTGGGTCTTGCCGAAGGTGTGGCCGCCGACGATCAGCGCGGCCGTCTCCTCGTCGTTCATCGCCATCCGGTGGAAGGTCTCACGGATGTCGCGGGCCGCGGCGAGCGGGTCCGGGTTGCCGTTGGGGCCCTCGGGGTTGACGTAGATCAGGCCCATCTGGACGGCGCCCAGCGGGTCCTCGAGTTCGCGGTCGCCGGTGTAGCGCTCGTCGCCGAGCCAGGTGCTCTCGGGGCCCCAGTAGACGTCCTCGTCGGGCTCCCAGGCGTCGACGCGCCCGCCGCCGAAGCCGAACGTCTCGAAGCCCATCGTCTCCAGGGCGACGTTGCCGGTGAGGATCAGCAGGTCGGCCCAGGACAGGGAGCGGCCGTACTTCTTCTTCACCGGCCACAGCAGGCGCCGGGCCTTGTCGAGGCTGGCGTTGTCGGGCCAGCTGTTGATCGGCGCGAACCGCTGCTGGCCCGAGCCGGCGCCGCCGCGCCCGTCGTGGATCCGGTAGGTGCCCGCGCTGTGCCAGGCCATACGGATCATGAACGGGCCGTAGTTGCCGAAGTCGGCGGGCCACCAGGCCTGGGAGGTGGTGAGCACGTCCGCGATGTCGCGCTTCACCTCGTCCAGGTCGAGGGTGCCGAACGCCTCGGCGTAGTCGAACTCCTCGCCGAGCGGATTGGCGACCGCCGGGTCCTTGGCGAGGATCTTCAGGTTGAGCCGCTCCGGCCACCACTGGCGGTTGCCGCCGCCTTGGGTCGGATGCGCCGCGCGACCGTGCGCGACGGGGCATTCACCGCTGTTGTTCTGGTTCTCAGCCATGATGGCACCCTTCGGGAACTAGACCGATGAGGAACTCTGAGCGGGGGCGCATGCGGGGCAGGTGCCCCAGAAGGTGACCTCGGCCTCGTCGATGGCGAAGCCGTGGTCGTCGGACGGGATCAGGCACGGCGCCGGGCCGGTGGCGCAGTCGACGTCCGCGACCGCGCCGCACGAGCGGCACACGACATGGTGGTGGTTGTCGCCGACACGCCCCTCGAACCGCGCCGGATGCCCGGCGGGCTCGATCCGCCGGACGAGTCCGGCGGCGCTGAGCGCGTGCAGCGCTTCGTAGACGGCTTGCAGGGAGATGTGCCCGACCCGGTCCCGGACCCCGGAGGCGAGCGCCTCGACTCCGAGATGGTCACCGGTGCGGACGGTCTCGAGCAGCGCGACGCGTGCGGCCGTCACCCGGAGGCCGGCACCGCGCAGCTCTTCGGCGGTGGTCCGAGGCTGCGGTGCGCTCATACGGATCAACCTACGCCCGCAAACCTGAATAGTTCAAGAGAGTGAGGAAGACAAGGTTGAGGCTTTGCCCTTCCATGGGCGATTTCCCCCGGCGGCCCGTTCAGTGGAGTCCGGCGATCATGCCGAGGGCGTTGCGCAGGTAGCCGCGCAGGACCTCGGGGTCGTCGAAGTCGTAGGGCCCCTGGATCAGGACGATCGACAGGGTGATCCGGAACAGGGCGTCGGTGAGCAGCGTGACGTCCACCGGCGGGATGCGTCCCGCCTCGACGTGCTTGGCGACGATCGGCTCGGCGAGTTCGGCGATCCGCCGGATCGGGCCGTCCGCCTTCAGGGTGAACTCGGGCAGGACGATCTCGGGGACGTCGCGCAGGGCGGCGTTCAGCAGCGTGTGCCCGCGCGCGTAGCCGACGACGAAGACCATCAGCTCGGTGGCGTAGTCGGTGGACCAGGCCATGGCCTCCAGGCGGGGCGCCAGCGCCTCCAGGAACCGGGTGAGCTCGCGCTGCACCAGGGCGTGCCGGATGTCCTCGACGGTCCCGCCGTACTTGTAGAGCGTCGGCCGTGAGACGCCCGCCTTGCGGGCGATCGCCGACAGGATGCGTCCCGAGGCGAACCCGCCCTCGATCAGGCAGTCGGCGGCGGCGTCCAGGATGCGCTGCCGCATGTCCCCGCCCGCCCGCCGAGCCCCCTCGGCCGTCCCCCGTCCGTTCCCGGACGCCTCGGACGTCTCGCCGCGCGGCCCGCGCACCCCGTCTCCCCTCGGTCTCGTCCGCCCGGTCCGAGTGTCCCACATCACCGCCCTCGGGCGATCTTCGACCTTGACCGGCAAGTGATCAGGTACTTACAGTCGACCCACTAACTGTAAACGAGCTCGTGGGTGGAGGCGGTCGTGACGACCATCGACCAGGACTACCGGGACACGCTGCGCGTCCTGTCGGAGGGCTCGGTGACGCGCCGCTTCGACCCCTACCTCGACATCGACTGGGACTCGCCCGAGTTCCGCATCGACGCGGACGACCCGCGCTGGATCCTCCCCGACTGCGACCCGCTCGGCGCGCACCCCTGGTACAAGGCGCAGCCCGAGAAGCGGCGGATCGAGATCGGGATGTGGCGGGTCGCCAACATCCAGAAGGTCGGCCTCCAGTTCGAGAGCGTCCTGATCCGCGGGATGATGCAGTACGCGATGCGGCTGCCGAACGGGACGCCCGAGTTCCGCTACTGCCTCCACGAGATGACCGAGGAGTGCAACCACATCCAGATGTTCCAGGAGCTGGTCAACCGGACCGGCCTCGCGGTCCCCGGGATGCGCGCCGACTACCGCGCGACCTCGCACTTCTGGCATCTGGCCGCCTACCTGCCGATCGTCTTCTTCATCGGCATCCTCGCGGGCGAGGAGCCGATCGACCACTTCCAGAAGGAGGCCGTCCGGGCGGGCGAGGACGAGCTGCCCCCGGCGGTGCTCCGCACCATGGAGATCCACATCGCCGAGGAGGCGCGGCACATCTCCTTCGCGCACCGCTTCCTGCACGACAAGGTGCGGCGGCAGGGACGCGTCGGGAAGGGCGCGACGTCCCTCGCCTACCCGGTGATCATGCGCTGGCTCGCCGGTGCGATCATGTCGCCGCCCCGCGACCTGGAGAAGCGCTTCGGCATCCCGCGCTCGGTGATGAAGGAGGCGTTCTGGGACAGCCCGGCGTCCCGCGAGATCATGCGCGGCTACTTCGGCGACGTCCGGATGCTCGCCGACGAGCTCGGCCTGATGAACCCCGTCTCCACCCGGCTGTGGAAGGCCCTGAAGATCGACGGACGGCCGTCCCGGCACCGCGGCGAACCGCACCGCCCGGCCCGCGCAGCCTGACCGACACCGCAGCCTGAACGCCGCCGCCCGACCGGAGAGATCGCCCCATGCCCCACGTGGTCACGCAGTCCTGCTGCAACGACGCCTCGTGCGTCCACGCCTGCCCGGTGAACTGCATCCACCCCACCCCGGACGAGCCCGACTTCCTCACCGCGGAGATGCTCTACATCGACCCCGTGAGCTGCGTGGACTGCGGGGCCTGCGTGAGCGCGTGCCCGGTCGGGGCGATCAGGCCGGCGGGCAGGCTGGACGACACGCAGCTGCCGTTCCTCGAGATCAACGCCGACTTCTACAAGGACGGACGGCAGCGGCGGACCATCCTCGCCCCGCACGAGAAGCCCCTGCGCGTGACCTCCCGCGAGCCGCTGCGCGTCGCGATCGTGGGGTCCGGGCCGTCCGCGATGTACGCCGCCGACGAGATCCTCACGATCCCGGGCGCGCGCGTCGACGTCTACGAGCGCCTGACGACCCCCTACGGCCTCGCCCGGACGGGCGTCGCCCCCGACCACGCCGAGACCCGCCGGGTCACCGAGGTCTTCGACCGGATCTCCCGCGAGGACGGTTTCCACCTCCACCTCGGCGTCCGGATCGGTGAGCGGGTGACCCACGCCGACCTGCTGCGGGACCACCACGCGGTCCTCTACGCGACGGGCGCGTCGTCCGACCGCCGCCTGGAGGTCCCCGGCGCGTCCGGCGTCGCGACGGCGACCGAGTTCGTGGCCTGGTACAACGGCCACCCCGACCACGCCCACCACCGGTTCGACCTCTCGCACCGCCGGGCCGTCGTCATCGGCAACGGCAACGTCGCGCTGGACGTGGCCCGCGTCCTCACCACGCCGCCGGACGCCCTGGCCCGGACCTCGATCTCCCGCGCCGCCCTGGACGTCCTGCGGGCCAGCGCGATCGAGGAGGTCGTGGTGGCCGGACGCCGGGGACCCGCCCACTCGGCCTTCACCCTGGCGGAACTGGTCGGGCTGAGCTCGGCCGTGGACGTGTCCGTCCCGCCCGGCGACCTCACCGGCCTGGACGACGCGTCGCTGAAGCACCGCACGATCCGCGCGCTCGCCCACGAGCCGGCCACGGGACGGCGCGTCACCCTCCGGTACCTGCTCACCCCCGCCGAGATCACCGCAACGGGCGTCACGTTCACCCGCGCCGCCCAGCGCGGCGACGAGACCGTCCCGACCGGTGAGACCGAGCACCTGGAGGCGGGACTCGTCCTCACCTCCATCGGATACCGGGCGCGGCCCCTGCCCGGCCTGCCCTTCGACGACGTCCGCGCGGTCGTCCCGAACGACCGGGGCCGGGTCGTCGACCCCGGCACCGGCGCGCCCGTCCCCGGCACCTACGTGACGGGCTGGATCAAGCGCGGGCCGACCGGCTTCATCGGCACCAACAAGACGTGCGCCCGGGAGACCGTCCGGCAGCTCGTCGACGACCTCAACGCCGGGCGCCTCCCCGCGCCCGCGGCGATGGCGAGCCCCGCCTGACGGCGGCCCGCGCCGGTCAGGAGGCCGCGGCGGGGAACACCGGGCGCGGCCCGGCGGGCCCGCCGCGCCTCTTCCACTCGCGCGGGTAGCCCACCGACACCTCCTCGAACCGGACGCCGTCGTACACGGTCGTCCGGGGGATGTGCAGGTGGCCGTACACGACGGCGGCCGCCTCGTACTTCAGGTGCCAGTCGGCCGTCCGGTCCGTCCCGCACCACTGCGCGAACTCGGGGTAGCGCAGCACCCGGGTCGGCTCCCGGACGAGCGGCCAGTGGCTGATGAGGACGGTCGGCAGGTCGCTGCCGCGGTTCGCGAGCCGGTCCTCGGTGTAGGCGAGCCGGGCCCGGCACCACGCGTCCCGCGTCGGGTACGGGTCGGGGTGCAGCAGGTACTCGTCGGTGCAGACGATCCCGGACCGGTAGGCGATCTCCAGGGCCTCGTCCTTGGTGGACGCCCCGTCCGGCCGGAAGCTGTAGTCGTACAGCAGGAACAGCGGCACCAGCTGCACCGGGCCGCCCGCGCCCCGCCACACCGGGTACGGGTCCTCGGGCGTGTGGACGCCGAGCTCCCGGCACACCTCGACTAGGTGCAGGTACCGCTCCTCGCCGCGCCGCTGGTCGGGGTCGTTGCGGGGCGTCCACAGCTCGTGGTTGCCGGGCGCCCACACCACCTTGGCGTACCGCTCGGCGAGGGTGCCGAGGGCCCAGGCGATGTCGTCGGCGCGCTCGGCGACGTCGCCCGCGACGATCAGCCAGTCGTCCGGGTCGCGTGGTTCGAGCGCCGCCAGGTGCTCACGGTTCGAGGCGTGGCCGACGTGCAGGTCACTGATGGCGAGCAGGGTGCCGGGCACGGGCCGCCTTCCTGTCCGGGCTCGGGTGATCGATTCTCCATCCTTGGCCGTCGCGGCGGCGGGCGCAAGGGGGCGGGGTGCGCCACCGGCCTGCTACTTCGATCGTGCGCGGAACGGCGAACGGCCGCCCGCCCCCTCGGAAAGGGGAGGCGGACGGCCGTTCGGGGCCGTGTGTCAGGCCGGACCGTCAGGCCGACCGTCAGGCGGGGACGTCGTCCTCGACGTCGGTGGCCGCGACGACGTTCTTCGCGGCCTCGTGACCGATGGCCAGGCCGCTCGCCGGGTCGAAGAAGTGCAGGCGGGTCGTGTCGATCGCGAGGTCGACGGTCTGGCCGGGACGGACGTGCGAGCGGGAGTTCACGCGGGCCGTCCAGAGGGCCTTGTTGTCGGTCAGCGGGATCGCGTCGCCCTCGCCCTCGGCGGCGTCCTCGGCCAGGTCGGCGGTGTCCTTGTGCTCGACCGGCGGGGCGTCGATGGTGAAGATGACGTTGATCTCGCTGCCCAGCTCCTCGGTGACGCTGCTGGTGACGGTGATCGGCGCCCAGTCCTCCTTGGCGTGCCCGGAGTCCTCGAAGTCCGACGGGCGGATGCCGAGGATGATCTTCTTGCCGATGTAGGCCTCCAGGCTCTCGCGTCCGGCGAGCAGCTCGTCGGGCACCGGCAGGGAGAACCCGGCGAACTCCACTCGCGTGGCGCCGTCGGCGGTGACCAGCTCGGCCTCGACGAAGTTCATGGCGGGGGAGCCGATGAACCCGGCGACGAACAGGTTCACGGGGTGGTCGAACAGGCGCTGCGGGGTGTCGACCTGCTGGAGCTTGCCCTCGCGCAGGACGCAGACGCGGGTGCCGAGGGTCATGGCCTCGACCTGGTCGTGCGTGACGTACACGGTGGTGACGCCGAGGCTCGCGTGGAGCTGGCTCAGCGAGGCGCGCATGGACACGCGGAGCTTGGCGTCCAGGTTCGACAGCGGCTCGTCCATGAGGAACGCCTGCGGCTGCCGGACGATCGCGCGGCCCATCGCGACGCGCTGGCGCTGGCCGCCGGACAGGGCGGCGGGCTTGCGGTCGAGGTACTGCTCCAGGCCGAGCATCTTGGCGGCCTCGAGGACCTTCTTGCGGCGCTCCTCCTTGGGCACGCCGCGCAGCTTCAGGCCGAACGCGAGGTTCTGCTCGACCGTCATGTGCGGGTAGAGCGCGTAGTTCTGGAAGACCATCGCGATGTCGCGGTCCTTGGGCGCGAGGTCGTTGACGACGCGGTCGCCGATCGACACCGTGCCGCCGCTGATCTCCTCCAGGCCCGCGATCATGCGCAGGGCCGTGGACTTCCCGCAGCCGGACGGACCGACCAGCACCATGAACTCGCCGTCGGCGATCTCCAGGTCGAGTCCGTCGACGGCCTTGACGCCACCGGCGTACACCTTGTCGACGCTCTCGAGTGCGATCCCGGCCATCCCGGCCCCCTTCATTGGAAACGTTTCCACTACCCCTTGGCCACCTGGGCTTTCGAGGTTGGAATCGGATTGAACATCATGGAAACGTTTCCAGAAAAGGGTCGTTCGTGGCAGCATGGGGCGAGCCGGGCACGCGGGGCCCGGACCGGCGGGGGAGAGGGACGCGGTGGCGACGACGATCAAGGACGTGGCGGCGGCGGCCGGGGTCGGCATCGCGACCGTCTCGCGCGTGTTCTCCGGCACCGGCTCGGTCAGCGCCGCGACCCGCGAGCGCGTGCTCGCCGTCGCGGGCGACCTGGACTACCGGCCGAGCGCCGTCGGCCGCAGCCTCAAGACCCGCCGCACCGGCGGCCTCGGCCTCGCCGTCCCCGACGTCAGCGACCCGTTCTGCGCCGAGGTCGTCGCGGGCGTCCTGGAGTGCGCCCGCAGCCTCGGGCAGCACGTCCTGCTCGACGCGACGCTCGGCGACCCGGCCCGCGAGGCCGAGATCGCGGACCGCTTCGCCGAGCAGCGCGTGGACGGCGTGATCGCGATGCCGTCCGGCGTCGCCGACCCGTGGACCGGGTTCGGCCGCACCGGCGTGCCGCTGGTGTACGTCGGCCGCGTGCCGTCCTGCCGGTCCTGGGCCGGGAAGGTCCCCGCGGTGCTCGCCGACGACGCGGCCGGGATCCGCTCGGCCGCCGAGTACCTGGTCGGACTCGGGCACCGGCGCATCGGATTCCTCGGCGCGCCCGCGCCCGGCACCCCGCCCGACGTGCGCGAGGACGCCTTCCGCGCCGCGCTCGCCGCCCTCGGCGTCCCGGTCGACGAGGACCTCGTCGCCCGCGCCCGCCCCACCCGGGACAGCGCCTACGCCGCCGCGGCCGGGCTGATGCAGCGCCGCGCCGACCTGACCGCCGTCCTGGCGTCCGGGCACCTGCCGGGGGAGGCCGCCGTGCTCGTCGCCCGCGAACTGGACCTGCGCGTCCCGGCGGACCTGTCGATCGCGATGGTGGACGACATCGCCTGGGCCGAGCTGGCCGACCCGCCGCTGACCGCCGTGAACCGTCCCGCCCGCGACCTCGGCTACCGCGCCTGCGAGCTCGCCGCGCGCGGCACCGCCCGGCGCGGGCCGGCCGGGCCGGTGCTGCTGCCGACCGAGCTGATCGTCCGCGGCTCCTGCGGCCCGGCACCGTCCCGCCGCGACCGCGCCCGCCACTGAGTCGGGTCGTGATCCGGGCGACGGATCCGCCCGCGCAGGGCCGGACCTCCCCGGATGGACCGTTCCGGAGGGGTATCGGATCGCGCCGCGGTCGGCGGGCGCGCTAGATTCGTCCGGTGGAGGATATCGATCGCCAGATCCTCGGCCTGCTGGCCGACGACGGCCGGATGAGCTTCACCGACCTGGCCAAGGAGACGGGGCTGTCGGTGTCGGCGGTGCACCAGCGGGTGCGCCGGCTGCAGCGCCGCGGCGCGATCCGCGGCTTCACCGTGCAGCTCGACCACGAGCAGGCCGGGCTGCCGATGACCGCGTTCATCTCCATCAAGCCGATCGACCCGGCGGCCCCCGACGACGCGCCCGACCGGCTCGCCCACCTGAGCGCGATCGAGGCGTGCCACTCGGTGGCGGGCGACGAGAGCTACATCCTGAAGGTCCGGGTGGCCTCGCCGAACGAGCTGGAGGAGCTCCTCCAGAAGATCCGCGCCGCCGCGAACGTCGCGACCCGCACCACCGTCTGCCTCAGCACCCCCTGGGAGGGCCGCCGCCCCTCCCTGTGACACCCGCCGCGGCGCGGCGAGTGCCAGGGCGTTCGGGCCGGGGCCTGTGCGTCAGGGCTTGGGGGCGAACGCCTCGAGGGCCTCGCGGGCGCGGTCCATGGACGCGGCGGGGTCGGCGTCCGGGCCGGTGAGCCGGGCGTCGAAGTTCAGGTCGACGAACAGCTCGGTGACGCCCTGCTCCGCGAGCAGGCCGAAGTCGTCGCGGACCTGGCCGATGGTGCCGGTGAGCGGCGGACGGTCCGGCGCGGACGCGGCGTCGGCGTGGATCCGCACCGCCCCGCGGCACACGAACCGCAGCGCGCCCGGGTCGCGTCCCGCCTGCTCGGCGGCCTCGCGGACGATCCCGATCGAGCGTCCGAGGTCCCCGAGGTCGGCACGGCTCGAGCTGACCCAGCCCGCGGCGAGCCGTCCGGCGCGGCGCAGCGCGCCCTCGGCGCCGCCGCCGAGCAGCACCGGCGGCCCCGGCTTCTGGACGGGCTTGGGCTCCATGACCACGGGCGGGAAGTCGTAGAACTCGCCGTGGAACTCGCTGACCTCGTCCGTCCAGAGGGTGCGCAGCACAGCGAGGAACTCGTCGGCGCGGGCGCCGCGGCGGGCCATCGGGGTTCCGGCGGCGGCGAACTCGGCGGGCATCCAGCCGGTGCCGAGGCCGAGGTCGAGGCGTCCGCCGGAGACGTGGTCGAGCGTGGCGGCCTGCTTGGCCAGCAGCGGGGGAGCGACGAACGGCAGGTTGACGATCGCGACGCCGAGCCGGATCCGTTCGGTCAGCCCGGCGAGGTAGGCGAGCGTCACCAGCGGGTCGGGGACGTCGCGGTAGGTCAGGTCGGTGGAGTCGGCGGGATTGAGCAGCCGCTGGAGCGTCCAGAGGGAGTGGTAGCCGAGGTCCTCGGCGCGCCGGGCGACCTCCACCTGGTTGGCGGGCGTGGCCCAGGCTCCCGAGACCGGCACGGCGAACCCGATCTGCATGGCGTCCTCCTGTCGCGGGGACGGCGTGGTTCTCCTGCCGTCCCGGTCCGAACCTTACAACGTCAAGGCGCGCGCCTGTGGGCGGCCGCCTCCCGGGATCATTGCGAAAGGTTCCTCTCCTGTCGCACCTCGGGGGCGCTATTCATCGCGATGTGCCACGATTCACTCCAGGACGTCCCGCGTAGAAACCTACGGTGCCGTAGGTTGAGAACCTACGGTTCCGTAACCACAAATCGGGCGGGCCCGTCCGGGAGATCCCGGCGGCGCGCCGTCCGAACCTCGAGGGGGAGGGTGCGATGCGTCGTGCGGTCGAGATCGCCGGAGCGGTCAAGCCGAAACTGCGTGGCTGGCTGCATGCGGGGACGTTCCCGCTGGCCCTGCTCGCGGGGATCGCGCTGGTCGCGTTGGGTCCCACGCTGCCGGCCCGGGTGTGCGCGGCGGTCTACACACTGACCTCGACGCTGCTGTTCGGGGTTTCCGCGGCCTACCACCGCGGCCGCTGGTCCGAGCGGGTCCAGGACGTGCTGCGCCGGTTCGACCACGCGAACATCTACCTCATCATCGCGGGTACCTACACGCCGTTCGCCTACCTGATCCTTCATGGTGCGGCCCGCGCGCTGGTGCTGTCGGTGGTGTGGGCGGGCGCGATCGCGGGCGTCCTGTTCCGGGTGCTGTGGGTGCGCGCGCCGCGCTGGCTGTACACGGCGCTGTACATCGGCCTTGGATGGGTCGCGGCGTTCTTCGTGCCGCAGTTCATCAAGGGAACCGGTGTGGGTGTGGCCGCCTTGGTCGCGCTCGGTGGCGTCCTGTACAGCGTGGGCGGGCTGGTCTACGGGCTGCGCCGTCCGGATCCGTCGCCGCGCTGGTTCGGTTTCCATGAGGTGTTCCACGCCTTGACGGTGGCGGCGTACGTGCTGCAGTACATCGCGGTGTCGTTCGTGGTCTACCGCGCCGGCGCCGTCTGATCCCGGCGCGGCCGGGTTCGTCCCTGGTGCGAGTCAGGTCGTTTCCGCGCATGCGACAGGCCCAACGGTGAACCGTTGGGCCTGGACGCTTCACTGGTCAGATCGGATCAGTGAAGGTCGCACTGGCGCCGGACGCGTGTCGTCCGTCGAGTCGGCGAGGGCTACTTCTTAGTCCCAGTCGCCCCAGTGGCCCCAGTGGTGGTGGCGGCCGCCGTAATAGTCGCCGCCGCCGCCGTAGTAGATGTCGCAGTCGTTCTGCTGGAAGTTGAGAAGGCCGAGCCCGAGCAGACCGCCGTCGCCCGAGGAGTTCTCGCAGGGGCCGCCCCGGTTGGAGCTGGCGTGGCTGGTCATCGGCGCTGCCTGGGCCGGGGTGGCCATCAGGGCGCCGAAGATCGCCGCGGCCGCGCCGGCGGTCAGGATCGTGGCCTTGATCATGACAGAAGCTCCCGTTCTGCACTCGGTCCCCCCTTGGGACCGTTCTTCCGACAGATACCCGGCAACCTCATAAAGTAACCAGAGCACCACTAATTGTAGCCGCAACGCCAGGATGCGGTGGAAGCGGCGATGGAAGGGCACCGTGGCCTTCGGGGGAGAGGAGGTGACCATCCTCCATATCCGAGACGAGGCATAGATGAAGGAACCCCCTGTGGCGGCCCCTCCGCATGCGCCTCCCCAGGTCGTGTCCGATCTCCTGTCCGATCTGGCGTCCGAGGCCGGTTCGGGCCTCGGGCGGAACGACGGTGCGGTGATCGAGCGGTCCTGGCGTGAGCCCGAGCGGTTCGGTGAGATCTTCGACGCCTACTTCGCGGAGATCCACCGGTATGTCGCGCGGCGGCTCGACGTGGACGCCGCGGACGACATCGCGTCCGAGACCTTCCATGTCGCGTTCCGCCGCCGGAAGACCTTCGAGGTGTCCCGGGACAGTGCGCGGCCCTGGTTGTACGGCATCGCGAGCAACCTGGTCGCCAAGCACCGGCGTGCGGAGGTGAGGAAGTTCCGGGCCCTTGGGCGCCTTGGTGACGACGGTGTCGTCGACGGGCATGACGAGCGGGTCGCGACCCGTGTGAGCGCTGAGAGGGTGCGGGGGCGGCTGGCGCGTGCCATCGGTGATCTGTCGGCGGCGCATCGTGAGGTGCTTCTGCTGGTGGTCCTTGCCGGTCTCGGCTATGAGGAGGTCGCGCAGGCTCTTGACGTCCCGTATGGCACTGTCTGCTCCCGGTTCAACAGGGCGCGGAAGAAGGTGCGTGAGGCGCTGGGTGGGGTCGATCCCATGCTCGTTCAGGAAGGAGCCGTCAGTGGATGAGTTGCAGTCGGTCCGTGAGTTGTTCGGGGAGCCCGCGCCGCCGTCGCCGCGTGTCGTCTCCCAGGCTCGTCGCAGGGCCACGGGTGGCGGTCGTCGGCGTCTTCCGCGAACGCGCTGGATGGTGTCGGGGGTCGGTGTCGGTCTGGCCGCTGCGGCGACGGCGGTCGCGTTGGTGGCGGTGGACGGGTCCGCTGGGCACGGGCCTGCTCGGTCCGGGGGCGCGCCGGAGTCGGCGAGGCGGGTTCTGTTGGCGGCCGCCGACTCTTCCGCGCGGATGCCGGGGCCTGCGGGGGCGCCTGGGACGTCCGGGAGGCAGAGTGCGTTCTGGTTCACTCAGGTCAGGAATGGGGAGCGGACGCAGGTCGCGGGCAAGGGCGGCGCGTACGTCGTTGAGGAGCTTTCGGAGACCAGGGACTGGACGAACGCCCATGGCCCGCGTCGGACGGAAGCGCAGACCAAGGCGGGTCGCGGTGGGACCACGACGCATTATTGGGCCGGCCGGCGGCTCGGTGCGCGTCCGGCCGAGGCGCGGGACCAGGCGGCGTGGAAGCGTGATGGGTCTCCGTCGCGGTGGCATGTCGGCAAGCGTGACCTGAACACGGAGACGACGGCGTGGCAGGTTCACCAGGAGGAGACCGCGTTCAATGCGTCGTTCCCGGACGGGTCGCTGGAGCAGGTGGGGAGGCTTCCCGCTGACCCTGACGGGTTGCGCCGGTATCTTCTGGCCCATCCGAATGCGAACATGCGGAATCGGCAGGACTGGGAGACCGATTCGCAGTATCTGCTGAACACCGTTGGGCGGATGCTGGTGGTTGAGCCGGTCAGTGCGCAGGTTCGTGCGGCTGCTTACCGGTTGCTCGCGGCGTTGCCGGATGCCCGCTCGGCCGGGCGGGTGACGGATCCGCTGGGGCGTTCCGGTGTGCAGGTCAGTGTTGAGGGTCCGGGGCCTAAGCCGGGGTTCGCGCCGGGGCCGGGGCCGACGCCGGAGCGGCTGGAGAGCGGGATCGTGTTCGATCCGTCCACGGGCCGGCTGCTCGCCACGCTGAACATCTCCACCGGTGGGCGGTCTTCGCTTCCGAAGGGGGCCCTGCTGGGCTGGTCGGCGGTCGTTCGGACCGGGTGGGTCGATAGGGCGCCTGCGAACGCCACGAAGCTGCCGGGTTGATCCGGCGGTTCGAGGAGTAGGTGCGGGTTTCGTCCCGGGGGCGGGGTCAGACATCCCTGGAGGTTGGATGTCAAGCGGCGAGGTCGTGGTGGTGGTGTGACCAGGCGGTTGCCTGGTCGTAGGTGGTGTGGGTTTTGAGGCATCCGTGGAGGATGCCGACCAGGCGGTTG
>NZ_RFFG01000040.1 GCF_003696215.1 Actinomadura harenae | reverse complement strand
CGAGCGGGGACTGCCCGAGGCGAACCTCCCCGGGGACGGGCCGCCGCCCGCGCACCGCTGGGCCGAGCGCGACCCGGCCGCCGCCGCGCGGCTCACCGCCGCCCGCGCCGTCGTGACGACGCTGTCGGAGCAGTACACCGTCCCGGCCGAGAACCTCATGCAGCCGGACGCGGTGCGCCGCCTGTCGTGGGCGCCGCCGTCCGGGCCGGTCGCCGCCGAGCCCCTCGCGGACGCCCTGCGCGGCCTCGGCGCGCGGGAGTGGCAGATCGGGCTGGTGGTGCCTCCGCTGGCCAGGGCGTGGGGAGAGCTCTAGCCGGAACCTCTCGCCGGAACCTCACCGCCGGGGTCAGATCACAGGGGCTCCCTGTTGGGACGAGTCGGGATTTAGGTTAGCTTTGCCTAAGCATCCTGGTTTCGCCGCAGGGAACCCGTCCCGTGGCCCGACCCCCGAGGAGCGTGGCGATGCTACTGGGCAACTTCCTCATCGGACTGCGGGAGGGGCTCGAGGCGGCCCTCGTCGTCAGCATCCTGATCGCCTACCTGGTGAAGACCGGGCGGCGGGAGGCCCTGCTGCCGGTGTGGATCGGCATCGGCGCGGCGGTCGCGGTGTCCGTCGGGTTCGGGCTGGTGCTGTCCGCGGCGTCCTCGGAGATGCAGTTCAAGACCCAGGAGCTGTTCGGCGGCATCCTGTCGATCATCGCGGTCGGCCTGGTCACCTGGATGGTGTTCTGGATGCGCCGCACCTCGCGGTTCATGAAGAAGGAACTCGAGGGCAGGCTCGAGGGCGCCCTGAACGTCGGGCCGGTCGCGCTCGGGACGGTCGCGTTCCTCTCGGTCGGCCGTGAGGGCCTGGAGACCGCGCTGTTCCTGTGGACGAACATCACCAGCTCGTCCGAGGGCTCGACGCAGCCGATCCTCGGCGCGATGCTCGGCCTGGCCTGCGCCGTCGTCCTCGGGTACCTGCTGTACCGGGGCGGCCTGAGGCTGAACCTCAAGCGCTTCTTCGCCTGGACGGGCGGCGCGCTGATCGTGGTCGCGGCCGGGGTGTTCGGCTACGGCTTCAAGGACCTCCAGGAGGCCGACGTCCTTCCCGGCCTGCACACCGTCTGGCTGGAGCCGCACACGTTCTTCGCCAAGTTCGGCACGGCCGGTGACTGGCTGCAGACCGCGTTCCAGGGCGTCCTGAACGTCACGCCGCAGATCACCGCGCTCCAGCTGATCATGTGGGCGCTGTACCTGGTCGTGGTCATGGGCTTCTTCCTGCGGCCGCAGGGCGGCCCGAAGCCCGTCCCGGCCAAGCCCGCCTCCGAGTCCGCCGCCTGAGCCTGAGCCTGAGCCTGAGCCCGGCACCCGGCGCCCTCCCCGGCCCTCAGAGGTCGGGGAGGGGGTCGCGGGGCAGGATGCCGGGGTCGAAGACCTCGGCGTCCGCCGCGTTGATGACCGGGACGTACTCGTCGTCCACCTCGAAGAACGTCCCGGCGAACTCGAAGGACGCGCCCGCGCCCGTCTCGACCGGGCCGATGCGGCGCTCGCGCGGGTAGCTGCCCCACACGCCGCTCGGGCGCGTCCGGCTCAGGGCGCCGGTGCAGAGCACGGTGATCCGCTCGTCGGTCACCACGAACAGGAAGCCCGCGCCGCCGCCGTGGCTCAGCGCGGGGAACGCGTAGCGGATCTCCACCACGCCGCCGAGGAACTCCCGGCAGCGCCGGCGCAGCGGACCCGGCAGCGGCATGACGACGTCCGACCCCTCGCACTCGGCAGGACGGCCGGAGAGCCCGGCCGTCCCTATTCTGCCCGGCCTCCGCGGCCCCTGGCCACCTCGTCGCGGGAGCCCGCGCCTCACGTGCGGGGCGGCGTCCCGGGCGGGGCCAGGCGGTGCGGGACGATCTTGCCGGTCGCGTTGCGCGGCAGGCTCCGGACCAGGTGGACGTCGCGCGGGACGGCGTACCGGGCGACCTCGGCGTGGACGTGCGCGCGGACGGCGGCGGCGTCGATCCGGGCGCCGGGCCGCGGGACGACGTAGGCCGCGACGCGCTGCCCCCAGTCCGGGTCCGGGACGCCGACGACGGCCACCTCGTGGATCTCCGGCATGCGCAGCAGGGCGTCCTCGACATCGCGCGGGACCACGTTCTCGCCGCCGGACACGATCACGCCGTCGGCGCGCCCCGCGACGAAGAGCAGCCCGCGGCGGTCGACGCGCCCGAGGTCGCCGGTGGCGAGCAGGCCGTCCCGGACGGGCAGCGGCTCGCCGCCCGTGTACCCCTCGAAGAGCAGCTCGTTCGCGGCGTGGATGTGCCCGGTCTCGCCGCGCGGGACCGCCCGTCCGCCGGAGTCCAGGATCGACAGGGACGTCCCGGCGGGGGGCCGTCCCGCCGTCCGGGGGTCGAGGCGCAGGTCGCGCGGGGTCGCGATGGACACCCAGGACGTCTCGGTCGAGCCGTACACGTTGTAGAGGCGGTCGCCGAACGCGTCCATGAACCGGACGGCAAGGTCGCCGGGCAGCGCGGACCCGCTGACGGCGACGATCCGCAGCGTGGACGCGTCGTGCCGGGCGCGCGCCTCGGCGGGCAGGTCCAGGATCCGCTGGAGCATCACCGGGACCGCGAACAGGACGGTGTCGCGGCGCGCGGCGACGGCGGCGAGCGCCCGCTCGGGGTCGAACCGCCGGTGCAGGACGACCGGCGCGTGCAGCGCCCACGCCATCTGGAGCGCCGAGTACCCCCACATGTGGAACAGCGGCGCCTCGACGATCATGGTCTGCCGGGACCGGAGCGGGATCCGCGAGGCCATCGACGCCAGCGGCCACAGCCCCGGCCGGGGCGGACGGCGCGCTCCCCTGGGCCGTCCCGTCGTGCCGGAGCTGAGCATGATCGTCCGGCTGTGCACCTGCGGCGGCCCGGACGGCCGGGACGGCGTCGCCTCGATGATCGCCCCGATCGTCGCCGCCGGGGTCGCCGCCAGCCCTCCGGGCCGTCCGGGGCCCGCGCCGGGCGGCGATCCGCGCCCTTCCGGCACCGCGAGGCCGGGCGGCCCGGGCAGCGGCTCCACGCCGCGCGGCAGCTTTCGGGATGCCGACGGAGCGGGGGTGGGTGTGGGGGCCGCGAGGAGGGTCGTCCCGGGCTGGGACAGGGATGCGGACGGGGCGTGGTCGGACCAGAGGACGCGGCGGCGGAGGGCCACCGGGACGGCGGAGAGCAGCGGCTCGAACTCGGCGTCCGCGATGATCAGGTCCATGCGCAGCTCGGACAGGACGGCGCGGAGCGGGCCCGCCCCGAAACCGGTGTTCAGCGGGACGACCTCGGCGCCCCGGCGGCTGCACGCGACGAGGGACAGCACCAGGCCGCGGTGGTTGCGGCACAGCAGGCCGACGCGCGGGCGCGGCCCGGCGATCGGGAGTCCGTCGGCGAGGCGGGCGGACCGGTCGTCCAGCTCGGCGAAGGTGAGCTCGCCCTCGTCGTCGACGAGGGCGACCCGGTCGGGGATGCGGGCGGCGGCGGCCACCAGGAGCCCGGCGAGGGTGGTGCCCCAGGTGCGCAGCGCGCCGATCTGGGACAGGACGCGGTGCGGCGGCCCGGCCATGAGGCCGGTGCGCAGGAGCATGCCGGTCAGGTCGCGCGCGTGCCCGAGCCTCCGGCGCAGACCGGGGCGGTAGGCGGGCCTCGCGTGCGTCACCGGCGTCCTCCTCGGTGCGTCACCGTCAAGGTAACCGGCGGGGTGGAGGGGAACAAGGGACGTCCGGGGCGGCCGCCCGTCCGGAACGTCCGGGTTTCCGGGGTGGGGCGTCCGGGACCGCGTGGCAGACTGGATCGAGGTCGACCGGCAGGAGCCGGCGGATCCGATCCCGGGAGGTGGCCGCGTTGGCGGGTGCGGACGGACGGCGCGCGTCGGGCGCGCTCGAAACCGAGATCATGGCGGTGCTCCAGCGGGCCGGACGGCCGCTGTCCACGGCCGAGGTCCAGGGGCTGCTCGCCGACGAGCTCGCGTACTCCACGGTCGTCACGATCCTGACCCGCATGCACGACAAGGGCCTGCTCGTCCGCGCGAAGGCCGGGCGCGCCTTCCGGTACGCGCCGGTCAGCGACGAGCCGGGCCTGGTCGCGCGGCGCATGCACCAGGCCCTCCAGGAGCGCCCGGACCGGCACATGGTGCTGGCCCGCTTCGTCGACACCCTCTCCGACCAGGACGAACGCCTCCTGCGCGACCTCCTCGAAGGACGTCCCGAATGATCACCCCGCGGCGGACGGAGGCGCGGTGATGGATCCGGACGTCCTGCTCGCGCCCGCGCTCTCGCTGGTGGTCGCGGTGGCGGCGAGGCCGCTGTCGGGGCGCCTGGCGCCGCGGACGGCGGCCTGGCTGCTGACCGGCACGGCCGTCGCGCTCGCGGTGGCGAGCCTGGCCACGCTGGCGGTGTCGGCGCTGGGCGGCGCACTGCGGCTGCCGCCGATCGCGGCGCTCGGGCACATGTCCGAGGCCGTGCTCCGGCGCGCGCCGGAGACCGACCCGGCGTTCGGCACGGTCGCGGCCGTCCTGCTGACGGCGTGCCTGGTCTCGGTGGCCTGCGTCACCGTCCGGCAGGGGTACCGGCTGGCGACGTCCGCGCGGACGGCCCGGTCCCTGCCCGGCGACGGCCTGCTCGCGATCATGGACGATCCGGAGGCCGAGGCGTACGCCCTGCCCGGACGCCCCGGACGCGTCGTCGTCACCACCGGCATGCTGGACGTCCTGACCCCGGCGCAGCGGGACGCGCTGATCGCGCACGAGCGGGCGCACCTGGCCGGGCGGCACCACCTGTTCCGGGCGCTCACCGCGATCGCCGTCGCGGCGAACCCGCTGCTCTGGCCGCTGCGCTCCGCGGTCGTCTTCGCCACCGAGCGCTGGGCGGACGAGCGGGCCGCGGCGACGATCGACGACCGCGCGCAGACCGCGCAGGCCATCGGGCGCGCCGCCCTGGCCCACAACCGGCGTCCCCGGCTCGGCCACCCGGCCGCCGCCCTCGGCATAGGCATCGGCCTGGGCGTGGGCCCTCTCGGTGCGCGCCGGTTGGGCCGGCGGCCCGGGCCGCTGCCCCGGCGGGTGGCGGCGCTGCTGGAGCCGCCTCCGGCGCGGCGTCCGCTGCTGATCGCGGTCCTGGTCGGGCTCGCGCTGGTCTCCCTGCTGGCCGCCCAGGACGCCGCGTCCGACCTGCACGCTCTGGTCGAGCACGCCCAGGCCGCCGCGAACTGATCCGTCCTTCCTCGCGAACCGGGCCCCCGGAGCAGTGGTCTCGGTTACTCTGACGTCCAATAAAATCTACATAGATGTAGATTTGATTCGGCGTGAGTTCACGGGATCGAGGTCCGGGTGATCGAGAAGGCAACGGCGGCGGCGCTCGCCGGGCGGGACGCGTTCGACGCGGGGCTGTACCGCGCGGTGGTCGGCGTGTCCCACCACACGGGCGGGCTGAACGGCCTGGTCAACTGGTGGAGCGACTACGGGCTGGCGCTCTTCGCCGTCCTCGCCGGTCTGGTCTGGTGGCAGGTCCGCGGACGGGACCTGCGGACCGCCGCCATCGCCCTGTGGGTGCCCGGCGCGATGGTCGTGGCCTTCGTGATCAGCAGCGTCCTGAAGTCGGTGATCCAGGAGCAGCGGCCGTGCCGCGCCATGCCCACGGTACACATCGCGACCTCGTGCCCCGGCACCTCGGACTACTCGTTCCCGAGCAACCACGCCGTCCTGGCCGGGGCCGCCGCCGTCGCGGTCTGCTTCGCCGCCGCGCACCTCCTCGGCACGGCCACGGGACGCCTCCTCGCCGCGATCGCCGTGCTCAACGCGCTGGTCATCGCCGCCTCGCGCGTCTACATCGGCGTCCACTACCCGCACGACGTGGTCGTCGGCCTCCTGGTGGGCGGCCTGGTCTCGGCGGCCGGGGCCTTCCTGCTGGTCAAGGTCCTGGACCGGATCATCCCGGCCGGAGCCGCCCGCCTGCGCACCCGCTAGGCGCGGCGGCGCCACTCGAAATCTACAAGCATGTAGATTTTGAGGTATGCCGACACTCATCGCCGGATCCCTGCCCCACGCCGTCAACATCCTGGACGCCGGGTCGCTGCTCGCGGCCTTCGGCGCCCTGGGCATCACGGTCGTCCTGTTCGCCGAGACCGGCCTGCTCGTCGGCTTCTTCCTCCCCGGCGACTCGCTCCTGTTCACCGCCGGGCTGCTCTGCACCACCGGCTCCCACGGCACCACGCACCTGTCCCTGCCGTGGGTGCTGGCCGCCGCCGTCGCCGGCGCGCTCGCCGGGGCCCAGGCCGGATTCCTCCTCGGACGCCGCGGCGGGCGGGCCCTGCTCGCCCGGACCCGGAACCGGCACCTCCACGAGGGCCTCGCGCGCGCCGAGACCCTGCTCGCCCGCTACGGCCACGGCCGGGCGATCGTCCTGGCCCGGTTCGTCCCGGTCGTCCGGACGGTCCTGAACCCGCTCGCGGGCGCCCTGGACGTCCCGGCCGCGACCTTCACGCTCTACCAGGTCATCGGCGGCCTGGTCTGGACGGTCGGCCTCGTCCTCGGCGGCTACGCGCTCGGCTCGTCCATCCCGAACGTCGACACCTACCTGCTGCCGATCGTCGCCGTGATCGTGGCGCTCTCGCTGCTGCCGCTCGTGATCGAGTTCGTCCGCGCCCGGCGCGCCCGCCGGACCGCCCCGGCCGGGGCGTCCCAGGACGACGCCGCCCGCGACCGGACCCCTCGCTGAGCCCGCCCACCGGGATTCCGCGCCCGCCCACTGAGATTCAGGCCACGATTCCGGCCGGGGCGCGGTGTCGATGACGCGGAGGGGCATTACCCACGAGTAGGATGGCGAGTTACCAGTGAGTAACCACCTTCCGAGGGAGGGCGACCCGTGCCTCGTACCGCACGTGACGTCGTGTTCGTGGACGGCGTCCGCACGCCGTTCGGCAAGGCGGGCCCCAAGGGCCTGTACGCGGAGACCCGTGCGGACGACATGGTCGTCCGGGCCATCCGCGAGCTGATGCGCCGCAACCCGTCCCTGCCGCCGGAGCGGGTGGACGAGGTCGCCGTCGCCGCCACCACGCAGACCGGCGACCAGGGCCTGACCATCGGCCGCAGCGCCGCCGTGCTCGCGGGCCTGCCCAAGAGCGTCCCCGGCTACGCCATCGACCGGATGTGCGCGGGCGGGATGACCGCGGTCACCACGACCGCCGCCGGAATCTCCTTCGGCTCCTACGACGTCGTCCTCGCGGGCGGCGTCGAGCACATGGGCCGGCACCCGATGGGCGAGGGCGTCGACCCCAACCCGCGCTTCCTGGCCGACAAGCTCGTCGACCCGTCCGCGCTGGTCATGGGCACGACCGCGGAGAACCTGCACGACCGGTTCCCGCAGATCACCAAGGAGCGCGCGGACGCCTACGCCGTCCGCAGCCAGGAGAAGGTCGCCGCCGCCTACCAGGCCGGGAAGATCCAGCCCGACCTGGTACCGACCGCGATCCGCTCCGCCGAGAAGGGCTGGGGCCTCGCCACCGAGGACGAGCCGCCGCGGCCGGGCACCTCCATGGAGGACCTCGCCAAGCTCAAGACCCCGTTCCGGGTGCACGGCAACGTCACCGCCGGGAACGCCGCGGGCCTGAACGACGGCGCGACGGCCTGCCTGCTCGCCGCCGAGGACGTGGCCCGCGAGCTCGGCCTCACCCCGCGCATGCGGCTGGTCGACTTCGCCTTCGCGGGCGTCGAGCCCGAGGTCATGGGCGTCGGCCCGGTCCCCGCGACCGAGAAGCTGCTCGCCCGCAACTCCCTCACCATGGACGACATCGGCCTCATCGAGATCAACGAGGCGTTCGCCGTCCAGGTGCTGGCGTTCCTGGAGCACTTCAAGATCGCCGACGACGACCCGCGCGTGAACCCGTGGGGCGGCGCGATCGCCTTCGGCCACCCGCTGGCCTCGTCCGGCGTCCGCCTGATGACCCAGCTCTCGCGGCTGTTCGAGGAGCGGACCGACGTCCGCTACGGCCTGACCACGATGTGCGTCGGCATGGGCATGGGCGGCACCGTCCTCTGGGAGAACGTGAACTGGGAGGGCGACAAGTGAGCGCCGACATCACCGAGATCTTCAAGGACGAGGTCGTCACGCACGCCCGCGTCCGCGACGTCCAGCTGCCGTTCGGGGCGGGCACGCTCGCGCTGATCACGCTGGACAACGGCTTCGACCACACCAAGCCCAGCACGTTCGGGCCCGGCGGCCTGACCGAGCTGAACGCCGCGATCGACGCGATCGCCGGACGCGACGACATCGTCGCCGTCGGCGTCACCGGCAAGCCGTTCATCTTCGCCGTCGGCGCGGACCTCAAGGGCGTCCCGCTGGTCGGGAGGCGCGAGGACGCGCTGACCATCGGCAGGCTCGGCCACGACGTGTTCCGCCGCCTCGGCGAGCTGGACGT
Organism: Actinomadura harenae; assembly: GCF_003696215.1. Lineage (GTDB taxonomy): Bacteria > Actinomycetota > Actinomycetes > Streptosporangiales > Streptosporangiaceae > Spirillospora > Spirillospora harenae. The sequence goes on along the minus strand of NZ_RFFG01000040.1, from coordinate 65,275 downwards.
CCCGTCGTTCGCGTACTACAACGGCGCGGCGATGGGCGGCGGCGTCGAGATCGGCCTGCACTGCACCTACCGGACGGTCTCCCGCAACGTCCCGGCGATGAGCCTGCCCGAGGCCTTCCTCGGCCTCGTCCCCGGCTGGGGCGGCACCTACCTGCTGCCGAACCTGATCGGCGCCGAGAAGGCCCTCAAGGTCGTCATCGACAACCCGCTCGCCCAGAACAAGCAGCTCAAGGGCCAGCAGGCGTACGACCTCGGCATCGCCGACGCGATCTTCGACGCCGCCGACTTCCTCGAGGAGTCGCTGATCTGGACCGCCCGCGTCCTCACGGGCGAGATCGAGGTCAAGCGCGCCGAGGTCGACAAGGGCAAGGCGTGGGACGACGCGGTCAACATGGCCCGCTGGACGCTGGAGGGCAAGCTGCACGGCGCGGCCCCGTCCTACGTCCGCGCGCTGGACCTGGTCGCCGCCGCCAAGGACCGCACCCGCGACGAGGGCTTCGCCGCCGAGGACGAGGCGCTCGCCGACCTCATCATGAGCGACGAGCTCCGCGCCGGGCTGTACGCGTTCGACCTGGTGCAGAAGCGCGCCAAGCGCCCGGCGGGCGCGCCCGACAAGGCCCTGGCCCGCAAGGTCACCAAGGTCGGCGTCGTCGGCGCGGGCCTGATGGCCTCGCAGCTGGCGCTGCTGTTCGCGCGCCGCCTCGAGGTCCCGGTCGTCCTGACCGACCTGGACCAGGAGCGCCTGGACAAGGGCGTCGGCTACGCGCACGGCGAGATCGACAAGCTGCTCGGCAAGGGCCGGATCTCGGCCGACAAGGCCAACCGGCTCAAGGCCCTGATCAGCGGCTCGCTGACCAAGGACGCCTTCGCCGACGCGGACTTCGTCATCGAGGCCGTGTTCGAGGAGATGTCGGTCAAGCAGAAGGTGTTCGCCGAGGTCGAGGAGCACGTCTCCCCCGAGGCGATCCTCGCGACCAACACCTCCTCGCTGTCGGTGTCGGAGATGGCGAGCAAGCTGAAGCACCCCGAGCGGGTCGTCGGCTTCCACTTCTTCAACCCCGTCGCGGTGCTTCCTCTGCTGGAGATCGTCCGCGGCGAGAAGACCGACGACGCGGCCCTCGCGACCGCGTTCGCGGTCGGCAAGCAGCTGAAGAAGTCCTGCGTGCTCGTCAAGGACGCCCCGGCGTTCGTGGTCAACCGGATCCTGCTGCGCCTCATGGCGGAGATCATCCAGACCGTGGACGAGGGCACCCCGATCGAGACGGCCGAGCGCGCCGCGAACCCGCTGGGCCTGCCGATGCCGCCGTTCGTCCTCATGGGCCTGGTCGGCCCGGCGATCGCGCTGCACGTCAACGAGACGCTGCACGGCGCGTTCCCGGAGCGGTTCCCGCTGTCGGAGAAGTTCGCCAAGTTCGTGGCCGAGGGGAAGCGGGGCGTCTACCTGCCCGACTTCACCATCGACCCCGAGGCCGTGGAGCTGTTCGGCGGCGGCGGCGAGACCTCCACCGAGGAGCAGGTGCTGGAGCGGGCGCTGAAGGCCCTCGCCGAGGAGATCCGCCTCATGCTGGACGAGGGCGTCGTCGCCGCCCCCGAGGACATCGACCTGTGCATGATCCTCGGCGCCGGCTGGCCGTTCCACCTGGGCGGGATCACCCCGTACCTGGACCGCAGCGGCATCGCCGAGCAGGTCACCGGCCGCCGCTTCCTCGAGCCGGGCGTCGCGTCCCTGCCCGCCTGACGCGGTAGCCGAGCGGCGCGAGCGCATCGGCGCCGCCGTGACCGCGCCGCCGTGACGACGGAAATGCCGTCCCGAACCATCGGGACGGCATTTTCGCGTTCTCATTGGGCATCCCGGACGCCTCCGGGGCCTGGCAGGCCCGGATTCCCCCTAAAACCTCTGTGTCACGCGCCGCGCCCATGCCGCCGCCACTGAGAGGACGCCAGGTGGACCTGTTCCGGACGAAGTCGGTCGAGCAGTCGATCAGCGACACCGAAGTCAAGGAGCACCGGCTCCGCCGGGACCTCGGCGCGCTGGACCTGCTCGTCTTCGGCGTCGGCGTCATCATCGGGACCGGGATCTTCGTCCTCACCGGCCAGGTCGCGCGCGAGAAGGCCGGGCCCGCGGTCGCCCTGTCGTTCCTGATCGCCGCCGTGGTGTGCGGGCTCGCGGCGCTCTGCTACGCCGAGTTCTCCTCGACCGTCCCGGTGGCGGGCTCGGCCTACACCTTCTCCTACGCGACGCTCGGCGAGTTCCCGGCCTGGATCATCGGCTGGGACCTGATCCTGGAGCTGGCCCTCGGCGCGGCCGTGGTGGCGGTCGGCTGGTCCGGGTACCTGGACTCGCTGCTGGCCAGCGCCGGGATCCACCTGCCCGCCGCGATGCTGAACCCGCCGGGGCAGGGCCGCGGCGGGGTGCTGAACGTCCCGGCGGTGCTGATCGTCCTGCTGGTGACCGGGGTGCTCGTCGCGGGCGTCAAGATCTCCTCGCGGGTGAACGTCGTGGTCGTGACGATCAAGGTGTCGATCGTGCTGCTGGTGATCGTCGCGGGGCTGTTCTTCGTCAAGAGCGCCAACTACCACCCGTTCATCCCCCCGGCGCGGTCCACCCCCACGGTCGCGGGCGCGGCGACGCCGCTCGTCCAGGCGCTGTTCGGCGTCACCCCGGTGTCCTTCGGCTGGCCCGGCATCTTCGCGGCGGTCGCGATCGTCTTCTTCGCCTACATCGGCTTCGACATCGTCGCGACGGCCGCCGAGGAGGCGCGGCTGCCGCAGCGAGACCTGCCCATCGGGCTGCTCGGCTCACTGGTCGTCACGGCCGTCCTGTACGCGGCGGTCTCGCTCGTCGTCGTCGGCATGCAGCACTACAGCGAGCTCAGCATCGCCGCGCCGCTCGCGGACGCGTTCAAGGCCGTCGGCCACCCCGGCTTCGCGACGATCATCAGCATCGGCGCCGTCGCGGGCCTCACCACGGTCGTCCTGATCCTGCTGCTCGGGCAGAGCCGCGTGTTCTTCGCCATGAGCCGGGACGGCCTGCTCCCCGCCTGGCTGTCGGCCGTCCACCCGCGCTTCGGGACGCCCTACCGGTCGACGCTCATCATGGGCTGCGTCGTCGCCGTCCTCGCCGGGCTGATCCCGCTCGCCAAGCTCGCCGAGCTCGTGAACATCGGCACGCTGTTCGCGTTCCTGGTCGTGTCGGTCGGCGTGGTCATCCTCCGCCGCACCCGGCCCGACCTGCCGCGCGCGTTCCGGACGCCGCTCGTCCCGCTCATCCCGGCCCTGTCCGTCCTGGCCTGCCTGTTCGTCATGCTGAACCTGCCGGTCGAGACCTGGTACCGGTTCCTCGCCTGGATGGTCGTCGGCGCGGTCCTCTACTTCACCTACGGGCGCTCCCACTCCCGGCTCCAGACGGCACGTTCCGAGGTGTGACCGCGCTCACGCTGTCGCTTTCGGCGGCGGCGTGGGCACAATGGCCCGCATGACGGGACACCTGCGCGTCGCGGTCGTCGGTTCCGGTCCGGCCGGGCTGTACGCGGCCGAGGCCCTGCTCAAGCAGGGCGGCGACGGGATCCGCGTGGACGTGTTCGACCGGCTGCCCTCGCCGTACGGGCTCGTGCGGTACGGCGTCGCGCCGGACCACCCGTCCATCAAGTCGATCGCCGGGTACCTCCGGGGCGTCCTGGAACGGCCCGGCGTGCGGTTCTTCGGCTGCGTCGAGCTCGGCCGGGACGTGTCGCGCGCCGAGCTGCTCGAACGCTACGACGCCGTCGTCTACGCCACCGGCGCGATGGTCGACCGGCGCCTGGACGTCCCCGGCGAGGACCTGCCCGGCAGCTTCGCCGCCACCGACTTCGTCAACTGGTACTGCGGCCACCCCGACGCCGCCGGCCACGCGTTCGCGCTGGACGCCGAGGAGGTCGCCGTCATCGGCGTCGGGAACGTCGCCGTCGACGTCGTCCGCATCCTCGCCCGGACCGTGGACGAGCTGCGCCCGACGGACGTGCCCGAGCAGGTCCTGGACGCGCTGTCGCGCAGCCGGGTGCGGCGCGTCCACATGATCGGGCGGCGCGGCCCGGCGCACGCCAAGTTCACCACCAAGGAGCTGCGCGAGCTCGGCACGCTGGACGAGGCGTCCGTGCACGTCCCGCCGCGGGACCTGGACCTGGACGCGGCGAGCGCCGCGCTCGCCGAGAGCGACCGCCACGTGCGCGGGAACGTCAAGGTCCTCAACGGCTGGGCGGACGCGCCCGACGACCGGCCGCGCCGCATCGACGTGCGGTTCTGGCGCGCGCCCGCCGAGATCCTCGGCGGCGACCGGGTCGAGGGGCTGCGCCTGGAGCGCACCCGCCTGGACGAGAACGGACGCGTCACCGGCACCGGCGAGTTCGAGGACCTCCCCGTCGGGATGGTGCTGCGCTCGGTCGGGTACCAGAGCGTTCCCCTGGCCGGGCTGCCGTTCGACGAGCGCAGCAAGGTCGTGCCGAACGACGGCGGCCGCGTCCTCGGCCCGGACGGCTCCCCGCTCCCCCGCGAGTACGTGGCGGGCTGGGTCAAGCGCGGCCCGACCGGCGTCGTCGGGACGAACCGGTCCGACGCCGCCGAGACCGTCCGGAACCTGCTCGCCGACCTCGGCGGCACCCGCACCGAACCCGCCGGGACCATCGAGGACCTGCTGGAACGCCGCGAGCCGCCCGCCGTCCGCTACGACGACTGGCTCCGGCTCGACGCCGCCGAGATCGCCCTCGCCCGCTCCCTGGGACGCGGCGAACGCGTCAAGCTCGCCCGCTGGGACGCCATGCGCGCCGCCTGCCGGGCCACCTGACCACGCGCCTCGCGGGGCCGGGGACGTTTCGGGTGAGCAACGCCAAACGGCCGGCCCGGGCGGGTGCGCGGCGCGGAATCGGAGACGGGCGCGCGGGCGAGAGGTTACCGTGCGTGTGTGATCGGTGGTCCTGAGCGACGCGTCAAGGCCGAGGGCGTGTGACCGCCCCCGGCCTGCCGGAACGCGGCGCGTCAGTCGGTGGCGGCCTCAGCGGACGCGTGCTCCCGCTCAGTCGTGGATCCATGCTCCCGCTCGGCTCCGGCGGCGTGCCCTCGCTCGGCCGCCGACGCGTTTCCATGCCCGGCCACATGGGCGGTGGCGGCGGTGATCTCGCGGGCCAGGTCCTGCGGGGTGAGGCCGAGATCGGCGAGGATCTGCGCACGCGACGCGTGGTCGAGGAACTCCTGCTCGATGCCGTAGGTGCGGACCGGGACGTCCACGGCGTGGTCGCGCAGCTCGCGGGCGACGGCGTCGCCGACGGCGCCGGTGCGGCCGTTGTCCTCCACGACCGCGACCAGGGTGTGCTCGGCGGCGAGCCCGACCAGCGCCGGGTCGAGCGGCTTGACCCAGCGCGGGTCGACGACCGTGACGCCGATGCCCTGCGCGGCGATCAGCTCCGCGGCCTCCAGCACCGTGCCGGCCAGGGAGCCCGCGACCACGAGCAGCACGCGGGTGCCGTTCGCGCCGTCGTGCCGGGCCAGGACGTCCATGCCGCCGACCTGGTCGACCGCCTCGACGTCCGTGGCGACCGAGCCCTTCGGGTACCGGATCGCGGACGGGCCGTCCTCGATGGCGACGCACTCGCGGAGCAGCTCGCGCAGCCGCGCCCCGTCGCGCGGGACGGCGATGCGCATGCCCGGCACCAGCGACAGGATCGACAGGTCCCACATGCCGTTGTGGGACGCGCCGTCGTCGCCGGTCACGCCGGACCGGTCGAGCGCGAACGTCACCGGCAGCCTGTGGAGCGCGACGTCCATCAGGACCTGGTCGAACGCGCGGTTCAGGAAGGTCGCGTAGACGGCGAACACCGGGTGCATGCCGCCGAAGGCGAGCCCGGCGGCCGAGGTCGCGGCGTGCTGCTCGGCGATGCCGACGTCGTAGATGCGGTCCGGGTAGGCCTCGGCGAACGGGGCGAGCCCGGTCGGGTGCAGCATCGCGGCGGTGATGGCGACCACGTCGGGGCGCTCGGCGCCGATCTCGACCATCTCCTCGCCGAACACCTTCGTCCAGCCGGGGGCCGCGCCGGGCTTGGCCGGGGACTTGCCGGTGGCGGGGTCGAACGCGCCCGCGCCGTGCATGTGGTCCTCGTCGTTGGCGAGGGCGGGCTCGTAGCCCTGGCCCTTGCGGGTGAGCGCGTGGACGATCACCGGGCGGCCGTACGAGCGCGCCTTGCGCAGCGCGTGCTCCATGGCCTCGGTGTCGTGGCCGTCGATCGGGCCGACGTACTTCATGCCGAGGTCCTCGAACATGGCCTGCGGCTGGAGGACGTCCTTGATGCCCTTCTTCATGCCGTGCAGCGCCTCGTAGGCGACCGCGCCGACCACGGGGGCCTTCGGCACCGTCCGCTTGATCAGGTCGAGGGCGCGCTCGTAGCCCTGGGTGACGCGCAGGTCGGCGAGGTGGCTGGCGAGGCCGCCGATCGTCGGCGAGTAGGAGCGGCCGTTGTCGTTGACGACGATGATCACCGGACGGTCCTGGGCGCCCGCGATGTTGTTCAGGGCCTCCCAGCACATGCCGCCGGTGAGCGCGCCGTCGCCGACGACCGCGACCACGGCCCGCTCGGACTCGCCGCGCAGCTGGAACGCCTTGGCGATGCCGTCGGCGTAGGACAGGACGGTCGAGGCGTGCGAGTTCTCGATCACGTCGTGCTCGGACTCGGACTGGCTCGGGTACCCGGAGACGCCGCCGCGCCGCTTGAGGGCGGAGAAGTCCTGCCGTCCGGTCAGCAGCTTGTGGACGTACGCCTGGTGACCGGTGTCGAACAGGATCCGGTCACGGGGCGAGTCGAAGACGCGGTGCAGGGCGATGGTGAGCTCGACGACGCCCAGGTTCGGGCCGAGGTGCCCGCCGGTCTTGGACACCGCGTCCACCAGGAACTCACGGATCTCCCCGGCCAGGCGGGGCAGCAGCGTGGCGTCCAGCCGCCTGAGGTCTTCAGGACCCGTGATCGACTCCAGCAGGGTCACGCTTGTCAACTCCTCCATCAGGGGCCATCCGGGGCCCCTGGTCGTCGGGCCGTTCCGAGTTTAGTGCGGCTTGACCGAGCGGGCGCCCCGGCCCGCGGCCTGGGACGATTTCCGCACCGAATCGCCACAACCACCTATCGGACCACCATCTCCGGACCACCCCGTCGGACCACCCGGACGACCATCCCGGGGGACCGCCAGGACGGGGCCACCACCCTCAACGAAAGGAACCCCGTGTCCGTTCACACCGAGGAGATCGTGCTGCTGAACGCCGCCGACGAGGCGATCGGGACGGCACCGAAGCTGGCCAGCCACCACCGGGACACCCCCTACCACCTGGCGTTCTCCTGTTACGTGGTCGCTCCGGACGGCCGGGTGCTGATCACCCGGCGGGCGCTGTCCAAGAAGACCTTCCCCGGCGTCTGGACGGGCAGCTGCTGCGGCCATCCGGCCCCCGGGGAGGGCCTGCGGGACGCGGTCCTGCGGCGTCTCGGCACCGAGCTCGGGCTGGTCGCGGACACGCTCACGCCCGTCCTGCCGAGGTTCCGGTACCGGGCGGTCGCCGAGGACGGGACGCTCGAGTACGAGCGCTGCCCGGTCGTCCGGGCGACGGTGACCGACACCACGGCCAAGCCCGAGCCGGACGAGGTCGAGGACGCCGAGTGGTGGACGTGGGAGGAGTGCCTCGCGCTCGCCGGGCGGCCCGAGTCGTCCCCCTGGTACCGGTTCCAGCTGGCCGAGCTCGAGCCGCTCGGCGCGCCCATGGACTGGCCGGACGCGGGCACCGAGGGACTGCCCCCGGCGCTCGCCTGGTGAACGTCCCGACCCGGCCGGGCCCGGCGGGCGCCGGCGGGCGCGCCGCCCCAGTGATCCAGATCACCGGAAGATCACTATTCGCGGCCGGGTGTTGACCTGATCACACGTTGAACGGACGCTTGTTTCTCGGGTAACCGAAGGGACGAGCGATGCTGGGATCAAGGGTGCGCGCGCACCGGAATCGCGGGCGCGGCGGTCTCACCGCGATGACGGCCGTCGCGCTCGGCGGGGCGCTGGTCCTCGCCGGATGCGGCGGGGGCGGTGACAAGAAGTCGTCGGACAAGTCCAAGGTCGAGGTCTTCTCCTGGTGGACCGGTCCCGGCGAGGCGGACGGCCTGGCCGCGATGAAGGCCGACTTCGAGAAGAACAACCCCGGCACGACGTTCGAGAACGCGGCCATCGCGGGCGGCTCGGGCACCCAGGCGAAGGCGGTGCTCGCCAGCCGCCTCCAGAACCGCAAGCCGCCGGACTCCTTCCAGGGCCACGCGGGCGCGGAGCTGCTGGACTACGTCAAGGCCGGGCAGATCGAGCCGCTCAACTCGTTCTACGACGAGAACGGGATGACCAAGGTCTATCCCAAGCAGCTCCTCGACCAGATCAGCTACCAGGGCAAGATCTACTCGGTGCCGGTGAACATCCACCGGTCGAACATGCTCTGGTACAGCCCGTCCGTCCTCAAGGAGGCGGGCATCGCCGGGCCGCCGAAGACGGTCGCGGAGTTCATCGCCGACCTGAAGCTGGTGCAGGCGAAGACGAAGAAGGTCCCGCTGTCGCTCGGCGCCCAGTGGACCGCGGACCACCTGCTGGAGAGCGTCCTGCTCGGCGATCTCGGCACGGACGGCTACAACGCGCTGTGGAAGCCGGGCGCGGACTGGTCCGGCCCGCAGATGACCAAGGCGCTGAACGACTACACCGAGATCGTGAAGTACACCTCGGTGGAGGCCGCCTCCACCGACTGGCAGGGCGCGTCCAAGGCCGTCGTGGACGGCAAGGCCGCGTTCAACATCATGGGCGACTGGGCGTACGGCTACTTCATCGGCAACGCCCCGAACGGCCTCGGCAAGAAGCTCGGCACCGACTTCAACTACGCGCCCTCGCCCGGCACGGACGGCACGTACCTGTGGCTGTCGGACAGCTTCACCCTGCCCAAGGGCGCCCCGCACCGCGCGGGCGCGCTGGCGTGGCTGAAGGAGGCCGGCAGTAAGCAGGGCCAGGACCTGTTCAACCCGAAGAAGGGCTCGGTCCCGGCCCGCACGGACGCCGACAAGAGCCTGTACACCGGCTACCTCGCCTACGCGTTCCAGCAGTGGAACAACCCGTCGACCAAGCTCGCCGGGTCGATGTGGCACGGCGTGGTCGCCAACAACAAGTGGCACACCGACATCGACACCGCCGTCGGCCTGTTCCTCCAGAGCAAGGACGCCTCGAAGCTCCAGAAGGCGCTGGCGGACGCGGCCAAGAACGACGCGCAGTGACCCGAGTCCCGACCGCGCACGGCACGTCCGGGCGGGCACGGCCGGCAGGCGGCCCGCCCGGACGGCTGCGGCGGCTCCGGCGGGCGGGCTGGCTGCCCGGCCTGCTGCTGCTCACGCCGTCCATCGTCGCGATCGGCCTGTTCGTGTACGGGCTGATCTTCTGGAACCTGCGGGTCGCGGTGAGCGGCAAGCACGACGAGATCTCGCCGTACAAGTTCGACAAGGGCAAGAACTTCATCGACCTGTGGCACCAGCCGTCCTGGCCGGGGGCCGTGCGGCACGCGCTGATCTTCACCGTCGTGTTCGTGGGCGGCGCGCTGCTGCTGGGAGCGTTCCTGGCGTTCCTGATGGAGAAGGGCATCCGGGGCGAGGCCGGGTTCCGGATCATCTACCTGTTCCCGATGGCGATCTCGTTCATCGCGTCCGGGGTGGTGTGGCGGTGGCTGATGAACCCGGCCCCCGCCGACCGCGCGGTCGGGCTGAACCAGCTGTTCCACAAGATCGGCCTCGGCGACCTGTCGAACATGTGGTGGCAGGACCGGACGTGGGGCATGGCCGCGATGGCGATCCCCGCGATCTGGCAGATGTCCGGGTACGTGATGGCGCTGTACCTGGCCGGGTTCCGCAGCGTCCCGGACGACCTGCGCGAGGCGGCCCGGGTGGACGGCGCGTCCGAGTGGCAGGTCTACCGGTACGTGGTGTTCCCGCAGCTGCGCCCGGTGACGCTGTCGGCGCTGATCATCCTCGGGCACATCTCGCTCAAGGTGTTCGACCTGATCATGGCGATCGCGGGCAAGCAGATCATCACCTACGTCCCGGCCATCGCGACCTATGTCGAGGTCTTCGACCGGCACGACCCGGCGAACGGCGCGACGATCGCGACGTACCTGCTGCTGGCGGTCGCGGTGCTGGTCATCCCCTACCTGGTCTGGTCGGTGCGGACGGAGCGGACGCGATGAGCGCGGTATCGGGGGCCGTGGCGCGCGCGCCGCGGCAGCGGACGGCCGGGGCCCGGGCGATGCGGGTGCTGCGGTTCGCCCTGCTGCTGGCGTTCGTCGTGCTGTTCCTGATCCCCGTCTACGTGCTGGTGGTGACCAGTTTCAAGTCGTTGCAGGAGGCCGACCCGTCCACCGCCTGGGACCTCCCGAAGCACTGGGGGCTGGACGGCTGGCGGGCGGCCTGGTCCTCGCTGCGGCCGGGGCTGGAGAACAGCGTCAAGATCGCGGTGTCGGGGTCGCTGATCTCGGCGGTGCTGGGGTCGCTGAACGGCTACGTGCTGAGCAAGTGGCGCTTCCCGGGCGCGGACGCGGTGTTCACACTGTTCCTGTTCGGGATGTTCATCCCGTACCAGGCGGTCATGATCCCGCTCGCCGGGCTGCTCACCCACATGCAGCTGGTCGGGACGATCCGGGGCCTGGTGCTCGCGCACGTCGTCTACGGCATCCCGATCTGCACGCTGATCTTCCGGAACTACTACGTGACGATCCCGAACGAGCTCATCGAGGCGGCCCGGGTGGACGGCGCGGGCATGCTCCGCACGTACTGGTCGGTCGTCCGGCCGGTGTCCGGCCCGGCGTTCGCGGTGGTGCTGATCTGGCAGTTCACGTCCGCGTGGAACGACTTCCTGTTCGCGGTGTTCCTCGGGGCGCCGGACAGCTGGCCCGTGACCGTCCTGCTGAACAACACGGCCGGGTCGGGCGCGGCGGCGGTGAACTACAGCCAGCAGATGGCCGAGGCGCTGCTCGCGTCCCTGCCGACGCTGCTGGTGTACCTGCTGCTCGGACGGTTCTTCATGCGCGGGCTGATGGCGGGGGCGCTCAAGGGCTGAGTCCCCAAGGGCGAGTGCTCAAGGGCCGATTCTGACAAGGGGCCTGGCCGGATCCGGTCAATAAGTATTCACTTCTGTGACGGATGGCACAAAAGTGATTCCGGTCTCTACACTGCCGCGATATCGGTCGGCTCGAATCACAGGGAGTCCCATGGGCAGCAGTTCCGTCCGACGCATCGCGGCCGTGGGGACCGCGTCCGGCGCCGTCCTCGCCGGCTCACTGGCGGCGGGAGCCGTGCCCGCGTTCGCGCTCGCCGGGAAGCCGTCCGGCGCGTCCGGGACGGGTGCGCCGTCGGTGTCGATCGAGCCGAGGCGGTTCACGCCGGGCCAGGACGTCACGGTGCGGATCAGCGGATGCAAGGACGAGCCGTCCGCCGGCGGCCAGAACGAGGTGTTCGTCCAGGGCGACCCGTCGCACTTCAAGCGGACCGGCGCGACGACCTGGTCCGGGGTCGGCACGACCCTGCGGGGACTCAAGCCGGGCAACGCGTACATGGCGAAGTTCCAGTGCACGACGGCGTCCGGGCCGCGCACGCTCACGCTGTTCGCGACCCTCCCGGAGAAGCGCACCCCCCTGCCTCCCCCGTCCGGCGGCGGGCACGGCGGTGGTGGCGGAGGCGGAGGCGGTGGTGGCGACGGAAAGAGGTTCCACTTCGGCTTCGACGACGTGGACCTGTCGACACGGACGGTCCTCCCCGGCGGGCGCCTCGGGATGAAGGTGCACTGCCCCACCGAGGCGAGCGCGACCTCGTCGTCCTTCGTCCGGGACCCGCGCTTCGAGGAGACCGGCAAGGACACCTGGGAGGCCACCGCGACGTTCGAGCGGTCGCTGCCCTCGGTCGTCCGGGTGACGATCGCCTGCGCCGGATACGGGCACGTCGTGTTCACCACCCGTCCGGGACGGGACGAGGTGTCCCCCGGCCCGGCGATCCCGCAGGGCGCGCCCGAGACCGGCGACGGCAGCACCGTCACCGCCGACCCCGGCGCCCGCGCCCCCTACCTCGGCGCCGGAGCCGCCTTCGTGGCCCTCGCGGGCACCGGCCTGGCCCTCCGCCGCCGCACCTCCAAGGCGCGGCTCTGACCCCCCGCACCACCCCACGCCTCGGTGGTCTGGCCGGGGGCCTGGTGGTGGCGGCCCTGCTGGTCGGCGGGTGCGGGAGCGGCGGGCCTTACGCGGACGGGCCCAGCGATCCCGGCGGGACCCGGGCGACGGGCACGGCCGGGCCGGTGCGGTACGCGACGTCCGCGCTGCCCCGGTCGGAACCCTCGACGATCCGGATCCCCCGGCTCCGGGTGACGGCGCCGGTCACCGGGCTCGGCCTCCGGCCGGACGGCACCATCGAGGTGCCGCCGCTCGACCGTCCGAACCTCGCGGGCTGGTGGAAGGACGGCGCGACACCCGGCGAGAAGGGGCCGTCGGTGATCCTCGGGCACGTCGACGCGCGTGGGCAGGCGGCCGTCTTCAACCGGCTCAAGGACCTGCGGAAGGGCGACCGCGTCCTGGTCGCCCGGAAGGACGGGCGCACCGCGACGTTCGCCGTGCAGCGGGTCGAGCGCGTCGCCAAGGCGGACTTCCCGGGCGAGCGGATCTACGCCGAGGACCTCGACTACGCCGCCCTGCGCCTGGTGACCTGCGGCGGAGCCTTCGACCGGGGCACGGGCCACTACGTCGACAACGTCATCGCGTACACACGCCTGGTGCGCGACTGAACCATCCGGGCGCGTGGTTCGTTGTCCGGACATCAGAGTCGGGTGTCCCGCCGGACACCCGCGTCTGTCCCAGCGGTGCGGATACGTCCGGCTTGGACGGGTTCTCGCGGAGACCGCACGACATCCGCCGCCTCCACCGGACAGGATGGAGCGGGGCCACTACAGGAGGTGACCGGGGTGAGGGCGATCAGCGTCCAGCAGCCGTGGGCGTTCGCGATCGCGCGAGGCGGCAAGGACGTGTCCAACCAGCCGCTGCCGACCGCGTACCGGGGACCGGTGCTCGTGTACGCCTCGCTGCGCGTCGACCTCGGCGCGTGCGACTCCCCGCTCGTCCTCGCGGCGGGCTGGGATCCGGGCGACCCGCTCGCGACGATCGGCGCGGTCATCGCCGTCGCCGCGATCGAGGACGTCTGCTCCGGCGCGGTCCTGGACGGCTCGTGCGACTGCGGTCCCTGGGCCGACGCGGAGGCGCACCACTGGCGGCTGGCCGGCGTGACGCCGCTGCCCCGGCCCGTGGTGGCGCTCGGCAAGGTCGGGCTGTGGGAGCCGTCCGCGACGCTGGTCACCGAGGTCCGGACGATGCTGGCGTCCACGGCGGCCGGAACGGGCTGAGCGGCCCCGGACGGGCTGAGGGCACGGGACTTCCGGGACGTCCCGTCAGGTTCCGGCGGCCTCGCGGAGGCGGGTCAGCTCGGCGGCGATGCGGTCGAGGGACCAGCTCGCGTTGAGGCCGCTGGGGTTCGGCAGCACCCAGATCCCGGCCGGGTCGAGCCGGTCGCCCTGGAGGCCGATCCGGGCCTTCGGGCGGCCGAACGCGGTCCGGTACGCGGTGACGCCCTGGACGGCGAGGAACCGCGGGCGGCGGCGCGCGACGAGGTCGGCGAGGCGGCGTCCGCCCTCGCGCAGCTCCTCGGCGGTGAGCTCGTCGGCGCGGGCGGTGGTGCGGGGCGCGAGGTTGGTGATGCCGAGGCCCAGCGCGCCCAGTTCGTCCTGCTCTGCGGGGTCCAGCAGGCGCGGGGTGAAGCCGGAGCGGTACAGCGCGGGCCAGAACCGGTTGCCGGGACGGGCGAAGTGGTGGCCGGTCGCGCCCGAGTACAGGCCCGGGTTGATGCCGGTGAACAGCACGCGGAGCGGGACGTCCCGGGGCGGCAGGACGTCCGGGAGGATCCGGTCGCGGGCGGCCTCGAGGTCGGCCTTCGTGGGGCGCGGGGTCGGCGGCATCGGATCAGGCTACGCACTTCCCGGGGCGAGCCGCGCGGGCACCGCGCAGGAACCGCGCGGGCTCACACCAGGTTGCGGACGATGAGGACGGTCGCGGACACGGCGACCAGGCCCAGCACCGCCGCCCGCGTCCGGCCGCCGTCCAGGTAGCGGCGCAGCGGCCCGGCGGCGAAGAACCCGGCGGTGACGAACGGGGTGAGCGCGAGCCCGGCGACGACCTGCCGCTCGGGCAGCTGGTGCAGGGCGGCGAGGGTGAGGACCGAGACGAGCGTCCCGAGGGTGAAGAAGATCGAGAGGGTGCCGCGCACCCTCGGCCCGCTCTCGCCCTGGTAGAGCAGCGCGATCGGCGGGCCGCCGATGGCCGTCGCGGTGCCGCCGAGCCCGGCGAACACCCCGGCGGCGGCGAGCGTCGTCCGGTTGCGCGGGACGGTCCCCGAGTAGGCGCTGACGGCGAGGGCGGCGAGCACCACGCCGCCCGCCGCCAGCCCCATGCCGCGCGCCGACAGGACGGCGACGACCGCCACCCCGAGCGGCGTCCCGGCGACCCGCCCGGCGACGGCCCAGCCGAGTCCGCGCAGGTCGGCGTGCCGGACCTCGCGGACCATCGTGAACATCGGCGTCACCGTGGCCGCGATGAGCAGCGCGCCGGGCATCAGGTCCGGGAACAGCAGGGCGACGACGGGCGTCGCGACCGTGCCGACCCCGAACCCGACGCTGCTCTGCACGATGGCGCCGGCGAGCACGGCCAGGCCGGCGACGAGGAGGAACAGGGTGGAGGGGAACACGTCCGGAGACGCTACCCCCGCCATGATCCTTCTCAGGCGGCGGAGGCCTCGGAGGCCTCGGTGAGCCGCTCCGCCTCGGCGTCGGTGAGGGTGAGGTCCGCGAGCCCGAGCAGGGCCGGGAGCTGGTCGACCGAGCGGGCGCTGGCGATCGGCGCCGCGACCGTCGGACGGCCCGCGAGCCAGGCGAGCGCGACCGTGGCGACCGGGACGTCCCGGTCGAGGGCGATCGCGTCCAGCTCGGCGAGCACGCGCCGTCCGCGCTCGCTCTCCAGGTACTTGCCCGCGCCCGCCGCGCGCGGGCTCTCGACCGTCCGGCCCGGCCGGTACTTGCCGGTCAGGAACCCGGACGCCAGGGCGTAGTACGGCACGGACGCCAGGTCGTGGCGCCGCGCGATCTCCAGGAGCTCGCCCTCGTAGCCCTCCCGGTGGACGAGGTTGTAGTGCGGCTGGATCGCGACGTACTTGGCCAGGCCGTCCCGGTCGCTGACCGCGAGGGACGCCTCGAGCCGCTCGGGCGTGATGTTGGAGACGGCGATCTCGCGGACCTTGCCGGCGCGCTTCAGCTCGTCCAGCGCCCCGATGATCTCCTCGACCGGGACGGACTCGTCGTCGAAGTGGGTGTAGTAGAGGTCGATGCGGTCGGTGCGGAGGCGGCGCAGGGAGTCCTCGGCGGCGGCGCGGATGTTGGCGGCCGAGAGGCCCTTGCGGTCCGGGTGCGCGCCGACCTTGGTCGCCACGACCACCTCGTCGCGGTTGCGCCGGGACTCCATCCACTCGCCGATGATCGTCTCGGACTCGCCGCCGTGGTTGCCGGGCACCCACGCCGAGTAGCCGTCGGCGGTGTCGACGAAGTTGCCGCCGCCCGCGAGGAAGGCGTCCAGGACGGCGTACGAGGCGTCCTGGTCGGCGGTCCAGCCGAAGACGTTGCCGCCGAGCGACAACGGGAAGACGTCGAGGGATCCGATTCTTGTGGTGTCAGCCATATTTTGATCCAACCAACTTCGATCATGATCAGTCCAGAGAGCCCCCCATTGTCCGACACACCGCCTCCTTCCCCGGCACGGGCCGACGCCGACCTGGTGATCAGCCCCGGCCGGCTCCAGGCGTTCAGCGACGGCGTCATCGCGATCGCCTCGACGCTGCTGATCCTGGACGTCCACCGCCCCAGCAGGGACGAGCCGGTGTGGTCCGCGCTGCGGCACGAGTGGCCCGCGCTGGGCTCCTACGTGGTGACGTTCCTGGTGATCGGGATCGCCTGGATCCACCACCACAACATGTTCCACCGCGTCGCCCGGGTCGACCGGACGCTGCTGTTCCTCAACCTCGGCCTGCTCGCGACGATCAGCTTCCTGCCGCTGCCGACGGCGACGCTGGGCGAGCACCTGACCCGGCAGAACGCGCCGGACGCCGCGGTCTTCTACGCGCTGTCCATGGCGCTGTCGTCGGCGTGGTTCACGGCGTTCTGGCACCACCTGACGCGCCACCCCGAGCTGATGCACGAGGCGGCGCGCGGGACGGCCGCCCAGGCGCGGCGGCAGTCGCTGCTCGGCCCGGTCGGCTACCTCGCCGCGGCGCTGGTCGCCCTGGTCAGCCCGGTCGGCGCGCTCGTCGTGAGCGGGCTGATCGTCCTGTACTTCATCGTCGGACGCCGCAACCCGGCGTCCCGCACGGGCCCGGAGTCCCTCCCGGCGGACGCCCAGGAGGGCTGATCCCTCCCGGACGGCGCCCGGAGGGCCGAGGTCCCGGGGGCGTCCTCCGGCCGGGCCGGGGGACGCCCCGGGTCGGCGGTCAGACGAGGGTGTCCAGGATGGGGATGACCTTGTCGGCGCGGGTCATCGGGTTCACGAAGGCCAGGCGCAGGACGCTGCGTCCCTCGAACCTGGTGGGGACGCAGAGGATCACGCCGTCCACGGCGTTCCGCCGCGACCAGGCCGAGTACTGCTCGTCCGTCCAGCCGACCCGCTCGAACAGCAGGACGGACAGGGTCGGCTCCTGGAGCAGACGCAGGTGCCCGGACTCCCGGATGTGGTCGGCGACGCGGCGCGCGGTCGCGAGGGTCGTCTCGACGGCCTCGGAGTACCGGGCGGTGCCGTGCGTGGCGAGGCCGAACCAGAACGGCAGGCCGCGGGTCCGGCGGGTGAGCTGGACGGCGAGGTCGGCCGGGTTCCACTCCTCGCGGTCGATCTCGTCCAGATACCCGGCGTGCTGGGTGTGCGCGGCGCGGGCGAGGCGCGGCTCGCGGTAGATGAGCGCGCAGCAGTCGTAGGTGGAGAACAGCCACTTGTGCGGGTCCACGATGAAGCTGTCGGCGTTCTCGATGCCGCGATATCGGTCCCGGACGGAGGGGGCGGCGAGCCCGGCCCCACCGTACGCGCCGTCCACGTGCATCCAGGCGCCGAAGTCGCGGCAGGCGGCGGAGACGCCCTCGAGGTCGTCGATCAGGCCGCCGTTGGTCGTCCCGGCGGTCGCGACGACGGCGAAGACCGTCCGCCCGGCGGCGCGCTCGGCCTCGAGGACGGTCCGCAGGGCGTCGCCGGTGAGCCGTCCGTGGTCGTCCGGGACCACGACGACGTCGGCGTCCAGCAGCCGGACGGCCGACTTGATCGACGAGTGCGCCTCGGCGGTGCAGGCGAGCCGCCAGCCGCCGTCGGGGCGTCCGCCGAGCCGGTGCCGGGCGGCCTCACGGGCGGTCGCGAGGGCGGACAGGTTGCCCATCGTGCCGCCGGAGACGAACGTCCCGCCCGCGGTGGACGGCCAGCCGAGCAGTTCGACGAGCCAGGCGATGGCCTCGTTCTCGGCGTGGATCGCGCCCGCGCCGGTCTCCCAGAGCCCGCCGAAGACGTTCGCGGCGCCGACGACGCAGTCGAACGCCATGGACGTGCGGGACGGCGCGGCGGCGATGTAGGCCAGGTTCAGCGGGTCGTCCATCGAGCGGGTGGCGGGGAGCAGCACCTCCTCGAACACGCGCATCGCCTCACGGGAGCCGATCCCGGACGGGGTCACGGTCTTCCCGGCCTCGTTCCGCAGCTCGGACGCGGGCCGTGCGGTGGTCTTCGGGTCGCTCGACCGCACCACCCGCCGCCTCGCCCACTCCAGGAGAGCGTCCACCACGGCCGTCTCGTCGCCCCACGGGGAACCCAGGGCCTGGTCCATACCCCCGCCCATGCCACCTCCATCGCTGACACACAGCCGACACCAATGTCCACAAAGGTCACAAACATGCCGAGAGGCCACATAACCCTCGTTTGACCTCAAAAGAAAAGTACCCTGTCGCGCCTCCGTCCGTAAGTGGCGGCCCTCCCCTCACGCCGATCGCCGGACCGCACCGGACCACGCCGCCCCGGCAACGCGGAACGGGCCGCCCCCCGAGAAGGGGACGGCCCGTTCGCCGAGCGGTGCGCCTGGGGCGCGACCCGCCTACTTGCGGAGCAGGTTGCGCAGGACGTACTGCATGATGCCGCCGTTGCGGTAGTAGTCGGCCTCACCGGGGGTGTCGATCCGGACGACGGCCTGGAACTCCTTGCCGTCGGCCTTCACGGTCACCTCGCGCGGGGTCTCGCCCTCGTTGAGCTTCTCCACGCCGGTGATCTCGAACGTCTCGGTGCCGGTCAGGCCCAGGGACCCGGCGGACTCGCCGTCCCTGAACTGCAGCGGCAGGACGCCCATGCCGATCAGGTTCGAGCGGTGGATGCGCTCGTAGGACTCGGCGATGACGGCGCGGACGCCGAGCAGCGCGGTGCCCTTGGCCGCCCAGTCGCGGGACGAGCCGGAGCCGTACTCCTTGCCCGCGATGACGACGAGCGGGGTGCCCTCGGACGCGTAGTTCTGCGCGGCGTCGTAGATGAACGACTGCGGCGCGCCCACCTGGGTGAAGTCGCGGGTGTAGCCGCCCTCCACGCCGTCCAGCAGCTGGTTGCGCAGCCGGATGTTGGCGAAGGTGCCGCGGATCATGACCTCGTGGTTGCCGCGGCGCGAGCCGTAGCTGTTGAAGTCGCGGACCGCGACGCCGTTCTCCTGGAGGTACTGCGCGGCCGGGGTGCCGACCTTGATCGAGCCCGCCGGGGAGATGTGGTCGGTGGTGACCGAGTCGCCCAGCTTGGCGAGCACCCGCGCGCCGGCGATGTCGGTGACCGGGGCCGGCTCCATCGCCATGCCGTCGAAGTACGGGGCCTTGCGGACGTAGGTGGAGTCGGCGTCCCACTCGAAGGTGCCGCCGGTCGGGATGTCCAGGCCGCGCCAGCGCTCGTCGCCCTTGAAGACGTCGGCGTAGGTGCGCAGGTACATCTCCTGGCCGATGGCGGACTCGACGATCTCGGCGACCTCGTCCGACGCGGGCCACAGGTCCTTCAGGTACACCGGGTTGCCCTCGGCGTCCTCGGCGATCGCGTCGTTGAGGATGTCGATGTCCATCGTGCCCGCGAGCGCGTAGGCGATGACCAGCGGCGGCGAGGCCAGGTAGTTCATCTTCACGTCGGGGCTGATGCGGCCCTCGAAGTTGCGGTTGCCGGACAGCACCGCGGTGACGGCCAGGTCGCTGTCGTTGATCGCCTTGGAGATCTCCGGCTGGAGCGGGCCGGTGTTGCCGATGCAGGTGGTGCAGCCGTAGCCGACCAGGTTGTAGCCGATCTTGTCGAGGTACGGGGACAGGCCCGCGCGCTCGAGGTAGTCGGTGACGGCCTGGGAGCCGGGCGCGAGGGAGGTCTTGACCCACGGACGGCGGGTCAGGCCCTTCTCGACGGCCTTCTTGGCGAGCAGGCCCGCGGCGACCATCACGTACGGGTTGGACGTGTTGGTGCAGGACGTGATGGCCGCGACCGCGACGACGCCGTGGTCGATCGTGAACTCGGCGCCGTCGTCCATCTTCACGACGGTCGGACGGTGCGGGCGGTCGCCGTTGGCGTGCTCGGCCGGGGCGTCGGACGCCGGGAAGGACTCGATGCCCGCCTCGTCGCCGTCCTTGACGTAGTTCTGGACGTCGCGGCGCCAGGTCTCCTTGGCGGCCGAGAGGGAGATGCGGTCCTGCGGGCGCTTCGGGCCGGCCAGCGACGGGACGACCGTCGACAGGTCGAGCTCGAGGTACTCGGAGAACTCGGGCTCGACCGCCGGGTCGAGCCACATGCCCTGCTCCTTGGCGTACGTCTCGACGAGCGCGATCTGCTCCTCGGAGCGGCCGGTCAGGCGCAGGTAGGACAGGGTCTGGTCGTCGATCGGGAAGATCGCGCAGGTGGAGCCGAACTCGGGGCTCATGTTGCCGATCGTGGCGCGGTTGGCCAGCGGCAGCTCGGCCACGCCCTCGCCGTAGAACTCGACGAACTTGCCGACGACGCCGTGCTTGCGCAGCATCTCGGTGACGGTCAGCACCAGGTCGGTCGCGGTGGTGCCGGCCGGGAGCTGGCCGGTCAGCTTGAAGCCGACGACCCGCGGGATCAGCATGGAGATCGGCTGGCCGAGCATCGCGGCCTCGGCCTCGATGCCGCCGACGCCCCAGCCGAGGACGCCGATGCCGTTCTCCATCGTGGTGTGCGAGTCGGTGCCGACGCAGGTGTCGGGGTAGGCGACGCCCTCGTTGTCGAACACGACGCGGGCCAGGTGCTCGATGTTCACCTGGTGCACGATGCCGGTGCCGGGCGGGACGACCTTGAACTGGTCGAACGCGGTCTGGCCCCAGCGCAGGAACTGGTAGCGCTCCTTGTTGCGCTCGTACTCGACCTGGACGTTGCGCTCGAACGCCTCGGGACTGCCGAAGTAGTCGACGATGACCGAGTGGTCGATGACCATCTCGGCGGGCGCGAGCGGGTTGATCCGGGTGACGTCGCCGCCGAGGTCGCGCACGGCCTCGCGCATGGTCGCCAGGTCCACCACACAGGGCACGCCGGTGAAGTCCTGCATGATCACGCGGGCCGGGGTGAACTGGATCTCGTGGCTCGGCTGGGCCTTGCTGTCCCAGCCGGCGAGCGTGCGGACGTGGTCGGCGGTGACGTTCGCGCCGTCCTCGGTGCGCAGCAGGTTCTCGAGCAGCACCTTCAGGCTGTACGGGAGACGGGCCGAGCCCTCGACGGCGTCCAGCCGGTAGATCTCGTAGGACTTCTCGCCAACCCGCAGCTCACTGCGGGCGCCGAAGCTGTTCGCGGACACGGACTCCTCCTCCGTCACCGCCGCGCGTCCGGTCCGGGACACGACTGCGCGGCGAAATCTCTGTTCGTCTTGTCGAGGCGGGCCGTCCCGCTCGGCGGCGGCCGGTCGTGGAGTGCGACCCGGGCCGGTCAGAGCCGGGCGGACGCTGTCACTCGCCCCAACAGAATCCTCCCGCACCCGGGTGGCTGCTCGGGACCCGCCCCCGCCCAACTTCCGCCGATTTTCTCTCGACATCAAGCTATCTGGAATTTATCTCGATATCAACATACCTCGGATCGGGAACCGTCCTGGACCATCGAACGTCTTCGATATATCGTTGTCGTATCGCGAGGGATCAAAGAGATCTCTCAGAAGGCGGTGGTGAAGATGGGATGGGGACACGGCTTCCGAGCTCACGGCGGACCCGGCCACGGCGGCTGGCCCTTCGGCGACCCCCGGACCTGGGGTGGCGGCGGCCCCGGCCCCTTCGGACCCGGAGGGCCCTTCGGACCCGGTGGACCGCCGTGGAAGCGCGGCGGCTGGGGCGGTCCCGGCGGGCGCGCCCGCAAGGGCGACGTGCGCGCCGCGATCCTCGCGCTGCTCGCCGAGCGGCCCCGCAACGGCTACCAGGTGATCCAGGAGATCGCCGAGCGCAGCGGCGGCGCGTGGCGGCCCAGCCCCGGCGCCGTCTACCCCGCGCTCCAGCAGCTCGCCGACGAGGGCCTGGTCGCGTCCGAGGAGGACGCCGGGCGCCGCGTCTTCCACCTCACCGACGAGGGCCGCGCCTACGCCGAGGAGCACGCCGACGAGCTGGCCGAGCCGTGGGCGCGGATGAACGAGGGCGTCCCCGAGGGCGTCCCGGAGCTGTTCAAGGCGATGGCGGGCACCGGCGCGGCGGCCGTCGAGGTCCTGCGCTCCGGCACCCCGGACGGCGTCGAGCGGGCCGTCGAGATCCTCAGTGCGGCCCGCCGCGACCTGTACCGCATCCTGGCCGACGACGCCCCCGGGGCGGACGGCCGGGGCGACTCCGAGGAGCGGACATGACGAACTCCAGAGACCCCGGCGAGCACGCCGGAACGGGCGACCGCGAGCCCATGGGCGCGTCCGGGCACGGCGGCGCCGGGCACGGCGGCGCCGGGCAGGACGCCTCCGGGTACGACGGCGGCGCGCGGCGCGCGTCCGGGCCCGAGGCCCTGCGGGTCGGCGACGCCGAGCGGGACGCGGTCGCGCTGGCGCTGCACGAGCACTTCGCGGCGGGACGCCTCGACCGCGCCGAACTGGACGAGCGCCTCGGCGCGGCGCTCGCGGCCAAGACCCTCGGCGACCTGCGCGCCGTCGTCCGCGACCTGCCGGAACCGAGCGGCCTCCCCGCCCCCGAGCGGGAGCCCGTCTCGGCCTCCTTCGGCCCCGGCCCGTTCGGCGGGCGCGGCCACCACGGCCCTCACGGGTGGCCGGCGGGCCAGCACGGGCCGCGTGGGCACGGGCAGGCGGCCCTGTGGGCCGGCGGCGGACATCCGGCCTGGCACGGGCATCACCGGCGCCGGGCGGTCCTCCCCCTCCTCGCCGTGGTGTTCGTGGCCGTGGCGCTCAGCGCGGGCGCGGGCTCGGCGCTGCTGACCGTGTTCCACGTCGTGGTGATCCTGTGGGTCCTGCGCGCGCTGGCGCTGTTCGTCCACGTGCGGCGTCACCGCGGGGTCCTGCGGTGACGCGCGCTTGATACCGCTTGATACCGGCTGATACGGGTTGATATCGCGGCCTCCCCGTCCTCACCCCCATGGGACGAGGAGGCCGCGAGCCTTGGGTCAGGCCGCCAGTGCGGCGGCCCGCTTCGCGCGGGACTCGATCCGGTCCCAGTCGCCCGCGCGGACGGCGTCCGCCGGGGTCAGCCAGCTCCCGCCGACGCAGCCGACGTTCGGCAGCGCGAGGTAGCGCGGCGCCGACTCGGGCGTGATGCCGCCGGTCGGGCAGAACCTGATGCCCGGCAGCGGCCCGCCGAGCGCCTTCAGGTAGGACGCGCCCCCGGCCGCCTCGGCCGGGAAGAACTTCATCTCCGTGATGCCGTGCTCCAGCAGCGCCATCGCCTCGGACGCGCTGGACACGCCGGGCAGGAACGGCAGCCCGGTCGCGGTCATCGCGTCCCGCAGCGCGGGCGTGCACCCCGGGCTGACCAGGAACCTCGCGCCCGCGTCGAGCGACCGCGCGGCGTCGGACGGCGCGACGACCGTGCCCGCGCCGACGACGGCGTCCGGGACCTCGGCGGCGATCCGCTCGATCGCGGCGAGCGCGGCCTCGGTGCGCAGCGTCACCTCGATCGCGCGCAGGCCGCCCGCGACGAGCGCGCGGGCGAGCGGGACGGCGGCGTCCGCGTCGTCCAGGACGACGACGGGGACGACCGGGGCCAGGTCCAGCAGTTCGCGGGCGTTCATACCCTCTCCAAAACGATCATGCGTTCGCCTGGGTCAGGCGGACGGCGGCGCCGACCAGGGCCGGGTGCGGATGGACGATCAGGGCGGTCGGGACCGCCTTGAGGTAGTCGGTGACCGGCGGCTTGTCCTCGAAGCGGCGGCGGAAGTCGCTGGACTGCAGCACGCCCGGGATCCGGGGCAGGATGCCGCCCGCGAGGTAGACGCCGCCGGTCGCGCCGAGCGTGAGCGCGACGTTCCCGGCGAACGAGCCGAGCAGCCCGCAGAAGGCGTCGAGGGCCTCGGCGCAGGCGGGCTCGTCGCGCCGGTCGACGATCATCGCGGCGGTGAGCGGCGGCACGCGGACGCCGTCCAGCATCGCCAGCAGCCGGTACAGCCGGACGAGGCCGTCGCCGGAGAGCAGGTACTCGGCGTTCGCGACGCCGAGCTCGGCGCGCAGCAGCCGCATGACCTCGATCTCCCGGTCGGTGCCCGCCGGGACGTCCACATGGCCGCCCTCGCCGGGAACCGGGATCCATCCCGTTCCCACGCCGTCCGGTACTGGGACCAGGCCCGCCACCCCCATGCCGGTGCCGGGTCCCAGTACCGCGCGCGGACCGCCGGCGGGCGGAAGCGCCCCTCCGACGGCCATCAGGTCGTCCGCCCCGAGTCCGGGCAGCGACCAGGCCAATGCCTCGAAGTCGTTGATGACCGTGAGGTTCTCGATGCCGAGGTGGGCGCGGGTCCGCTCGACCGTGTCGTTCGCCCAGCCCGCGTTGGTCAGCCGGATCCGGCCGTCCACGATCGGACCGGCGACGGCCAGGCAGGCCGCGGCGGGCCGCGCTCCCCCGCCGTGCTCGGCGAGGTAGGCGGCCGCGGCCTCGGCCAGGCCCCGGTGGTCGCGGGTGGGCAGCGCGGCCACCCGCTCGGGCGCGGCGCCCGGGCCGTCCACCAGCGCGAACCGCGCGTTGGTGCCGCCCACGTCCGCGACCAGCCACGGCGTCGTCATGTCGTTCTTCCTCCTCGCCTGCGAGCGCTCAGCCGGCCACGCCGTCGAACACGCCCGCGCCGCGCTCGGCCGGGCCGACGGCCCGGCGGAACGCCCCGAACAGCTCGCGTCCGGTCCCGTGGACCGCCCCGGAGGGCGGCGCGACGGGCTCGCGCGCGGCGAACTCGTCGTCCGGGACCAGGACTTCCAGGAGCCCCTTGTCCGCATCCAGCCGTATCACGTCCCCGTCGCGCACGCGCGCGAGCGGACCACCGGCCGCGGCCTCGGGAGACACGTGAATCGCGGCGGGGACGGACCCGGAGGCGCCCGACATCCGCCCGTCTGTGACGAGTGCCACACGGTGCCCGCGGTCCTGGAGAACGCCGAGGGGCGGGGTCAGCTTGTGCAGTTCGGGCATCCCGTTCGCCGCGGGCCCCTGGAACCGGACGACCGCGACGAGGTCCCGGCCGTCGAGCTCCCCGGCGGCGAACGCGGCCTGGAGCTCGTCCTGCGAGCCGAACACCCGCGCGGGCGCCTCGATCGTGCGGCGCCCGCGCTCGACCGCCGAGACCTTCACGACCGCGCGGCCGAGGTTGCCGTCGACGGTGTGCAGGCCGCCGTGCTCGTCGAACGGCTCGGACGCCGGCCGCAGCACGCCCGCGTCCCCGGACGTGGCGGGCGCGTCCGACCAGGTCAGCGCGCCGTCGTCCAGGGTGGGGACGACCGCGTACTCGGCCAGGGAGGCGCCGCCGACCGTCCGGGCGCCGCCGTGGACGAGGCCCGCGCCGAGCAGCTCGCGGATGAGGAATCCGGTGCCGCCCGCCGCGTGGAAGTGGTTCACGTCGGCGGTGCCGTTCGGGTACAGCCGGGTCAGCAGCGGCGTGACGCGGGACAGCTCGTCGAAGTCGTCCCAGGTCAGCTCGATGCCGGCGGCGGCGGCCATGGCGACCAGGTGCAGGGTGTGGTTGGTGGAGCCGCCGGTGGCGAGCAGCGCGACGACGCCGTTGACGAAGGCGCGCTCGTCCAGCAGCTCGCCGATCGGCGTGTACTCGCCGCCGCGCACGTCGGTGAGCTCGACCACGCGCCGTCCGGCCGCCCGGGTCAGCGCGTCGCGCAGGTCGGTGTGCGGCGGGACGAAGCTCGCGCCCGGCAGGTGGAGGCCCATGACCTCCATGAGCAGCTGGTTGGAGTTCGCGGTGCCGTAGAACGTGCAGGTGCCGGACGAGTGGTACGAGCTCGACTCGGCGGCGAGCAGCTCGTCCCGGCCGATCTCCCCGGTGGCGAACCGCTTGCGGATCGCGGCCTTCTGCGCGTTCGGCAGCCCGGACGCCATCGGCCCGGCCGGGACCAGGATCGCGGGCAGGTGCCCGAACGCGAGCGCGCCGATCACCAGGCCCGGGACGATCTTGTCGCAGACGCCGAGCAGCAGCGCGCCGTCGAACATGTCGTGGGACAGCGCGACCGCCGTGGCCATCGCGATGACGTCCCGGCTGAACAGTGACAGTTCCATCCCCGCGCGGCCCTGCGTGATGCCGTCGCACATCGCGGGCACGCCCCCGGCGAACTGCGCGGTGCCGCCCGCCTCGGCGACGGCGGCCTTGAGCACGTCCGGGTAGTCCTTGAGCGGCGCGTGCGCGGACAGCATGTCGTTGTAGGACGACACGATCGCGATGTTCGGCGTGACGTCCCCGCGGAGCTGGAGCTTCACGTCGGGCGCGCAGGCGGCGAAGCCGTGCGCGAGGTTGGCGCAGCCGAGCCCCCCGCGGGCGGGTCCGGCGGTGCGCGCGTCGGCGATACGGCCCAGGTAGGCCGCGCGGCGGTCGGCGCTGCGCGCGGCGATCCGCTCGGTGACCCGCGCGACGACGGGGTGCGGCGAGACCGGCAGGGCGCTCATGGGTCACTCCAAGCCGAGGGGACGGAACATCGACACACGCAACTTAGCGGGGATAGGTCTACAAGTCATCAGACTTACGCAGTAATCTTTACAGAAGTTTCCATGCTAGAGCCAACTCGGCGCCCTTACCCTCCCCACGACGCCCCTGGCCGCCCCTCGTCCGCCCCTCGTCCGCACCTCGCGCCTGCGGGGCGCGGCCGCGTTCGAACCGCTCGCCCCGATCCCGTCCACGTGCTTGGATGATCCGATGCCCCACCGGCCCGTCTACCCGTCCGCGCGACGCCCCGCCACCTGCGGGGACGTGCTGCGCCTCGTCCGTGAGGACGGCGTCGCCACACGCGCCGAGCTGGCCCGCGTCACCGGGCTGTCCCGCCCCGCGGTCGCCGCCCGGGTGACCGAGCTGATCGCGCACGGGCTGCTGGTCGAGCACGCCGACGGGCCGTCCACCGGCGGCCGCCCGCCCGCGCGCCTGGCCTTCGACGCGGCGGGCGGCACGGTCCTGGTCGCCAACCTCGGCCAGTCCCGCGGCCAGCTCGCCGTCTGCGACCTCGCCGGGACGATCCTGCGCCGCGCCGACGCCGACCTGCCGCCCGGACGGCTGCCCGAGGTCGCGCTGCCCGCCCTCGTCGACCAGTGGACGGCCCTGCTCGACGCCTGCGGCCTGCCCGCGTCGTCCGTGCGCGGCGCGGGCATCGGCGCGCCCGACCCCGCCGACTTCGACCTGTGGGACACCTCCCCGGTCACCGAGCGCTTCGGCGTGCCCGCCCTGCTCGACAACGAGGTCAACGTCGCCGCGCTCGGCGAGCACCGCGTCCACCACGCCGCCGTCGCCGACCTGCTGTTCGTGAAGGTCTCGACCGGCATCGGCGCCGGGCTGATCTCCGGCGGGCGCATCCAGCGGGGCGCGCAGGGCGCGGCGGGCGAGATCGGCCACGTCCCGGTGGCCGGGGGCCCCGGCGTCACCTGCCGCTGCGGCAACCTCGACTGCGTCGAGGCGGTCGCCGGGGGCGCGGCCCTCGTCGCCCTGTCCAGCGCACCCGACCTGCCCTCGCTCGTGTCGCGCGCGCAGGACGGGGACGCGGAGGCCGTCCTGATCGTCCGGGACGCGGGACGCCGCCTCGGCGAGGTCATCGCCGCCGCCGTGAACATCCTGAACCCGGCCGTCGTCATCCTCGGCGGAGACCTCACCGCCGCGTACGAGCCGCTCGTCGCGGGCGTCCGCGAGGTCGTCTACCGGCGCGCGACCGCGCTCGCCACCCGCACCCTGCGGATCGAGCCGAGCCGCCTCGGCGAACTGGCCGGCCTCACCGGCTGCGCCGCGATGGTCCTCGACCACACGCTCGCCCCCGAGGCGATCGACGCCGTCCTCGCCTCCGCCTGACGCGCGTTCCCCCTTTTTCGGCCGCGGTTCGCTCCGATGTTCGCGCCGAGGATCGGACGAACGAATCGCGGCCCTGGCAGGAACGCCGTCCGGCATGCCGGGAACCCCTGCGCCGACGGGGCTGTGCAATCTGTGCGGCACCTTGCGGCGCCCTTAACGCATCGTTTACGCTCTCACGCCCCAACCCTTAATTCGTCACGGGGGCGAACTGTGTTCGATCAGTCTCCCGAAGCCATGGAAAAGGCTTTGGAGAACCTGACCAAGGACGCGAACGAGAAGCTGGAACGCTACGCGGAGATGCGCCAGCAGATCGCCGCCATGCGCAGCACCGCGCAGTCCGCGGACGGGAACGTCTCGGTCACCGTCGCCCCCGGGGGCGCGATCACCGACATCACCCTCAGTGAGCGCGCGCTCCGGCAGAGCGCCGCCCAGTTGTCGGCGTCGCTGATGAGCACCATCTCGGCCGCCAGCGCCGACGTCTCCCGCCGGATGGCCGCGACCGTCGCGCCGCTCGCCCCGGCCGGGATGGACGTCGAGGCGCTCGTGAACTCCCGGCTCCCGGCCCCGCCGCCGGAGGCCCAGGAGGGACGCCGGTGACCGAGACCACCCACGACGTCGACAAGCTGGTGTCGGCCGCCGAGAGCGTGGACCGGATGAGCGACGCCGCCACCTCGATCCAGGGCAACGCCAAGGACATCAACATCTCCGGCCACGAGTGGGGCGCGGTCGGGATCGCCTTCAGCGTCCACTACGGCCAGGCGGCGCAGGACGTCAACGAGCACCTGGACCTGCTCGTGAAGTCGCTGCACGGCATCGAGAGCGGCATCGAGCAGACGGCGCGCAACTACGCGGGCGCCAACGAGAAGATCCTCGCCAAGATCTCCGCCCTCGAGGCGGACCGCCCGGAGATCAAGCCGGGCCCGGCAGGGGAGGCCTGACCGCGCGATGGTGGAATTCTTCGGCGACCCGCTCGACGCGGCCAAGGGCAACGTCCCCGGCTGGAGCCAGGTCGACAAGGGCATCGAGCACTACCAGAACGAGGACTACACCTCGATCGCCGGCGACATCGCCGACCTCGGGTACACCGGGTTCACCGCCTGGATGGACCCGCTCGGCGCGCTGGTGGGCGCGGGCGTGGGCTTCCTGGTCGACGTCATCAAGCCGCTGCACGACATGCTCACCTGGGTCACCGGCGACGACGGGGCGATCAGCGAGCACCGCCAGGAGTGGGACGGCGTCGCCAAGAGCCTGGTCTCGCTCGCCGACCAGATGGGCACGGACCTCGCCAAGGACCTGGAGACCTGGACCGGCCCGGCCAGCGAGGCGGGCAAGGCGCGGATCGACGAGTTCATCCAGGGCACCCGCGACACCGCCAACGCGATCGGCGACATCAAGGGCCTGCTCGCCCTCACCGCCTCGCTCTGCGACACCGCGATGTCCCTGATCAAGGACCTGATCTCGCAGTTCGTCGAGTGGCTGATCATCACCTGGCTGGCCGCGCAGGCCGCCGCGATCCCGACCCTCGGCGCCAGCGAGGCCGTCGCCGCGGGCGCCACGACCGCCGAGGCCGCCGTCGCGACCAGCCGCGGCGCCCGGATCGTCCAGCGGGTGCTGTCGGTCTTCAGGAAGATGGCCGACGTCGTCCGCCGGGTCATCACCAAGCTCAAGGCGCTGCGGAACTCGGCGGTGTGGAAGCTGACCGGCAAGGGCGGCAACCAGACCCTCGGCCCGCGCGGCCTCGGCCGCGACCTGGTCTCGGACGGACGGGACGCGCGCCGCGCGCTCGGCGGCGCCAACGGAGCGAGGACCCCGTTCTCCTACGACCCGAAGGACGGCGCCATCGCCGCCGGAACGAAGATCGTCACCGGGATCGGGCAGAGCGAGCAGGACGACCACAGCAACGTCCCGCCCGCGGGCGAGATCAACCGGAAGCTGAACCTCGGTGCCTGACCCCGGCATGCCCGCCCCCGCCGGGCCGACGACCACCTGGACCGGGCTGCGCTGGCTGCCGTTCGGCCTGCCCGTGTTCTTCGTGGTCATCTTCCTCGTGGCGACCGGCGGGGATCCGGGCGTGCTCGGCGGGGATCCGCAGAGCCTGGTGTGGATCCTGTGGTTCGTTCTCCTGGTCGTCCTGCCTCTGGCCGCGGCGGTCCGGCGCCGGATCATCCTCGGTCCGGCGTCGCTCGTCGTCCGCAGGACGTTCAGGACCCACACGTTCCGGCTGAGCGAGATCACCTTCCTGCAGCCCCACATGCCCACGTCCCCGGGACCGAGGTGGCCGAAGCTCCTGGTCCGGTCCTCCGGGCAGCAGTGCTACACCTGGAACCTGGGGCCGGAGCACGAGCGCATCGTCCAGACCGTCCGGGACGCCGTGATCCAGGCGGGCGGCGCCGACCCCCTGGCGAGGGACTGACCGACCCGACGCACGGAACCCCGTTGCCGATCCGGCAACGGGGTTTGCTCTTCGGGGCGCCGCTGGTGATGCTGTGCGCATGGCAGAGGAACTGACGAACGAAGAGTTCTGGGACCAGCGCTACGGCGGCCACGGGCACGACGACGCGCAGGGCCACGGCCACGGACAGGGCCACGGGCACGGGCACGGCCACATCTGGAGCGGCAACCCCAACGCCGCGCTCGTCGAGGAGGTCTCCGACCTCGCCCCGGGGACGGCCCTGGACCTCGGCTGCGGCGAGGGCGCGGACGCCGTCTGGCTCGCCCGGCGCGGCTGGAAGGTCACGGCCGTGGACGTCTCGGGCATCGCCCTCGGACGCGCCCGGGAGCACGCCGAGGAGGCGGGCATGGCGAACGTGATCGAGTTCCAGCGCCGCGACCTGTCCGAGTCGTTCCCGGACGGCGTCTTCGACCTCGTGACCACGCAGTTCCTGCACTCCCCCGCCGAACCGATCTCGGAGCGGATCCTGCGCGCCGCGCGCGACGCCGTCGCCCCCGGCGGAACGCTGCTGGTCGAGGGCCACGCGGGCCCGCCGCCGTGGGAACCGGACTCCGACTACGTCCTGCCCACGGCCGCCGAGGTCGTCACCACCCTCGCCCTGGACCCGGACGTGTGGGAGGTGCAGCGCGCCGTCGAGCACGACCGCGTCCAGACCGCGCCGGACGGCACGGTGGTGACGCGCCTCGACTCCACCGTCAAGGCCCGCCGGACGGCCTAGTCAATCATCTAGGCGGGCGTCCGCTCCGCTTCGACGTCCGCCCCGGTGTCCTTGGCCGGGCTCGCCTGCGGCACCGGCGCGATCCCCCGGGTCAGCCCCGAGCCCGGACCCGAGCCCAGCCCCGAAGCCGGGCCGGGCACAGGGGTCGGCCCTGAGGCCGCGCCCCGGGCCTGGGCCTGCGCGGATTCCGGACCCGAGACCCCGGCTGAAGAAGCGCCACGGGCAGGAGCCGGCGCGCCGTCCGGAACCGCCGCCGCACCCCGCGCCGAGGTCTGTGCGGCCTCCTGGGCCGCCGCCGCGCCCCGCGCGGCGTCCGGGACCGAAGCCGTGCCGCGCGCAGGAATCGGTATGGCGTCCGGGGTGGGCGCCGGGGACCGCGGCGATGGCTTCGCCGCAGGGTCGGCCGGGGCCGGGGCGCCTGTGGCGTCGGACGGGGGCGGCACGAGGAGCGGGAGCTGGCGCGGACGGCCGTGGGGCCCCGGGAGGGAGCGCCGCTGGCGTTCCAGGCCGCGCAGGATCTCGCGGATGCCGCTGACCTGGTCGTCCAGCCCGGCGCGGAGGTCGGCCTCGAAGCGGACGACCTCCTCCGCGGAGTGGAGGGCCTCGCCGTGCCGGGCCCGCGCGTCGTCGAGGAGCTCGGCCGCGGACGCGCGGGCCTCGTCCTCCAGCGTCGCCGCGCGCTCGCGCGCCCGCTCGACGATGTCGGCCGCCTCGCGCTGGGCCGCCTCGAGCAGCCGGTCGGAGGTCTCCTGCGCGAGGCGCATGACGCCCGCCGCGGTCTCCGGCGACTCGGGTGGCCGGGACCGCAGCGTGTCGAGCTCACGGTGCAGCGCGGTCAAGGTGGTCTCGACCTCGGTGAGGAAGTCGTTCACCTCGAACAGGTCGTATCCCTCTCGCAGCCGCACGGTGGTGAACACCTTCCGGGCGACCTCGGACGGCGTCAGCATGTCGCCCCCTTCCACCGGCATGGTCATCACGCTTTGCATTCCCATGACAACGGCTTGTAAACAAGTTGGGGGCGACGGTGTCAGGCGAGGGTCTGGGCGCCGTCCACGGTGATGACCTGGCCCGTGATGTAGGTGTTGGCCATGAGGAACACCGGCGCCGCGCCCGCCTCCTCGGCGGTTCCGAACCGGCCGAGCGGG
This sequence comes from Actinomadura harenae, assembly GCF_003696215.1. Classification (GTDB taxonomy): domain Bacteria; phylum Actinomycetota; class Actinomycetes; order Streptosporangiales; family Streptosporangiaceae; genus Spirillospora; species Spirillospora harenae. The sequence continues at coordinate 33,341 of NZ_RFFG01000040.1, read as the reverse complement.
GTGCCCGCCCCGGCCTGCCGGATCGCCTCGTCCGTCTCGAGTCCGCCGGCCGCGCGCATCAGCGGGGTGTCGAACCCGCCGTAGCGGACGGTGTTGACCCGCACCCTGCGCTCCGCGAGCTCGACCGCGAGCGAGGCGGTCAGCGCCTCGACCGCGCCGACCGCGGCCATCGCCCCCGCCATGCCGGGCCGCGGGCGGAGGACGAGCGACCCCGAGGTGAGCGTGATCGAGCCACCGGCGGGCAGCCGCTCGGCGGCGAGGCGGGCCACGATCAGCGCCGCCCAGGCCCGCTGGTCGTAGGCCGCGCGCGCGGCCTCGGCCGTGAGCTCGGCCACCGCGCCCGCGCCGGTGAAGGCGCCCGCGGTGAGCAGGACGTGGTCCACCCGTCCCGCGAGATCGAAGGCGGCGCGGACGGCGTCCTCGTCGGTGACGTCGGCGACCGCGCCGAGCACCTCGGCGTCGCCGCCGTCGCCCGCGACGGACTCGACGGCGGCGTCCAGGCGGTCCTTGCTCCGGCCGGAGAGGACGACGCGGGCGCCGACCTCGTGCAGGAGCCGGCCGGCGGCGAGGCCGATGCCGGACGTGCCGCCGAGGACGAGCACGGTGGATCCGGCCAGGCCGCCGGGGAGCGGCGAGCGGACCGGGGCGGGGGCGGCGGCGGGGGCGGCGGGAGTGCTGAACACGTCGGTCATGGGGGTCTCCGTTGTTCGAAATAAACCATCCGGTTGTTTTAGATCATGGTGGCGTCCGGCCGGGCTTGTCAACCGGGTGGTTTAATTTCGGTATGAGCTACGACGCGGACGCCACCCGGAACCGCATCTTCGAGGCGGCCTCCGAGGAGTTCGCCGCGCGCGGTCTCGCCGGGGCCCGGATCGAGCGGATCGCCGCCGGCGCGAAGGCCAACAAGCAGGCGATCTACCTCTACTTCGGGAACAAGGAAGCACTGTTCGGCGCGGTCATCCGGGCCAAGATGGACGAGGTCTGCCACGACGGCCCGCTCGACGCCAACGCCGTCGCCGACACCGTGGGCGAGCTGTTCGACTGGTACCAGGAGCACCCCGAGCTCGTCCGGCTGCTGATGTGGGAGGCGCTGGAGTCCTGCACCCCGAACGCCGTCGCCGAGGACGAGCGCCGAGAGGTCTACCGCGGGTACGCCTGCGACATGGTCACCGCGGGCGTCGGCTCGTGCGCCCCGGAGGGCGAGGCCCGCGTCCGCGTCGCGCAGGACTGGCTGTTCACCGTGCTCGGCCTGGTCGCGTGGAACTTCGCCGTCCCGCAGCTGCGCCGCATGGTCCTGGAGGAGGCGGACGACAAGGACGCCCTCGCCCGCCGCCGCGCCGTGGTCGTCGAGACCGTCCGCACCCTCGCCGCGGCCGAGTAGGCCCGCACGTCACCGGTGGCGACGCGGTATTTCACTTCCGCATCAGCTGGCGCGAACATGTAAATGATTTGTAAGGGAAACTCCCGGACGCTCGCCCGCGCGAGCCGCGCTTCCTAGCGTGGGGAGCAGCAACGGCACGTCCCCCCAGCAGTGCCGACCCGAGTCGGCGGCGCACAGCGGATGAAGCGCCGCCGGCGGCGGGGAACGGCCCCTCTCCCGGCCGTCCCTCGCAGCACGGGCCCGTCCACACCCCCGACGACGAGCCCGTGGCCGGGAGGCGTCCCCCCTTCCAGGACCCTCCCGGCCCTCGGCACGTCACGAACCCGAAACGGCCCACGGTTTCGCCTCGCGGAAATAGCGGGCGGCGCCCGGGTGGAGGGGCAGCGGGTAGGTGGCGAGCGCGGCGCGGCGGTCCAGGCGGCGCGCCTGGGCGTGGACGGCGGCGAGGCGCGGCTTGCTCGCGAACAGCAGCGCGGTCAGCTCCCGGGCCTCCGCGGACGGCATGTCGGCCCGGACGACCAGCACGTTCGGGATCGCGACCGCCGGGACCTCGCGTCCCAGGCCGTAGGTCCCGGCGGGGATCGAGCGGGCCAGGTACACCTCGCCGAAGGACCGCTGCAGGCCCGCGACCAGCGACCCGACCGGCAGCAGCCGCACCCGGACCGTCCGGGCGAGGTCGGCGACGGCGGGCGTCGGCAGGCCGCCCGCGAAGAAGAACGCGTCGATCCGCCCGGCGCGCAGCGCGTCCCCCGACGCGCTCGCGGGCAGCCGGGACCGGACGATCGCGCCCGGCCCGCGCACCCCCGCGGCGGCCAGCACCCGGCCCGCGGCGATCTCCGTCCCGGACCCGGCCGCGCCCGTCGACACGCGGCGTCCGCGCAGGTCGGCGACCGTTGCGATCGACGCGTCCGCGCGCACCACGATCTGCAGGTAGTCGTCGTACAGCCCCGCGAGCGCCGCGATCCGCCCCTCGCCCCGGACCTCGGTGGTCGTGACGGCGGCCGCGTCGACGGTGGTGAACGCGAGGTCGGCGCGGCCGGTGGCGAGCAGGTGGAGGTTCTCGATGGACGCGGCGGTGGTCAGGACGGTCGCGCGGACCTTCCACCGGTCGTGGAGCGCGGCCGCGAACGCCTCGCCGAGGGCGCGGTACACACCGCCGCCACCGCCCGTCGCGATCACGACCGGCGGCAGCGGCGTCCCGTCCGGGCGGCAGCCGGACGCGACGGACGGCACCCCCGCGAGCAGGCCCGCCAGCAGCGTCCGCCGCCTCACGGGGCGCGCCCGGCGGCGGGCAGCTCGATGCGGACGCGGAGGCCGCACGGCCGCGCCGCGGACAGGTCGAGCCGTCCGCCGGACGCCGTGACCAGGGCGTTCGCGATCGTGAGGCCGAGTCCGGAACCCTCGACGTTCTGGTCCGCGGGACGCCGCCAGAACGGCTGGAGCGCGTCCCGCGCCTCCGCCTCGGTCATGCCCGGACCGTTGTCGGTGACCACGACGGCGGCGCGGCCGGGCGCGGCGGCCTCGGTCGCGATCCGCACCTCGCCGCCGTCCCCGGAGAACTTCACCGCGTTGTCGATGACGGCGTCGAGCGCCTGCTCCAGGGCGTCCGGCGCGGCGCGCGCGAGCAGGACGCCGGGTCCGGGCCCCTCGATGCGGACGCCGCGCCGGTCCGCGACGTCCCGCCAGCCGCAGGCGCGGGCGCGGGCCAGGGCGGCGAGGTCCACCTCGTCCGGGCGGACCGCTCCGGCCTCGGCGGACGCGTAGGCGAGCAGCGCGTCGTAGAGGTGCGCCATCCGGTCGACCTCCTCCAGCGCCATCGCGTGGTCGGTCCGGCCGTCCGGGCGGACCTCGGGCTCGAGGTTCTCCAGCCACAACCGGAGCGCGGCGAGCGGCGTGCGCATCTGGTGGCTGGCATAGGACACGAACGACCGCTGCCGTTCCAGCAGCACCGCGGTCTGCCCCGCCATCGTGTTGAACGACTCGGCCAGCCGCCGCAGCTCGGACGGTCCCGCGCCGCTCGCGACCCGCTCCTCGAACCGGCCCTCGCTGAGGGCGTGCGCGGCGAGGTCCAGCTCGGCGACCGGGCGCAGCACCCACCGCGCGACCCACGACACCACCACGACACCGGCGAGGACGACCAGCAGCAGCCCCGCGAACAGCCGCGTCCAGGCGTCCAGGAGGCCGTGCCGCAGCGGTCCGGTCGGCGACACCGTGACCGCGACGCCGATGATCTCGCCGCCGCTGCCGACCGGCGCGACGACCACCATCGGGCCGTCCTGCCACGGCCAGACCGTCGGGGCGACGCGGGCGGCCTCGCCCGACAGCGCCTCGGCGACGCGTTCACGGACCTGCCCGGAGTCGAGGTCCGGGTCCGGGCGGGAGCTGATCGCGACCGCGCCGTCCCGGTCGACGACCACGGCCGGGACGCCGAACAGCGCGTCGTACTGCCGCAGTTCCTCGCGCAGCGCCGACGAGCGCCCGGTGCGCAGCGCGGTCTCGGCGAGCGAGGCGAACCGCGCGGTGTCCCCGGCGCGGTCCATGTACATGCCCTGGGTGTCGCGCGCGGCCGTCCCGGTCGCGAGCGGAACGGCCAGCGCGAGCAGCGCCGTCGCGAGGAGCGGCACATAGGTGAGGTAGAGGCGCCGCCGCATCCCGGCTCAGGCCCCGCCGCCGGCGAGCCGGTACCCCACGCCGTGCGCGGTCTCGATCCGCGCCGCGCCGCCGAGCTTGGCGCGCAGCGTCGAGACGTGCACGTCGAGCGTCCGGGACCGGCCCTGCCAGGACGTCCCCCACACCTCGCGCAGCAGCGTCTCGCGTTCCACCACCGCGCCGGGCTCCCGGATCAGCCGCGCGAGCAGCGTGAACTCCTTCGGCGTCAGCCGGACCGGCGCGCCGTCCAGGGTGAGGGTGCGGGCGGCGGGGTCGACGGTGAGCCCGCCGAGCACCCGCACGCCGTCGCGGCGCGGCCGGACGCGCCGCAGCACGGCCTCCATGCGGGCCTGGAGCTCGGCCATGCCGAACGGCTTGACCAGGTAGTCGTCGGCGCCCGCGCGAAGCCCGGTCACCCGGTCGCGCTCGGTGCTGCGCGCGGTCAGCACGATGATCCCGGCGTCGCCGCGCTCACGCAGCCGGCGGCACACGTCCAAGCCGTCGCCGTCGGGCAGCCCGAGGTCCAGCAGGACGATGTCGCACGGCGGCGCGGCCAGCGCGGACGCCGCCGACGCCGCGTGCTCCACCTCGTACCCGCACCGGGCCAGCGCCTTGACCAGCGCCGCCGCGAACCGGCGGTCGTCCTCGACCAGCAGGGTCCTCGGCATCGGCCCTAGCGCCCGTTGATCAGCCGCATCGCGAGGCCGGGGTCGAACGTCCCGGCCTGGACCTTCGGGGCGGTGCCGCACGGGCCGTCCGACTCGCCGGGGACCTTGACCCACAACAGGGCGTCCGAGCCCGATCCGCCCGCCCGCGGCGCGGCGCCGAGCTTCGCGCCCGCCGGGTTGCACCATTTTCCGGGTGTCCCGCCGTGGCCGTTCCGGCTCGTGTCGATGACGAATCCACGGGCGTAGTGGTATTTCGACGACAGCGCCGTGTCGACCTTCTTCGCGTACGCCGCCGACTCGGCCGTCGTGAAGAAATTGGAAACGTTCACGGAGAAGCCACGGACGTTCTTCACACCGGCCGCGTCCAACCGGCCCGCCATGGTCGCGGCGGCCACCCAGTGCGCGTTTCCGCCGTCCAGGTAAGCGCGCGTCCTGGTGGCCTTTCCCTTGAACTGCTGTGTCGCGTACTTCAGCAGCGCGATGCGGCCGGCCTGCGCGTTCTTCGGAAGGCAGTCGAGCTGCGCGACCGCGTCCGGCTCGATCACGACGATCGCCGGACGGTTCCCGATCGCGGCCGCGAACTTCGAGATCCAGGTGCGATAGGCGGCCGGCGAACCGGCCCCACCACGGGACGCGCCGCCGCAGTCCCGGTCGGTGATGTTGTACGCGACGAGAACGGGGGTCTTGCCTTGGGACCGCGCCGCGCCGACATATCCGGAAACGGCGCGGGTGATGTCCCCGCTCCAGTTCCCGAACCATTTCGCGCCGGGCCGCGCGACGATCGACGCCCTGATCCTCGCCGCCCGCGCGTCCTTCGGATGCGCCTTCACCCACGCCGCGGCCTGCGTCCCGGGGTCCACGTAGAACGGGCTCGCCGCGGCTGCGGCCCCGGCGTCCGCCGCGCTGAGCCGCGCCCCGCCGCTCCCGCCCGAGGAGCAGCCGGCCGCCCCCACCGCCACGGCGCCCACCGAGACCGTGGCCACCACCAGCGGAAACACCCTGCGCATGCCGTCCTCCTCGCTCACCGTGATCGACTCGAACGGCCGACATTCTGGCGCGAATCCCCCACCCACGTCCGATGAACCGAAAGATCCGTCAGCGCTCGCCTTCTCCCCGGCCCCCGGTATCCCGCCCGTCCGCCACCGGCAGCGGAAAGCCCCTCAGGCCCGCCGCTCCCCACTGAGACCCGACTCGGCCGGCGTCCGCCCCGCGAACGGCAAACAGGTCGGCGCCCAGCGCCGGACCCCGCCCACACGTAGGCTGGCCCCGGCGCGTCCACCAGCAACCACCTGCGAAGAGGGAACGTATGACTCAGCCGGTCTGGGCCACCGACCCGTCCAGCCTCCTCATCTCGGAGGAGCAGTACGAGGCGCTTTCCGAGGACGTGGCCCACAGCATCGAGGTCGTCGAGGGCAACGTCATCTTCTGCCAGTCCCCGACGCCTGAGCATCAGATGGTCGCCTTCCGGCTCCAAACAGCTCTGATGGCGGCGAGGCCCTCCGAGCCCTGCGTCCAGGTGTTCCAGGACACGGACATGAGATACGCGTTCGTGAATCCACACATCACCGACGAGCGCAAGCGCTTCACCCTGCGTCGACCGGACCTCGCCGTCCTCCGCTGCATCGAGCGCGGGAGCAAACTGACCTCGGCCGACGTCCTGGTGGCGGTCGAGATCACCAGCACCAACGAGGACACCGACTTCGTCGACAAGAAGGCCGAGTACGCCTTCCAGCGAATCCCGGTCTTCCTCATCGTGGTCATGGAGAACACCCGCATCCACTCGGTAGAGGAGTACCGCCTCGACTGGGCAGGCCGCGCCTACCGCCTGGTCACGGTCCACCGCGGCGCACTCACCACCGAACTCCCCGAAACCATCAAGCTGGACGTACCGTTCTCGACCCTTGAAGAGATGTAGGCGGACGCTCCCAGCTACGGCCGCTCCCGGGCCTTCGGATCAGTCGCCGTAGCGGGGCAGATCAGTGGTGTCCAGGGCGCCGAGGGGCTCGGGCAGGACGATCTTCTCGCCGTAGACGCCGGACGACGTGGTCACCCACGTTCCGTGTCGTCGGCGGTCTGGCGCAGCCTGCCGGGGACGGGCCTGGTGATCGTCATCTGCTGTCCCTCCTCCACGCGTTCACTCCAGTTACCGAAGTCGGGCGAGTCCGGTTGCGAGGGCCTGGTGGCGGGCGGAGTGGAGGAGGGCGTCGACGCGGGGGCGGTCGGGTTCGGCCGGGAGGGGGCTGCGGGCGAGGGCGTCGTCCATGCGGGCGGTCAGGGACGCGCACCACGCGGCGATCTCGTCCGCGGGCACGGTTCCGGCGCGGACGGCCAGCAGCCGGTCGCGGTGCTCGTCCATCCGAACCAGCGGCTCGCCGTGTTCCAGCAGGTGAAGCCCGCTGATCAGGAGCCGCAGCATGTGCATGACCTGCTTGTGGTTCCGGGTCTCACGGTTCTCCAGCTTGCGGAACTGGGCGTCGGCGTAGCCCAGGAACGTCTGGTGGGCGCGCCGCGAGAGGAACGCGGTGCGGGCGTCCAGGAGCTCCCGGCCGATCGGGGTGACCTTCTCGACCAGCGGCGACCAGAGGCATTCGAGGAGGGTCGGGTTCGCGGTCAGCGCCAGCCCGCAGAACCGCTCGAACTCCCACGAGAACTGCTCGTCCAGCGGGCCGGTCACGTGCGTGGGCGGCTTGTCGAGATGCCAGTACAGCTCCGTGGGCGCGAGGAAGACGCCGCGGCGGTCGGTGTCGCTCGCGGCGGTCTCCAAGCCGTAGGCGCGTGAACCGACGACCACGGCGAGGACGGTGTGGTCCGTCACGAACCACTCGTCGGAGGGGCGCCGCCGGGTGAGGTCATCCCGGCAGAGTCCCGCACCTGTTCGCCCTTCGTCGACCCGATTGTCGGGTTGCGGAAACTTTCTGCAAGACCTTTACGTTCCTTGCGGCCCGTTGCTACCTTCGCCGCACCACCCCCACGAGGAACAGGTGAAACGGGTTGCACTCCACGTCATCCCGTTTCATGAAGGAGGACCCCCCATGCGGCGTACGACCACGGCCGGAGCGCTGACCTGTCTCGCGCTCGCGGCGCTGACGGCTTGCGGCGGAGGCGGCGACAAGAAGGACACGGGCTCCGCGTCGTCCGCGGGAGCGCTCGACGGACGCGGCCCGGTCACGTTCGTCACCGGCAAGGACCGGTCGGGCAACATGCAGAAGCAGATCGACGGCTGGAACGCGCAGCACCCCCAGGAGCAGGTCCGCGTCGTCGAGCTTCCGGACGAGCCGAACGACCAGCGCCAGCAGATGATCCAGAACGCGCAGACCAAGTCCGACGCGTACGGCATCCTCAACCTCGACGTCGTCTGGACCGCCGAGTTCGCCGCGAACCGCTGGCTGACGCCGCTGCCCAAGGACCAGATCGACCTGTCGAAGATGCTGCCCGCGACCGTCACCACCGGGCAGTACCGCGACAAGCTCTACGCCGTCCCGTCCACCTCCGACGCCGGGATGCTCTACTACCGCAAGGACCTGCTCGACAAGGCCGGCATCAGCTCCCCGCCGAAGACCTACGCCGAGATGTGGGCCGACTGCGACAAGGTGAAGGCGCTGCCCAAGGGCAAGGGCGTCGACTGCTACTTCACCGAGGTCAACAAGACCGAGAGCCTCACCATCAGCGCCGTCGAGGCGATCGAGGCCCAGGGCGGCTCGATCCTCGACGCGTCCGGCAAGCCGACCGTGAACACGCCGCAGGTCAAGGCCGGCATCGAGTTCCTCGCCGGGGCCCGCAAGGACCGCATGCCGAAGGAGGCCGTCACCCTCGACACCGAGGGCGGACGCCGCTACTTCCAGGGCGGCAAGCTGCTGTTCCAGCGGCAGTGGCCGTACCAGTACGCGATGGCCGACCAGACCGACGGCTCGTCCAAGGTCGCGGGCAAATTCGCCGTCGCGCCGCTGCCCGGCCAGAACGGCCCGGGCGTCGCCAACCTCGGCGGCCACAACCTGGCGATCTCCGCGTTCGCCAAGAACAAGGCCACCGCGTTCGACTTCATCAAGTACCTCACCGGTGAGCCCGCGCAGCGCGCGAACCTGCTCGCCACCTCGCAGGCCCCGACCGTCGCGTCCCTGTACGACGACCCGGAGCTGGCCAAGAAGTACCCGTACCTGCCCGTCCTGAAGCAGGCCATCACCACCGCCAAGCCGCGCCCGGTCGTCGTCAAGTACGGCGACGTCACCGCCGCGATCCAGGGCTCGGTGTACGACGCGGTCAACGGCGGCAAGCCCGTCGACCAGGCGCTCGCCGACCTCCAGGGCAAGCTGACCGCGCTGACCGCGGGGCAGTGAGCCGCTCCGTGAGCACCGAGGTGAACACCGAGGCGAGTCCCGATGTGGGCTCTGAGGTGACCGGGGTCTCGCGGCGCGCCACCGCCCGCTCCCCGCGCCCGCGCCGCTCCGGCGGCCGGCGCGGGGAGCGGCGGATGGCCGCCCTGCTGCTCTCCCCCACCCTGCTCGTCCTGGCCATGGTCGTCGGATACCCGGTGGTCGCCGGACTGCGCGAGTCGCTGTACACGCGCGGCAGCGGCCTCGACGCGGACGGCTTCGTCGTCCAGGGCAACAAGTTCGTGGGGCTGGACAACTACACGTCCATCTTCCAGGGCGACCGCGCCGACGCGTTCTGGAACGCCTTCACCAACACCACGTTCTTCACCCTGACTACGGTGACGCTGGAGACGGTGATCGGCGTCGGGATGGCGCTGATCATGCAGCAGGCGTTCCGCGGACGGTCGGTCGTGCGGGCCAGCATCCTGGTCCCGTGGGCGATCCCGACCGCGATCTCCGGCCTGCTCTGGCGGTGGATCTTCCAGGCGGACGGCGCGGCCAACGCCGTCCTCGGCCACCAGGTCCTGTGGACGGCCGACGGCTTCCCGGCCAAGCTCGCGGTGATCATCGCCGAGGTGTGGAAGACGTCTCCGTTCATCGGCCTGCTCGTGCTCGCCGGGCTCCAGATGATCCCGCGCGAGGTGCACGAGGCCGCGAAGGTGGACGGCGCGAGCACCCTCCAGCGGTTCGCGTTCGTGACGCTGCCGCTGATCAGGCCCGCCCTGCTGGTCGCGATCCTGTTCCGCATGCTGGACGTGCTGCGCATGTTCGACCTGCCGGCCGTCCTCATCGGCGTCAACCAGAAGTCCGTCGAGACCCTGACCATGCTCGCCTGGTTCGAGGCGACGAACCTGCGGTACGGCTCGGCCGCGGCGTACGCGACGCTCCTGTTCGCCTACATCGCGCTGATCGCCTACCTGTTCGTCAAGCTCCTCGGCGCCGACATCATCGGCGAGGCCCGGCAGGCGCGCGAACAGGCGCGCGGGGCACGAAAGGCGGCCAAGCGGTGAAGCGCGCGCTCTCCTACCTGGGCCTCGCGGCCGTCGCGGTCTACTGCCTGGCACCGTTCTACTGGATGGTCGTCTCGGCGCTCCGCCGTCCCCAGGACCAGTTCGACAACGGGCCCGTGCCGTCGCCCGTCTCGACCGAGAACTTCCGCGCCGTGTTCGGCGGGCACAACGACTTCGGCCGGGCGCTGCTGAACAGCGTCGTCGTCGCCGGGATCACCACGGCGTTCACCCTGGTCGTCGGCGTGTTCACCGCCTACGCGCTGGCCCGGCTGGACTTCCGGTTCAAGAACGCCGTGCTGGGCCTGGTCATCGCGACGACGATGTTCCCGGGCGTGTCCCAGCTCGTCCCGCTGCTGAAGCTGTTCACCGACATCCACTGGATCAACACCTACCAGGCGATGATCGTGCCGAGCCTCGGCTTCGCGCTGCCGCTGTCGGTGTGGCTGCTGACCGCGTTCTTCCGGCAGCTGCCGTTCGAGCTGGAACAGGCCGCGATGGTGGACGGCTGCACCCGCGGCCAGGCCTTCCGGAAGATCATCGTCCCGCTCGCCGCGCCCGGCGTGTTCACCACGGCCATCCTGACCTTCATCGCGGCGTGGAACGAGTTCCTCATCGCGCTGTCCATGGTCAACCGCAAGGAGATGCAGACCGCGACGGTCGCGATCTCCAAGTTCACCGGCGTGTCCGGGATGGACCAGCCGTTCGGCACCCAGATGGCGGCGGGCGTGATCGTGACCGTCCCGCTCATCGTCGTCGTCCTCGTCTTCCAGCGCAGGATCGTCGCGGGCCTCACGGCCGGCGGCGTCAAGTGACCCGAGAGGAAACCATGACCGACTCGCCGGCCACCGCCTGGTGGCGGGACGCGGTGATCTACCAGGTGTACGTGCGCAGCTTCGCGGACGCGAACGGCGACGGCATCGGCGACCTGGCGGGCATCCGCTCCCGGCTGCCGTACCTGGCCGACCTGGGCGTCGACGCGCTGTGGGTCACCCCGTTCTACGTCTCCCCGATGGCCGACTTCGGCTACGACGTCGCCGACTACCGCGACGTCGACCCGCTGTTCGGCACCCTGGACGACGCGCGCGCCCTCATCGATGACGCGCACGCCCTCGACCTGCGCGTCATCGTGGACGTCGTGCCGAACCACACGTCCGACCGGCACGCGTGGTTCGAGGCCGCCCGCACCGCCGCGCCCGGCTCACCCGAGCGCGAACGGTACCTCTTCCGCGACGGACGCGGCGAGGACGGCGCCGAGCCCCCCAACGACTGGGAGTCGGTCTTCGGCGGCCCGGCCTGGACGCGGCTGCCCGACGGCCAGTGGTACCTGCACCTGTTCGCGCCCGAGCAGCCCGACCTGAACTGGGAGAACCCCGGTGTCCGCGCCGAGTTCGAGGGCATCCTGCGGTTCTGGCTCGACCTCGGCGTGGACGGCTTCCGGATCGACGTCGCGCACGGCATGGTCAAGGCCGCCGGGCTCCCCGACGTCGGCCGCACGGGCCAGTCCCGGATGCTCGGCACCGACGTCCTGCCCTACTTCGACCAGGACGGCGTCCACGAGATCCACCGCGCGTGGCGCAAGCTGCTCGACTCCTACCCGGGCGAGCGGATCGGCGTCGCCGAGGCGTGGGCGCCCGACACCGCGCGCCTGGCCCGCTACACCCGCCCGGACGAGCTGCACCAGGCGTTCAACTTCCACTACCTCGGCTCGCCGTGGGACGCGGCGAAGCTCCGCGACGTCGTCGACGCGACGCTCCACGCCGCCGGGACCGCGCCCGCGACCTGGGTCCTGTCGAACCACGACGTCAAGCGGCACGTCACCCGGTTCGGCGGCGGCGAGACCGGCCTGCGCCGCGCCCGCGCCGCCGCGCTCCTCACCCTCGCCCTCCCCGGCTCCGCCTACGTCTACCAGGGCGAGGAGCTCGGCCTGCCCGAGGTGCTCGACCTGCCCGCCGAGTTCCGCAAGGACCCGCAGGCCGGACGCGGCGAGGACGCGGGCCGCGACGGCTGCCGGGTGCCGATCCCGTGGAGCGGCGACGAGCCCCCGTTCGGGTTCACATCCGGTTCGTCCACGTGGCTGCCGATGCCGGCGGACTGGCGCGCCCTGACCGTCGCCGCCGAGGACGCCGACCCGGACTCGACCCTCGCCCTGTACAAGGCCGCCCTGCGGATCCGCCACACCGAACCGGCGCTCGGCGACGGCTCTCTGACCTGGCTCGACACCCCGGACGGCACCCTCGCCTTCGTCCGCGGCACGGAGCAAGGCGACGCCTTGGGCTGCGCCGTCAACACCGGCGGCGAACCGGCCCGCGTCCCCGCCGCGGCCCGCGAGATCCTCCTGTCCAGCACCCCCGCGGACCTCGAACCCGACGGCACCCTCGTCCTCCCGCCCGACACCACCGTGTGGTGGAGATAGGTTCGTGACTTTGACGCTCTCCCCCCTGACGGGGGGAGGGTCTCACCGCTCGCGCTGTGAGGCTTCCTGTTTCCCCGCCGACCGCCCGCCCGGAGTTCTCCGTTGAGGTCTTACACCGGCTCCGCAGGCCGACACCGCCCGTCCGGCGGCCAGAAGGTTGCGTGCGGCGTTCACGTCACGGTCATGGGTGGTGCCGCAGTCGCATGTCCAGGTACGGACGTGCAGCGGCATCGCCTCGGCGAGAGCACCGCAGGTGGAGCACAACTTGGAGGAGGGAAAAAAGCGGTCGACCGCGATCACCTCGCGGCCGTACCAGGCGGCCTTGTACTCCAACATGCCCCGGAATGTCGCCCACGCCGCATCCGAGACGGCGCGGGCCAGCTTCCGGTTCCTGACCAGATTACGGACGGCAAGGTCCTCGATCACGATCGTTTGGTTCTCACGAACGAGTCGGGTGGTCACCTTGTGCAGGTGGTCCCGGCGCCGGTCGACGATCCGGGCATGGATCTTGGCGACCTTGTGGCGGGCCTTGGCCCGGTTCGCACCATCGCCCCTGGCCTTGCGGGACAGGCGCCGCTGGGCGCGAGCGAGCCGGGCGCGGTCCCTGCGCTCGTACCGGGGGTTGGCGATCTTCTCTCCTGTCGACAACGTCAGCAGATAGTCCAGACCCACATCAATGCCAACCGCCGTATCCGCGCACGACAGCGACGTGACGTCTGGGTCCTCCACCAGGAGCGACACGAACCAGCGTCCCGCCGCGTCCTGGGAGACGGTCACCGTGGACGGCCTGGCGTCCACGGGCAGGGGCCGCGACCATACGATGTCCAACGGCTCGGACATCTTCGCCAGTGTCAACGCCCCCTCACGGAACCGGAAACCGCTGGCGGTGTACTCGGCGGACTTGCGGGACTTCTTCTTGGACTTCAAGCGCGGGTACTTGGCCCGCTTGGCGAAGAAGTTGGTGAACGCCACCTGGAGATGCCGAAGTGCCTGCTGGAGCGGCACGGACGAAACCTGGTTGAGATAGGCCAGTTCCTCGGTCCTCTTCCATGCGGTGAGCATGGCCGAGGTCTGGTTGTAGTCGACCCGCTCGCGCCGCTCCCGCCACGCCTGCGTGCGGGCCACGAGCGCCAGGTTGTAGACCTTCCGCACACAGCCGAACGTGCGGGCCAGCTCGGTCACCTGCGCGTCACTCGGATAGAAACGGTACTTGAACGCCCGCTTCACGCATGCCTCCCCAGCCACCTTCACAAGGTACCCATGACCGGACCGCAGAGGGCGGCCAACGCCGCAACCCAGAGCACGGTCTTCTGCCTTCAGGATGAGACTCCGCTCTCTGTCCTGCACCGCAGCGGCCCGTTTCCTCTCCGCCCCAGAGCGCGGAGTATCCACGGAGGGAACCTATGACGACGCGCCTGGCCGATATCGCCGAGCATGCGGGGGTCAGCGAGGCGACGGTCAGCCGCGTCCTCAACGGGCGCCCCGGGGTGTCGGCGACGACCCGGCAGGGGGTGCTCGCCGCGCTGGACGTGCTCGGGTACGAGCGTCCGGCACGGCTGCGGCAGCAGCGCGCCGGGCTGATCGGCCTGATCATCCCGGAGCTGACCAACCCGATCTTCCCGGCGTTCGCCGAGGTGATCGAGAGCGCGCTCGCCCGGCACGGCTACATGGCGGTGCTCTGCTCGCAGACGCCCGGCGGCGTGGCCGAGGACGACTATCTCGAGATGCTGCTGGAACGCGGCGTCGCGGGCGTCATCTTCGTCAACGGCCTGCACGCCAACGCCAACTCCGACCGGGCCCGGTACGCGCGGCTGACCGAGCAGGGCCTGCCGATCGTGCTGGTCAACGGCTACCGTCCGGACATCGACGCGCCGTTCGTCTCCAACGACGACGTCGCGTCGCTGGAGGCGGCCGTCGCGCACCTGGGCTCGCTCGGGCACCGGCGGATCGGGCTGGCGATCGGGCAGGACGTGTACGTCCCGACCCGGCGCAAGACCGAGGGGTTCCGGCGCGGGCTCGCGGCGCTGCTCGGGCCGTCCGCGGACGTCGCGGGCCTCGTCGTGAACACGATGTACACGGTCGAGGGCGGGCACGCCGCCGCGCAGAAGCTGCTCGACCGCGGCTGCACGGCGATCTGCTGCGGGAACGACATCATGGCGCTCGGCGCGATCCGGGCCGCGCGGCAGCGGGGGCTGCGGGTGCCGGAGGACGTGTCGGTCGTCGGCTTCGACGACTCACCGCTCACCGCGTACCTGGATCCGCCGCTCACCACGATCCGGCAGTCGGTGCGGGAGATGGCGCTCGCCGCGGTGAGCACGGTGCTGGAGGAGGTCGGGGGCGGCCGTCCGCCGCGGACCGAGCTGCTCTACCGTCCTGAGCTGGTCGTCCGCCGGTCGACGGCGCCCGCACCGGTCCCGGCCGCGCCGCCCGCCATCGCTCCGGAGCACCTCGTCAACTAGCCGGACGAAGCCCGTCGAACGCCCCGATCAGGAGTGATCGGGGCGTTCTCGTTGATAACGGTTGGATTGCGGAGGATTGACAGTGAGCCGGGTCACGCTCTTTCCTTCGTGGGAGCGCTCCCACACTCCCACCCCCCAACGGACGAGAGGGACCACGATGAGGGCTAACCGGCTGAGGGCCGTGACCGTGCTGGCGGCGGCCGGCGTGCTCGCGGCGGCATGCGGTGGCGGAGGCGGAGGCGACTCCAAGTCCGACAAGAACTTCACGCTGACCGTCGACGTGTTCGGCGAGTTCGGCTACGAGACGCTCTACAAGGGCTTCGAGCAGACGCATCCCGGCGTCACGGTCAAGCAGCGCAAGGTGTCGTCGCTGGACGACTACAAGCCGCGGCTCCAGCAGTGGATCGCCACCGGCAGCGGCGCGGGCGACGTGGTCGCGCTGGAGGAGGGCATCCTGCCCCTCTACATGCAGCAGCGCGCCAAGTTCGTGAACCTCTTCGACTTCGGCGCCCGCTCCATGCAGGGCGACTTCCTGCCGTGGAAGTGGCAGCTCGGCCTCAGCCCGGACGGCAGCCAGCTCGTCGGGCTCGGCACCGACGTCGGCCCGCTCGCCATGTGCTACCGCAAGGACCTGTTCAAGAAGGCCGGGCTGCCCACCGACCGCGACGAGGTCGGCAAGCTCTGGCCGACCTGGGACCAGTTCTTCGCCACCGGCCAGAGGTTCCAGGGCAAGCTCTCCGGCACCAAGTGGCTGGACGGCCCGACCGCCGTCCTGCGCGCGACCGTCCTGCAGGACGCGGGCAGCGGCCCCGGCTACAGCTTCTTCGACAAGAGCAACAACCTCGTCTTCGACTCGAACCCGGCCGTCAAGCAGGCGTTCGACACGACGCTGAAGTTCGAGCAGAACAAGATGACCGCCGACATGTCGATCTTCACGCCGCCGTGGCAGACGGCGCTGAAGCGCGACACGTTCGCGACCGTGCCCTGCCCGTCCTGGATGCTCGGCGGCATCAAGCAGTTCTCCGGCGACTTCGGCAAGGGCAAGTGGGACGTCGCGACCACGCCCGGCGGCTCGGGCTACTGGGGCGGGTCCTGGCTCTCCGTGCCCAAGCAGAGCAGGCACCAGAAGGAGGCCGCCGCGCTGGCGGAGTACCTGACCGGCGCGCAGAGCCAGGTCGGCGCGTTCAAGGACAAGGACACCTTCCCGTCCAACGTCAAGGCCGAGCAGGACCCGGCGGTCTCCGGCGCGACGAACGACTACTTCAGCGGCGCGCCCACCGGGAAGATCTTCGGGCAGCTGGTCTCCTCGGTGCGGCCGGTCTTCCTCGGCCCGAAGAACGAGGACGTCCGGCAGGCCGTGGAGAACGTCCTGATCGCCGTCGGCCAGGGCAAGGTCAAGCCCGAGGACGCGTGGCCCAAGGCCGTTGAGGCGGCCAAGAAGGCCGCCAGATGACCAGCGTCGGCACGCGTCCCGTCCGCCCGGCCCCCCGGGCGGGCGGGACGCCGCGGGCGGGCCGGGGGCGGGCGCTGCTGGCGCGCCTCGACGTCAAGGCCAGCCCGTACGCGTTCGTCGCGCCGTTCTTCGTCGTCTTCCTGGTCTTCGGCGGGTACCCGCTCGTCTACACGCTGTGGGTGTCGCTGCACGACTGGGGCCTGGCCTCGGGGACGCGCAAGTGGGCGGGGTTCGGGAACTACGGCTACCTGTTCGGCGACGAGCAGTTCTGGCACGCGCTGGAGAACACGGTCGGGATCTTCCTGCTCTCGACCGTCCCGCAGATGCTGCTGGCACTGCTGCTCGCCAACACGCTCAACCGGCGGATGCGGGCCGCGACGGTGTTCCGGATCGGGGTGGTCGCGCCGCTGATCACCTCGATGGCGGCGGTCGCGATCGTGTTCGGCCAGCTCTTCGACACCGACTACGGGTTCGTGAACTGGCTCCTGCAGAGCCACATCGACTGGCACACCGGCCGCGCCTGGTCCTGGACGGCGATCGCGGTGATGGTCGACTGGCGCTGGACGGGCTACAACGCGCTGATCTTCCTGGCGTCGATGCAGGCGATCCCGAAGGACCTGTACGAGGCCGCCGCGATCGACGGCGCGTCCCGGATCCGGCAGTTCTGGCAGATCACGGTGCCGCTGCTGCGCCCGACGATCCTGTTCACGCTGATCATCTCGACCATCGGCGGGCTCCAGATGTTCACCGAGCCCGTGCTGTTCGGGAGCGGGACGTCCAACAAGATGGACGGCGGCGCGACGCACCAGTTCCAGACGCTGACGATGTACATGTACGACAACGCGTTCGGGCACGACCGGTACGGGTACGGCGCGGCGATCGCCTGGGCGCTGTTCCTGCTCATCATCGTGTTCTCGCTGCTGAACTTCCTGTTCGTCCGGCGTGCGGGAGGCACCAGATGACGATCCCCGCTCCCCTGGCCAGGCCCGCGCGCGGGACGGCGCGGAAGTTGCACGGCCTCTGGGAGGCCAGCCCGCTGACGTACCTGACGCTGCTGGTGGCGCTGGTGCTGTCGGTGGCTCCGATCTACTGGATGGTCGTGGTCGCGACGCGCACCAACGACGTCGTCGCGAACGTCCCGCCGCCGGTGCTGCCGGGCGGGCACCTCGGGTCCAACGTGAACCGGCTGTTCGACAACCAGGACGCCTACTTCGCCAAGGGGCTGCTGAACTCGTTCGTCGTCTCGTCCTGTGTGACGGTCTCGACGGTGTTCTTCGCGTCGCTGGCCGGGTTCGCGTTCGCCAAGCTGCGGTTCCGCGGCCGCAACGCGCTGCTGCTCACGATCGTGGCGACGATGATGATCCCGGTCCAGATGGGCATCATCCCGCTCTACATGATCATGGTGAAGCTGGGCTGGCAGAACCATCTGCAGGCCGTCGTCGTCCCGTTCCTGGTGACCGGGTTCGGGGTGTTCATGATGCGGCAGTACGCCGCCCAGGCCGTCCCGGACGAGCTGGTCGAGGCCGCCCGCGTGGACGGCTGCACCACCTTCGGCGTGTACTGGCGGGTCGTCCTGCCCGCGCTGCGCCCGGCCGCCGGCGTGCTCGGCCTGTTCACGTTCATGCAGACCTGGAACGACTTCATGTGGCCGCTGGCCGTGCTGAACCCGGAGAACCCGACCGTCCAGCTGTCCATCAACAACCTGGCCAACGGCCACTTCGACGACTACACGCTGATGTTCGCCGGCACGACGATCGCGGTGCTGCCGCTGCTGCTGGTCTTCGTGGTGTTCGGCCGCCAGATCATCGGAGGAATCATGGAAGGCGCGATCAAGGCATGAGCGGGCGAGCGGACTTCCCGGACGGGTTCCGGTGGGGGGCGGCGACGGCCGCGTACCAGGTGGAGGGCGCCACGGACGCCGGCGGACGGGTCCCGTCGATCTGGGACACCTTCGTCCGGCGGCCCGGCGCGGTGCTGAACGGCGACACCGGGGACGTGGCGGTCGACCATTTCCACCGGTTCCGCGAGGACGTCGGGATCATGGGGGACCTGGGGCTGACCGCGTACCGGTTCTCGGTGGCGTGGCCGCGGGCGCACGCGTCCGGCGAGGGCGGCCTGGCCTTCTACGACCGGCTCGTGGACGCGCTGCTGGACGCCGGGATCGAGCCCTGGCCGACCCTGTACCACTGGGACCTGCCGCAGGAGCTGGAGGACGCGGGCGGCTGGCCGTCCCGCGACACCGCGCTCCGGTTCGCCGACTTCGCGGCCCGGGCGCACCAGGTCCTCGGCGACCGGGTGACGAACTGGCTGACGGTGAACGAGCCGTGGTGCGCGGCGTTCCTCGGCTACGCGTCCGGCGACCACGCGCCCGGACGCCGCGACCCCGGTGACGCGCTGCTCGCCGCGCACCATCTGATGGTCGGGCACGGGCTGGCCGTCCAGGCGATGCGGGCGCAGCGTCCGGGGAACCGGTTCGGGGCGGCGGTGAACCTGTACGCGGTCTCGCCCGCGTCGGACTCCGAGGCCGACGTGGACGCCGCGCGGCGCGTGGACGGCCTCCAGAACCGGTTCTTCCTGGACCCGCTGCTGCTCGGCCGCTACCCCGAGGACGTCCTGGCCGACCTGGAGCGGTTCGGGTTCGCGCCGCCGGACGCCGACCTGGCGGTCATCAACCAGCCGATCGAGCATCTCGGGATCAACTACTACTCGCGGCACACCGTGAGCGGCGATCCGGACTCGGCGCCGCAGGCGGCGTCGTCGCCGTTCGCCGAGCACTCGCCGTGGGTCGGCAGCGACCACGTCCGGTTCCCCTCGACCGGGCGCCCGGTGACCGGGATGGGCTGGGAGATCGACCCGTCCGGGCTGACGGAGGTGCTGGTCAGGCTGCATCGCGAGTATCCGGCGGTGGACCTGTGCGTCACCGAGAACGGCGCGGGGTACCAGGAGGAGCCGTCCAACGGAACGGTCCACGACCCCGAGCGGATCGGCTATCTGGACGGGCATCTGCGCGCCTGCCACGACGCGATCACGGCGGGCGTTCCGCTTCGCGGCTACTTCACGTGGTCGCTGCTGGATAATTTCGAGTGGGCGTGGGGGTACTCACGGCGCTTCGGGCTGGTCCACGTCGACTACGCCACGTTGCGCCGCGCGCCCAAGGACAGCGCGCGCTGGTACGCGGAGGTGATCCGCCGGGGCGGGCTCGGGGACCGCGGGTAACGGCGAACGGGAGGCGGGCGGGATGGCCGGACGGGGAACACGCCCCACCCTGGAGGAGGTCGCCGCCCTGGCCGGGGTCGGCCGCGGCACCGTCTCCCGGGTGATCAACGGCTCGCCGCGGGTCAGCCCGCGCGCCCGGGACGCGGTGCTCGCCGCGATCGACGAGCTCGGGTACGTGCCGAACCGGGCCGCCCGCGCCCTGGTCACCCGGCGGACGGAGACGGTCGCGCTGGTCGTGGCCGAGTCCGAGCTGCGGCTGTTCGACGAGCCGTTCTTCGCGGGGATGATCCGGGGGGTGAGCGCGGCGCTGACCGAGACCGGCCTGCAGCTGCTGCTCGCCCTCGCCCGCTCCCCCGCCGAGTACGCGCGGCTGGAGCAGTTCCTCACCCCGCAGCACGTGGACGGCGTGCTGCTCACGTCCCTGCACGCCGAGGACCCGCTGCCCGGACGGCTGGAGGCGAGCGGCGTGCCGACCGTCCTCGGCGGCCGCCCGCCCGGCATCGAGCCGGTCTCGTACGTGGACGTCGACAACCGCAGTGGGGCGCGGCAGGCGGTCGAGCACCTGGTGGAGCGGGGCCGCCGCCGCATCGCGACCATCGCCGGGCCGCAGGACATGGGCGTCGGCATCGACCGGCTGACGGGGTACCGGGCCGCGCTCGCCGAGGCGGGGCTGCCCGAGCTGGTCGCGCACGGCGACTTCAGCGAGGCCAGCGGGATCGCGGCGGCCGAGGAGCTGCTCGCGCTCGACCCCGGCCTGGACGCGATCTTCGCGGCGGACGACCCGATGGCGCTCGGCGCGATGCGGGTGCTGCGCCGGCACGGGCGGGCCGTCCCGGGGGACGTCGCGGTCGTCGGCTTCGAGGACTCGCCGTCCGCGGCGCTCGCGGACCCGCCGCTCACCACCGTCCACCAGTCGGCCGAGGAGATGGGCCGCGAGATGACCCGGCTGCTGCTGGCCCGGGTCAACGGCGAGCCGATGGACGACCCGGTCGTCATCCTCCCGCCCCATCTGGTCGTCCGCGCGTCCAGCTGACGCACGCCGGACATCTCGGGCGTACGCCCTCCCCGAACGTCCCGAACGGCGTTCGGCGCTCCCCTCGCCACCTGCGGCTTCGCCCTTTCGGGTGCCGATAAATCGGCCCCAACCTCGCAGATCCACATGTCCGTGAATTGCTCGACAATTCACGGGGCAAACATCGTCGCGCGCGATAAAACCCTCCCCCACTCACCCCTTCACCCGTGTCATTTAGCGTTGTTAACCTGGCGATCGGCCGGGGATAACCCGGCCGAAAATACCGCCGGAAGGCCCTGCGGGAAACGACACCGGCAGACCACGGGAGACGCGATGTGGAGCACCGGGCCCAAGCCGCCCAGCGACGTGACCAAGCACAGGAACATCTACACGGTCCGCCAGATCCAGCACCTTCTGGTGCTGTGCTCCCTGCTCAAGCAGGACGGGCCGCTGGCGCGGGCGATGGCCACGGCACTGAGGCTCGACCCCCTCCCGATGGCCGCGCGCGCGGAGCCGGTGCCGACCCTGCATCCGCAGGCCACCAAGGACTGGCTGGAGTCCTTCTGGGACCCGGCCGCCCTGACCCCCGACGAAGTGGAGGTCGCCGCCTGGCAGAACAACATCACCGAAATGGTGACCGCGGTGGAGGAGGTTCACGCCATCGAGAAGCTCATCAGAATTCGGCTGACCACCGAGTTGGACAATCAGCCGGAAGCTTGCGAGTAAGAATTCACAAGGAGGAAGAAATGACCACGACAATCCTGCGCTACGCCGCCGCCGACGCCGACTTCCGCAGCGAACTGCTGGAGCGCCCCGCCGACTTCGGTGTCACCTCCGTTCCCGCCGGCGTGGAGCAGCCCGACGCCGAGGCGCTGGGCTACTGGACCGAGGGCGTCGCGGCCGTGGACATCTACGCCTGTGCGTCCACCTGCAGCTCCGGCCCGTTCACGTTCGTCTGCGACGGCACCACCAAGGGGTGACGGCGGACCCGGCGCGTCCGTGGTGACGTGCCGGGCCGCCTCCCTCCGGCCCGTGCTCTGACATCGGGCCGAGCGTGACGACGGTGGGCCGGCCGAGGCCGGCCCACCGTCCCTCGCACGCCCGGGCCCCGCGCCCGGGCCTCCGGTGCCGGGCCGTTCGTGCCCGGCCCTCCGTTCGCGGCGGCCTCCCCCGCCGCGGCCGACCGTCCCGCCCGTCCCCTGACGAGGAGCACCCGTTCGTGATGCAGCACCGCCTCGACCTCGCAGCCCGCGCCGCCAACCTGGCCGAACGGCGGCGGGTGGTGGACGAGCTCGGCCCGCCACCGGACCCGCCCGCCCTCGGCGAGTTCGACACCTGGCTCGCCGGACGGCAGGCCGGGAAGCTGGCCGAGCGCGGCGCGCAGACCAAGCGGCGCGACCTGCCCGGACGCGACGTCCACGAACGGGACGAGCTGGTCGCGCTGCTGACCGCCTACCGGCAGCACGAGCTGCTCCTCACGTCCGACGACTCGCCGTTCGGCCGCATGCTGGAGGACCTGGCCGCCGAGTGGCTGCCCACCTACCGCGCGGCGCTCGACGGCCCGCGTGACGACGCGGCCGCGGGCCCGGACGCCTGGTGGCGCGCGCCCGAGGTGCTGTACGGCCGGTACGCGATCGTCGGCGCCCCCTTCCTCGCCGAGCTCGACCGCCGCCTCACCGCCGTCCTCGCCGAGGGCGACGCGGGCCCGGTGTTCGACCGGGCGTTCGTGGCCGGGTTCCAGGAGCGGCTGCTCAGCCGGTTCCGGCTCGCGGTGGCCTGGACGGTCGAGACCGACGCGAAGGCGTACTGCGCGCAGCACGGCATCGACCCGGAGACCGCGTCCGACGCCGACTTCACCGCGCACCTGGAGGCCACGTTCGGGAAGGTCGACGCCCACCACCGCTTCTTCCTCGACTTCCCCGTCCTCGCGCGCTGGATGGCGCAGGTGACCGCGCTGCTCGCCGAGCACGGACGCGACCTGATCACCCGGCTCCGCGCGGACGCGGCGGAGGTCGGCGCCGCGTTCTACGGCACCCCGATCACGGTCGTGCGGAACGCGGTCCCCGGCCAGGGCGACGACCACGCGGGCGGACGCAGCGTGGTCATCCTCGACGTCGAGACCGCGAACGGGGCCGAGAAGCTCGTCTACAAGCCGCGCAGCGTCCACGGCGAGGCCGCGCTGCAAGCGCTTCTGGACCGGATCCGCACCGACGGCGCGCTCGGCTTCGCCTCCCGGCCCGTCCTGCCGAAGGACGGCTACGGGTACGAGGCGTTCGTCCCGTCCGGGCGCAACCACGTCGCGGACCGCTCGGCCGCGGCCGCCGTCCACGCCGAGCTCGGCGGGTACCTCGCGCTGTTCTACGTGCTCGGCGGCGGCGACCTGCACTTCGAGAACATCCTGGTCGCGGACGGGCACGCGTTCATCTGCGACGGTGAGACGATCCTCGGCGCCGTCCCCGGCGAGCGCCCGGACGCGACCGGCACCCTGATGGACTCGGTGTTCCGCACCGGCCTGATCGAGTGGCCGTCCGGACGCGCGGGGGCCGAGGGCTCGATGCGGCTGTCGGGCTACGCGGGCGGCGGCGCCTACGAGATGCCGACGAGCGTCCCGCAGCTGGACGAGCGGGGCCCGTCGTTCGCCGCGTCCGTCCGGCACGTGTCGGGCGTGCTGGTCGACCCGGGCGCGAACAACCGGGTGTTCGTCGACGGCGAGATCACCCACGCCGAGGACTTCGCCGAGGACGTCGGCGCCGGGTTCGACGCGGTCTACCAGTGGTTCGCGCGGGGCGGCGAGGACGCCGTCGCGGTGGTGCGCGACCTGTTCACCGGGACGCGCGTCCGGTTCCTCAACTGGAGCACGCAGATCTACGCGCAGCTGCTGCTCGCCGCCCGGCACCCGCGCTGCCTGATGGACCCGATCGAGGTCGACCTGCTGATCGACACCGTCCGGCACTTCCCGCGCGTCTGGGACCACGACCTCGCCTGCCCGGACCGCGAGGCCGAGTCCATGTGGCGGCTGGACATCCCGCTGTTCGACACGCCCGCGGAGGCCGACCGGGTGACGCACGACCACGGCCCGGCCGTCCCGATCCGGCTGGCGGCGGCGCCGCTGGACATCGCGGCCGAGCGGATCACGGCGCTGACCGAGGAGAACCGGCGCCGGCAGCGGCAGTACATCTCCGCCGGGCTCGCGGGCGGCGACGTGACCAGCGAGGACTTCGCCGCGACCTGCCTGGAGCAGGCCGAGGGCATCGCCCTGCGGCTGTGCGGGGAGGCGCGGCTCACCGGCGCACCCTGGACGTCCTACGTCATGACCCGGGACGGTCACGAGGCGGTGGACATCGAGGCCGACCTCTACAACGGGACGGCGGGCATCGCCCTGTTCCTCGGCCACCTCAACGCCCTGAGCCCGCGCCCGGAGTTCGAGCGCACGGCCCGGCTCGCCCTCGCGCACGCGATCGACCACACCGACATGAGCCGGATCGGCGCGTACCCCGGCATCGGCGGGCTGATCTACACGCTGCTCCACCTGCACCGCCTGTGGGACGAGCGGGACCTGCTCGACCAGGCCGTCGCCCTCGCGGACGGCCTCGCCCCCGCCATCGAGCAGGACGACCGCCTGGACGTCTACTTCGGCGTCGCGGGCCTCATCCCCGTCCTGATCCAGCTCGCCGACGCGACCGGCGGGCACGGCGCCGACCTCGCGGTGCGCTGCGCCGAGCACCTGCTGAAGCACGCGAACGCCGACGGCGACGCCCTGTCCTGGCCGGGCGACGACGGCGGCGCGGCGCTCGCCGACCTCACCGGCTTCGCGCACGGCGCGGGCGGCATCGGCTGGGCGCTCGCCAAGCTCGGCAAGCTCACCGGCCGGGACGCCTACGTCGACGCCGCGCACCGGGCCTTCGCCTACGAGGACCGGCACTTCGACGAGCTCGTCCAGGACTGGTACGACCTGCGGTCCTCGCCGGGCGGCCCGATCTGGAACGACCGGCACTTCGCCAACGCGTGGTGCAACGGCGCGGCCGGGATCGGCCTGGCCCGCCTCGCGACCTGGGACGTCCTCGGCCGCGAGGACGAGGACCTGATGCGGGGCGCCAGCCGCGGGCTGACCGCGACCGTCCGCAACTTCCCGCGGCTGATGAACGACACGCTCTGCCACGGCCGGTCCGGGAACGCCGAGCTGCTGCTCCGGCACGCCCTGCTCCGCGAGGAGCCCGCGTTCCGGGTGGAGGCCAACCTGCACGCCCAGAGTCAGTGGCGGAACCTCGCCGAGTCCCGGTCCGGCCCGGAGTCGGGGTTCTTCCCGGGGCTGATGCTCGGCATGGCGGGCTTCGGCCTGCACTTCCTGCGCCTGGCCCGTCCGGAACGGGTCCCCTCGGTCCTGCTGCTCGACCCGCCGACCCGACCCTGAGGAGAGATGACGAGAATGTCCGTTGACGCCTGCCAGGAATTCATGAACGTCGCCGGCAGCGACCCCGACCTGACGTTGCGGATGCGGGCCATGACCGGGGTGGAGGAGCTGCTCCTGCTCGCCCGCGGTCACGGGTACGAGTTCACCGTGCCCGACCTGGCCGCCGCGTCCCGGGCCTCGGCCCTGGAGAACGGCGGGCCCGCCGGGGCGCCGGCCGGAGCCCCGGGGCCGGGCGCGCCGGACGCGGGGACGACCGCCGGCACCTCCACCGGCACCTCCACCAACACGAAGGTGCTGCACACCGAGTACGCGCTGGACGACCTGCCCGGTTTCGGCGAGGTGCTCGAGCTGCTCCCGCGCGTCAAGATCCGTCCGCCGTCGGTGGACATGGACCGGTTCGCGGACGCCTTCGTCCCGGCGGACCTGGCGTCCACCGAGCACCCGCCGAGCGGCCCGGAGTACCGGCGGTGGCGGGCGGGCCTGAAACCCGTCCCCGGCGACCGCCGCGACTTCCACCTGGTCAACCTGGACGACCACGTGGCCCACCCCGGGTACGAGTCCTACCTGGACGCCAAGGTCCGGCTGGTCAGGGCGCTGGAAGGGGTGTTCGGGCCGGAGGTCCGGTTCTCCGGGAGCATGTGGTACCCGCCGTCGTCCTACCGGCTCTGGCACACCAACGAGGACCAGCCCGGCTGGCGGATGTACCTGATCGACTTCGACGACGACTTCGACGACCCGTCCGACACGTCGTTCTTCCGGTACCAGACGCCCGGCACCGACGAGCTGGTCACGCTGCGGGAGCGGCCCCGCATGGCGCGGTTCTTCAAGATCGAGCAGGAGCCGGAGCGGCTGTTCTGGCACTGCATCGTGAACCCGACCGAGCGGCACCGGTGGAGCTTCGGCTTCGTCGTCCCGGACGACTGGAAGGCCGCGCTGGAGGCCGCCGCGTGACCGCACCCCCCGCCGTCCCGGACGCGGCGGACCGGACGGGCTCCGCCGGGATCCCGCCCGCGATCGCCGCGTCCGGGCTGCGCAAGCGGTACGGCGACGTCGTCGCCGTGGACGGCGTGGACCTGTCGGTCGCGGCCGGGGAGTGCTTCGCGTTCCTCGGCCCGAACGGCGCGGGCAAGTCCACGACGATCGCGATGCTGTGCGCGCTGACCCGGCCGACCTCGGGCCGGGTCGCGATCGCCGGGCACGACACGCTCGCCGACCCGCTCGAGGCGCGCCGCCACATCGGCCTGGTGTTCCAGGAGACCACGCTCGACCTGAACCTGACCGCCGCCGAGAACCTGCGCTTCCACGCCGACCTGTACGACGTGCCGCCCGCGCTGATCCCCGAGCGCGTCGACCGCGCGCTCGACCTCGTCGGCCTCACCGCGGAGCGCGACCGGATCGCCGGGACGTTCTCCGGCGGGATGCGCCGCCGCCTCGAGATCGCCCGCGCGCTGCTGCACCGGCCCCGGCTGATCGTCCTGGACGAGCCGACGCTCGGCCTCGACCCCCACGCGCGCGCACGAGTGTGGGAGCACCTGCGGGCCGTCCGGGAACGCGAGGCCGTCACGATCTTCCTCACGACGCACTACCTGGACGAGGCGGAGCAGTGCGACCGGGTCGCGATCATCGACGCCGGGCGGATCGTCGCGGAGGGCTCCCCCGCCGCGCTGAAGGACGAGCTCACCGCGCCCGGCGCTCCCCCGCCGTCCCTGGACGCGGTGTTCCTGCACCACACGGGCCGTCCGCTGAACGACGAGCCGACGCTCGGCGCGCCGCCCGTCCCGGCGTCCATGCCCCGCCCGGACGGCTCGTCCTTGGGGACTCCCGCGCGGACGCGGCGGCTGGCGGCCGAGGTGCGTGCCGTCCGCATGGTGTGGCGGCGCGACCTGCTGCTCTACCGGCGCGACGGGTTCGCGGCGCTGCTGTCGATGGTGCAGCCGCTGCTGTTCCTGTTCATCCTCGGGATCGGGCTGTCCGGGCTGATGCCGGGGATCGGGCGGGGCGACTACCAGCTGTTCGTGTTCTCCGGGGCGCTCGTCACGGCCGCGCTCGGGCCCGCCGTGGCGGTCGGCGCGTCCCTGCTGTGGGAGAAACAGGCGGGCTTCCTGCGGGAGATGCTCGCCGGGCCGGTCCGGCGCGAGTCGCTGCTGCTCGGCAAGTGCCTGGGCGGCGCGACGATCGCGACCGTCCAGGGGACGCTGCTGCTCGCCGCCGGGCCGCTCATCGGCGTCCCGGCCAGGCCGCTGCTGATCGTCATGCTCGCCGCGCAGCTCGGGCTGGCGTCGCTGGCGATGACGGCGGTCGGCGTGCTCGCGGCGACGTTCGTCCGGCGCCCGCCCACCTACGGGACGGCCATGTCGGTGCTGATGGCGCCGCTGACGTTCCTGTCCGGCGCGATGTTCCCGCTCGCGGGGCTGCCCGGCTGGCTCCGCACCCTGGCGCTCGCCGACCCGCTCACCTACGCGGTGGACGCGCTGCGCCGCACGGTCGCGTCCCAGCTGCCGTCGGCGCCGCCGAACCTGTTCCGCCCGCTGACCATCGGCGCCTGGCACCCGCCGATCGTCGCCGAGTGGGCCCTGCTCGCCGTGCTCGGTCTCGTCCCGCTGATCTGGTCGGCCCGCCGCTTCTCCCGCACCGACTGATCCCGGACGTCCAGGCGCCCCGGCCCTTTCGCGGGCCGGGGCGTTCTTGTGCCCGAAACCCTCGCCCACGCGCGTGTTCCGTGCTCCCATATCGCCATGGAGGCACGCATCAAGGTCAGCGGCGACGATCCGGTGCGGGAGACGGCCGGACTGTACGAGTGGCTGCGCGGCGACCGGACGCTCGCCGGACGCGTCCGCGCCGAGTCCGCGCCACCGCGCGACGGCGAGCTGGGCGGCGGGACGGACGTCCTGGTCGCCGCGCTCGGCTCCGGCGGCGCGGCGGTCGCCCTCACGAACGTCCTGGTGGCGTGGGTGAAGTCCCGCCGCCCGGACGTCAGCGTCAGCGTCACGACCGCGAACGGCAGCGTCAGGATCGACACCACGGACCTGCCCGCCGAGGCCGTCCTGCCCCTGCTGCGCGAAGTCCTGCGCAGCGAGCGGGGAGCGCTGCCGGGCGAGGCCCTGAACGAGGCCCCGAATGAGGCACTGAACGACGGTGATGACTGACCTCTCCCGGTCCCGGGCGATCCTGATCGGGACGGCGGCGTACGCGGACGCGGCGTTCCCGCGCCTCCCGGCCGCCGCCAACAGCCTCGCCGGGATGCGCGCCGTCCTCACCGACCCGTCCCTGTGCGGCTGGCCGGACGACCGGGTGACCGTCGAGTCCGACCCGTCCGACTGGCGCAGGCTCGTCCAGCGGATGCGCGTCCTGGCCCGCGGGACCGAGGACGTCCTGCTGCTGTACTTCGTCGGCCACGGCGTGATGCTGCCGCACGGCGAGCTCAGCCTCGCCCTCGCCGACACCGAGGCCGGGGACCCGGACCTCACCGGCCTGGAGTACCGCCGCGTCCGCGACCTGCTCCGCGACAGCCCGGCCGCCACGAAGATCGTCATCCTGGACTGCTGCTACTCGGGCCGGGCCATCGAGGCCCTGTCCCCGCCGGACGCCGTGGCCGACACCACCGACGTCCGCGGCGTCTACACGCTGACGGCCAGCGACCACACCGCCCACGTCGTCCCGGCGGCGGAGCAGGCCGGGGTCCCGACGTCCTTCACCGGCCGGCTGCTCGCGCTCGTCCGCGACGGCGTGCCGGACGGCCCGGAGCCCTCACCCTGGGCGACCTGTACGTCCACCTGCGGCGGCGCCTGACCGCGCACGGCCTTCCCGCCCCGAACCAGCGCGGCACCGACACCGCCGACCGCTACCCGTTCACCCGCAATCCCGCCCACCGGCCGAGACCCGTGCCGTACCCGTACCCGCAGTCTCACCCGGAGCCCCGCGTCGTCGCGCCCCCGCGCCTGGTCCCCGCCGAGCCCCGCGGCCCCTGGTCCGTGATCCCCGGCGTCCCGGGCCTGCTGCCCGACGAGACCGCGGGCGCGACCGCCCTGGCCTTCAGCGCCGACAACCGTTCCCTGGTCACCGGCCACCTGGACGGCTCGATCCGCGTCCGGAACCGGGTGTCCGGAAAGTCGACCCTGCTCAGGGCGGCGGCCGGCGGGAGCGGACCGGCCGGCGTGATCAGCGCCGTCGCGATCACCTCGGACGGGTCCCAGGTGGCGTACGCGGTGCCCGGTCACGAGGTCGGGTCGTACTCCGTCGAAGGCTCGGCGCCCGAGCACCGGATCCTGGCCGACTCCTGGTCCGTGCCGAAGGGCCCCGTGCGCGCCCTCGCCTTCACCGCGGACGCCCGGTGGCTGGTGGCGGGCCACGCCGAGCCGGGGAAGGACCAGCGGACCTGCCTCGTCTGGAACACCCGGACGGGCCACCGCCTCAAGGACCCCGAGCCGGTCAAGGGCAGTTGGGCCCTGTGGTGGTTCGCGAGCGACCACGCCCTGACGGTGCTGCCGGACGACCGGATCGTGGCGTTCCAGCACAGGAACGGCCACTGCTCGGTCGCGACGTACCGGCTCACCGGCGGCGAGTCCACCAAGATCCTCGAATCGCGCGTCGAGATCGGCTCCCTCATCCGCTTCGACACCGCCGGGATCTCCCCCGATGGTCAGACGATCGTGACCGTCGCGCCCGGCTGGGTCCACAGCTGGCGCGCCACCGCCGACGGCTACCCCTCCGAACCGTCCCTGATGCCGGAGGGAACCCGGGCGACGTCCGTGATCGTTGGACCGGAGGGGCGCGCGGCGGCGATGTGGGCGCCGGGCGAGCCCCTGACAGTGTGGGATCTCCACGCGTTCGAGCCGATCGGGCGTCCGCTCCCGCACAGCGGGCAGACCAAGGCGGTCGCGTTCACGCCGGACGGCGCGGCGCTCGCCGTGGGCGACGCCGAGTGGCCCGTGCGCTTGTGGCGTCCCGCCTAGGGGCCGGTCGCGCCCTAGGGACGGTAGGTGAGGGGGGCGTAGTTCATGACGTGGTCGTGGAGCATCTGCGGGGCGGACGGGTCCTGTTGGCGGAACGCCTCGATGATGCGGGCGTGCTCGGCGGACTTGGAGTAGATCTCGGTCTTGTGGAGGCGGAGGGACAGCGTCGTCCAGACCTCGATGCCGAGGCCCTCCCACACCGACGTAAGCAGGTGGTTACCGCTGAAGCCGACCACGAGACGGTGAAAGTGGATGCTTTCACGGATCTGGACGTCCAGGTCGCCCTCGGCGGCGGCCTCGGCGAGCCGCGCGTTCTGGGCCTCGAGTTCGTCCAGGTGGGAGGTGAGACGCGGGAGCGCCAGTTCGACGGCCGTACGTTCGAGACCGGCCCGGACGGGGAAGATCTCCGCCAGGTCGCGTTCGTCGAACGGGCGGACGCGGGCACCGCGGTTGGGCAGCGTCTCGATGAGCCGCAGCGTCTCCAGCAGGCGCAACGCCTCGCGGACCGGGCCCTGGCTGACGCCCAGCTCAGTGGCCACACGGCGTTCGACGATGCGCTCGCCGGGCTGCCAGCGGCCGCTGGAGATGCCGTCCACGATGAACTCACGGATCTGGTCGACCAGGCCGGTGCGCCGCAGCAGGGCGGGCTGGTCGTCGGACGGGGCGACGGACGGGGCGTTCACGCCCTCCATGGTAGGGGGCGGACGGGAATGAACACTGGTCCAGACCTCTTGACCGAGGGCATATGATCGATCATTGATCAATGATGATCGGTGATGAGTGGCGCGGCGACCCCGCGGCACCCTCTCCCCGTACGGAGGAAGAACGCCGATGGCTGAGACCACGAAGGCAGCCCCGGGCCGCGCCCGCCGGACCACCGGCGCGCAGAGCACCAGGGGCACGGCGGTGAAGGGCACCCCCAAGCCCGCCGACAACCGTGCCAGCGCCGTCGCCCGCCGCAGGGCCGACGACGAGGCGCGCGTTGAGTACTTCCGGCAGATGCTGCTGGTGCGCCGCTTCGAGGAGCGGACCGCCCGGGCCTACACCGAGGCCAAGATCGGCGGTTACTGCCACCTGAACCTGGGCGAGGAGGCCACGGTCGTCGGCCTGATGGCCGCGCTGCGTCCCACCGACTACCTCTTCACCAACTACCGCGAGCACGGCTACGCGATCGCCAAGGGCATCGAGCCGCGCCGCGTGATGGCCGAGCTGTACGGCCGCTCCACCGGCGTGTCCAAGGGCTGGGGCGGCTCGATGCACATGTTCGACACCGAGGCCCGCCTGCTCGGCGGCTACGGCATCGTCGGCGGCCAGCTGCCCCTCGCGACCGGCGCCGCGATGGCGGTGTCCTACCGCGGCGGCGACGACGTCGTCATGGTCCAGATGGGCGAGGGCACGGCCGCGATCGGCGCGTTCCACGAGTCGCTGAACATCGCCGCCCTGTGGAACCTGCCGGTGGTCTTCGTGATCATCAACAACGGCCTCGGCATGGGCACCACGGTCGAGCACTCCGCCGCCGAGCCCGAGCTGTACAAGCGCGGCGCGGCGTACCGGATGGCCAGCGCCCGCGTGGACGGCACCGACGTGATCGCCGTCCGCGACGCGGCCCGCGAGGCCGTCGAGCGCGCCCGCGAGGAGAGCAAGCCGTACCTGCTGGAGCTGACCAGCCCCCGGCTGCGCGGTCACTCGGTCGTCGACCCGGCCAAGTACCGCACCAAGGAGGAGAAGGAGGCCCTCAAGGCCGCCGACCCCCTCGCCAAGGCCCGCCTGGACCTCGAGGACGCCGGGCTGCTGTCCGCCGAGGACGTCGAGCGTCTCGAGGCCGAGATCGCCGAGATCGTCACCGACGCGGCCGCGTTCGCGGACGAGTCCCCGCACCCCGAGGTGTCGACGCTGTTCGACTACACCTACGCGACGCCGGTGCCGAACGACCTGCCGCGTCTTCCCGCCGACCCGCTCTTCCGCGTCTGAGAGATCGACTTCCATGGCAACCATCACCTACCGCCAGGCCCTGCGCGACACGCTGCGGGCCGAGATGCTCCGTGACGAGAACGTCCTGCTCATGGGCGAGGAGATCGGCATCTTCGAGGGCTCCTACAAGATCACCGAGGGGCTGCTGAAGGAGTTCGGGGAGCGGCGCGTCCGCGACACCCCGATCGCCGAGGAGGGCTTCGTCGGCGCCGCGATCGGCGCCGCGATGCTGGGCCTGCGCCCGGTCGTCGAGCTCATGACGATCAACTTCTCGCTGCTGGCGCTCGACCAGATCGTCAACCACGCCGCCAAGATCTACGGCATGTTCGGCGGGCAGAAGCCCGTCCCCATGGTCATCCGCACCCCGGGCGGAGGCGGACAGCAGCTGGGCGCGACGCACTCGCAGAACGTCGAGCTGTACTACTCGTTCGTCCCGGGCCTGAAGGTCGTCGCGCCGTCCACGCCGCTGGAGGCGTCCGCGCTGCTCAAGGCCGCGATCCGGGACGACGACCCGGTCCTGTTCCTGGAGAACCTCGCGCTCTACAACACCAAGGGCGAGGTGCCGGACGACATCAACGACGTCCAGCCCGCCGAGATCGGCCGCGCGGCCGTGACCCGCGAGGGCACCGACATCACGATCATCGGCTACTCGCGGATGGCGCACGTCGCGTCCGAGGTCGCCGAGAAGCTGGCCGCCGAGGGCGTGTCCGCCGAGGTCGTCGACCTGCGCAGCCTGCGCCCGCTCGACCGCGAGACCATCGTCGCGTCGGTCCGCAAGACCGGCTCCGCGGTCGTCGCCGAGGACGACTGGCTCACCTACGGGATCGGCGCGGAGATCGCCGCGACGATCCAGGAGGGCGCCTTCGACTGGCTGGACGCCCCGGTCCGCCGGGTCGCCATGGCCGAGGTCCCGCTGCCCTACAGCAAGCCGCTGGAGACCGCCGCCCTGCCGTCCGCCGACTCCCTGCTCACCGCCGTTCGCGAAACACTCCGCGCGACCGGCCGTACCACCGTGGAGACCGTCCGATGACCGAGATCCTGATGCCCCGCCTCTCCGACACCATGGAGGAGGGCGTCATCGCCGCCTGGCAGAAGAAGCCGGGGGACGAGGTGGCCGTCGGCGACGTCCTCTGCGAGATCGAGACCGACAAGGCCGTCATGGAGTACGAGGCCTACGAGGCCGGCGTGCTGACGGAGATCCTGGTCGCCGAGGGCGAGACCGCCGCGATCGGCGCCCCGATCGCGATCATCGGCGGCAAGGGCGACGCCCCCGCCAAGGCCGAGGCTCCCGCCGAGGCTCCGGCGAAGACCGAAGCCCCCGCCGAGGCCCCCGCCGCCGCGCCCGCGCCCGCCGCGGCGCCGGTGGCCGCCGAGCC